>NZ_JBXAFV010000001.1:0-691603 GCF_058793475.1 Pigmentiphaga sp. MLSB6-MA01 | reverse complement strand
GGCGGCCTTGGGAACAGTCCGGGGGACTGTTCCCGCCCGAGTTCTGCGCCCGCCCCGTCCACCCTGTCCCCACCGGGAAGTCCCGCGCAGCGGGACCGGCTTCGTTTGCGCCCCGCCCACCCGCCGGCCCCGGCACCCCGGACAAGACCGGGTCAAGAAAATGAACGCCACTCCGGCCCAGGCACTGTTCCTCCTACCCTATGCGGCCGGGCGACGTTTCGCGTCAGCCCACGTGCTGGCGCAGGAACTCCAGCGAGCGCGCGAGCGCCAGGTCGGCGCTGGGCTTGTCGTACGCACCCCGCATCTCGCAGTTGAAGCCGTGACTGGCCACATAGGTGTGGATGATCACCTCGGGCTGGGCGGCGCGGATCTTCTCGACGTCGGTCATCGGGATGGAGTGGTCGTTTTCCGCGAAATGCGCCATGGTCGGAATGCGCGGCTTCTGGCTGGCGATGGCCGCGATGCCGCCGCCATAGTAGGGAATGGCGGCCGACAGGCCGTCCAGGCGCCCCGCGGCGGCCCATGCCACGGTGCCGCCCCAGCAATAGCCGACGATGCCGACCTTGCCCGCTTCGCTCGCGACGGCCATCGCCGCGGCAACGTCCTTCAGGGCGTTGTCGATGGAGGCCTTCTGCATCAATCCGCGTCCCTTGGCGATGTCGTCGGGCTCATAGCCCAGCTCCACGCCCGGCTCGATACGGTCGAAGAACGCGGGGGCGATCGCCAGGTAGCCTTCCTGGGCATAGCGGTCGCACACGCCGCGGACATGGACGTTGACCCCGAAGATTTCCTGGCACACGATCAGGCCGCCGCGCGGCTTGCCGGCCGGGTCGGCGCGGTAGGCGGAAATGGTGGCACCGTCCGAGGCGGTCAATTCGATCTGCGTTCCCATAATTCCCTTGTCTTCCCTTGTTGATGAATGATTGTTGTCGTGATGCGGCCCGGCCGCGACGCGAACCGGACCCACAGGCATGCGTTGTATCAGAAATCCCGCCGCCTGACAGCCATCCACCCCGGCCGGCGCCTCCGGGGACCGTACGGCGTTCATGCTAGATTGCGGGCTGGATACGCCAGACTCTTCCCCGCCATGCCCGCCCAGCTCATCCTTATCGTCGCCTACGCCAGCAACCGCGTCATTGGACGCGACAATGCCCTGCCGTGGCGCCTGCGTGGCGACCTGGCGCACTTCAAGCGCACCACCCTCGGCCATCCCATCGTCATGGGCCGCAAGACCTGGGAATCGCTGGGCCGGCCGCTGCCCGGCCGCCAGAACATCGTCATCACCCGCGACCCGGCCTATGCGGCCGGGGGCGCCACGGTGGTACACACGCTGGAAGAGGCCCTGGCCGCGGCCGGGGACGCCGCCCAGGTGTTCGTGATAGGCGGGGCGCAGATATACGCCGCCGCGCTGGATCGCGCGGACACCCTCATCGCCACCGAGGTGCATGCCGACGTGCCGGGCGACGCCTGGTTCCCACCGCTGCCTCCCGGCCAATGGCGCGAATCCTCGCGCGAGCCCCAGCCGCCCGAGGACGGCCTGGGCTACGACTTCGTCACCTATGACCGGACGCGGGCCTAAGGCCTGCCGGCGCTGGATCCCCGCCCGGCCAGTCCATGCAGCCAGGCCTGGAACGGCAAGGTCAACAGGACGCGCTCCCCGCGGGTTTCCCGGCCCGCCGCCAGGGCCAGCGGGCAGAACTCCGGTGACAGCATCACCGAGTGCAGGGGCGAGCCCGGCGCCTGGCGCCGGCACAGCGTAGCCTCGGACTCCAACCAGCCCATGCCGAGCGCCGCGCTGCGCCTGACCAGCAGCGTGGCCTGCCGGTCCGGCACATCCAGCACCAGCACCGTGACGCGGCTGCCCGCGGCGCTGCCGGCGGCGAGCAGCGCCGCCAGCACCACCAGCGCCGATGCGATCGCGATCGGTTTGCGCATCGCCGCCCCCTTCAGCGCGCCACCGGACGCAGCGTCCACGAATCGGCCTTCACGGCATCGATCGCGCCTCGGGTATAGACCATCGGGAAGTACTCGCCCTTGGCCCAGGCCTCCAGGAGGTTGTCATAGTACGGGCTGTCCGGATCGGCGGACTGCCCCGGCACGTTGATCGCGAGCGACTTGTCCCAATCGGACACATCGATGATCTGCCGGTAGGACGCGCCGCTGGTCACGCGGAAGTCCGACGTCCGGTACGAGGCCCGGTGGACGGTATCGCCGGTGCCGCCGACGGAGAAACGCTGGGTGGCCAGGCCGCTGGCCGTACCGGCATCGAGGAAGGCCGCCAGTTCATGGTCGAACTTGATGTGGTGCACCGACCCCCACTTCCATGCCGAAACGTCTCCACCCATCCGCGTCTTCAGGTCGCCCATGGCCGACTTCAGCGTATCGAGCAGCAGTGCGTTGCGCCCCGCGACCGGATCCGCGCCGAACACCGCATCAGGCGCCGCAAGCCGCGCGAACACCACGGGCTTGGACAGCGTCCCGAACAGCGAACGCCCCGCCGCCGGCACGATCAGATTGGAGACCTGCGTGGAGACCTTGGGCAGCCAGACCTCGAAGATGGTGGCGGCCACGGAATCGACGCTGGCCACGTAGTCCCAGGCACGCAGGCGCTGCAAGGCCTCGGCCACGTCCGCGTCGCCGGAGTTCAGGCCGGCCAGCATGGGCACCAGCGTGCGCGCCGGCAGGGACAACTCGTCGATCTGCAATTTGGCGGAGTCCTGCACGGTGTGCCGCGTGGCGGTCTTGAGCACCTCGACGATGCGGTCGTAGCGGTAGGCTTCCGCCCAGCCCATGGTATTGGTCAGGTCGCGGTAGGCGTAGTCGTCCGGGACGTTGTACTGGTTGGCCGTGGCGAAGAAGCCCTCGCGGGGATTCAGGATGCGCGGCAGCAGCGAGCCGGACAGATACCCCGCCCATTCGTAGCGCCCGTCCCCCGGCACCGGCAGCAGTCCGCTCCAGTCCGGGTTGGGCCGTATCGGCACCAGCGAACCGCCGAACCAGCCGATGTTGCCGTCCACGTCGGCGTAGACCATGTTCTCGCCCGGCGTGAAATGCCGCGCCATGCCTTCGCTGAACTCGGTCCAGTTGTTCGCCTGGTTCAGCCGCAGACTGGCCAGGTAGGCCGCCGTGCCCGGGAATTCCAGGTACGCGGCGCGAACGGCATAGGCCTTGTTGGCCGCCGCATCCTCGTACACCACCGGACCATGGCGCGTGAACTTGAGCGTCACCTTCTGCTCGGCCTGGCCGCGCACGGGCACGTTCTCCTCCACCTTCGTCATGGTTTGCCACGCCCCCTTGTAGCGGTACTGGTCGGGATTGGCCGGGTTGGTCTCGTAGACGTACAGGTCCTCCTCGTCGCCATAGGCGAAGATGGTCAGGCCGAACGCGATGCGTTCGTTGTGCCCCATCGACACGCCCGGCAGCGCGGGCTCGCCGGCGCCGATCACGTTCCAGCCCGGCGCGTGCAGATGGACCATGTAGCGCAGCGACGGCATGCTGATCGCACGGTGCGGATCCCCCGCCAGGATCGGTTTGCCCGAGGCGGTGCGGTCCCCGGATACCGTCCAGTTGTTGCTTTCGTGCTGGAGGGCCAGCAGTTCCTCGGGCTCGCGCGCGGCCGTGCCGCCGCTGGCCGACAAGGCCGAGGCCAGGCGCTCGCGGGCGACCGGCGACAGCGGGCTGCGCGGGAAATCCCCCGCCTCGAACGCCATGCCGTTGCGCGCCAATTGATACTCGGCCAGGATGGCCGTGGTCAGGGTTCCGACATCCAGCCCCGCCGGCACTTGCAGGGTCCTGGGCGGTTGCTGGTCGGTCAGTTCCTGCGTGACCGGCAGTCCGACGGCGGCGATGCGCCGGGCCATCGAGATCTCGGTACTGACGTTGCGCGTGATGCCATAGATACGTATCAGCGACGACGTGGGCGACCAGCGGCCGGGCTCGGTGCCGGTCAGGCGGAATTCGATGGGCAGCTTGGCGGGATCCGCCTTGACCTCGTCGACGTAGGCATTGATGCCATCGGAGAAAGCCGTCAGGATTTCCTTGCCCTGCGGGTGATAGCTGGCGAACTCCGCTTCGGTATCGCCGCGGAACAGGAACTTGCGCGCCGCGCGGTCGGCCGGCACGAAGCGGGCGCCGAACTGCTCGGCCATCTTGCCCTCGCCCCGCCGCCGCCACTGGTCCAGTTGCCAGAGGCGATCGCGCGCGGCGTTGTAGCCTTGGGCGAAGAACAGGTCGCGCTGGTTCTGGGCAAAGATATGGGACACGCCATGGCGGTCCCGTACGATTTCCACTTGCTCCTTGACGCCCGGCACCTGGGCGCCCGGGCCTGGAGGCGGGGTCGAGCCACCGCCGTCACCATCGCCGCCTCCGCCACAGGCGGCCAGCAACAAGGCGGCCGCCGCCAACGACGACCATCGGATTCGTCCGTACCTGTCCATGTCTGTCTCCGTTTTTTCTTTGCGACACATCAGTCATTGCAGGCCACCGCACCGATGCGGCGGACCGCGCCAAGCCACGCGCCTTTCTTCCTCTCTCCTTCGTGCCAGATGAACCGCCGTTCTCCAAGCCGGCCGGCAGGTGGACCGTGCAATATCCATGCCATTACGCAGGGACCGCGCACATGGCAAAACCGGCCCTGGTGCGGGCCGGTTTTGCCATATTTCAGAAAAACAACGGAAATCCTGTCCGGCCAACCGCACTCGCCGGCCGGCCCCGGATCAGCCTCCCCGCTGGCCGGGCTGCCACAGATAGTCGCACCGCGACACCTCGCCCATCCAGACCAGGCCATCGCCGATGTGGCCCGTCGAGGCCGCCAGCTTCAGGGCGTCGTACAGGATGTCGGCGTACTCGTCCGGCACCACCATGTCGATGCGCACCTTGGGCGAGAAATCCAGCAGCTCTTCCTTCAGGTTCTGCGGCTGGTGCCGGCCCGGGGCGCTGCACCCTTCGACGTGCGTGACGGTCATGCCGGGAAAACCCGGCGTGCGCATCAGCGCCTCGCGCACGTCGTCCAGGCGCACCGGCCGTATGATCGCCTTGATTTCCTTCATTCGCTTTCTCCTTGCGTTGCCGTCCAGCCGCCTCGGCGGCTGGGGATTCTTCGCCTATGCCTCGGGCGACTCCTCGTCGAACCAGCGATACAGCGTGGGCAGCACCAGCAGCGTGAGCAGCGTGCAAGAGATCAGCCCGCCGATCACCACCACCGCCAGCGGCCGCTGGACCTCCGATCCCGGTCCGGTCGCGAATAGGAAGGGAACCAGGCCCAGCATGGCCACGGTCGCCGTCATCATGACCGGCCGGAACCGCATGGTCGCTCCTTCCACCACCGCCTCGGCCAGCGGCATGCCTTCCATCCGCAGCTTGCGTATGCAGGACACCATCACCACCCCGTTCAACACGGCGATGCCCCACAGCGCGATGAATCCCACCGATGCCGGCACCGACAGGTACTCACCCGTCACGAACAGCGCGATGATGCCGCCGATGGAGGCGAACGGCAGCACCGTGATGATCAGCGTCGCGTAGCGCACCGAGTTGAACAACAGGAACAGCAGGAAGAAGATGGCGGCCACGGTGGCGGGCACGATGATGGACAAATGGCCCAGCGCGCGCTCCATGTTCTGGAACTGCCCGCCCCACTCCAGGTGGTAGCCGGTGGGCAGTTGCACCTTGCCCCGCACCGTCTGCTGCAGCTCCGCCACGAACCCGCCCAGGTCACGGCCCTGCACGTTGATGGCGACCACCACGCGCCGCTTGCCGCCTTCGCGGCTGATCTGCGCCGGCCCGTCGCGCACCTCGATCGCGGCTAGGCTCTCGAGCGGCACGCGCACGCCATGCGGCGTGGTCAGCAGGATCTGGCGGATGGCCTGAACGCTGCCGCGGAAATTCTCGGGCAGGCGTACGGCCGCCGAGAACCTGCGCTCGCCCTCATAGATCTCGGTAGCGGTCTTGCCGGCGATGGCCACTTCGATCACGTCATGCACGTCCGACACGTTCAGGCCATAACGGGCGATGGCCTGGCGGTCGATGTTGATCGACAAGTACTGCTGGCCGCTGACCCGGTCCACCCGCACGTCGCGCGCGCCCGGCACCGTCTCGGCCACCCGCGCGATCTCCTGCGCCTTCTGCAGCAGCCGGTCCAGGTCTTCGCCGAACACCTTGACGGCCACGTCCGAACGCACACCGGTGACCATTTCGTCGACCCGGTCGGAGATCGGCTGCGCCATGATGACCTGCGCGCTGGGAATCACTTGCAGGCGCTTGCGGATTTCCTCGGCGATGGTGTCCTGGTTCCAGCCCTCGGGCCACTCTTCCTGAGGCTTGAGGCTGACGATGGGCGTGGACTCGTTCTGCGCCTGCGGATCCGCCGGGCTCTCGCCCCGGCCCACGCCGGAAATCGCCGACTTCACACCCGGCACGCCCATGATGATCTTCATGGCCTGCCGCTCCAGTTCGATCGACTCTTCGAGCGAAATGTTGGGCACGCGGTTGATGCCCGGCACGATCGAACCTTCCTTCATCTCGGGAATGAATGCGGTACCCAGCAGGGGCAGCATGGCCAGCGACGCGGCGAAGGCCAGTACCGCCATCACGACGGTCTTCCTGGTATTGCGCAGCACCCAGTCCAGCATGCGCAGGTAATGCCGCTTCATGAAGGCGATCATGCGCGTGTCGTGCTCGGCGCCCCCCTTGAGCAGGTAGGACGACAGCACCGGCGACAGGGTCAGGGACAGCACCAGCGAGATCGCCAGCGCGATGGCGATGGTGTAGGCCAGCGGCGCGAACATCTTGCCTTCCATGCCCTGCAGCGTCATCAGCGGCAGGAACACCAGGATGATGATGCCGATGCCGAACACGACCGGCGTCGCCACCTCGGCCACCGCCTTGAGGATGATGCGGATCTTGCTCTCGCCGTTTTCCTTGGCGTGGCCCAGGTGGGCGAAGGCGTTCTCGACCACGACCACGGAACCGTCGACCATCAGGCCGATGGCGACCGCCAGCCCCCCCAGCGACATCAGGTTGGCCGAGATCCCCAGCCGGTTCATCGCGAAGAAGGTCAGGAGCGGTGTCAGTACCAGTGTCGCCACGACGATCAGCGAGGACCGCACATCCCCCAGGAACAGGAACAGGACGACGACGACCAGCAGGACGCCCTCCAGCAGCACCTTGGCCACGGTCCACAGGGCGGCGTCGACCAGTTCGCTGCGATCGTAGTAGGGCACGATCCGCAGGCCGTCGGGCAGCATGCCCTGGCCGTTGATCTCGGCCACCCGCTGCTTGATGCGCGCCACGACCTCCTTGGCGTTCCCGCCCCGCATCATCATGACGATGCCGCCCACGGACTCGGTCACGCCGTTCTTGACCACGGCGCCGTAGCGGACCTCGTGCCCCATGCTGACCCCGGCCACGTCCCGCACATAGACGGGCGTGCCGTTGGATTCGGCCAGCACGATGTTGGCGATGTCCTGCAGGTTCTCGATCAGGCCCACGCCACGTATCAGGTACTGCTCCGCGTAGTGCGGCAGGATGCCGCCGCCGGAATTGGCGTTGTTGCGCGCCAGCCCCTCGTAGACCTGTTGCAGCGTGATGCCGTAGTGGCTCATGCGGTCGGGATTGACCAGCACCTGGTACTGCTTCACGTAGCCACCCTGCGAATTGATCTCGGCCACCTGCGGGATCGAGCGCAACAGCGGCCGCACCACCCAGTCCTGGACGATGCGCCGCTCGGTCAATTCTTTCTGCGTCAGCTCCCGGTCGCCGTCGTCGGGCCGGTCCAGGGTGTACTGGTACACCTCCCCCAGGCCGGTGGAAACCGGCCCGAGCACGGGTGTCACGCCGGCGGGCATGCGCGAGCCGATCTCGATCAGCCGCTCCATCACCAGTTGGCGCGCGAAATAGACGTCGGTCGCATCGGTGAAGACCAGCGTGATCAGCGACAGCCCCGGCTTGTTCAGCGAACGCATCTCCTCCAGCCCTGGCAGGCCGGTCATCGCGATCTCGATGGGCACGGTCACGAAGCGCTCGACCTCTTCCGGCGAGCGGCCGGTGGCATCGGTCGCGATCTGGACCTGGACGTTGGTGACGTCCGGGAAGGCATCCACCGACAGCTTGCGCATGGCGTCCAGGCCGGCCACCAGGGCCACCACCGCCAGCACGACGATGATCAGCCGCTGCTGCAGGGCAGCGCGGACGATTTTCTCGAGCATGATCGTTACTCCGGATCGACGCCAGCGCGCTGGTTGTTGAGGTGGAAGGCGCCTTCGACGACGACGCGGTCGCCGGCTTTCAGGCCCGAGGTGACCACCCGCTTGCCGTTGTACGAGGCTCCCATCTGCACCTGGGTCGCGCGAAAGCGCCCCGGCTCGATCTCGACATAGACGAGATCTTCGTTCTCGAATCGCACCACGGCCGATGCGGGAATCACGAGCTGCCCGGTCGGCCGGCTGGCGATCAGCATGGTCGCCAGCATCGCCGGCTTGAGCCTGCCGTCGGCATTGTCGATGGCTGTCCTGACCGGCACGGTGCGCGTGGCCGGATCGACCACCTGGCCGACGAAGATCAGCTCGCCCGAAATCTTCCGGTTGCCCAGCGCGGGAACCTCGATATCGACGGTCTGCCCCGCCGCCACCAGGTCGGCCTGCTGCTCAGGCACTTCGGCCACGGCCCACACGCGCGACAGGTCGGCCACCGTGAACAGCGCGTCGGCCGGCTGCACCACCTGTCCTGGCGATACCTTGAACTCCACCACCGATCCGCGCAGGGTGGACACCACCGGCGAAAAGGAGCTGATCTCGCCCGACTGCCCCATGCGGGCGATCGCCGGCGGCGACATGCCCAGCACGCTCAACTGCTCGGAAGCGGCGCGCAATTCGGCCGCGGCCACCGCGTATTCGTTCTCGCGCCGCTGCAATTCGGCCTTGCCGATCACGTCGGCGGCGAACAGCAGCCGGGCCCGCTCGCGGGCGTTCTGCTGCAGCTCGGACTGGGCCCGGGCCTTCAGGTAGGCCAGTTGCGCGCTGCCAAGCTCGGTGCTGTGCAGACGCGCCAGCACGTCGCCGGGTTTGACCGCCGCGCCCAGCGTGGTGTTGATGTCGGTTACCCGCCCCGTCACTGGCGCGCCGATGCGGGCCATGCGCTGGCGGTCGAAATCGATGCGGCCCGCGACACGCAGCACGTCGCTGAACGGTTCCACCGAGATCGCGGAAATCTTGATGCGGGCCTGCATGGCCTCGTCCGCGATCACGATGCCAGGGTCGAGGACTTCGGCCGGGACTGCCTCGGTCGAGGGCTTGTCGCCGCAGGCGGCCAGGACGAGGCAGAACGCCGCGAGGAGGCTCCATCGGCCGGCGGCCGGCCGGGCCCGGCGGATGCCGTGGAAGGTCGTGCGGAATTGGCTCGGAATCATGAAGGGTCACCTGCGGAAGAGTTGGCCAGCAGCCGCTCGATTTCCACGGCGGCCATTTGCAGATCGAATTGGGCGGCGATCAGGTCGTTGCGCGCGGTACGCAGCACGCGCTGGGCATCGATGTAGTCGATGATCCCCCGCTCGCCATAGCGATAAGCGGCCTCGGCCACGTTCAACGCGGCTTCGGCCTGGCGCACGATGCCCGACTCCAGCGCCTCGACCTGCGAGGCGGCGATCTGGAACTGCTGGTAGGCGGAATCCAGTTGCTGGGTCAGTTCGAACTCGCGCGCCTCGAGCAGGCTGCGCGCGCGCATGGCGGTGGCGGCGGCCTCGTCGATCGGGCCCTGGCGGCGGTCCCACAAGGGCACGCTGACCACCACGCCGAACTGCGTGTCGCGCGTGTCGGGGTCGCGGCTGGACGTGGCCTTGAGCGCCACCGAGGGCATGCGCAGCGAACGTTCGTAGTCCACCGCGGTGCGGGCTCGCAGCACCTCCGCCCGGAACTGGGTAAGTTCGGGATTGCCCGCCAGCATCACCTCCCGCAACTTGCCCAGCGGCTCCAGGGCGGGCGTCCCGCCCAGCCGGCCGTCCACGGCGAACGCCGTGGGCAGGATGCCGCCGACCTGCTGGCGCAGGAAGGACTTGGCCTGGTTCACGCGCAACAGGGCGCTCTGGTTGTTCTTCTGCGCATTCAGCAGCTCGGCCGCGACGCGGATCGCCTCGTACTTGGGCGCATCGCCCACGTCCACCCGGACCTGGGCGCGGTTGTACAACTGCTGGGTCAGCACCAGGTCTTCCTGGGCCGCGGCGAACTCGGCCTCGCGCCGCAGCGTCTCGTAAAACCCGCGTTTGACCTGGGCCACGAGCCCCGCCACGAAGAACTCCTGCCCCGCGGTGACGGACCTCAGCGTCCCGGTCGCCAATTCGCGCCGCAGCTGGCGCTGGCTGGGCAGGTCGATGCGCTGCGTAATGGACAACGTCTGGCCGATGCCGGTGGCGGTGCCGGGCTGGCGCGCCGAGACGCGGCCCGTGGTGAACTCCACCTCGGGATTGGGATAGGCCCGGGCGGTGGTCAGGCCGGCCTGGGCGGCGTCGACGCCGGCGGCGGCGGCCTCGACACCTTTGTTGCCCTGCAGGGCAAGGGACAATAGCTGGTCGAGCGTGTAGGGCTGCGCTGCAGCCGCGTGGGTACACATGCCCGCCAGCCACACTGACAAAACGAGTGTGATGGGCTTCATGATGATCGTTGGGACGAACACGCGCGACGGCCCAGGGGGCCGCCGGCAAGGCGCGTGCGGCGGCTAGCTGCCGCCGCAGACGAAAGTGACGCGGATCAGGCCGTCAGTGACGGCGGCCGGTAGGCCCGGAACACCGGAGCCGGCGCGGGAGGACGCGGCGAAGCGACGAACAGCGAGTCGCCCAGGGTGGGCGCGGTGATCGCGACGCACAGGGGAAGGTCGAACTCGTGGGGGTCCAGCGGGACACCGCTGTACGAATTGTCGTTGACCGGCGGCCGGCAGGCCAGGCCATCCACCGCCACGTCGCCCCAGTCGGGCTCGGAAATCTGCTCGACGATGTCGAATTCCTCGTCCAGCTCGAACTCCCAGCGCGGCATGTCGATCTGGGCGGCGGCGCCGGCCTGTGGCATCTCGCGCAGTTCCTGGGCGACCGCCGTGGGCAGGTGGGACGCGACACGGGCATGCTGGTAGCCGGCCACCACGTGGGCCTTGAACTGGCACACGGCGGACTCCGCCCACGCCCATTGAAGGGGCAGGCACAGCAATACGAGAAACGCGTACCAATGTCGCATGTGCAGCATTTTAAGCGCTGCGCGAGTTTTTGCAATTCGCTCTCATTTCGCGCCGAATGCGGGACGGCGCGGCTTCGGCAAGGCTTATCCGCCGTCCGGCGTGGTCATGTTGTCGCGGACGCGTTGCAGCAATCCCATCAACTGGCCGCGCTCTTCCTCGGTCAGGCCACGCAGCGCGAAAGCGGCCAGCTCGTCGCCCACGCTCAGCGCCTCCGCCAGCATGGACTCGGCCTTGGCCGTGGCCTCGACACGGAATGCCCGCCTGTCGTTGGGCACCGGCATGCGCGTGACCCAGCCGCCCTCCTGCATCCGGTCCAGCATGCGGGCGACGGTCATGGGCGTGACGTCCAGCGTCTCGGCCAGTTGCGCCTGCGTCATCGGCCCCAGGAAGGACAGGTACAGGGCCAGGCGGCACTGCGCGCGGCTGAGCGCCAGCCGCCCGCGCGCCCGGCGGTCGAACTCGGTGCTCATCAGCCGGCCGATGTCGGACACCATGAAACCGAAGCGCTTGTCGTAGGGAGTCGCCATGGGAAGACCGGAAGGGGAAACGCGCGATATTGTCACCCATCGACGCGCGTTCGGGAATATGTAAGCAAGCATATGATATACCTGCATACCATTCCAGTCCCGCCGGACGTTTACCGTGCAAACCTCCGCCGCGCCGCTCAACCGGCGCATGATCACGCTGTCCATCATGCTCGCCACGCTGATGCAGACGCTGGACAGCACCATCGCCAACGTCGCGCTGCCGCACATGCAGGGCACGCTGTCCGCCTCCCAGGACGAGATCAGCTGGGTGCTGACCTCGTACATCGTGGCCGCCGCCATCGCCACGCCGCTGACCGGCTGGCTGGCCGCGCGGCTCGGCGTCAAGCGCCTGCTGGCGGTCGCGGTCAGCGGCTTCACCGTGGCGTCGCTGCTGTGCGGCCTGTCCGAGACCCTTGCCCAGATCGTCGGCGCGCGGCTGCTGCAAGGCCTGTTCGGCGCCGCGCTGGTGCCGCTGTCCCAATCGATCCTGCTCGACATCAATCCGCGCGACAAGCAACCGCAGGCCATGGCGATCTGGGGCGTGGGCGTGATGGTGGGACCGATACTGGGCCCGACGCTGGGCGGGTGGCTGACGGACAGCTACAACTGGCGATGGGTGTTCCTGATCAACCTGCCCATCGGCGCTTTCGCGCTGTTCGGCGTGCTGACCTACCTGCCTCGTTCCAAGCCCTCGGCCCGGCAGGCGCTGGACTTCTTCGGGTTCATCACCTTGTCGCTGGCGATCGGCGCCCTGCAGGCCATGCTGGACCGCGGCCAGCAACTGGACTGGTTCAGCTCGCTGGAGATACGCATCGAAGCTGCCGTGGCGCTGGTCAGCTTCGTCTTCTTCGCGCTGCACACGGCCACCGCGGGCAAGGGGTCCTTCTTCCGCTACGAACTCCTGAAGGACAGCAACTTCGTCACGGGCACCTGTTTCATCTTCGTGATCGGCGCGGTGATGTACGCGACGCGCGCCCTGCTGCCGCCCATGCTGGAGGCGCTGATGGGCTATCCGGTGGCCACCACGGGCCTGGTCACCGCGCCCAGCGGCGTGGGCACCATGGTGGCCATGCTGATCGCGGGACGGCTGGTCGGGCGCATGGACGTGCGCATGATGCTGCTGGCCGGCTTTCTGGTATCGGCCGTCGCGCTCTACCAGATGATGGGCTATACGCTGGTCCTGTCGGAGAACGATATCGTCTGGCCGGGCGTCATCCAGGGCGTGGGCCTGGGCTTCGTATTCGTCCCCCTGAGCGCGGTCACCTTCGCCACGCTGGCCCCCGAACTGCGGGCCGACGGCACCGCCATCTTCAGCCTGATGCGCAACATCGGCAGCAGCATAGGCATCTCGGTGATCCAGGCGCAGGTCACGCGCAACACCCAGGTCGTCCATGCCTCGCTGGTCGAGCATATGCATCCGGCCAATGCCGCGCTCGTGCAGAACTACGACCTGAGCTCGCCTTCCACGCTGGAATCGTTGAACCAGATGGTGACGCAACAGGCCTCGATGATCGCCTACGTCGACGCATTCAAGCTGATGTTCATCGCCACCCTGTGCGTGGTGCCGCTGCTGGCCGTCGTGCGGTCGCGCCGCCGCGCCGCGGGCGAGGACGCGCCGCACGTGGCCATGGACTGATCCCGGCCGCGGCCCAGGGCCTGTTCACGCTGGATCTCCACCCGCGCCCAAGGCGTAGTCGCTCATGGGCGGGCACGAGCAGGCCAGGTTGCGGTCGCCGTACAGGTTGTCCACCCGCCCCACCGGCGGCCAATACTTGTGCTCGCGCAGCGACGGCAGCGGATAGGCCGCGCGCTCGCGCGCATACGGATGCGGCCAGTCCCGCGCCAGCAGCGTCTCGGCGGTGTGCGGCGCGTTCTTGAGCAGGTTGTCGTTGCGGTCCTGTTCGCCCGCCTCGATTTCCGCGATCTCGACGCGTATGGCGATCATCGCCTCGATGAAGCGGTCCAGCTCGGCGCGGCTCTCGGATTCGGTAGGCTCCACCATCAGCGTGCCAGCCACCGGAAAGCTCATCGTCGGGGCGTGGAAGCCGTAGTCGATCAGGCGCTTGGCCACGTCCTCGGCATCGATACCGCAACGCTGCTTGATGGGCCGCAGGTCGAGTATGCATTCGTGCGCCACATGATCGCCGCGGCCGGTGTACAGGACGGGATAGTGACCGGCCAGCCGGCGCGCCACATAGTTGGCGTTCAGGATGGCGACCTGGGTCGCCCTGCGCAGTCCCTCGGGGCCCATCAGCGCCACGTAGGCGGCCGGAATGGGCAGGATCCCCGCCGACCCCAGCGGCGCGGCGGCCACGGGCCCGCATGGCGTGCCGTCCGGCAGCCGGCCGTCCTCGCCGACCACGCCGGGCAGGTAGGGCGCCAGGTGCGCCCGCACCGCCACCGGCCCCACCCCCGGCCCGCCGCCGCCATGCGGAATGCAGAAGGTCTTGTGCAGGTTCAGGTGGGACACGTCGGCGCCGATACGGCCGGGCTTGACCAGGCCGACCAGCGCGTTCATGTTGGCCCCGTCCAGATAGACCTGGCCGCCGTGGTCGTGGACGATGCGGCAGATCTCGCCGATGGCGTCCTCGAACACGCCATGGGTGGACGGATAGGTCACCATCAGCGCCGCCAGGCCCTGCCCCGCCTCCGCCGCCTTGCGGCGCAGGTCCTCCACGTCCACATTGCCCTGCCGGTCGCAGGCCACCACCACGACCCGCATTCCCGCCAGTTGGGCGGAGGCGGGGTTGGTGCCGTGGGCCGAGGCCGGGATCAGGCAGATGTCGCGCGCCGCTTCGCCGCGCGCCGCATGATAGGCGCGCACGGCCATCAGGCCGGCATACTCGCCCTGGGCGCCGGAATTGGGCTGGAAGCTGATGGCGTCGTAGCCCGTGATCTCGCACAGCGCGCGCGACAGCCCCGCGACCAGCTCGTGGTAGCCCTCGGCCTGCCACGCCGGCGCGTACGGGTGCAGCGCGGCGAAGCGGGGCCAGGTGACAGGCATCATCTCGGCCGTGGCGTTGAGCTTCATCGTGCATGAACCGAGCGGGATCATGGTGCGATCCAGCGCGAGGTCCATGTCGGACAGCCGCCTCAGCCAGCGCAGCATGTCGGTTTCCGAGCGGATGGAGCGGAACACGGGATGGGACAGGACGGGGGTATCGCGCACCAGGTCCGGCGGAATCGCCCCGGGCCCGGCCGCGCCGCCCGCGTCCGCGCCGCGCGCCCCCGCCCTGCCGCAGCCGTCGGCGAAGACCGCCAGCAGGGATGCCAGGTCGGCGTCGGTCACGGTCTCGTCCAGCGACACCGCCAGGTGCGCCGCGTCGAGCTTGCGCAGATTGATGCCCGCCGCCTCGGCCGCGCGCACGACGGCGGCGGTATGGTCGCCCGTGCGCAGGTGCAGCGTATCGAAAAAGGCTTCGTGCCTCGCCTCGACCCCGAGACGGGCCAGCGCATCGCGCAGCGCCACCGCCTGGCGGTGCACGCGTGCCGCCATCCGCGCGAGGCCGTCGGGACCGTGCCAGACCGCGTACATCGCGGCCATGACGGCCAGCAGCACCTGCGAGGTGCAGATATTGGACGTGGCCTTCTCGCGGCGGATGTGCTGCTCGCGCGTCTGCAGCGCCAGCCGCAGCGCCGGCCGGCCCGAGGCATCGCGCGACACGCCCACCAGGCGTCCCGGCAGGTTGCGCTTGAGCTCGTCGCGACACGCCATGAAGGCGGCGTGCGGACCGCCGTAGCCAAGCGGCACGCCGAAGCGCTGCGACGAGCCGATGGCGATGTCCGCTCCCCACTCGCCCGGCGGCTGGAGCAATGCCAGGGCCAGCAGGTCGGTCGCGCACGCGACCACGCCGCCCGCCGCCTTCACCCCGGCGGCGATCCGCGCGTAGCGCCGCACTTCGCCGGTGCTGCACGGATATTGCAGCAGGACGCCGAAACACGCGGGCACGCCGGCGGCCTCGTCGCCGGCCACGACGTCGATATCCAGCGCCGAGGCCCGGGTGCGCAGTACCTCGATGGTCTGCGGGTGGCAGCCCGAGGACACGAAGAACACCCGGCTATCGCTGGAGGAGCTCCGCCGCGCCAGGGTCATGGCCTCGGCCGCCGCCGTCGCCTCGTCCAGCAGCGACGCGTTGGCGATGTCCAGGCCGGTCAGCTCGCACACCATGGTCTGGAACACCAGCAGCGCCTGCAGCCGGCCTTGGGAGATCTCGGGCTGGTAGGGCGTGTAGGCGGTGTACCAGGCGGGATTCTCCAGGATGTTGCGCTGGATGACCGGCGGCGTGTGCGTGCCGTAGTAGCCCTGGCCGATGTAGCTGCGGAAAAGGGTGTTGCGCCCGGCCAGGGCCTCGAGTTGCGCCAGCACGCCGGCCTCGTCCTTCGGGCCGGGCAGGTCCAGGGGAGCGGTTTCGAGGATGGCGGCCGGCACCACGCGGCGCACGAGGTCGTCCAGGCTGTCGGCCCCGACCACGGCCAGCATCCCGGCCTGGTCGGAGTCGGAAGGCCCGATATGGCGGGCCATGAATGCCGCATCGTCTTCAAGCGCCTTGAGCATGGGAGCGTATCCTGTCGGGGGCCTGCGATGGAATGGCTGGAACGGCGTCTGCCCGGTCGCCGGGCGGGTGCCGGCCGCGGCCCGGGGGAACGGGCCGCGACGGTGGCGCTATTCGGCGCCGACGGCCGCCTGGTAACCCGCCGCGTCGAGCAGGCCGGCGGTATCGGCCATGTTGTCCGGCCGGAGCTTGAAGATCCAGGCGGCGTAGGGCTCCTGGTTCAGTTGTTCGGGGCTGGCGGAGAGGTCTTCGTTGAAGGCCACGATTTCGCCCGCCACCGGGGCGTAGATGTCGGAAGCCGCCTTGACCGACTCCACCACGCCGGCCGTCTCGCCGGCCTGGAGCCTGGCCCCCACCTTGACATCGCCGACGTAGACGAGGTCGCCCAGTTGGTCCTGCGCATGGTCGGTGATGCCCACGACCAGCAGATCGCCGTCGGCGCGGATCCACTCGTGGGTCTTGGCGTACTTGAGTTCGGAAGGAAGGTTCATGAGGGTGGATCCTGATAAAGGGTCGGCAGAGTCTGGGGGAATTGTAGTGAACCTTGGCGGCGGCCGGCGCGCGCGGATCAGGGCCAGGGCCAGTTCCCGCCGGAAGGAGCCTCGCACGGGCCGGGAATGGGCCCTAACCGCCGTCGAGGATCTTGCCGCGCCGCACGAAGGGCAGCCGGCAGACCACCGCCGGCACCCGCCGGCCGCGGATCTCCACTTCGGCCGCGTCGCCGGGCGACACGCTGTCCGGCACGCGGGCGAAGCCGATGGACGTGCCGAGGGTGGGCGACATGGTGCCGCTGGTGACCATGCCGGCGCCCTCGGCCGTGTGGACCGCCATCTGGGCGCGCATGACGCCCCGGTCCAGCAGCTTGAGTCCCAGCAATTGCCATTTCAGGCCGTAGGCCAGCGCCTCGCGCCCGACGAAGTCGCGCTGCGGGTCGTGGTCGGACACCGTCCAGGCCAGTCCGGCCTCGGCCGGCTGGGTCAGCTCGTCCATGTCCTGCCCATACAGGTTCAGGCCGGCCTCGATCCGGAGCGTGTCGCGCGCCCCCAGGCCGCAGGGCGCGACGCCCGCCGCCAGCAGGTCCCGCCACAGGGCGGGCGCCTCGGCGCCGGGCAGCACCACTTCCACGCCATCCTCGCCGGTGTAGCCGGTCCGCGCGATCAGCGCGCCCTCGGCCCCTTCGGCCGTGAACGGCGCGAGACCGCGCGCCAGGCGGCCCAGCGCCGGCCTCGCCTGCGCCAGCCGGTCCCGGGCCTGGGGGCCCTGGATCGCGATCATGGCGAGTTCCCGGCGCGGCTCGATCGCCACGTCGTAGCCGCCGGCCTGGGCAACGCGCGCCATCCACACCAGGTCTTTGTCGGCCGAGGCGGCATTGACCACGAGCCGATAGTGCTCCGGCGTCAGCAGGTAGACGATCAGGTCGTCGACGACCCCGGCCTGCGGATTGAGCATGCAGGCGTACAGCGCCCTGCCCGGCTCGGCCAGGCGATCGACGTCGTTGGCCAGCAGGTGGCGCAGGTAGGGCCGCGCCTGGCTGCCCACCACATCCACATTGAGCATGTGCGAGACGTCGAACATGCCCGCGCCGCGCCGGACGGCGTGGTGCTCGTCGATTTGCGAACCGTATGAGACGGGCATGGACCAGCCGCCGAAGTCGATCATCCTGCCGGACAAGGCCAGGTGCTCGGCGAAGAGCGGCGTCTGTTTCAGGGAAAGTGGCGCGGTCATGCGGACTCCTGGAAGGCGGGAGGGACGGACGTCAGCCGCGCACGGCGGTCCACGAGGCGGGCGAGCCTCCGGCGCGCGTGCCTTGCATGGTGTTGCCGTTCACCTTGCCGTGATAGCGCACCCCGTTCACGGAGAACGAGATCTCATCGCCGCGCAGGGTGGCGTCATCGAGGGGCGCGGCGCCCAGCGTGCCGCTCAGCCGCTGGAACTGCTGGGCCAGCTTCAATTCGCGGCCGTCGAGCTTCCAGGCCCCCTCGACCCTGGCCGGCACGATCCACAGCAGCGCCGAGCACCAGGTCTGGCATTGTTCGGTGACCGTGGCCTGCTCGTCTGGCCGCCAGTCGCCCATGGGAAAGGTATTGGACACGACGCGGGTGCCGGGCTTGAGTTCCAGCAGGCGCGGCCGCAGCTTCTCGTTGATGGCGGGCAGCAGGAACAGCGTGATGACGCTGGCGCGGGAAAGATCGGTCTCGAACAGATCCGCCTGCGCGAACGTGGCCCGGCCGGACACGCCCGCGGCTTGGGCGTTGCGGCGCGCCAGTTCCACCATCTCGGGGTTGTACTCGATGCCGTGGGCCTTGATGCCGCGCCGGGCCGCGCTGATCACCAGGCGCCCGTCGCCCGACCCCAGGTCGATCAGGGTGTCGCCCGGCACGGCCTTGGCCATGTCCATCATCTTGTCGACCAGGGTCTGGGGGGTAGGCACCCACACCACGTCCTTGCCTTCCTGGCCGACATCGGGAACAAACGACGAATCCGGCTTTTCCGCCGCCTGGACCGCGGCCAGGGCCGGCAGCGCGCAGGCGGCCAGGACGGCCATCCCCCGGGCGCACCGGCGCAACACTTCCGACTGCGACGAACGACTCAACAACGCGAGCATCATGGGGCTTCCCCTTTTCTGGTGGACGAGTAGAGCGGAACGCGGGTGTATCGGATCCGATTGTGCCTGACTCGATGTCGGTGCGAAAGCAGACCGGCGGCCGGGGGATTCTCAATGCACGAGACAGGTGTTTGACCCGTGCGCGAAGCGGGTGACATAGTCGCCGGCGGCATGGCGCCGTTGCCTTCGCAACAGCCCGCGCCGGTCGTGCCGGAGCACGGCACGATTCCTACATGAAAGGTGTAAGGAGACAGTCATGGTCGCATTCCGTTTTCCCCTGATTTGGCGGCCGATGGCCGTGCTTTGCCAGATTGCCCTGGTGGCGGTCTGCGGTGTGCCGAAAGCGGCGGCGCAGTATCCCGATCGGCCCGTGCGCATCGTCACCCCTTTTCCGGTCGGCAGCGGTGTCGACGTCAACCTGCGCATGGTGACCGAACGCCTGTCCAAGGCCTGGGGCAAGCCCGTGCTGGTCGAGAACAAGCCTGGCGCGGCGGGCTTCATCGCCATCGAAACCGTCAAGCGCGCCGCGCCCGACGGCTATACCCTGCTGCAACTGGACAGCGCGCAGATGGCCGCGCAGCCCTATCTGTTCAGCAAGCTTCCGTACGACCTGAAGCGCGATTTCACGCCGGTCACGACCTTGTTCCGCAACTATTTCTTCGTCGCGGTTCCCGCCGATAGCCGATACCGCAGCGTCGGCGACCTGATCGCCGACGCCAAGGCGGCCCCGGGGAACATCAACTACGGGTCATGGTTCGTGGGCAGCCCGGGGCACCTGGGGGGCGCCATGCTTGACCAGGCGGCGGGCACGACGATGACGCACATCGCGTACAAGGAAATGTCCCAGCTTTACACCGCCGTGGCCGGCAGCCAGGTTCCCTGGGCGTTCGGCACCATCGGAAGCATGAACGCGCTCTACAAGGGTGGCAAGCTCAGGCTGCTGGCGGCAGCGGCTCCCTCGCGGGTCCATGGGTTCGAATCGGTTCCCACCATGGGCGAAGCCGGCGGGCCGCAAGGTTTCGAGCTCAGCGCCTGGGTAGGCATCCTGGCGCCCCAGGGCGTTCCGGATGCCGTCGCCGCCAGGATCCGCCGCGACATCATCACGGCGCTGCAAGATCCGGAACTGCGGGAGCGCTACATGCAACTGGCCTACGAACCGCTGGCGATGACGCCCGAGCAGTTCCAATCCCAGCTTGACGCCGATTCGCGCCGGTATGCGCAGATCATCAAGCGCCTGAACATTTCCCTGGACTAGGGGGCTGGCGTGGCGAAGGTGTTTTGTGTGCGGGATGCTGTCTACGGTTTCTTGCGGGAGGCAGGAATCCGCCATGTGTTCGGCAATCCGGGATCGACCGAGCTGCCGTTCTTCCGGGACTTTCCTTCCGACTTCAGCTATGTGCTGGGTTTGCACGAGTCCATCGTGGTGGGCATGGCCGACGGCCATGCCCAGGCGTCGCGGCGCCCGTCGTTCGTGAACCTGCACTCGGCCGCCGGTGTCGGCAATGCCATGGGAGCGATCTTCACCGCTTTCAAGAACCATACGCCCATGGTGATCACGGCAGGACAGCAGGCGCGCTCCATGCTGCCCTATGACCCTTTCCTGTATTCGGAACGGGCGACGGAACTGCCTCGGCCTTACGTGAAATGGGCCGCCGAACCCGCGCGCGCCGAGGATGTGCCGCGGGCGATTGCCCGCGCCTACCACGTGGCGATGATGCCGCCGCGGGGACCGGTGCTCGTCTCGGTGCCCGCCGACGACTGGGACCGGCCCGCCGAACCGGTGCCGCTGCGCGCGGTGAGCCAGGCGGTGCGCCCGGACGCCGGCCTGCTGGGACGCATGGCCGAAGGCATGGGCGCCTGCGAGCGGCCCGCCATCGTCGTGGGCGATGCCGTGGACCGCGCAGGCGCGTGGGAGGCCGTGCTCGATCTGGCCGGACGCCAGCGCGCCAGGGTCTATGCCGCCCCCATGTCCGGGCGCTGTAGTTTTCCCGAAGACCATCCGCTGTTCGGCGGCACCCTGCCCGCGATGCGCGACGCATTGCGCCGGCAACTGGCCGGGCATGACGCGGTGCTGGTGCTGGGCGCGCCCGCCTTCACCTACCACGTCGAAGGCGAGGGACCGTTCGTTGAGCCGGGCACGGCGCTGTTTCTCATCGTCGACGAGCCGGACACGGCGGCGTGGGCGCCCGTGGGCCTGGCGGCGGTCGGCAGCCTGCGCGAATCGGTGCAGGAGCTGGCCGCCTTGTCGCCGCACAGCGCCCGCGCCCTGCCTCCGCCACGCGCGCCGGTGCCCGCCGCCGCACCGCCCCATGCCGGCGAGCGGATGTCGATCGCCTACGTGCTGCAGACCCTGAGCGAAGTCCGCCGGCGCGACGACGTCATCCTGGAGGAGGCCGCGAGCGCCCGGCCTGTCTTGCAGCGCTACCTGCCGATCTACGAGAGCCACGGCTACTACGCTTGCAGCAGCGGCGGGCTGGGCTTTGGCATGGCGGCGGCGGTAGGACTGGCCATGGGCAACCGGGACAGGCATGTGATCGGCGTGGTGGGAGACGGATCCTCCATGTACGCCTTCCAGGCCCTGTGGACGGCGGCGCAACTGCGGTTGCCATTGACATTGATCATCCTGCGCAACCGCCGCTACGCCGCCCTGGAGCATTTCGCTCCGGTGTTCGGTTTCGCCGAGGGCGAACGGGTGCCGGGCACGGCCCTGCCCGGGCTCGACTTCGTGAAGCTGGCGCAGGCGATGGACTGCGATGCGCGCCGCATCGGCGGGGAGACCGACCTGCGCGCGGCGCTGGATGCCGCGATCGGGTCGGCACGACGGGCCGAGCGGCCGCTTGTATTGGAAATCGAGGTTGCCTAGGGCCTGTGCAAGGCGCCTTCTGGTGTCGACAGGCCCTGGCCTGGGAGAATCTGAGTTGAAAGAAATCCAGTTGTTGATCGATGGACGGTGGCGCGAAGGCCGTTCGGCCGAACGGTTCGTCCGCCGTTGTCCCCTCGACGGGAGCGAAGCCACGTGGGCGGCGGCCGCGACGGCCGAAGATGCCGTGGCCGCCGTCGAGGCGGCCGGCCGGGCGCAGGCCGCCTGGTCCGGCGCCGGGCCCTCGCAGCGGCGCGCGGTGCTCGAACGGGCCGCGCAAGGCATTGGCACGCGCAAGAATGCGTTGATCGAAGCCATGATGGAGGAAACCGGCGCGGGCCGCCTCTGGTCCGAATTCAATGTACTCCAGGCGCAGGTCATGGTGCGCGAGGCGGCGGCAGCCACCACGCGCGTCAGTGGCGAGGTCATTCCCTCGGACGTGCCCGGCAGCCTCGCCATGGCGGTGCGGCAGCCTGCCGGCGTCGTTCTGGGCATCGCTCCGTGGAATGCACCGGTCATCCTCGGGGTGCGGGCCATCGCCATGCCGCTCGCGTGCGGCAATACCGTCGTCCTCAAGGGGTCGGAGATCTGCCCGCGGGTACATGCGCTGATCGCGGAAGCCTTTCACGAGGCGCTTGTCGAGGCGGGCATGCCCGGGGCCGCGATCAACTACATCGTCCACGCACCTGCCGCGGCGGGCGAGGTGGTCGAGGCCATGGTTGCCCATGCCGCGGTCCGGCGGGTGAATTTCACGGGCTCGACACGGGTTGGGCGTCTCATTGCCGCCAGTTGCGCGCGGCACCTCAAGCCCGTGCTGCTGGAGCTCGGCGGAAAAGCTCCGCTTGTCGTGCTGGCCGACGCGGATCTGGATGCCGCGGCGCAGGCCGCCGCCTTCGGGGCCTATCTGCATTCGGGCCAGATCTGCATGTCGACGGAGCGCCTGATCGTGGACGCGAGCGTGGCGGACGAATTCGCCGCACGCCTGGCGGGCCGGATCTCGGGCCTGGTGCCGCGGGACCCGCGACAGGCGGACAGCGTGCTCGGAGCGGTCGTGGATCCCGAGACGGTCCATCGCTGCAACCGCATGATCGACGATGCCCTCGCCAAGGGAGCGGTCCTGGTGCATGGGGGCAAGGCGGACTCGCCGCTGATGGCGCCCGTGCTGCTGGACAGGGTCACCGCCGAGATGGCGATCTATCGCGAGGAATCCTTCGGGCCGGTCAAGGGCATTGTCCGCGTCGATGGCCCCGAGCAGGCGGTCCGCTGCGCCAACGACACCGAGTACGGACTTTCCTCGGCGATCTTCAGCCGGGACCTCGCCGCCGCCCTGGCGCTGGCAAGGCGTATCGATTCGGGTATCTGCCACATCAACGGCCCGACCGTGCACGATGAGCCGCAGATGCCGTTCGGCGGCGTCAAGGCCAGCGGTTTCGGCCGTTTTGGCGGCACGGCCGGAATCGATGCGTTCACCGACCTGCGCTGGATCACGGTGCAGACAGGCCCGCGCAGCTATCCCTTCTGACGCGCGGTCAGGACCGGGTCCGGGCCAGGATGCTGCGCAGCATGTCCACGAGCTTCAACGCCGCCGGCGACAGCGCGTGGCCGGGCAGCGTCACGATCGCCATGCTGCGGACCAGGGTGGGGCGGACGATGCGCAGCTTCTGCACGCCGGGGCCGAGCGTGCGCGGCAGCGCGGTCGCGGGCAGGATGGCGGCGCCCAGGCCCGCCGTCGCCATGGAGATCAGCGTCTGCGAGTGCATGAACTGGAATCGCGTGGCCAGGTGCAGCCCCTGCGCGGCCATCGCTTCCTCGACGAGCGTGCGCAGCGCGGTGCCCTGCTCGAGCACCAGCAGGGGCATGGCCGCCAGGGCCTTGAGCGAGATGGTCTTGCGGTCGCCGTCCAACAGTGCGCGGGGCACCAGCGCGACCAGCTCGTCGGTCAGCAGCGGCTCGAAGCGGAACTCGGGCGAACCGGTCATCACGCTGATGCCGAAGTCCACTTCCCGCTTCCTGACGCTGTCGAACAGCGCGGCCGCGGTGATCTCGCGCACGAAGACCTGGATGCCGGGGTACTGGCTCTGGAAAGCCGCCAGCACGTCGCCCAGGTAGGCGCCGGCGATGGTGGGCGCGCATGCGAGCGCGATGCGCCCGCGCTGGACGTCGGCGGCTTCCTGGATCGCCTGCAAGCCGCCTTCCACTTCCTGCAAGGCGCGGCGGACGCATTGAAGCAGTTGCTCGCCCTCGCGCGTCAGGCTGACCTGACGCGTCGTCCGATGGAACAGCGGCACCCCCAGTTGTTCTTCCAGGCGGCGGATCTGGCCGCTGACCGCCGAGCCGGACCGGTGGGCGCGCCCGGCGGCGGTACGGAAGCTCCGGCTCTCGCCCACCAGCATGAAGGTGTGCAGCAGTTTCAGGTTGACCGTGGAGATCGGGTCGCCGGGTCTGGCCATGGGAGTTCGCCTGGTTACGCGGATGAAAAGATTGTACGGAAAATCTTCTCAATCCTAACAATAATCGCGATTGTCGTTCCACCAGGCGCTTCCTACACTGCGCGGCATGGACACCGCACGATGCCCGCGACCGGCCGGCACGATGCGCGAGCGGGCCGTCCAGGCCCGCGCCTTCTGGAGACAAGCCATGAACCGTTCACGATCCCTCGGACTCCTGTTGTCCGCGCTTGCAGCGTCCCTGCTCGCGGCCGCGCCGGCCGCCGGCCAGGGCGGCTATCCCGCCAAGCCCATCCGCATCATCGCCCCCTTCCCGCCCGGCAATTCCTCCGACGTCGCCGCGCGCTTCCTGGGCGAACAGTTGGCCGCGCGGCTCGGGCAGCCGGTGGTGGTCGAAAACAAAGTCGGCGCCTCGGGGCAGGTCGGCGCGGCCTATGTGGCCAAGTCCGACCCCGACGGCTATACGCTGCTGATGACCTCGACCTCGGCCACGATCAGTCCGGCCATCTACAAGTCGATCCCGTTCGACATCCTGGGCGACTTCTCGCCTGTCGTCCGGGTGGCCGTGGCGCCCATGGTGCTGCTGGTCAGGGCCGATGCGCCCTACGCCAGCCTGGAGGACTTCGTCGCGCAGCTGCGCAGCCATCCCGAGCGCTATACCTACGCCACGGCGGGCAGCGGCACGATCCAGCACCTGGCCATCGCCGCCTTCCTGTCCCGGCTGAAGACCGACGTGCTGGGCGTGCCCTACAAGGGCAGTCCGCAGGCGCTGACCGACCTCATAGGCGGCCAGGTGCAGTTCATGTTCGACGCCGTCCTCTCGGGCAAGCCCCATGTGGACTCCGGCCGGCTCAAGCCACTGGCCGTGGCCAGCCTGGCGCCCATCGCGCAGATGCCGGGCGTGCCGGCGGCCGCCCAGTCCGCCGTTGCGGAACTCAAGGACTTCGAGATCGAAGGCTGGGTCGGCCTGCTGGCCCCGCGGGGAACGCCGGGCGCGATCACGCAGCGCCTGAACCGTGAGATCGTGGCCGTCCTGAGCTCGCCCGACATGCGCGAGCGGCTGGCCAAGGCCAACATCGCCGCCGCCCAGGCCAACACGCGGGAAGAGTTCTCCCGCTTCCTGCGCAACGACGCACAGCGCTGGAAAGACATCGTGACCGCCGCCCGGATCCCCCAGGAATGACCATGCCCCCGGACACCGACGATATCGCCGCGCTGTGCGGCCTGCTGCGGCAGGCCTCGGCCGCGGCCGCCTACGAAGCCATGGAGCGCGGAGGACACATGTCACCCTCGCTGTCCGCCCTGGTGGCCGGCGTGCTGTGCGTGGGACCGGCCCATACCGTGCGCGCGCCCGCCGGCCATGGCGACGAGATCACGCGCGCGGCCGACGAAGCACCCGCCGGCTCGGTCATCGTGATCGACGTCGGCCCCGCTCCGGATGCCTGCACCTGGGGCGGCACGGGAACCTCGGTTGCCCAGCGCCGCGGCGTCTCCGGCGTGGTCAGCAACGGACGGGTCCGCGACCTGGCCGAGATACGCCGCGCGCGCTTCCCCGTGTTCGCGCGCGGCGCGGTCGCCACCGGCTGGTCGGGCGGACGCCGGGGCGAAACGGGCGTCCCGGTATCGGTGGGTGGACGGCTGGTCCATGCCGGCGACATCCTCTGCGCCGACGACGACGGCATCATCGTCATTCCGCGCGCCGGCGCCGCCCTCTTCCTGGACCGGCTGCGGGCACGCCTGGACTTCGAGCGCGAGGCCGCCCGCATCGTCGACGAAGGCGGGCGCTATGCCGACGTCATGGCCCGCAAGCCCGGCTGACACGATCCCGCAATGAACCGCATCGACTCCAGGATCCCGCAGACGGGCGCCGAGAAAATCCTCGCGCGCGCCAGCGGCAAGCCCCATGTCCGCCCCGGCGACATCATCGCGCCGGAACCCGAGTTGGTAATCATCCACGACGGCTACGTGGAATCCGCCTACAACGAATTGTCGAGCCTGGGATACCGCCGCGTCGCCCGGCCCGACCGCGTGATGTTCGTGACCGACCATGAAGTGGCCTACGCCAGCCCGGCCTCTGCCCTGCGCGCGCGCCGCATCCGCCAGATCGCCCGCGAGTGGAACGTCGGTCGCTTCTTCGACGCCGGCCGGGGCGGCCACGGACACCTCTTTCCGATCGAAACAGGCCTGGTGCGGGCGGGCATGTTCCTGTCCTGCTACGACATGCACGCCACGAACTTCGGCGCCGTCGGGGCGGTGGCCTGCGCGCCCGGCCCGGAGATCGTCTCGGTGCTCGCGACCGGCTCGGTCTGGGAACAGGTGCCCGCGACCGTGCGCCTGCGCCTGCAAGGCGCCACCGGACCGGCACTGACCGCGCGCGACGTCGGCTTCCATGTCACCCGCCTCTTCGCCGACGGCCGGCTGCCCGCGCACGACAACCGCATCATCGAGTTCGCGGGCGATTATGCGGCCGCGCTGCCGCTGTCCGAGCGCGTCGCGCTCTGCAACTCGCTGACCGAGATCGGTGTCGCCAACGTCTGGTTCACTCCGCCCGCGCGGGCCGGCCACGGTTCGGTCCACGCCGGCGACGCCGACGCGCACGTCGAGGCGGACGTCGCGATCGACCTGCCCGGCCTCGCCCCGCAGGTCGCCCTGCCCGGCGGCCCGCACCTGGGCGTGGACGTGGACGATGTGGCCGGGCGGCACGTGGACCACGCCTACATCGGTTCCTGCGGATCCGGCATGTACGAGGATTTCGCCGCGGCCGCGGATCTGCTGCGCGGCCGGCGCATCGCCGGCCATGTGCGCATGTTCATCGTCCCGGGCACCGTCGAGACCTCGCTGCGCCTGGCGCGCGACGGGCTCTCGGAAGTGTTCCAGGAAGCTGGGGCGATGCTGCTTCCCCCCGGCTGCGGCCCCTGCGCGGGCGGCGTGATGGGCCCCCTGGCCGATGGCGAGACGTCCATTTCCACCGCCGCGACCAACCACGCCGGCCGTTTCGGCGCGAAGGCTGCCCAGGCCTACCTGGGCAGTCCGCTGACGGTGGCGGCATCGGCACTGGCCGGCCGCATCGCCGATCCACGCGCCCTGCTGCAAGAACGGGAGCAGATCCGGTGACCGACACGATGCGACGGATCGGGCGCTGCCACGTATTCGGCAATGACATCCCCCTGGACGACGGCCTCATTCCCTTCGAGATGGCGATCCGCCGGATCGACGATCCGCGGCAACTCCAGCCCGAATTGCTCAGGATGGCGGACCCGGACTTCCCCGGGCGGGTGGCGCCGGGCGACATCGTCGTGGCCGGCGCGAACTTCGGCTGCGGCAAGCCGCATTTCCAGGGCTTCATCGCGATGGCGTCGCTGGGCCTGTCGGTGCTGTGCGTATCGATGCCCTACAAGACGCTGCGCGGCGCGATCTCGAAGGGCGTGCCGGTCATGGCCGGCCTGCCCGGCATCGATCAGGCCTTCTGCACCGGCCACCGGCTGGACGTCGATTTCACGCGGGGTACGATCGTCAACCTGGATACGGGGCGGCGCCTCGACGTTCCGCCTTTGTCCCCGCTGCTGGCAGACATTGTCCGGCGCGGCGGCACGCGCGGCACCCTGGCCGCCTGGCTGGATACCCATCCGGACATGCGCCTGCCCGCCGAGGCGCAAGGCGGGTGATCAGACCGCCTGGCCGCAGGCCACGCCGGACGCCCAGGCCCACTGGAAGTTGTAGCCGCCGAGCCATCCGGTCACGTCCACCACCTCGCCGATGAAGTGCAGGCCGGGCGCGGCCTTGGCCTCCATCGTCTGCTGGTCCAGGCCGCGCGTGTCGACGCCGCCGCGCATGACCTCGGCCTTGCGATACCCTTCGGTGCCCGATGGCGTCACGGCCCAGCGCTTCATGCCCTCGGCCACCTGCCGGAGCGATTTGTCCGGCAGGTCGGCGATACGCTGCTCGCCCAGGCCGGGATGGGCGGCGGCCAGCCACTGCTCGGCCAGCCGGCGCGGCACCATGCCGGCCAGCACATTGGCCAGGTGCTGGCGGCCGCCCGCCTTGGCGGCCAGCAGGTCCGACACCAGGTCGACATCCGGCGCGAGGTCGATGGCGATCGCCTCGCCCGGCTGCCAATAACTCGATATCTGCAGCACCGCCGGACCCGACAGGCCTCGATGGGTGAACAGCAGATCCTCGCGGAACGATGCCGCGCGACGTCCCTCTCCCGTGCGTATATCGACTTCCAGCGCGACGCCGGCCAACGGAACGAACGGCTTCCACGATGCGGCGTCGAAGGTCAGCGGGACCAGGGCAGGCCGGGGTTCGACGATCTTCAGGCCGAACTGCCGCGCAATGCGCAGGCCGAAGTCCGAAGCGCCAATCTGCGCGATGGGCAGCCCGCCCGTCGCGATGACCACGCGCGCCGCGCGGATCTCGCCCGACGACGTGCGCAGCGAAAAACCCTGCTCGCCCCGATCCACCGACTCGACCGTGCAAGGCATGCGCCAGACGACGTCGCCCGCGTCGCATTCGGCGCGCAGCATGCGGATGATGTCCTCGCTGGATTCGTCGCAGAACAGTTGGCCCCGGTGCTTTTCGTGCCAGGCGATGCGATGGCGCGCCACCAGCGCGAGGAAATCGCGCGGCGTGTAGCGGGACAGCGCCGAACGGCAAAAATGAGGGTTATCGGAAATGAAGTTGGCGGGCCCGGCGTCGCGATTGGTGAAGTTGCACCGCCCCCCGCCCGAGATGCGGATTTTCTCGGCCAGCTTGCGCGCGTGGTCGACCAGCACCACGCGCCTGCCGCGCTGGCCGGCCACCGCCGCGCACATCATCCCGGCGGCGCCCGCGCCGATCACCGCCACGTCGAAGGCCGCGCCGCGCGGCCCGTCCGCCGCCATCAGGCGTCCTTGACGCAATCCACGTAGAAGCGCATGTCGCCGTTGGGCAGCACTTCCTCCACCAGCCCGTGGATGTCGGTGTCGAAGCCCGGGAACTGGGCGTTGAACTTGCGGGCGAACTGCAGGTACTTGACGATGGTGCTGTTGAAGCGCTCGCCCGGGATCAAGAGCGGGATGCCCGGGGGGTAAGGCGTCAGCAGCACGCTGGTCACGCGTCCCTCCAGCGCGTCGATGTCGACCCGCTCGATTTCCCGATGCGCCATCTTGGCGAAGGCTTCGGACGGCTTCATGGCCGGCACCATGTCGCTCAGGTACATCTCGGTGGTCAGGCGCGCCACGTCGTGGGCACGGTACATCTCGTGGATGCGCGTGCACAGGTCGCGCAGCCCCACCTGCTCGTACTGCGGATAGTCGTGGCAGAACTCGGGCAGGATGCGCCACATGGGCTGGTTCCTGTCGTAGTCGTCCTTGAACTGCTGCAGCGCGGTCAGCAGCGTGTTCCAGCGGCCCTTGGTGATGCCGATCGTGAACATGATGAAGAACGAGTACAGGCCGGTCTTCTCGACGATCACGCCATGCTCGGCCAGGAACTTGGTCACGATGGAAGCGGGAATGCCGGTCTGGCCGAAGGTACCCGACACATCCAGGCCCGGCGTGACGATGGTCGCCTTGATCGGATCGAGCATGTTGAAACCGGGCGCCAGGGCGCCGAAGCCGTGCCAGTTGGCGTCGGTCTCGAGCAGCCAGTCGTCGCGCTCGCCGATGCCGTCGGCCACCAGGTTGTCCGGCCCCCAGACCTTGAACCACCAGTCGCTGGCGCCGAACTCGGCCTCCACCTTGCGCATGGCGCGGCGGAAGTCCAGCGCCTCGAGGATGCTTTCCTCGACCAGCGCCGTGCCGCCCGGCGGCTCCATCATCGCCGCCGCCACGTCGCAGGACGCGATGATCGCGTACTGCGGCGAGGTCGACGTATGCATCAGGTAGGCTTCGTTGAACACGTAGCGGTCCAGCCTGCGGGTCTCGGATTCCTGCACGATGATCTGCGAGGCTTGCGAAATGCCGGCCAGCAGCTTGTGCGTGGAGTGGGTCGCGTACACCATCGCCTCGGTGCTGCGCGGACGGTCCTTGCCGATGGCGTGCATGTTCCGGTAGAACTCGTGGAACGCCGCGTGCGGCAGCCAGGCTTCGTCGAAGTGCAGGGTATCGATGCTGCTGCCCAGCAGTTCCTTGATCATCTCGACGTTGTAGACCACGCCGTCGTAGGTGCTCTGGGTAATGGTCAGGATGCGGGGCTTGCGGCCGGCGTTGTCCTTGGCGAAGGGATTGGCATCGATTTTCTTCTGGATGTTCTCGGGGCGGAACTCTTCCAGCGGAATGGGCCCGATGATGCCCAGGTGGTTGCGCGTGGGCCGCAGGAACACCGGCACCGCGCCCGTCATGATGATGGCGTGCAGGATGGACTTGTGGCAGTTGCGGTCCACCACCACCACGTCGCCGGGCGCCACGTTGGCGTGCCAGACGATCTTGTTCGAGGTGGACGTGCCATTGGTCACGAAGAAACAGTGGTCGGCGTTGAAGATGCGCGCGGCATTGCGCTCGGACGCCGCGACCGGGCCCGTGTGGTCCAGCAGTTGCCCCAGCTCGTCCACCGCGTTGCAGACGTCGGCGCGCAGCATGTTCTCGCCGAAGAACTGGTGGAACATCTGGCCCACCGGGCTCTTCAGGAACGCCACGCCGCCCGAATGGCCGGGACAGTGCCACGAATACGAACCGTCCTGGGCGTACTTGACCAGTTCGCGGAAGAACGGCGGCGGCAGCGACTCCAGGTAGCTCTTGGCTTCGCGGATGATGTGGCGGGCCACGAACTCCGGCGTGTCCTCGAACATGTGGATGAAGCCGTGCAGCTCGCGCAGGATGTCGTTCGGGATATGCCGCGACGTGCGGGTCTCGCCGTACAGGTAGATGGGGATCTCGGCATTGCGGAAGCGCAGCTCGCCGATGAAAGCCCGCAGCTTGCTGACGGCATTGGCCACGTCCTCGGGCATGCCCTCGCCGAATTCCTCGTCATCGATCGACAGGATGAACGCGCTGGCGCGGCTCTGCTGCTGCGCGAAGGACGACAGGTCGCCATAGCTGGTGACGCCCAGCACCTCCATGCCCTCGGCCTCGATGGCCGCGGCCAGCGCGCGCACGCCCAGGCCCGATGCGTTTTCGGAGCGAAAATCTTCGTCGATGATGACGATGGGGAAGCGGAATTTCAATTGAAGCCCCCCCCTGCGCGCTTACGCGCGCCCCCCAAGGGGGCGGCACTGGCGGACTGGCGAAGCCAGATCCGCTGTGCCCTGGGAGGGCACGCGTGGCGGCAGGGAAATCGGTTTAAAAACGGCCGGCCGCGTGCAAGTTACCTCGCATGACGCCTCCGGGCGTAAAAATAAACAACTAGCGTAAAACAAATTCGATGTCGGTTTGAGGACCAACCCCACGCAACCTGGCGTCCCGACCCAGGATACGGTGGATCCGGCTCCGCCGGTCCACCCGCATCGCCCCCTGGGGGGCGCGCGAAGCGCGTAGGGGGGGGCCTACGTCCTCGGCAGCGTCACACCCTGCTGGCCCTGGTATTTGCCGCCGCGGTCCCGGTAAGAGGTCTCGCAGACCTCGTCGCTTTCCAGGAACAGCATCTGGGCGCAGCCCTCACCGGCGTAGATCTTGGCGGGCAGCGGCGTGGTATTCGAGAACTCCAGCGTCACGTGGCCTTCCCACTCGGGTTCCAGGGGCGTGACGTTGACGATGATCCCGCAGCGCGCATAGGTGCTCTTGCCCAGGCAGATGGTCAAGACGCTGCGCGGGATGCGGAAGTATTCGACCGTACGGGCCAGCGCGAAGGAATTGGGCGGGATGATGCAGACGTCGCCCTTGAAATCCACGAAGGACTTCTCGTCGAAGGCCTTGGGATCGACGATGGTCGAATTGATGTTGGTGAAGATCTTGAATTCGTCGGCGCAACGCACGTCGTAGCCGTAGCTGCTCGTGCCATAGCTGACGATGCGCTTGCCGTCGTGCGCCCGGACCTGGCCGGGCTCGAATGGCTCGATCATGCCTTCGGCCGCCACGCGGCGGATCCAGCGGTCGCTTTTGATGCTCATGGACGGGGGTCTCGTCAGGGGACGTCTACGGGAAAGGGGGAATTGTAGCTGGACTGGGGATACCCCCAATACCCCCCCGCCCGTCCCCGCCCCCCCGCCCCCTCAATCCAGCCGGATGTCGAGCGCCTTGATCACCTCGCCGTACCGGCGCGAATCCTCGGCAATCGCCTTGGAAAGATCGTCCGGCGTCCCTCCCAGCCCCACCGTGCCCTGGCGCGCCAGCAGTTCCTGGGCCTGGGGCGACCGCATCGCCCGGGTGACCGCCCGGGCGATCTTCTCCCGCAGCGCCAGCGGGGTGGCGGCCGGCGCCATCAGCCCCGACCACGAGACCGCGTCGCCGAAGGACAGGCCGGTCGTTTCCTTCAAGGTGGGCATCTCGGGCACCAGCGGCGAACGTTGTTCAGCGACCACACCCAGTGCCTTGACCCGGCCCCCGCGGATGAATGGCAGCGCGGCCGGCAATTGCGCGATCATCATGTCGATCTGCCCGCCCGCCACGTCCGCCAGCGCCGCCGACACGCTGTTGTAGGGCACGTGCAGCAGGCTGACGCCCGCGCGCCCGGCGAAGATCTCGGCGGCCAGGTGCGCCTGGCTGCCGATGCCCGGCGACGAATAGCTCAGGCGCCCGGCCTTGGCCTTGACGATCAGCCCCTTGGCATCCGCCACGCCCAGCGCGTTCGACACCACCAGCACGTTGGGCACCGCCCCCACCTGGGCGACGGGCGCCAGGTCGCGGGCGATATCGAACGGGCGCTGCCGATAGAGGTGCGGGTTGACCGCCAGGTCCGACACCGGCACGGACACCAGCGTATAGCCGTCGGGGGCGGCCTTCACCACGGCCGAGATGCCTATGGTCCCGACCCCGCCGGGCTTGTTCTCGACGATGACGGGCTGGCCCCAGTCCTGGGCGAGCCGCTCCGCCAGGACGCGCGCCAGCAGATCGGCCGCGCCGCCCGCGCCATACGGCACGACGATGCGGACCGGGCGTTCGGGGTAGGCATTGACGGCATGGTCCTGGGCGGACGCCGGCGCCGCCAGGCAGGCCGCCACCGCGCAGGCGGCCGCCCGCAGGAGGTGCGCCCGGGCAGGGGAAAAACGTGAGGTCTTCATGGACTTGTCCTTTGGAACGATCGGATCCAGGCGCCGCGGGCGGCGCCCCGGGGGCTATTCGCAATCAGGGCAAAACGAAGGCGGGCACATCATCCGGGCGGTGCGCCGCAGCGGGTCCCAATCCTGGACCTGGCCCCACACTTTCTCCGCGAAGGCCTGGGCCTCGGCCCGCAGGCCGCCCAGGTCGACATCGGGAATACGGCCGTCGCGCATGCGGATCTCGCCACCGGTGACGACCAGGTCCACGTCGTCGCCCACGCCGCACTCGACCAGGCTGCATATCGGGTCCCAGATCGGCCCATAGCGCAGCACGTCCTTGCGCCCGAGATTGATGGCGACGATGTCCGCCCTGGCGCCCGGCGCCAGCCGCCCCAGGTCGTCGCGGCCCAGCGACCGCGCGCCCCCCAGCGTGGCCGCCTCGAACACCTGTTCCGCGCTGGCCGCCGTCAGGTCGTGGCTCATGACTTTCCCGTGATAGGAGGCGGTGCGCATGTTCATGATCATGTCGCGCGGATAGGTATCGCTGCCTATCGTCATGTTCACCCCGGCCTCCCGGTACGATTTCCACGAGTCCAGCACGCGGGCCCGGCGCACGATGTTGATGGGACAGTGGGAAACCGAGACCTGGTTCTTCCCCATGCGCCTGAGGTCACTGCCGCCCGAATAATTCAGGCGTGGGCTGTCAGAGATGAAATTGGCGTGCCCGATGTTCAGCGCGGGGGTCAGCATCTCCACGCTGTCCAGCAGTTCGATGGGCGTCTTGCGGTGCTCGCGCACGGTCTCGTAGAACTCGATGACGTTGTAGCCCGCGTGCGTGGCCATCGGCACGCCCAGATCGCGCGCGGCCGCCACCGTCCGGCGCAGGATGTCGACGCTGCAATTCTCGACTTCGCGCGGCACCAGGATGCCGTGGACCCGGTCGCTCGGATCGCGCTCGACCCGTTCGATGAACGCCACCGCGTCGTTGAACAGGTGCAGGCCGCCGTCGGGATAGGGCACGCGGGTCAGGTTGCCGTCGTCGTCCGACGCCCAGCGGCCGCTGTCGTAGCCCGGCCCCAGGTAGCCTCGCACTCCCAGCGCTTCGCACTGCTTCCACAGCGCCTCCTGGACGATCACATGTCCGCCCAGTTCGACGAAGGTCGTCACGCCATTGCGCAGCAGTTCGCTGACCGTGAATGCCGCGTGCAGGACGATGCCGGGGTCCACCTGCGCCTGCTCCTTGGTCAGATAATTGGGATACCCCTGTATGCGCGTGCCCGACCGGGCGATCGTGACGTCCATGTAGGGCTGGCCGAACAGGTCGGGCCGGCCGTGGTCGGTCAGCAGCTTGTGCAGCGCGCGATGGCCCGAGTGCACGTGCGTGTCGATGAAGCCTGGCGACAGCAGGCAGCCCGGCGCCTCGATGACGCGATCGGCCTCGCCCCGGTAGTCGTCCCCCGCGTAGACGATGCGGTCGCCGTCGTAGACCACGCAGGCCTGCCGATGGAGCACATGCCCGCCGTCCTGGAATCCCACCACCCAGTCGCCGTTGATCCTGGTTTTCATGCTGGTCTTTTTCCCTCGTTCTGCGAATATTGATCCTGCGATGCACTGCCGATGACAGGTTCTCAGCATGCTGAGCAATTGCCGGCACTGTCAACGCAGGGAAGCCAGCGGGAAGGAAGATGGAACCGTGTTTGCGCCCACGACGAAACACCCATGGACACCACGCAAGAATATGCAAGATCGACGAAGAACGAGCCAGATAGAGGAGGAAGCGTGACGGACGGCGCGCGGCCCCATAGCGAGGATCTGGCCAGCCCCCGCTTCCCGTCCAAGAATGGCTATCTCGATTCCGTTGTGGAATATTTCATTATCCCCGCCGGCCACCGGCCCCGACGAAGCCCGAACCCATGGATATCAAGCACGTCGACCTGCATCTCCTGATGATCTTCGATGCGGTGCTGGCCGAAGGCAACGTAACGCGCGCCGCGGACCGCATCGACATCAGCCAGTCCGCCGTCAGCAAGGGGCTGGCGCAATTGCGGGAGATCTTCCACGACCCCCTGTTCCTGCGGAACGGACGTGGCGTCGTCCCCACCCACAAGGCCATGGAAATGGCCACCGGCGTACGCCACGCCATCCTCGCGCTGAACGGGCTGGCCTCGCCGTCCGAGCCTTTCGCGCCGCACTCCGCGCGCATGCATTTCAACCTCGCGGCCACGGACTATGTCACCTTCACCCTGCTGCCCGCGCTCATGCGGCGGCTGGCATCGGCGGCACCCTCGGTTTCGGTGACCATCCATCCGATCGAACCCTTGATGCCCGAGGAATTGCTGCTGCTGGGCAAGGTGGACCTGGTGCTGTCGCCGGTGGCCACCGCCACCTACCCCATCTATCGGCAGGAACTGTTCAGGGACGACTACGTCTGCCTGTACCGCATCGGCCACCCGCTGGACGGCCAGGCGCTCGGCCCCCAGCAGTTCGCCTCGGCGCGGCACGTCGCCATGCCGCGCCAGAACGGCGCCCGCGAACGGGTGCTGCAGGATGCGATGCAGCAGCACGGCATCTCGCGGGACGTCGCCGCCCAGGTTCCCCACATGCTCGCCATCGCCCCCACGCTGGCCTGCACCGACCTGATCGCCACCGTCACGCACCGCATCGCCCGGGCCTTCTGCGGCCTCTACCCGCTGCGCATGACACCTCATCCGCTGCCGCTGGGCGAGTTCGTGGTCTCGCAGCTCTGGCACGAACGGACCCACCCCAGCCAGTCCCAGCGCTGGCTGCGGGAATTGGTGCTCGATGTCTGCCGGGAATTGTGACGCCGTGCGCTAGCCGGCGGCAGGCGCCGCCAGGCCGGCCGCCAGGAAGTCCAACAGGCGTGACAGGGTCAGGTCGACGCTGGCCGCGGACACCGGCGTGGCGCGCACGTCCGGCATCAGCCGCGCGACGCGGCCATTGTCGGCGCGGATGTACATCATGCTGCCGAACACGCACTGCAGGCGCAGGTACAGCTCATCCCGCGCCAGGTGGGGACAGGCACGCGCCAGGATATCGACGAACAGGCGGCCGACCTCGTCGTGGACGCCGAACACGATGTTCTTGACCGCCGGATCGGGCTCGACCGAACAGATGGCCGACAGCCGGTTGAAGCGGGCCCCTTCTTCGGTCTGCCCCACGCGCATGCCGGGCCCGATGAAGGCCTCGAGCACCGCCCGCGTCTCGGGGCGTGCCTGCGGATCCCCCGGCACGCAGGCACGCAGCAGCGCCTGGCGCTCGTCGTTCATCCGGCCTGCCCGCGCCTCGAAAATCGCCCGCAGCAGGCCTTCCTTGGTCCGGAAGTAATAGTGCACGGCGGCCATGTTGACGCCCGCGGTACCGGTGATCGTGCGCAGCGACACGCCGTTGTAGCCGTGCTCGGCGAACAGCCGCTCGGCCACGTCCACGATGCGGTCTCGGGTGGAGGCGGATTCGGCCGGATCGGCAACAGGAGTGGGCATGGATACGTCCGGAAAGCAGCGGGGATTCTATGTTACCCGCAAAGCCCGAAAATTATTTCAGTCGATTGATTGAATCATTCGTTTGACCGAAACGCCAGGAATTCCTATGATGGGTCCTGACGCGCCACCCGGCGCACCGCATGAGGAACCCCATGAACGGAAAGATCCGCCGCATCGTGACCGGCCACGACGAGCAGGGCCGCGCCGTGGTGCTGGAAGACGGCTACGCCCCCAATGTCCGCCACGACGCCAGCCGCCCGGGCTACTACCTGACCCAGTTGTGGCAGACGCCCACGGCCCCCGCTCCCATCGACAACGGCGCCGACCCCACCCTGGGGCCGGTCTCGCTGGCCCCGCCCGAGCTGGGCACGGTCGTCCGCATCATCGAATTCCCGCCCGCGGGCCTGGAGCTGCGCGACGTGGATGCCGACGCGGCCAAGCAGGCGTTCTCGATGTTCGGCGGCCAGCATGCATTGACCGGCCAGGACGGCGGCAAGCAGCGCCACCCCTTCATGCACCGCACCGAAACCATCGACTACGCCATCGTGCTGTCGGGCGAGATCACCATGCTGCTGGACGAATCCGAAGTCACGCTCCGCGCCGGCGAAGTCCTGATCCAGCGCGGTACCAATCACGCCTGGACCAATCGCACGGATGAACCGGCCCGCGTGCTGTTCGTCCTGGTCGACGGCAAGTTCGACCCCGCCCTTCCGCAGCAGTAACCCCTACTCCAAGAGGAGACCAAGCATGTCGTTCAAGAAGATCCTGCTCGTCCCGATCCTGGCCGCCATGTGCGGCCCGGCCGCCGCCCAGACCTACCCGTCGCGCCCGGTCGAACTCATCGTCCCGTACTCGGCGGGCGGCAGCGTGGATGTCATGGCGCGCGCGTTCGGCCGTGAACTGTCCGAGATCCTGTCCACGCAGATCGTCGTCAACAACCGCGACGGCGCGGGCGGCACCATAGGCGTGGCGGCCGTGGCCTCGGCGCGTCCCGACGGCTACACGGTGCTGTTCTCGCCCTCGTCGCCCTTGACCCAGGCCCCCTTCCTGATGGGCCGCCTGCCCTACCAGCCCGACAGCATCGCGCCGATCTGCCAGATCTTCGAGAACCCCTTCGTCATCGCCGTGCGCAAGGACTCGCCCATCCACAGCGTCAAGGAATTGCTGGACAAGGCGCGCCAAGAGCCGGGCAAGCTGTCCTACGGTCATGCCGGCCCGGGATCGGTGCCGCACCTGGCCACGGCCAACCTGGCCAAGTCCTCCAGCGTGAGCTTCAACGAAATCGCTTTCCGCGGCGATGCCCAGGTCATTCCCCAACTGCTGGGCGGCCATATCGACTTCGGCGCGCTGGGTGTCTCGTCGGTGGTGGGCAAGGACCTGCGCATCCTGGCGGTGTACGGCGACAAGCGCCTGCCCGGCCTGCCCGAGGTCCCCGCCATCACCGAATTCGGCATCAAGCACGCGGTCATCGCCCGCAATGGCCTGTACGTCAGCCAGGGCGTCCCGCAGGCCGCGCGCGACAAACTCCAGCAGGCCTGCCACGCCGCCACGGAAAAGAGCGAGTTCCAGAAGGCCGCGGGCCAGCTGTACCAGCAGGTCAATTACCTCGACAGCGCCACCTTCGCCAGCCGGCTCGCCAGCGACAACGAGACCAACCGCGCGCTGATCCAGTCGCTCGGTCTCTTGAACACCGGCAGCTGACCGGGTATCGCCGCCATGTACGAGATCATCGATGCGTCGCTGCGCGCCTTCATCGACGTCGAGCCCGACAGCGACTTCCCCATCCAGAACCTGCCCTACGGCATTTTCTCCACGCCCCACGGCGGCACCCGCGCCGGCACCGCGCTGGGCGCGTGGGTGGTGGACCTGCACGCGCTGGAGCGCGCGGGACTCCTGCCCACGCCCTCGGGTCCGCCGCTGTTCGGCCAGGGCAGCCTGAACGCCTTCGCCGCCGCCGGCCGGCCGACGTGGAGCGCGGTCCGGGCCCGCCTGGCGGCGCTGCTGTCCGGTTCGGACGCTCGCCTGCGCGACGATGCCGGACTGCGCGCCCACGCCCTGGTACCCATGGACGAGTGCACACTGCACCTGCCGTTCGAGATCGCGTCCTATACCGACTTCTACTCGTCGGAGGACCACGCCACCAACGTAGGCAAGCTGTTCCGGGATCCGGCCAATGCGCTCACCCCCAACTGGAAGCACCTGCCCATCGGCTACAACGGCCGGGCCAGTTCGGTCGTGCTGTCCGGGCACGACGTGCGCCGTCCCATGGGGCAGCTCCCCGTCGCGGGCGGCGCGCCCGAGTGGGGGCCCTGCCGCCAGCTGGACTTCGAGCTAGAGACGGCCTTCTTCGTGGGACCGGGCACGGCCCTGGGCAGCCGGCTGGATCCCGATGCGGCGGCCGGACGCATCTTCGGGATGGTGCTGATGAACGACTGGAGCGCGCGCGACGTCCAGCGCTGGGAATACGTTCCCCTGGGCCCTTTCCAGGCCAAGGCGTTCGCCACGTCGATCTCGCCGTGGGTGGTCACGCTGGACGCCCTCCAGCCCTTCCGCGTCGATGCGCCGCCGCAGGATCCCGTGCCGCTGCCCTATCTGCGCGAAGGCGATCGCCACGCCTACGACATCGAGCTGTCGGTCGAACTCGGCACGCCGGACGGCGTGTCCACGACCATCGCGCGCAGCAACTTCCGGCACCTGTACTGGACCATGGCGCAGCAGCTCGCGCACCACACCAGCAGCGGCTGCAACCTGCGCACCGGCGACCTGATGGGCTCGGGCACCATCAGCGGACCGGATCCCGAGGCGCGGGGCTGCCTGCTGGAGCTGACCGAGAACGGCAAACGGCCGCTGGCCCTGCCCGACGGCGCCACGCGCGCCTTCCTGCAGGACGGCGACCAGGTCGTGATTCGCGGCCACGCCCGCCGCGGCGCGCTGCGCGTGGGATTCGGCAGCGTACGGGGACGGGTGCTGCCGGCCATCCCCTGAACGATGCGAGGGCCCGGCAACGGGCCCTCGCGCTTTCGTCAGTCGTCGAACAGCACGAAATAGAGCAGGTCCAGGCCATTCAGCGTGCCCCCCTTGGCCACGGCCGATAGGCGATTGCTCAGGCGGTAGCTGAGCTTGACCACGCCGTCGCGGCCGGACAGCGCCTGCTCGAAGCTGGCGTAGATCCGGTCGGACAGGCGCTTGCCTACCACCAGGAACTGGTTGTTCGACAGGTTGTAGGCCGACGCGGTACTGTCGCCCGCCACCGTGCGATCCGGCAGCAGGCCCCGGCTGCTGCCCACGTTGCCCGACCGCACGCCTATCTCGTCCAGGCCCAGTTGGCGCGAGATCGGCTCGCTGCCCTGCGGCCCCAGCAGCGACGTCGCCGCGCTCAAGAGCAGCGTGGCGTCGGCACCGCCCCCGCCTTCGTCGGGGCCCCGTCCCAGCAGCAGCCACGAGAGTTTTTCCACGTCGCTGACCTCGGGCGTGGAAACCAGCGCGATGCGGGGCCGGCGCGCCGTGCCGCTGATACGCACGCCCGCTTCCACGCGCGGACCGACGCGCACCGCCACGACGTCGAGCAAGGGATCGTCGATCGGTCCCTGGAAGGTCAGCACGCCGCGGCGCACCGTCAGCGTCTGGCCATAGGCATTGAAACGACCCCCGCGCGTGCGCACCGTGCCGCTCGAGGACAAGGCCCCCACCATGCCGACGATGCGCAGATCGCCGGTGATGCCCGTGTCCAGGCCATAGCCCCGCAGGTAGAAACGTTCGCCCAGCTTGGCGCCCACGTCGATGGCGATGCCCAGCGTCTTCTTCTGCCGTTCCTCGCCGGTGCGGCGCACGTACACGTCGTCCGACAGCTTGGCGGGCGCCTGGGTGCCCATGTCGACCCAGCCGGTGTCGGCCTCGAACAGGCCGGCGATGCGCATGCGGTCCGGGATGATGTCCATGTCCACCCGCCCCGATCCGGCCACGAAGCGATCGGCGCGCTGGATGGCGGGGAAGCGCTCGGCCTTGAGGGTCGCGTGGCCCGAGGCTTGCGACAGCCGCCAATCGGCGCTGATCTCCATCCACCCGCCCTGGCTCTCGTTCTTGATCCACTGCTGCACCCGCGAGTCGCGTGGATTGACGCGGATCACGCTGGGAAAACGCAGGGACTCCAGCACGATGCGGTCATCCTCCAGCGTCGCCTTCAGCGTACCGTCCAGCAGCCTCAGCCCGTCGTCCAGCCGCACGAGCCGGATGCCCTCCCCCTGGAGGCCGCCGGAGGCATGCCACTGGCCGCCGGACTGGGTCACGCGCGCCGAGCCCGCCACCTTGCCGCCCACCTCGACGCTGTCGCCCACGAACAGGCTGACCCAGCTCAGGTCCTTCAGGTCGACCTGGGCTTCCAACTGGGCCGGGCGGTCGCGATCGAGGCCGATCGCGCCGTCTCGGGCAACGACGCCGGCTTCGCCGTCCACCCGCACGCTGCCCACGCGTTCGCCGTCGACGACGGCTTGCAGGACGACGCGGCTATGGCCCGCATTGCCGTCCGGCGTCGCGCGCACACTCGCCTCCAGGGTGCGCAGGCCCAACGCCAGCGGCGGCGTGCCCGGCACCCACAGGTCGCCGCTGCGGCGGCGGATGTTCGCCGTCCCTTGCAGCGAACCGGCGAAACGCATGTCCCAGTCGGCATCCAGCACGACGATGCGCTCACGCGGAATGGGTTTGCCGCCCAGGGCCTCCAGCAGGATCTCCGGCGCCCAGGCCAGCCCCTGCGCACGCCCGCGCGATTCCCAGCGGCCGCCTCCGCCGCGCGTCCCGTCATTGACCAGCCTTCCGGTCTGCCCCCCCGGCAGGCGCAGCGCGATTCCGGCGGAACCGGCTTCCCACTGCCATTGCGGCGCCACCGCCGCCGGCACGTAGCTCAGGTCCACCGGCGCCTCCAGCGACATGCCCAGCGGCGCGCGGGCAAGCTCGAACTGCGCCACCCTGCCCCGCCACCCGGGCGGCGCGCCCCGCTCCTTGCCCGGGCCCCAGCCGCCGTCGAAGCGGATCGCCAGCGTGGCCGGCGCCGACCGGTCGGCGGGCACGAACTCGGCGTCGACCGTCCCCTCGTGCCGCGCCATCGTGCCTTGCAGGCGCAAGGCCGCATGGCTCATGGTGGCTTGCGGGGCGCTGGATACGGCCACTTTCTCGATGCGCAGGTCGACGTCGGCCGGCGCGGCCGCGAACCCGCCCTGCGGGCGCTTGCCGTTGACCGGAGACCCGCCCAGGCTCGTGCGCCCCTGGATCTTGCCGACGCGCACGCCACCGGGCAACTGCAGGTCGCCCGCATCCAGCGTCATGTCCAGCACCGGCGCATCCAGCGTTTCGCCCAACGAGCCACGCGCGGACAGGCGCCCGTTCAACAGCGACGACAGGGCCTGCAGCCGCGGCGCGTCCAGGTCGAAATCCAGCTTGTCGCCCGGGCGGCCGAACGCGCCCTTGGCCGTCAGCCGGTTGCTGCCGGCGCTCAGCGCGGCATCCGCGCGCGTGACACGCATGCCCGCGAAAACCAGGTCGCCATGCCCGCCCAGGGGCTGCCCGTTCCAGCGGCTGCCATCCTCGATGCGCAACTGCACCGTCCCGCCCGGCTCGGGCAGCAGCGCGCCCTTGACCTCGGCCCGCGCCGAAACCTGCGCCGGTGGCAGGACATCGCTGCGCACCCAGTGGCCGGGATCGAAACGCTCCAGCCGCAGCTCGGCGGCAAAACGGCGGGGCTCGTCCAGTTGCAGTTCGCCCTTGCCACTGGCACGCGCTTCGCCGGCGGCCAGCGCAAATTGCGGCAGGTGAACGACCTGGTCGCGGATACCGGCCTCGAGCTTGAGCGTCAGCGGCACCTTGCCCGACCGGTCGGACAGGTCCGCGGTCAGCGATTGGACAGCCGTGTCGGCCGAGAAGGCCAGCGTCCCCGCCAGCTTCGTCGGCATCGCCGCGCCGTGCAGCCGCGACGCATCGACGCCAATGGCCTGCAGGCGGCCCTGCACGCGCCCCGCATCGCCGGCCGAGGCATCGCGGCGCCACGCCACCTGCCCCGCCAGGCGCCCGCCTCCGGCGAACTCGATCGCCAGCCCGGCGATGTCCAGCGCGTCGAAGGTCTCGACCGGCGCGCTCAATTGTCCGGAGACAGCGGCCACCGGTACGCCGTCCTTGTCCAGGGGGCGCGGCGTGGAATTGGTCAGCGCGAAGGGGCCTTGCAGCAGCGCCGGCGCGGCACCCTCGGCCACCGCCAGATCGGCGGTCAGGCCCAGGTTGGCGGACGGCGCGCCGGGCACCCACGCCGAGGGATCGATGCCACGCAGTTGCAGCTTGAGCCCGCGCAGCGGAAACCCTTCCAGCAGCGCCGCCTGCCCTTCGGCATTCACATCCACGCCCGCGCCATCGCCCTTCACCGTGAAGGCCAGCCGCTCCAGCGACCCGGTGGCCGAGGCGCCCAGGTCGAACGCATGCGCCGCCTGGCGGCCCCCGGCGTGCAGCGCCAGCTTCACGGGGAACGGCGCATCGGCGCCGACGGTAGCCTCGCCCCGCAGTGTCGCCTCGGCCTGCGGCGCCGCCACGTGCAGGTTGGCCAAGAGGATCCGGTGCTCGGCGCCCGATGACGTCGCGCGCAGGTCGATGCCGTCGAAACTGGCGGGCAGCCGCTCGCCGTCCATCTCGATGTCCAGCGTGCCCAGCCCCAGCTTGTCCACGTCGATGGCAAGCGGCAGCCGCAGCGAGGCCAGCGGCGTGCCGGGCTCGTCGGACGGCCGCAGGTTCAGCCTGGCCCGCCGCGCCGACAACTCGGACACATGCAGCCGCGCGCCGCGCAGCGCACGCCACCGGACGTCCAGGCGCAGCTTCTCCAGATCGGCATCCACCGTCGGCAGCCGCAGCTCCAGCGTGTCGATGTCCAGCCCGCCCAGCAGCGAGCCGCGCACGCCCTCCAGCCGCACGGACCCGCCCGCCAACTGCACGCCTGTGCGCACGGCCCAGGCCGCGCCGCTGGCCGAGGACGCGATCCATGCGCCCGCGCCGGCCACCGCGGCCACACCCAGCGCGAAGACGCCGGCCACGGCCCACGGCCAGCGGCGGCGGCGCGGAGCGGGCTTGGGAGGAGGAGTGGCGGGCCCGTTCAAAATGCGATCCCCAGGGAAAAGTGCAGGCGGATGTTCTTATCGCGCAGCGCGTAGGCCAGGTCCACGCTGAGCGGCCCCGCCGGCGTGCGGACCCGCAGGCCCGCGCCCACGCCTGTGGCCAGCTTCATGTCCGAGAAACTCGATGCGACGTTGCCGGTGTCGACGAACACCGCGCCGCCCAGCCGGTCGTCGAAATAGCGCGTGGCCTCGACGCTGGCGACGAACAGCACGGCATCGCCCAGCACGGCGTTGCCCACCTGCCGCCCCAGTCCCAGGTAGCGGTAGCCCCGGATCGAGCGCGCTCCGCCGGTACGGAACGAGAAATCGTCCGGCACGCGATTGATGTCCTGCGCCCACAGCCGGCCGATCTCGCCGCGCACCGTGACGACGTCGCGCTTGGAGGGCGACCACCAGAACTGGCCGCGCGCGGTCAGCCGGTTGAAATGATTGCTGGCGTCGAGCGCGGTACCCGCGCCGGCGCCCAGCGCGAACAGCGTGCCTTCGCGCGGATCGTACTTGTCGTTGACGTCGCGGCGGATGATCTCGGCGGTGGCCGTGGCCGTGTTGGTGGTGAAGGAGTTGTAGCCGTCGATGTCGGTCATTTCGTGCGCGAGTCGCGCGCCATAGCGGGTCTCGTACTCGACACGGCTCTGGAAGCCGGCGGGATAGGTCTTGGCGCGGATCGCCCCCACCGCCAGCCGCCGCACGTGCAGGCCCTGCACGTCCGAGTCCTGCGCCAGCACACCGAAGCTGTCGCGAAAGCCGTTCTCGTTGGGCGCGAGATGGATGTCGGCATAACCGAACTTGCGCAGGCGGTCCAGCCGCAGCCCGGTCTCGAGCTCCACCGGCTGGCCCAGGACCACGTTCTGCCGGTAGACGGTCTCGATGCGCGCGCCGGCCTCGTCATCCACGCCCAGCGCGACGCTCATGCGGCGGGGACGCGACTCGACCACGTCGGCCATCACCGGCAGCGTCAGGTGGCTGGGGCCCTGGTAGGCCTGCTCGGTGCGCGTCTGGTCCGGCTCCAGCCCCTTGGGCATCAGGGCGGGGTCCTCTTCATGGCTGGGCGCGATGCCCTTGCGATCGATGTCCAGCGTCGCGCCCGAGAAGAACGGCGAAGACTGGAGCGTCTGCTGCCAGTCGACCATGCGGTCGCGGTCATAGGGTTCGCCCGGACGGATACGGACATAGCGCTCGACCACCCCCTGGGGCACGCGCTTCAGGCCCCGCACCTCGACACCCGCCAGGCGCACGGCCGGCCCGCTGTCGAGCTTGACCTGCAGGACGACCCGCGCGCGGTCGGCGTCCACGTCCGCCGCCGTATCGACCAGGCGGGCCACCGGGAAATCCCGCTCGGAGGCCTTGTCCAGCAGGTTGCGCTTGGCCGTTTCCCATTCGTCATTGCGAAAAGGACTGCCTTCCTTCAGTCCCCAGTCCTTGCGCAACAGGGCGACGCGCTCCTCGAACTCCGGACCGGATATGGCGCCAAGAAAGGAAATGTCCACGGTCTCGACGATCGTGCGTTCGCCCGGGACGATGGTGATGTCCCAGGTCGGGCCGGCCACGTCGGTCCCGGCCTCGAGCTGGACCTGAGGCGAAAAATAGCCTTCGGTGGCCAGGGCATCCAGCGTGGCTTCGCGGGCGCGCCGCCGCAGGCGTATGCCCTCGCCGCCGTCCTGGTCGTCGGCCATGTCGGCCATGCTGTCCACGGCGTGCGTCACGGCTTCCAGCGCCCCCGCGGACAACCCGCCGGGGTCGATGGTGATCTCGGGCCGCGCCGCGAACACGGGCTGGGCCAGCAAGGCGCACAGGAAGACAGGCGCGAAAGGCAGGCGCATCACGTCCGCGGGGCAGGCAATACGGTTCCGCTGGCAACCAAGACGCCGGCCACGCCGGCGCCCGAAAGAAGATCGATCATGGCATGCACGGCCGCGAAGGCCCGTTCGACTGACAAACTCATGACGCTTCCGCCGTGTTGATTCAACCCCAAGCATAGCGGATCGCGCGCGTCTTCCGCGACCGCGCGCCGGCGATTGTTTCGAAGTGTTTACAAGGCGTATGGCCCCCCGTAAGTAGCATTGCTCATTTGGAATACGGCCATCCTCGGCTATGCTACGGGGTCTTCACAACAGTAGGCAGGGGAAATTCGGTCAAATAAGACCGGTTTCGCTGGCGTTACAAGCGTTTTCCAAACAAAAGGGGGAATGCACGCCTGACCGACCCGCCTGGAAAAATGGAAATTGGCTTACTTCTGATTTTGTTCGTCGCCAACGGCATTTTCGCCATGAGCGAGATCGCCGTCGTCACCGCCCGCAAATCCCGCCTGCAACAGCGCGCCGACGAAGGCGACGCCAAGGCCCGCGCCGCCCTCGAACTGGCCGAACACCCCACGCGCTTCCTCTCCACCGTCCAGATCGGCATCACCTCGATCGGCATCATGACCGGCATCGTGGGCGAAGGCGCCCTCGCCAAGCCCCTGGCCGAAGCCATCCGCGACACCTTCCCGGCGCTGGCGGACGCGGCCAGCGCCATCGCGCTGACGCTGGTGATCATCGTCATCACCCTGATGTCGATCATCATCGGCGAACTGGTTCCCAAGCGGCTCGGACAGATGCACGCGGAAACCATCGCCGGCCTGATCGCCGCGCCCATGCGCGTCCTCTCGTGGATCGCCACCCCCTTCGTCAAGCTGCTGTCGCTGGCCACCGACACGGTGCTCAAGCTCATGGGCGCCAAGGACAACAACGACCAGCTCGTCACCGAGGAAGAAATCCAGGTGCTGATGGCCCAGGGGGCCACGGCGGGCATCTTCGAACATGCCGAGCAGCAGATGGTGCGCAACGTCTTCCGGCTGGACGAGCGGCGCCTGTCCTCGCTCATGGTGCCGCGCTCCGACATCGTCTATCTGGACATCAACGCGCCGCTCGAGGTCTCCCGGGCAAAAATCGAAAGCTCGCACTACTCCCGCTTTCCCCTCGTACGCGGGGACCTGTCGGATGTGATCGGCTTCGTGCGGGCCAAGGACCTGCTCGCCCAGCTCATGGCGGGCGAGCCGCTCGACCTCTCCGGCCGGCTGAGCCCGGTGCTCTACGTGCCCGAAACACTGACCGGCACCGAGCTCGTCCAGAACTTCCGCGACTCGCATACCCAGACCGCGCTGGTGGTGGACGAGTACGGCGATGTGCAGGGCCTGGTGACCCTGCGCGACGTACTGGAAGCCATCGTGGGAGAATTCCACACCTCCACGGCCCCCGAGGAACCCTCGGCCGTTCAGCGCGAGGACGGCTCCTGGCTGCTCGATGGCCTGCTCGACGTGCACGAAATGGAGGATATGCTGGGTTTGCAACATCTACCCGAAGGCGATTCGGGCACTTACCATACGCTGTCCGGCATGCTGATGCTGCTGCTGGGCCGCATCCCGCACACCGGCGAGCAGGTCGACTGGGCGGGCTGGAACTTCGAAGTGGTCGATATGGATGGCAAACGCATCGACAAGGTCATCGCCAGCCACATCGAACCCACCGAGACTCCGGAAGAACCCTATTGAACCCGCCGCGGACATCCCCATTTGTAGGGCAAGCCCCAAGAATCGGGAACTTTTCCAACCCCGCGGCCGACCAAACGCTTTGACCGCCCGCTCCCGGGCCGCTCCCGCCCGACGCACTCTCTATGACTGACACCATCGCCAAATTGCTACGCACCGCCTTCGTGGCGGGCATCGCCCTGGTCGGCATGATCATGGCGGCCATCCTCCTCGCCTCGACCGCGGTCGCCCTCACCATCGTCTACGTCGTGGCCAAGTTGCGCGGCAAGCCGTTCGTCGCCAACACCTACTGGAAACGCTCCCAGACCCGCTGGGGCTTCGGCGAGAACGCCGGAGGCGGCGCCGCAGCGGCGGCCCCCGCCCGATCCACCAGCGGCTATGCCAACCGCATGAAGCGCAGCGACATCGTCGACGTGGAAGTGCGAGACGTGATGCCTCCCTCGACGCACTGAGGCGCTGGGCTGGCCCGCCCCACGCGGCCACTCTCCCTCAAGAGAGCCCCGCTTGCGGACCGGCAAGACCGGATCCGCGGCACCCGGTCAAGGGGCGCCAGGAAACGAAATGGCCTCGCTTTCAAAAAGCGAGGCCATTTTTTTCTTGGCGCCGGACCGCTGACAGTCGGTATCTCTACTCCCCCGCCAGCCCGTCGCTACCCCTGGATGCAGGGGAATCCGGCTCCGCCGGCCCACCCGCATCGGGACGCCCGCAGGGCGTCGGGGAATCTCATTCAGCGGTGATCTTCGCCGCGTCCACCACCTTCTTCCAGCGGGCCACTTCCGCCTTCACGAAGTTGCCCAGTTCTTGCGGCGTGCTGCTCATCGTCTCGGCGCCCTGTTCCTTGAACTTGGCGATCACCTCGGGGTCGCGCAGCGCGCTGTTGAGTTCCTTGTTCAGGCGGTCGACGATGGCGTCGTCGGTGCCGGCCGGCGCGAACAGCGCATACCACTGGGGCACGCTCACGCCCTTGACGCCCAGTTCTTCCAGCGTCGGCACGTCCTTCAGGACGTCGGAACGCTTGTCGCCGGCCAGGGCCAGGGCCTTGATCCGGCCCGAGGCCAGGTGCGGATAGGCGCTGAACAGGCTGGGGAACATGACTTGCGTCGTGCCGGCCAGCGTGTCGGTCATCGCCGGCGCCGAGCCCTTGTACGGCACGTGCAGCATGTTGGCGCCCGTCACCATCTTGAACAGCTCGGCCGTGACGTGCGGCGCGGTGCCGGCGCCCGCCGACGCGTAGCTCAGGCCCTTGGGATCCTTCTTGGACTTTTCGATCAGGTCCTTGACCGAGGTGATGCCGGAGGCCGAGGACACGACCAGCAGCGTGGGCGAGCTGGCCAGCAGGCCGATGGGCTTGAAGTCCTTGACCGGGTCGTAGCGCAGTTTCTGCAGCGCGGGGTTGATGCCGTGCGTGGCGATGTAGCCGAACAGGATGGTGTAGCCATCCGCCGGCGCGCGCGCGACGTACTCGCTGCCGATCGCGCCCTGCGCGCCGGCCTTGTTGACGACCACGACGCTCTGCTTGAGGCTGTCGCCCATCTTCTGGGCGATGACGCGCGCGAACGCGTCGTTGCCGCCGCCGGGAGCGGTGGGAACGACGATGGTGATGGGACGATCGGGCCAGGCGGCCTGGACGTTGATGGCGCCCAGGGACAGCGCGGCAGCGGTCACTCCAGCGGCAATCGCCGGCAGTCGGAACGAGGCTTGCATAAAGGGGTCTCCGTTTGGTTCTTCGGATCTACCGAAGCATGAGCGACTTCCGCCAGACGTTCGATGAAGACGTCCGGTGGCGGATGACGCGGTCCTAAAAAAAGCGGGCGGGAATGTAAAGCTGCCCTTCCATGATTTTCCGGGCTGTGCGAATCAGGCCGGCACCGCACACTTCGATCGAAGGCGCCGTGCCGCGCAATTCGACATCGACCTCGATGCGTCCCGAGGGATGCGCCACGGCGATGCGATGCATGCCGGCCGCGCGAGGCGCGCCCAGCTCGAACGCCACCGTGCCCGGAGTCACGAAGGCGGTCGCCACGCCGATCGCGCCGGTGACGGCATGCGAGCGGTGGCACTTGTGCGGCGTGAAATACCGCGACACCACCGTATCCGCATCCGCCGACGCGCTGACCAGCACCGGCTTGGGGATGACGCTGTCCGTGACGTCGCCCAGGCCCATGCGCCGGCCGGCTTCGAGGCGCAGGGCCTCCAGCCGTTCGAGCATGGCCGTGTCGGCATCCAGTTCGATGGCCGTCTCGTCGCCCTTCACGCCCAGCAGCGAGGCCCGCACGATCATCAGCGGCATGGCCGCGTCGATGCACGTGACCGGCACGCCATCGATGACGTCCTGGGTGTTGCCCGTGGGAAACACCTTGCCCGTGACCGAGCCCCAGGCATCCAGGAAGTTCAGCCGGATCGGCGCGCCGGTGCCCGGGACGCCGTCGATGCGGGCATCGCCTTCGTATTCGGTCTTGCCGCCGGGCGTCTGCACCACGGCATCGATGGTCGAATTCGTGTTCACATTGTAGATGCGCACACGGGTCTCGCCGTCGCTGGCGGCGACCAGGCCCTGGTCGATCGCGAACGGACCGACGCCGGACAGCATGTTGCCGCAGTTGGGACGGGTATCGACCAGGGCGCGGTCGACCGATACCTGCGCGAACAGGTAATCGACATCGCAACCGGGCCGCGTCGAAGGCGACACGATGGCGACTTTGCTGGTCAGGGTGTTGGCGCCTCCCAGTCCGTCGATCTGCAGTTCGTGCGGCGACCCCATGGCCGCCAACAGCACCTGGTCACGTTTGGCCACGTCCTGCGGCAGCCATTCGGCGCGAAAATAGGGGCCGCGGGACGTACCTCCCCGCATGAGTACACAAGGTATGACTTTTTGCATGACGAAATGATGCACTCCGATTGTGCATTAGTAAATTGCATTTTTTATATAATTTGATGCATGGCACGCATTAGTTTCGATCTCCAGGAATTGCAGGCATTCGTCGCGGTCGCGGAACGCTCCAGCTTCCGCGCGGCCGCCGACGACCTGCATCTGTCGCAACCCGCCCTCAGCCGGCGCATCGAGAAGCTCGAAGCCATCCTGGGCGTGCGCCTGCTCGACCGCACCACCAGGCACGTTTCGCTCACCAATGTGGGGCGTGTGTTCCTGGAACGCTCGCGCGCCGCGCTGGACGAACTGGAAAGCGCCATGCTGGGCGTGAGCGACCTCGCGGCGCAGTTGAGCGGCCTCGTCACGGTGGCCTGCGTGCCGTCGGTGGCGTACTACTTCCTGCCCTCGGTACTGCGCGATTTCACCGCCAAGCACCCCCGCATCCGCGTGCGCGTCATCGACGAAGGCGCCAACACCGTCCTCAACGCCGTCATCTCCGGCCGGGCCGATTTCGGCGTGAACTTCATCGGCACCCAGGAGACCGAAGTCGACTTCAAGGCCATCTTCAAGGAAAACTTCGTGCTGGCGGCGCGCAAGGATCACCCGCTGGCCCGGCGCAAATCGGTCACCTGGGAGGATCTGGCCCGGGAACGCGTCATGACCGTCGACAAGGGCAGCGGCAACCGCCTGCTGATCGAGGCGGCGCTGGCCAAGAGCGGCAAGCGCTCGCAGACCGCCATCGAGGTCAGCCACATCCTGACGCTGCTGGGCATGGTCGAGGCCGGCCTGGGCGTGGCCGCCGTTCCGCAACTGGCCCTGCCCTTGACCACGCACGCGACCCTGGTCGGCATTCCGCTTTCCCAACCCCGCGTCAGCCGTACCCTGGGCCTGATCTCCAAGCACGGACGGCCACTTTCCCCCGCCGCCAACCTGCTCTACGACATGCTCCGGAACGCCGGTCGCGCGGCGCGCGCCTGACGGTTCCCGCCTCAGGCCGGCGGATCGATCAAGGCCAGCGCGTCGCGTATCTGCGCCGCCTGGCCGGGGCGCACCAGGCGCGCCACTTCGCGTCCCTCGTCCAGGAACACGAGCGTGGGCCACAGCTTCACCCCGAACGAGCGCCCCAGCGGCCGGCCCTTGCCATCCTCGACCTTGAGGTGCCGCACCTTCGGATGCCCGTCGAAAGCGGCCTCGATCAGCGGCTGGGCCGCCAGGCAATGCCCGCACCAGGGCGCGCCGAACTCCAGCACCGTGGGCCCGCCCAGGGCGTCGACCTCGGTCCGGGCGGGCTCCCCGGCGGCATAAACGGTATTCATGGACATGGATGCCTCCTGTGCGCCCAGTATGGCAAAAACGGCGGCCGGGCGGCACGGACAAAGCCCCGTGCCCGGCCATCCGCCGTCCCAACGGCTAAAATCCCCCATTCGATACTTTCATCGCCCCTCGTTTCCGCCCCATGTCGCGCACACTCTTCGTCACCACCGCCCTGCCCTACGCCAACGGATCCTTCCACATCGGCCACATCATGGAGTACATCCAGGCCGACATCTGGGTCCGCAACCTGCGCATGCAAGGCCATACGGTCCACTTCGTGTGCGCCGACGACGCTCATGGCGCGCCCATCATGCTCAAGGCGGAAAGCGAAGGCATCACGCCGCGCGAACTCGTCGCCCGCATCGCCGCGGAACGCCCCAAGTACCTCCAGGGCTTCCACATCGCGTTCGACCACTGGCACTCCACCGACACCGACGAGAACACCGAGCTGTCGAGCGGAATCTACCTGAAGCTGCGCGACGCCGGCCTGATCGAGACCCGCACCATCGAGCAGTTCTACGACCCGGTCAAGGGCATGTTCCTGGCCGACCGCTACATCAAGGGCGAATGCCCCAAATGCGGGGCCAAGGACCAGTACGGCGACGCCTGCGAAGTCTGCGGGGCGGTCTATGCCCCCACCGACCTGCGCAACCCGTACTCCACCCTGACCGGCGCCACGCCCGTCCTGAAAAGCTCGGAACACTTCTTCTTCAAGCTGTCGGATCCGCGCTGCTACGCGTTCCTGCAGGAATGGACCGGCAGCGTCAACGGCAACGGCACGCCGCGCCTCCAGCCCGAGGTCTATGCCAAGACCCGCGAATGGCTGGGCGAGGAAGGCAGGCTGGCGGACTGGGACATCTCGCGCGACGCGCCGTACTTCGGCATCGAGATCCCCGATGCGCCGGGCAAGTATTTCTACGTCTGGCTCGACGCGCCGGTGGGCTACCTGGCCTCGCTGAAGGCCTATTGCAAGAAGACGGGCCTGGACTTCGACGCGCTGCTCGATCCGCAGTCCGACACCGAGCAGTACCATTTCATCGGCAAGGACATCGTCTATTTCCACGCCCTGTTCTGGCCCGCGATGCTGCATTTCGCCCAGCGCAAGACGCCGGACGGCCTGAACGTCCATGGCTTCATCACCGTCAGCGGCGAGAAGATGTCCAAGAGCCGCGGCACCGGCATCTCGCCGCTGCGCTACCTCGATCTCGGCATGAACCCGGAGTGGCTGCGCTACTACATCGCCGCCAAGCTCAACGCCCACGTCGAGGACATGGACTTCAACCCCGAGGACTTCATCGCGCGCGTCAACAGCGACCTGGTCGGCAAGTACGTCAACATCGCCAGCCGCGCCTCGAACTTCCTGATCAAGCATTTCGACGGACAGCTCTGCTTTGACGGCGGGACGCCCATCGAACTCGAGAACGAGCTCAACGCCTCGGCCACCCTCGTGCGCAACGCCTTCGAGGCGCGCGAGTTCGGCAAGGCCATCCGCGAGATCATGGCCACCGCCGACCGCATCAACCAGTCCTTCGACGCGGCCCAGCCCTGGGTGCTCGCCAAGCAACTGGACGACGCGGACAAGAAGCGCGAACTGCACGAGATCTGCTCGCGCACCATGATCGGCTTCAAGGCGCTGTCGGTCATGCTGGCACCGGTCCTGCCCGCGCTGACGCGGCGCGTGGCGCACGAACTGTTCGGCCTGGGACGCGATTTCGAATGGCGCGACGTGGTCGTGCCGCCGCAGCGCATCGCGCCCTACAAGCACCTCGCGCAGCGGGTCGATCCCAAGCTGCTCGACGCGTTGCTGGAAGCGCCCGCCGCGCCGGCACCCGCGGCGCCCACGCCCGGCGGCGAGGAAATCGCGCCCACGATCACCATCGACGACTTCGCCAAGATCGACCTGCGCATCGCCAGGATCGTCAATTGCGAATACGTGGAAGGGTCGGACAAGCTGCTGCGGCTGACGCTGGATGCCGGCGAAGGCCGCACCCGCAATGTGTTCTCCGGCATCAAGTCGTCCTACAAGCCGGAAGACCTGATCGGCAAGCTGACCGTGCTGGTGGCCAACCTCGCGCCGCGCAAGATGAAGTTCGGCATCTCCGAGGGCATGGTGCTGGCCGCCAGCCACGCCGATGAGAAAGCGCTGCCCGGCATCTATGTGCTGGAGCCCGTGGCGGGCGCCCAGCCTGGCATGCGCGTACGGTAACCGGCGCGGCGGCCCGCGCCATCGCCGGGGGGACGGCTACCGCCGTCCCTAGCGCGCCCGGACCTGCGACGGCTGACCGGCCGGCACGTGGCCGGGCTTGACCCGGTTCACCACCATCTTGTCGTTCAGTTTCGTGATGATGGACGAACCGGTGCGCACGCACAGGAACGGGAACAGGCCATGGACCAGGGCCGCCAGCCCCCCCATCAGCATGCGGAACGCGAATCCCCACGACGCGGCGAGATGTTCGAAGTACGTCTCACCCACGGACGAAGGATGCGAAGTGAACGACCATTTGCTCATGGGAATGTCAGAAAGTTAGGGAAACTGCGGATACTTTATCAATACCACCTCGCAAAATTTCTGCAAACTTACGCCTCTATCCGTGATTTTTGAGAAATATTTTTCCCATTTCCACAAAAATAGAGAAAATTCCACCAACCCCCGCAAACACCCCGCGCGGCCGGCGTGGCGGCCCGGCGTGCAGTAAACTCCCGGGAGCACAAAACGTCCCGACGGCGGACTTCACGCGCCGGCGGCACGGCATGCCAGAACAAAGGTTAGTCATGGCCAAGAATTACGAATCCGAGATCACCCGTTTCCTGCAGGATCTGAAGCAGCAGCGCCCCAACCTCGAAAGCGAGCAGAAGGAGGGCCGCGCGCGCCTGTGGGACAAGACCATCGATCCGGAACTTGTCGAAGGTTTCAAGGCCGGGACGGTGCCGCAGAAGCCCTATGTCTATCAGACTGAAGACTGATCATCGCCGGCATGGGCTCTTCCCCGCCCCCCAACGACGGGCTGGCAGCATTGGCTGAACCCGCGGTCGACAGCACCCCCGATATCGTCGACGGCGTCGCGATCGCCCGGCTCTACGGCGAGCCGCTGTTCGCCCTGCCCCAAGACCTGTACATCCCCCCCGACGCGCTCGAGGTATTCCTCGAAACGTTCGAGGGACCGCTCGACCTGCTGCTTTACCTGATCCGCAAGCAGAACTTCAACGTCCTCGACATCCCCATGGCGGAAGTCACGCGCCAGTACCTGTCGTACGTCGACCAGATCCGCGAGCACAACCTCGAACTGGCCGCCGAGTACCTGCTCATGGCGGCGCTGCTGATCGAGATCAAGTCGCGCATGCTGCTGCCCGTGCGCAAGGCGGATACCGATGAAGACGTCGAGGATCCGCGTGCCGAACTGGTCCGGCGCCTGCTCGAATACGAACAGATGAAGCTCGCGGCGCAACGGCTGGACCAGTTGCCGCAATTGGGACGGGATTTCGTGCGTGCCCAGGTGCTGCTGGAACAGACCACCGTGCGCCGGCTGCCCGACGTCGACGTCGGGGAACTGCGCGACGCGTGGGCCGACATCGTCAAGCGCGCCAAGCTCAATGCGCACCACCACATCTCGCGCGAGGAACTGTCCGTGCGCGATCATATGAGCCAGATCCTGCGCCGGCTGCAGAACGTGCGCTACATGGAGTTCACCGAACTCTTCATGGAACGCGTGCAGGACGGCGCCGGCGTGCCGGTGATCGTGGTGCACTTCATCGCCATGCTGGAACTGGCCCGCGAATCGCTGCTCGAGATCACCCAGGCCGAGCCGTATGCGCCGATCTACGTGCGCCTGGCCTTCACTTCCGTCCATACTCACTGAGGCCCCGGCGCGCGGCCCCGCCGTCCGCCTCCCCGGTCTCCAAGCCCACCCTACCGAATCCAACGCCATGAAGGTCGTTCACACCATCGAAGAATTGCGCGATCAATTGCGCGGTCAGCTCCGGGTCTCGTTCGTTCCCACGATGGGCAACCTGCACGAGGGCCACCTCGCCTTGATGAAGACCGCTCGCCAGCACGGCGACCCGGTCGTCGCCAGCATCTTCGTCAATCGCCTGCAATTCGGCCCCAACGAAGACTTCGACCGCTATCCGCGCACGCTGCCCGCCGACATCGAGAAGCTCGAGCGCGACCGCAACGTCTACGTGCTGTTCGCGCCCGACGAGCGCGAGATGTACCCCGAACCGCAGAACTTCCGCGTCCAGCCGCCCGACGACCTGGGCGGCATCCTGGAAGGCGAATTCCGCCCGGGTTTCTTCGCCGGCGTCTCGACCGTCGTGCTCAAGCTCCTTTCCTGTGTGCAGCCGCGCGTGGCCGTGTTCGGAAAGAAGGACTATCAGCAATTGATGGTGGTACGGGCCATGTGCCGGCAGTTCCAGTTGCCGATCGAGATCGTGCCGCAGGAAACCATACGCGCGGACGACGGCCTCGCCCTGTCCTCGCGCAACGGCTACCTCAGCGCGGACCAGCGCGCCGAAGCGCCGCAGCTGTATGCCACGCTGCGCCGCGTGCAGGCCGACCTGCGCAGCGGCAACCACGACGCCGCCGCGCTCGAGCGCGAGGCCACCGCCACGCTGGACGGACGCGGCTGGAAGGTCGATTACATTTCGGTGCGGCGCCAGCGCGACCTGCTGCCGCCCTCCCGCGAGGAAGTCGAAGGCGGCGAACCGCTCGTGGCGCTGGCCGCCGCCAAGCTCGGCGCGACACGGCTGATCGACAACCTGGAGCTGTAGCCGGGCCCCGCCATCCGGCCGCGATTGAGAGGCTTGCAAACAATTGATACAGCGGCGTGCGGCCGGGTTTCCGGCTGCTCGCCGTTCGCTACAATTTTCGGCACTGGATGGTTTACGATACGCCCATGATCGAAGATCTCGACCTTCTCGCCAGCCGCATACGCCAGCTCACCGAACTGACGCAAAGCCTGCGCGACGAAAACGCGGCGCTGGGCAAGAGCCTCGCCCAACGTGATTCGCACATCCGCGCGCTGCGCGATACGCTGGCCGCCGCACAATCGCGGGTCGAGGGCGTGCTGGCGCGCCTGCCCGGCGGCGAAGAGCCGGCCGAGGCGGTCGAGGGCGACGCCGATGCGCCGGACAACGCTTCCTCACTTGGTGCAGAAGGCGCCGATCCGGGCGCTCGGAGTCTATATGGAACGTCTTGACGTCACGATCCTCGGCAAGGATTATCCGCTGGCTTGCGAACCCTCGGAAAAAGAGGCGCTGCTGACCGCGGCCACCATGGTTGATCGCGCCATGCAGCGCATCAAGGCCGGAGGGAAAGTGGCGGGCACCGAGCGCATCGCGGTGATGGCGGCGCTGCAATTGGCCGCCGAGCTGATGAATGCAAATTCTCCCGACTCTCGACTTGCAGTCGGCGACTACAAGCGTAAAATCGAAGACATGCATCGCATGGTCGATGCAGCCCTGGGGGCCCAAGAAAAGTTGTTTTGAGTTTTGATGTTTGTGCGGTACTTTTCGGTGCGGCACAAACGCGTATGATCAGTCTTCCCTGCCGTGCTCGTGTTTGGCCTTATATTTCTTGGACCCATGCTGATGGCATGAGGTTGTGGAAATTGCCCGCGGGTGTGATCGTCTCTCCGTCAGACGAACCCGAAGCGCGGCTGACCGCGACCACCTTGAACCACGGTTCAAGATGCCGGCCTAGCGACACAGGCGGGGATCCTATCCGACCCGGAGCATATACGTTATGCTCCGGGTTTTTTTTGGCCCCCCCTACGCGCTGACGCGCGCCCCCCAGGGGGCGATGCGGGTGGACCGGCGAAGCCGGATCCACCGCATCCTGGGGTACCACCAGGCTGGCGGGGGGCGGCGTTCGTCAATGCCGGCTTGCCTGGAATCGACCAAGCATTGCCGGGGTAGTTTTTTCGGTGCCAGAACTAGAACGAAGGGCGGGTCTTGGGGAGAAGAGACGCGTCCACCGATTTACCAACTATCGTCAAGACTTCAACTATGGATCCCTTATTCATCGTCGCATTGCTCGTACTCGGGGCCTGCACCGGCTTTGCCGCGGGGCTGCTCGGCATAGGCGGGGGCATGATCATGGTGCCTTTCCTGACCATGTTGTTCACCTGGCAGCGCCTGCCGCCTGAGCTGGTGGTACACGCGGCGATCGCGACGTCGATGGCGTCCATTCTGTTCACGTCGATTTCCAGCGTGCGTGCGCACCACAAGCGCGGCGCGGTGCGGTGGGAGATCGTGGCGCGCTTCGCGCCCGGGCTGGTGATCGGCGGGCTGCTTGCCGGCGGGGCGGTGTTCTCGACGCTCAAGACCGGCTGGCTGGCGCTGGTATTCGCGGTGTTCGTGGGGTATTCGGCCATCCAGATGCTGCTGGACAAGAAGCCCAAGCCCAGCCGCCAGATGCCGGGCACGCTGGGCACCTCGGCGGCGGGAACCGGCATCGGCTTCCTGTCGGGGCTCGTCGGCGCCGGCGGCGGTTTTGTTTCCGTCCCTTTCATGACCTGGTGCAACGTCCCGCTGCACAACGCCGTGGCCACCTCGGCGGCGCTGGGTTTCCCCATCGCGCTGGCCAATACCGCAGGTTACATCTGGTCAGGCATGCAGCATCCCAGCGGGCAACCCGGCATGCTCGGGTATGTCTATTGGCCGGGGCTGATCGTGCTGATCATTTCCAGCGTGCTGCTGGCGCCGGTGGGTGCCCATACCGCGCACAAGCTGCCGGTACGCTCGCTGAAGCGGATCTTTGCCTACCTGTTGATGCTGCTGGCGGCCTATATGCTATACAAGGCCGTCACCGCGCTGACGGGAGCCTGACGAGCGTCGCGGTCCGGGTCGCGGCGCACGTGGTCAGCCCTTCCATCAATCAGAACAAGGACTCACACCATGGCTTACCGCCCCTCCCTCGCCCCCACGATGCGCCGCGCCCTGTGCGGCGCGGCATTGGCCGTCTCGGCAGCGATGTCGTCCCTCGCCGTCGCCCAGGCCGCGCCGGACACCGCCAGGCCCGACCGGCCAACGCTATCGCTGTCGGCCGCCGCCACGTCGGAAGTGGCGCAGGACAAGGTGACCATCACGCTGGCCAACGAAATCGAGGGCAGCGACCAGGCCAAGCTGTCGCAGCAACTCAACCAGTTGCTCGAGACCACGCTGGCCGAGGCCAAGCGCAACACAGCGGTCACCGCGCGCAGCGGCAACTACAACGTCTGGGCCAATACCGACCGCAACGGCCGCATCACCACCTGGCGCGGACGCGCGGAACTGATCCTGGAATCCAGGGACTTCGGCGCCGCCTCCAAGCTGGCCGGCGAACTGAGCCGCCAGATGGCGGTATCGAACGTGTCGTTCTCGCTGTCGCGCGAGGCGCGCGAGGCCGAGGAGCAGCGCCTGCTGGCCGAAGCGGCCAAGGCCTTCACCACGCGGGCGACCCAGGCCGCCAAGGCCTTCGGATTCACGGGTTATGCGGTGAAGCAGCTCGATCTGAGCGGCAGCGGCACGGTCACGCCCATGCCGCGCGCCTACGCGATGGCGGCTCCCGCCATGGAAGCCAAGGCGGCCGACCTGCCGCTGGAAGGCGGCAAGTCCTCGGTGTCGGTCTCGGTACGCGGCACGGTCTATCTGCAATAGCCATCGTCCGCGCCCCGCAGGCCCGGCGGCTCAGGCCGCCGGCCGGCGCGCCCAGACGAACAGGGCCAGCCCCACCAGCACCATGGGCAGCGACAGCCACTGCCCCATGCTCAACCCCCCCGCCAGGATGCCCAGGAAGCTGTCCGGCTCCCGCGTGTACTCCACCATGAAGCGGAAGAATCCATAGCCCATCAGGAACACGCCGCTGACCTGGCCCATCGGCCGGGGCTTGCTGGCGAACAGCCAGACCACCGCGAACAGGGCCAGACCTTCCAGGCCGACTTCATAAAGTTGCGAAGGATGGCGGGCGACGCCGTCACCCGCCTGCGGGAACACCATGCCCCAGGGCACCGTCGTCGCCCGACCCCACAATTCGCCATTGATGAAATTGCCCAGGCGGCCGGCCGCCAATCCCAGCGGCACCAGCGTCGCGACGAAATCGCCCAGTTGCAGGAAGCGGAATCCACGCCGCCGCGCGAACAGCGCCATCACCAGCAGCACGCCCAGCAGTCCGCCGTGGAACGACATGCCGCCCTGCCAGACCGCGAAGATCTCGAGGGGATGCGACAGGTAATAGCCTGGCTTGTAGAACAGGACATAGCCCAGGCGCCCGCCCAGCACGACCCCCAGCACGCAGTAGAACAGGAGATCGTCCAGGTCGCGCGTCGTGAGCGCGGTCTTGCCGTGGCGGATGCGCCAGCGACCCAGCGTCCAGGCCAGGACGAACGCGACCAGGTACATGAGTCCATACCAACGCACCGCCAGGGGTCCGATCTCGAACGCGATGGGAGAAAACTGCGGGTGAACCAACATGTTTGCGCGCGCCTTTCAAGGAAAGGCCGGGCGCCAGCCCGGCCACGGTGTCTGTCGAACAGTGGCGATCATAACGCCCCTTGCCCCGGGCCCCTGTGACAGATCGACGCAGTCGTGCCCGGATCCGGTGTCCGCCGGATCCGGTTGTATATACTCTGCCCCGTCGAGAAGTACGCGCATCGCGCAGCATCACGGAGAACCTTCATGTCCATTCGTTCCCTCAGCCTGGGCGCATTGGTGGCACTGGCCGCCCTGCACACGACCGCCGGAGCGCAGACCACGGGGCTCGATCTTGCCAAGGCCAAGAACTGTATGGCCTGCCACGACGTCGCCGCCAAGCGCGTCGGTCCCTCCTACCAGAGCGTGGCGGCACGCTATGCCTCGGACACCGACGCGGCCGACAAACTGGTCGCCTCTATCCGCAAGGGCAGTTTTCGCAAGTGGGGCGCCATTCCCATGCCCGCCCAGAATGCCGTCAGCGACGACGAGGCGCGCAAGCTGGCTCAGTGGATCCTGACCCTGAAGAACTGACGCGCCCCGCCCGGACCGGCGCGAGTCAGTCCAGCTTCAACCCCAGCGCACGCACCAGGCCGGCATAGCGCTGCGTATCCGAGGCCATCGTCGCCGCCATGGCCTCGGGCCCCTGGACGTTTGCCGCCAGGCCAATGGCGGCAAGCTTGTCCTTCACCGCGGCGGTCCGGCCCGCCGCAAGCAGCGCCGTCGACAGATCCCGAACGGCCGGGGCCGGAACGCCCTGCCTCGCGCTCGCGCCTATCCAGGTCTCGCCCGCCGCCGATGGATAACCCAGCTCCGTGAAGGTCGGCACCTCGGGCAGGAGCGCCGACCTTTCCGCGCTGGTCACCGCCAGTATCCGCACCTTGCCCGCCTTGTGGGCCGGCGCCAGGTTGACGATGGGATCGAACACGGCCGGAATGTGGCCAGCCATGAGATCCTGCGCCATGGGCGCGCCCCCCTTGTAGGGCACGAAGGTCAGCGGACACTGTTCGTTCTGGCTGAAGCCGAAGGCCATCAGGTGGCCCTCGCTGCCGACGGCGGCCATGCCGCACAAGGCTTGCCCGGGACGGGCCCGGGCCCAGGCGATGAACGCCGGGACCGACCGCACGGGGATATCCGGATGTACCGCCAGCACCCACGGGAACGTGGCAACGATACCGACCGGCGCGAAATCCCTGGCGGGATCGAACGACAGGCTGCGATACAGCGCGGTCGATATGCAATACACGTTCAACGGGGCCAGCATGACCGTCGAGGCCTCCGGCCGGCTCTGGGCCAGCGCCGTCGCCGCGATGTTGCCGGCGGCGCCGGCGCGGTTCTCGACGACGAAGGTCCCCGCGCCGCGCATGGCCTCGGCGTAGACCCGCGCGGTCACGTCGATCGCCCCGCCCGGCGGAAAACCCACCAGCAGACGGACGACATGCTGGGCCCGGGATATCCGCCAGGGCGTGCCCGCGGCAACCATCGCGGCCGCCAGCAGCCGACGCCTTGCATGGGAACAGCGGTCCATGGTCTCCTCCTTTCGTGGTTAGCGGGCTGGGCCCACCCGGCCCGGGTTCGCGCCCGCGTGGTCCCGCAGGGGCATCTGGCCGAGCCAGAACGCAACCTGCGCCGGATCCTGGAACAGCGTGCCCAGTTCGGCGCGGGCCTCGTCCTCGGACTGCAGCACCGAATCGACCACGCCGTCCCGCCGCTGCCCGCGGCTGGTCGCGAACTCCAGCCGGATGCCATTGGGATCGTAGAAATAGGCGGACCAGAAGCGCCCTCCCAAGGCCACCGGCCCGATGACATCGACGCCGGCCGCCCGCACGTGGGCCAGCAGCGCATCGAACCGCTCCGGCTCGACATGGAAGGCGACGTGCTGCATGCCGCCGGGCAGATCGCGGTTCTGCCGCGCCAGTCCGGCGGGATACTCGAAGAACGCCAGCAGTTGATCGTGCCCCATGTCGAAGAAATAGTGGCGCAGATTGTCGTAGGGCGGCTGGCCCCTGTCTTGCTCGAAAGGCACGCGCCGCACGTGCACCAGGCGCATCTGCATCACGCGGGTGTAGAAATCCATGGTGGCGGGCAGGTCATCGGTGACGAACGCCAGATGGTCGATGCCGCGCATGGGCGCGGTGCCGCGGACGAAAGGCTTCATAGGGACTCCTGGGACAGAAAGGTCTGGATCGCCTCGAGCACCCCATCCGGGTTCTCGCCGGCGATGTGATGGCCGCCTTCGATTTCGCGCGTGCGTAGGCGGGGGTTGCAGGCCTGGACAACGGGCAGGGTCTCGGCGGCGAACAGGTCCGACCGGGTGCCGCGCAGGACGAGCGTCGGCACGGCGACCTCGCCCAGCGCGCGCCACAGATCCACGCCATGGCGCGGCTTCTCGCCCGTCTCCAACTGGCGGCGGAACTGGTCCCGGAAATACGGATCGCGCTTGAGCGCGTAGCCTCCCGGCACCTCGCGCAGATAGGCCTCGAAACGCGGGCGCAGCCGGCTGGCGGCCGGCGTGTCCGGATCGGCGCCGAAATATCGCATGGCGGCCTCCACCGACGGAAAGCTGTCCGGAGTTCCGGCAACGGTCGATGCCACCCGCCGGCTTCCCGCGGGCGCGTTCTCCGGCGACCAATCGACGAGCACCAACGCCGCCACGCGTTCGGGCCGGCTGGCCGCCAGGCAGGTCGCGCCGCGCCCGCCCATCGAATGGGCGACCAGGATGGCGTGCCGCCAGCCGAGGTGGTCGAGCAGGTTCTCGATGTCCTGCGCCATCGTCGGGATGGTGTAGTCCTTCCCCAGACTGCAGGACGAGTCGCCGAACCCGCGCATGTCCATGGCGCAACCGGCCCGCTCCTGGCCGCACAGTTGCGCACCGAAATCGACCCAGTCGTACGAGAAGTACGACAGGCCGTGGATGAATACCACGGGTTCGGCCCGCGGCGCGGCTCCGGTGCCGACAAGACGGTATGCCAGCTCGACATCCCCGGAAGGACAGCGGGCCTGGACGTGTGGGACAGGCATGGGACGAGACTCCGAAAAGAAGAAAGGCTGAAGCAATCGCCACGCCATGATCTAGAATGGCGGCCATGATGTCGATGTCACATCAGTCATTCTTTCTATGAATTCGGTGCATATTTCTCAGCTGGAGTTCGGGCAATTGCGACTGCTCGATGCGCTGCGGACGAAGGGAAGCGTCTCGCAGGCCGCCGAGGCACTGGGCTTGACCCAGTCGGCGGCCAGCCACTCCCTGTCGCGGCTGCGCCGGATCCTGGGCGATCCGCTGTTCGTCCGGGCACCCGGCGGCATGGTGCCCACACCGCGCGGCGCCCGCATCGCGGACGCGGCCCGCGCGGCCCTGGCCACGCTGGACGAAGCCCTGCGGGACACCGGCAGCTTCGACCCGGCCACGGCCGATCGGGTATTCCGCGTCTACATGAATGAAGTGGGGCAGATGGTCATGCTGCCCAGGCTGCTCGACCACCTGCGCCGGCACGCCCCCGGCGTCGCGCTGAAGATCGGCACGCTGCCGGACCAGCAGCCCGGCACCCAGCTGGAAAACGGCGAGGTCGACCTGGCGGTCGGCCACATCACCACCCTGAGCGCCGGCTTTCATCAGCGCCTGCTGTTCCACGAACACTATGTGTGCGCCGTTTCCCCCGACCACCCCAGCTTCGGCGCGGGCATGACGGAAGCCGCTTTCCGCGAGGCCCGCCACGCCGTAACCGGTACCCGCGCGATGGCCCATCGCGTCGTGGAGGAAGCGCTGCTGCGGCACGGCATCGTGCGCCGCATCGGCCTGGAGGCCCCGGAATTCATCGCCCTGCCCTTCGTCATCCCGGCATCCGACCTGGTCGTCACCATGCCAGGCGGGCTGGCGGACCACCTGGCCGGAACCATGCCGCTGCGCATTCTGCCGCCCCCGGTCCCCCTGCCCTCGTATGAAATCCGGATGTTCTGGCACGAACGCGCGCACCACGACGCCGCCAACATCTGGCTCAGGAACCTGTTCGTCGAATTGTTCCGGCGGACGCCCGCCACGGCCTGAGCGGCGGGGACGAGGGGCCCCTTCGCGCCGGCCGGACCGTACGGACCGCTACACTATCGGCATGGGCGCCAACGGCGCCGGCTCCCTTCAAGAGGACGACCATGCCCGCACAAGTCGACCAAGCCGTGTTCGGCGGCGGCTGCTTCTGGTGTATCGAAGCCGTGTTCCAGCAGATCGAGGGCGTGCTTCACGCCGACTCCGGCTATGCCGGGGGACATGTGGACCACCCGACGTACGAGCAGATCTGCAACGGCGACACCGGCCACATCGAGGTCGTCACCGTCAGCTACGACCCCGCCGTGGTCACCTATCACGAGCTGCTGGAGATCTTCTTCGCCTCGCACGACCCGACCACCCTCGACCGACAGGGCAATGACGCCGGGCCGCAGTACCGATCGGCCGTCTTCTGGCAGACCCCGGCCCAGGAGGAAGCGGCGCGCGAGGTCATCGCCGACCTGGAGGCCCGCCAGGTGTTCGGCTCGCCCATCGTGACCCGGTTGCTGCCCCCGGCCAAGGTCTGGCCGGCCGAGGACTACCACCGCGACTATTTCCTGCGCAATCCCGGCCAGGGCTACTGCGCCTTCGTGGTCGCCCCCAAGGTCGCCAAGATGCGCAAGGATTTCGCCCACAAGCTCAAGCGGTCCTGAAAGCCGGCCGGCCCCCGTCCGGCCGCCGCCTCAATCGGCTCGCGGGCCCCAGTCGTCACCGGCCTCGCCCTCGGCCACGCGCAACCCCTGCATTTCCGCCACCGCGGCCATCTTGTGCGTGTGCATGCGCCAGACCAGCTCGACGGCGTTGCGCACGCCCAGCTTGGACAGCACCCGGGCGCGATGCACTTCGACGGTTCGGATGGATATGCCCAACCGGTCGGCGATCACCTTGTTCGCACGCCCTTCGACCAGCAGATCCATGACCTCGCGCTCCCTCTGCGTCAGGGCCTTGCCGCGTTCCCGGCCGTCGTCCCACCTGTGCATCGACTTCATCGTGCGTCCTTCCCCGTCGTTGAAAACCTTGTCATGGGCAGGGCCTCGCGGCCCCGGGGGAAGTCTGGCACGACTTTCGACGCGAAAAAGCTGTCAAGGCTGACAGGAGTCTGAACATCCAATGGATCAATTTGGCACAAAGTTGTGCCGATCTATCATTTTTCGGGAAAACCCCGACGCATTGCGAGCAATTTCGTTATTCACGCCTGCTTCGCGTGAGCTAACATGCCGGCCTTGCAAGTGAAGTCAGATAGGAGCCCACTTCCAATGCGCATTCAGTCAAAACAGAATTTCTGGTCCGGGGTGATGTTCGTATTCCTCGGGCTGTTCTTCGCCGGATTCGCCATCGATTACCAGATGGGCACGGCGGCCAAGATGGGACCAGGCTACTTCCCATTCTGGCTGGGCGTGATCCTGGCAATCCTCGGTGCGATCATCGGCATCTCCGGCCTGTCGCCCAGGGCCGAAAAGACAGAAATCCCGAAATTCAACCTCAAGACCCTGGGCGTCATTCTTGGCAATGTCGTGCTGTTCGGCATCCTGCTGCGTCCGCTGGGCGTGTACGTGGCCTCATTCCTGCTCGTGCTGCTGTCCAGCATGGCCAGCCACGAATTCAAGTGGAAAACCGCCATCATCAACGGCATCTGCCTGGTGATCGCCGTACACCTCATCTTCATTATGGGCCTGGGTCTGATCTTCCCGCTGTGGCCTTCGTTTCTCGGTTTGAACTAAGGAAAGCCATCCATGGAAGTGTTAGAGCACTTGGCCCTAGGTTTTGAAACGGCGCTGTCGCTTCAAAACATCATCTATGCATTTCTCGGTTGCCTGATCGGCACCTTGGTGGGCGTGCTGCCCGGCCTGGGTCCCGTTCCGACCATCGCGATGCTGTTGCCCATCACCTACGCGCTGCCCCCGGTTGCCGGCCTGATCATGCTGGCCGGCATCTACTACGGCGCCCAGTACGGCGGTTCGACCACCGCCATCCTGGTCAACCTGCCGGGTGAAACCTCCGCGGTGGTGACCTGCCTGGACGGCTACCAGATGGCGCGGAACGGCCGCGCCGGACAGGCGCTGGCGATTGCGGCCATCGGGTCGTTCTTCGCCGGCTGCGTGGGTACGCTGCTGATCGCCGCCTTCGCGCCCCCGCTGGCCGAAGTGGCCTTCCAGTTCGGCCCCGCGGAATACTTCTCGCTGATGTGCCTGGGTCTGGTCGGCGCGGTCGTGCTGGCGTCGGGTTCGCTGGTCAAGGCCATCTGCATGATCTTGCTGGGCCTGCTGATCGGCATGGTCGGCACGGACGTGAACTCGGGCGTGGCCCGCTTCTCGTTCGGCATCCCCGAACTGACCGACGGCATCGACTTCGCCGCGGTCGCCATGGGTGTGTTCGGCTTCTCCGAGATCATCAACAACGTCGAGCAGAAGGAAGAGCGCGAAGTCTTCCTGGACAAGATCGGCCACCTGTATCCCACCTGGCAAGACCTGAAGGACTCCGCGCCCGCCATCATCCGCGGCACCGCCATCGGTTCGGCCCTGGGCATCCTGCCCGGCGGCGGCGCGGTGATGTCCTCGTTCGCCTCGTACACGGTGGAAAAGAAGCTCGCCAAGGATCCCTCCAGCTTCGGCAAGGGCAATATCCGTGGCGTGGCGGGTCCGGAATCGGCCAACAACGCCGGCTCGCAGACCTCCTTCATCCCGCTGCTGACGCTGGGTATCCCGGGTAACGCGATCATGGCCCTGATGGTTGGCGCCATGACCATCCACAACATCCAGCCTGGTCCCCAGGTCATGACCAGCAACCCGGACCTGTTCTGGGGCCTGATCGTGTCGATGTGGATCGGCAACCTGATGCTGGTGATCCTGAACCTGCCGCTGATCGGTATCTGGGTCAAGCTGCTGAAGGTGCCCTACCCCATCCTGTTCCCGGCCATCCTGCTGATCTGCTCGATCGGTGTGTACACGCTGAACTACAACGTGTTCGATATCTGGATGACGGCAGCCTTCGGCCTGGTCGGCTACACCTGGTCCAAGCTGAAGTGCGAAGGCGCCCCCCTGCTGCTGGGCTTGGTGCTGGGCCCCATGATGGAAGAAAACTTCCGCCGTGCCCTGCTCCTGTCGCGTGGAGACTTCACGACCTTCGTGACCCGGCCGCTGTCGGCGACCCTGCTGGTCATCGCCGTGATCCTGGTCCTGCTCGTGGCCTCGCCCGCGATCCGCAAGAAGCGCGAAGAAACCTTCGTCGAGGATTGATGAAGATGCCCGCCGCTTCGGCGGCGGCAAGAAAAAAGCGCCTTCGGGCGCTTTTTTCTTGCCTGTGGCCCGGACATCAGCCGCCCCGCGGTTCCGCCGTAAACAGACATCCGCGACGCTATACACTTGCCCCTGGCAATGGAGAATCAGCATGGCATCGATCGGCCCCAAAACCTACGACAGCGTTTCCCCGCTCAACGTCACCTTCATCGGCCTGGGCGTCATGGGCTTTCCCATGGCCGGGCACCTGGCCCAGGCCGGGCACACCGTCCGGGTCTACAACCGCACGCCCTCCAAGGCGCGGGACTGGGTGCAGGAGTTCGGCGGCAGCCACGCGCCGACGCCGCGCGAAGCCGCCCAGGACGCGGACATGGTCTTCCTCTGCGTCGGCAACGATGACGACCTGCGCAGCGTCGTGCTGGGCGCGGACGGCGCCCTGGCCGGCATGAAACCCGGCGCGCTGCTGATCGACCACACCACGGCCTCGGCCAAGGTCGCGCGCGAACTGTCCGCCGCGGCCCAGGACCAGGAAATCGCCTTCATCGATGCCCCGGTCTCGGGCGGCCAGGCCGGCGCGGTCAACGGCGTGCTCACGGTCATGTGCGGCGGCGACGGCGCGGCGTTCGAGCGCATGAAGCCAATCGCGCTGGCCTATGCGCGGGCGGTCACCCTGCTCGGCGGATCCGGCTCCGGCCAACTGGCCAAGATGGTCAACCAGATCTGCATCGCCGGCCTGGTGCAGGGCCTGTCCGAGGGAATCGCGTTCGGCCAGAAGGCCGGGCTGGACATGAAGCTCGTCCTGGAAGTGATTTCCAAGGGCGCGGCGCAGAGCTGGCAGATGGAAAACCGCGGCGCGACCATGGTGGACGGCCAGTTCGATTTCGGTTTCGCGGTGGACTGGATGCGCAAGGACCTGGGCCTGGTACTGGACGAAAGCCGCGGCAACGGCGCCCGGCTTCCCGTCACGGCCCTGGTCGACCAGTTCTATGCCGACGTGCAGCAGATGGGCGGCAGCCGCTGGGACACGTCGTCGCTGATAAAACGACTGGGGTAGCCCCCCTGCCCGCTTACGCGCCCCCCCAGGGGGCGGCGCCTGCGGACCGGAAGGGAAGCCCACCCCCGGGCGGCCTTTGGCCGCTCCCCCTCAAGGGAGCGGCGCCTGCGGACCGGCAAAGCCGGATCCGCGGTGCCCGGGCAACCGACAGGCGGGTAGACGGTGGTCTATTAAGCGCTCAGGGCGGCCAGGGTGCGGTCCAGGGGCCAGGCCAGGTCCACGACCAGGTTGGCGATGCCGGGCAGGTCGTCGAGGTCCACGAAGGGCAACGATGCGCTGGTGGGCGGCACGTCGCTGACGATGGCGCCTATGCTGGCGTCGTCGGGATACAGCCAGGGCTTGCCGTTGGCGGACCGGTGGATCTCGATCTTGACGTGCGGATCGCGCTTGAAGCCCTCGACCAGGATGAAGTCGACCGGCGAAAACCGGTGCAGCAGTTCACCCAGGCGAGGCTCGGGCGCCCCCCTCAGCTCGTGCATCAACGCCCAGCGGCTGCCCGAGGCGATCAGGACTTCCCCGGCGCCGGCCTCCCGGTGGCGGTGGGAATCCTTGCCCGGCTTGTCGATGTCGAACGAATGATGCGCGTGCTTGAGCGTCGACACGCTATGGCCCTTTTCCCGCAGGGCGGGAATCAATCTCGTCAGCAGCGTGGTCTTGCCGGCTCCGCTCCAGCCTGCCAGCCCCAGGACGCGCGTCATCAGATCAGCCCGTCGAAAGGCAGGACGTCGACCAGTTCGCCGGCCGCCACGTTGCCCTGGCCGTGCCCCAGCACGACGAGGCCGTTGGCCTGGCTCATGCTGCGCAGGATGCCCGACCCCTGTGATCCGGTGATCCGCACTTCCCAGCCGCCGCCCGCGGCGGGCGTGACGATGCCCCGCTGGTACTCGGTACGCCCCGGCTTCTTGCGAATGGCGCCCACGCTGGCCGCGCGCAGCATCGGCAACGGCTGGGCCGGCGCGCCGGCCATGGCCAGCAGGGCGTCGCGCACCAGGGCATAGAAGGTCACCATCACCGCCACGGGATTGCCGGGCAGGCCGAACAGGATGGCGCTGCGCCCGCCGGTGGCGATGCGGCCGATGGCCATGGGGCGGCCGGGGCGCATGGCAATGCGCCAGAACAGCACGTCGCCGAGCTTGGCCATGATGGCCTTGGTGTAGTCAGCCTCGCCCACGCTCACGCCGCCCGACGTGATGACCACGTCGGCCTGCGCGGCGGCATCGCGGAACGCCGACTCGAGTGCCTGCGGATCGTCGTGCACCACGCCCATGTCGAGCACGTCGACGCCCAACCGCTGGAGCATGCCCCACAACGTGTAGCGGTTGCTGTCGTACACGCAGCCCGGATCGAGCGGTTCGCCGATCGAGCGCAATTCGCTGCCGGTGGAGAAGAACGCCACGCGCAGGCGGCGCCAGACCGGCACCTCGGCCCGGCCGAGCGAGGCCAGCATGCCCAGGTCCGCCGGGCGCAGCACGCGGCCGGCCGACAGGGCCACGTCGCCCCGGGCCAGGTCCTCGCCCGCCAGCCGGCGATTCTCGCCGGTCTTGACCGCCCCCGCGGGCACGACGACGCGATCGCCATCCTGCCGGACGAACTCCTGGGGAATCACGGTATCGAGTCCGTCGGGCATGGTGGCCCCGGTCATGATGCGCACGCACTGCCCGGAGGCGACGCTGCCCGTGAAACCGTTGCCGGCCAGGCCGCTGCCGACGACCTTCAGCTCCGTGTCACGGCCCGCGGCCAGGTCGGAGCCATAGAACGCGTACCCGTCCATGGCCGAGTTGTCGTGCGCCGGCACGTCGATGCCGGAGACGATGTCGCGCGCCAGCACGCGCCCCAGCGCGGAACGCAGCGCCAGCATCTCGACGCCTTCCACGGACGGCACGAGCCGGGCGATGAATTCACGGGCCTGCTCGACCGGCAGCGCGTTCGGATCGTAGCCGCTGACACAGGACGAGATTTCTTCTAGCGAAGGAGCGGACTTGTCGTTCATGGCATCAGAGCTGCTGCAATTCGGCGAGCGTATTGGCTCCCGCGAAAGCCGCGGGGTCGTCGAAAAAGACCTCGACACAGCGGTGGGTGGCGGTCCACTTGTCGATCTTGCGGCCGCCCGCGGCGGTGAACGCCACGAGGCTGTCCAGCAGTTCCGCCCGCAGCAGGCAGAACACCGGCTGGGTGCGCACGGCGCCGTCCGCGCGGGTGGCCACCATGGCGATCTCGGCACCGGCCGCCTCCAACCCGCCGGCCAGCCGGGCGACGAGGTCCTCGGGAAACTTGGGGGTATCGCAGGGCACCGTGACCAGGTAATCGGTCTCGCAACGCTCGAGCCCGGTCAGAAATCCGGCCAGCGGCCCCGCGTAGTCGGAAAGCGCATCGGGCCACACCGGCACGCCCATGGATTCGTAGGCCGCCAGATTGCGATTGGCGTTGATCAGGACCTGCCCCACCTGGGGTCCCAGCCTGAGCAGCGCATGCATGGCCATCGGAATACCCTGGTAGTTCTGCAGGCCTTTGTCGACGCCGCCCATGCGGCTGCCGCGCCCACCCGCCAGGATCAAACCGGTAATGGAGTCCTTGTCGATCATGCGGCTGAGTATAGACGAGGCGCCCGTGGATTTCGCCGTCCGCGGCTGGTGGTCTAATATCCCCTATCGGCCTGCGACACGCAGCCTCCCACTCATGAGCCCGCCCCCTTCCCATGGCCACTTCCGAATCCCTGCTCCAGGCCCTGCAAACCGTCGTCGATCCCAATACCGGCAAAGACTTCGTCTCGACCCGGTCGATCAGGAACGTCGAGATCCACGGCGGCGATGTCTCGTTCGACGTCCTGCTCGGCTACCCGGCCAAGAGCCAGATCCCCGCCCTGCGCAGCGCGCTGATCGCGGCGGCCCGGACCGTGCCCGGCATCGCCAACGTCAGCGCCAACGTGCGCAGCGAGATCATCGCCCACGCGGTCCAGCGCGGCGTGCCGCTGCTGCAGGGCGTCAAGAACATCGTCGCCGTCGCCTCGGGCAAGGGCGGCGTGGGCAAGAGCACCACGGCGGTCAACCTGGCCCTGGCCCTGGCGGCCGAGGGCGCGCGTGTCGGCCTGCTCGACGCCGACATCTACGGCCCCAGCCAGCCGCTCATGATGGGCATCGACGCGCGCCCCGTCAGCGACGACGGCAAGACCATGGAGCCGCTCGAAAACTACGGCGTGCAGGTCATGTCCATCGGCTTCCTGGTCGCCCACGACGAGGCCATGATCTGGCGCGGCCCCATGGCGGTACAGGCGCTCGAACAACTGCTGCGGCAGACCAACTGGAAAGACCTCGACTACCTGATCGTCGACATGCCTCCGGGCACCGGCGACATCCAGCTCACGCTCAGCCAGCGCGTCCCCATGACCGGCGCCGTCATCGTCACCACGCCGCAGGACATCGCGCTGCTGGACGCGCGCAAGGGCATCAAGATGTTCGAGAAGGTGGGCGTGCCCATCCTGGGCGTGGTCGAGAACATGGCCGTGCACGTATGCAGCCAGTGCGGGCACGTCGAACACATCTTCGGCGCCGAGGGCGGCAAGAGGATGGCCGCCGAATACGACACGCCCTATCTGGGCGCGCTGCCGCTGGACATCAATATCCGGCTGCAGGCCGACAGCGGCAAGCCTTCCGTGGTGGCCGACCCCGACGGCGAGATCGCCGGCCTGTACAAGACCGTCGCGCGCCAGGTGGCGGTCGCCGTCGCCGCCCGGAACAAGGACTTCTCGTCCAAGTTCCCCACCATTTCCATCAGCGCCGACTCCTGACGCGAGGCCGCCATGACCAGCCAGGCTCCCCGCATCGACGTCGCCGTGATCATGCGCAAGGAGCGCGTCCATGGCCCGATGAGCCGGTGGCAGCCCTGGCGGTGGACCCTGGCGGACGTTGTCGCCGACGAGCCGGCGTTCGGCGGCACGCCCCACCTGCTGCGCCAGGATGCGGACGGCGAGTTGTGGCTGCATCCCGGCTTCGTGGTCGAGCTGTTCAAGGATGACGCCGAGGGTTACTACCTGAACGCCACGACCGAGGCGCCCTGCTGGTTCGTGATGTGGCGCATGGAGGAAACGCCGGGCCTGAGCGACGAGCCGCTGGCCCGGCCCGAACTGGTCACGCTCAGCTACTACCATGCGGGCCGGCTGCTGGACGCGCAGGAAACCGTCGAACAGGTGCCCGCCCCCGCCGATATCGCGGGATGGCTGCAGGCCTTCGTGGCCGAGCATTACGTGGCCGAGCCCAAGCGCAGGCGGCGCCCCGTCAGTTTCGAGCCGCTGCAAGACCGCTTCGGCAACCCGGCTTCGGTCAGCACCGGCAGGCGCAAGAACACCGAAGAGCCATGAGCGACGAGAACGCAGGCTTCCTCGGCCGCTGGTCGCGGCGCAAGGCCCGGTCCCGGGCAAGCGCGGACGAGCGCGACGTCGACGCCGACCCCGTCGTCGCCAAGCCGATCGCGGACGAGGCCGGCCACCCGGCAAGCCCGCCTGCCGCGCCGCCCCCGGATACGAACGGCCCGGCGGACAGCGAAGCCTCTTCCCGCGCGGCCGATCCGCGCCAGAATACCGGCCTCGCGGCACAGTCCCCGCCGGCCCCGACCCGGGAGGACCTGGCAACCTTGACGCACGACTCGGACTTCTCCGCCTTCATGCAGCCCGCGGTCGAGCCCGATGTCAAGCTGGCGGCGCTGAAGAAGCTTTTTTCCGACCCGCACTACAACATCATGGACGGGCTGGACGTCTACATCGACGACTACTCTTCGCCCGAGAAACTGCCCGAGTCCACGCTCAGGCAGATGGTCAGCGCGCGCGTCCTGGCCCTGGTCCAGGACGATCCCGCTCCGCGGTCCGGCGATGATCCCTCCGGCCCGGCCCGGCCCGCGAACGAGGCCGCGACCGGTGATGACGCCGGGGGATCCGTGCTAGAGTCTGGCGCATCCACAGGCCAGACGCCCAGCGACGGCCAGACGCATTTCGACTTTCCCGAGCCCGAATCCCCCAGGTAGCCGGGCTCTTCAGAGCGCCCATGCCTACACTGATCTGCGACTGCAACAAGACCATGCCCCTGGACGCCGACTCGCTCGGCGCGGCACTGGACGAAAAGCTGGCTTTGCACTCCACGCTCTGCCGCCACGAAGCCGGCGACTTCCAGCGGGCGGTCACGGGCACCGCGCCCGTCATCGTCGCCTGTACGCAGGAAAAACGCCTGTTCGCGCAGATCGGCGAACACACCGAAGGCGCCGTCGCCCCGGTGCGCTTCGTCAACATCCGTGAAACAGGCGGCTGGAGCCGCGACGCCTCGAAGGCCATGCCCAAGCTGGCCGCGCTGCTGGCGGCCGCGAGGCTGGCCGACCCGGAACCGGTCCCCACCGTCACCTATCGCAGCGCCGGACGCCTGCTCATCGTCGGCCCGCTCGACGAGGCCGAACGCGCCGCCTCCATGCTGGACGACACGCTCGAGGTCACGATCTTCGCGCGTGGCCCCGGCGCGGCGGGCGCCACCCAGGAGCGCCTCCATCCCGTGCTCGCGGGCCGCCTGGAATCGCTGCAAGGCTGGCTGGGCGCGTTCGATCTGGCGTGGGTGCAGGACAATCCCATCGACCTGGACCTGTGCACGCGCTGCAATGCCTGTATTGCCGCGTGTCCCGAAGGCGCGATCGGCCTCGACTACCAGATCGACCCCGGCCGCTGCCGCGACCACCGTGCCTGCGTGGCATCCTGTACGACCGCGGGCGCGATCGATTTCGCCCGCGCCCCGGAACGCCAGGAGGCGCGCTTCGACCTGGTCCTGGAACTGGGCGGCCGCACGCTGTTCGCGCAGCACGCCCCGCCGCAGGGCTATTTCTCCTGGAACGGTGCCGATCCCGCGCCGCTGCTGCGGCTGCGCGACATGGTCGGGGAATTCGAGAAACCCAAGTTCTTCGACTACAAGCAGTCGCTGTGCGCGCACAGCCGCAACGACACGATCGGCTGCCGCGCCTGCGTCGACATCTGCTCGGCCCACGCCATCGACAGCGACAAGGCGCACCAGCAGATCAAGGTCAATCCCAATCTCTGCGTGGGCTGCGGCGCCTGTACGACCGCGTGCCCGACCGGCGCGATCACCTATGCCTACCCGCGCATGACGGACCAGGGCGCGACCGTGCGCACACTGCTGTCCACCTACGCGCGGGCGGGCGGCCAGGCCCCCGTCGTGCTGGTGCACAGCCAGGAGGCCGGACGCGCGATGATCGAGCGCCTGGGACGCGAGGCCAGCCTGGACCGGCTCCAGGGCGTACCGGCCAACGTCATCCCGCTGGGCGTCTGGCACACCGCCAGCCTCGGCCTGGAGGCCTGGCTGGGCGCCATCGCGCTGGGCGCCTCGCAGGTCGCCATTCTGGCCACGGCCGAAGAGGCGCCGCAATACCTGGACAACCTGGCCGCGCAACTCGCGGTGGGCCAGGCCATCCTCGACGGCCTGGGTTACGCGGGACCGCACCTGCACCTGCTGCGCCCCGAGTCGCCGCAGGCGCTGGACACGGCGCTGCGCGAACTCGCGGCACGCCGCCCCGGCGTGCCGGCCGTGCCTGCACGCTTCGCCATGGTCCGCGAGAAGCGCAGCACGCTGGACCTCGCGCTGGACCACCTGATCACCCACGCCCCGGCCGCGCGGAACGAAATCGCCCTGCCCGGCGGGCCGCCGGGCACCGGCTCGCCCATCGGCGGCCTGGTCATCGACAAGGACGCCTGTACGCTGTGCATGAGTTGCGTGGGCGCCTGTCCGTCCAGCGCCCTGCTCGATAACCCCGAGGCGCCCCAACTGCGCTTCCTGGAAAAGAACTGCGTGCAATGCGGGCTGTGCGTCGAAACCTGTCCCGAGAACGCGCTGGCCCTCGCGCCGCGCCTGCTGCTCGCGCCCGAACGCGCCCAGGCCCGCGTGCTGAACGAAACGCAGCCTTATCACTGCGTGCGCTGCCACAAACCCTTCGGCACGCAGAAAGCGATCGAGGCCATGCTGGCCCGGCTGGGCGGCCACCCCATGTTCCAGGGCGCGGGCCAGGAACGCTTGAAAATGTGCGGCGACTGCCGCGTGATCGATCTGTACTCCGGCGCCAACGAATCACGCATCACGGATCTATGAACGCTTCCATTTCCCCCGCCGATATCGGTTCGGCCTCGCTCGACGAGGAAATCGCCCGCGCCGAACTCTATGGCGTGCTGGCGCGCCTGTTCTACGCGCCGCCCGACCCGGCCTTCGCGGCCGGCCTGCGCGCGGCGGCCACCGAAGCCCCGATGGCGGGCGCCTTCCTGGAAACGCCCTGGCGCGACCTGGTCGCCGCCGCGCGGGACATGGACGATCCGTCGTTGCACGACGAGTACGAGGCCTTGTTCGGCGGCCTGGGCAAGCCCGAGGTCTACCTGTACGGGTCGCACTACCTGAACGGTTTCCTGAACGAAAAATCGCTGGTCGGACTTCGGAATGACCTGGCCGCCCTGGGCCTGGCCCGGGACCCCGCCATGCCCGAGACCGAGGACCACATCGCCTACCTGTGCGAAGTCATGCGCTACCTGATCGCCGGCGAGGACGCGGCGCAGTGCCACCTCGCCAACCAGCGCAAGTTCTTCGGCGACCACCTGCTGCCGTGGGTGCCCGCCATGTGCGACGCCCTGTCGGCCCACCCGCGGGCGCGCTTCTATGCGGCGCTGAGCGAGTTCACGCGGGCGTTCGCCAGCGTGGAGGCGCAGGGTTTCGACATGCTGCCCTGACCGCGGCAAGGCCGAGGGTATACCCGAGGCCAGGAACGGTTTGCGGCATTGCCTGTAACCGGTTACCGGGGGTACAGTATGCACAGCACTTCATATCTGGCAGCCCCAACGGAGACAGAGATGCCCAAGATCGCCGCCAACCTATCCCGCCGGGGTTTCTTCGTCGGCGCCGCCACCGCCGGCGCCGTTGCCGCCACAGCTGTCGTCGCGCCTTCTCTGCGCCCCGGCCCGTCGCCCCAGGCGGCCGCCAGGCCCGCGCCCGAACGGGGCGGCGGCTACAGCGTCACCGACCACGTCAAGCGCTACTACAAGTCCACGCTGGTCTAACCACCGGAGCACGGCATGCTGCTGACCAAGAAAACGGGCGCCGGCGACTCCGGCGCATCCTCTTCCTCGTTCGTCCATAGCCTGCGCCGCGGCATGGCCCACGCGCTGCCCACCATGGACCGCCGCACCTTCCTGCGCCGCTCGGGACTGGGCGTGGGCGCGGGGCTCGCCGCCACGCAACTCGGCCTGGTCAGGAAAGCCGACGCGGCCGACGGTGACCAGAAGACCGCCATCGGCAAAGGCAAGGTCGAAGTCAGGCGCACCGTCTGTACGCACTGTTCGGTGGGCTGTTCGGTCGACGCCGTGGTCGAGAATGGCGTCTGGGTCCGCCAGGAACCGGTGTTCGACTCCCCCATCAACCTCGGCGCGCACTGCGCCAAGGGCGCCTCGGTACGCGAGCACGGCCACGGCGAGCACCGCCTGCGCTATCCGATGAAGCTGGTCAACGGCAAGTACCAGCGCATCAGCTGGGATACCGCCCTCGACGAAATCTCGGCCCGCATGCTCCAGTTGCGCAAGGAAAGCGGCCAGGACTCGGTCTACGTGATCGGCTCGTCCAAGCACAACAACGAGCAGTCCTATCTGTTGCGCAAGTTCATGAGCTTCTGGGGCAGCAACAACTGCGACCACCAGGCGCGCATCTGCCACTCGACCACGGTCGCCGGCGTAGCCAATACCTGGGGCTACGGGGCCATGACCAACTCGTACAACGACATGCAGAACTCCAAGGCTGCGTTGTACATCGGCTCGAACGCCGCCGAGGCCCACCCGGTGTCCATGCTGCACCTGCTGCACGCCAAGGAAAAAGGCTGCAAGGTCATCGTCGCCGACCCCCGCTTCACCCGCACGGCCGCCAAGGCGGACCACTACGTGCGCATCCGGTCCGGCACCGACATCCCCTTCCTGTTCGGCGTGCTGTATCACATCTTCAAGAACGGCTGGGAAGACAAGAAATACATCAACGACCGCGTCTACGGCATGGACCAGGTCAAGGCCGACGTCCTGGCCAAGTGGACGCCGGACAAGGTCCTGGAAGCCTGCGGCGTGGACGAGGCCACCTGCTACAACGTCGCCAAGACCATGGCCGAGAACCGCCCCAGCACGCTGGTGTGGTGCATGGGCCAGACCCAGCACAGCATCGGCAACGCCATGGTGCGCGCTTCCTGCATCGTGCAGCTCGCGCTGGGCAACGTCGGCGTTTCCGGCGGCGGCGCCAACATCTTCCGCGGCCATGACAACGTGCAGGGCGCGACCGACATCGGCCCCAACCCCGATTCGCTGCCCGGCTACTACGGCCTGGCCGAAGGTTCGTGGCGCCACTTCGCCAAGGTCTGGGACGTCGACTACGACTGGATCAAGAGCCGCTACGCCTCGCCCGCGATGATGACCAAGTCGGGCATCACCGTCTCGCGCTGGATCGACGGCGTGCTGGAGAAGAACGACCTCATCGACCAGGACTCCAACCTGCGCGCCGTCTTCTACTGGGGCCACGCGCCCAACTCGCAGACGCGCGGGCTGGAAATGAAGCGGGCCATGGACAAGCTCGACCTGCTGGTCGTGGTCGATCCCTACCCCTCGGCCACCGCCGCGATGGCGGCCATGCCCGGCAAGAGCGAGGACCTGAACCCCAACCGCGCCGTCTACCTGCTGCCCGCGGCCACGCAGTTCGAGACCAGCGGCTCCTGTACGGCGTCGAACCGGTCGCTGCAATGGCGCGAGAAGGTCATCGAGCCGCTGTGGGACAGCCGCACCGACCACATGATCATGTACCAGCTTGCGCAGAAACTCGGCTTCGGCGCCGAGCTGTGCAAGAACTACAAGATGCAGAAGGTCAAGGGCATGGATGAGCCCGTCATCGAGGACATCCTGCGCGAGATCAACCGCAGCAACTGGACCATCGGCTACACCGGCCAGAGCCCGGAGCGGCTCAAGGCCCACATGCGGCTGATGCACGCCTTCGACGTCAAGACCCTGCGCGCCAAGGGCAGCGTGGTCGACAAGGAAACCGGCTACGACATCCAGGGCGACTACTTCGGCCTGCCCTGGCCCTGCTTCGGCACGCCCGAGCTCAAACACCCCGGCTCACCCAACCTGTACGACACCTCCCGGCACGTCATGGACGGCGGCGGCAACTTCCGCGCCAACTTCGGCGTGGAGCGCAACGGCGTCAACCTGCTGGCCGAGGACGGCTCGCATTCCAAGGGCGCCGACATCCCCACCGGCTATCCGGAATTCGACCACGTGCTGCTGAAGAAACTCGGCTGGTGGGACGAACTGACCGACGCCGAAAAAGCCGCGGCCGAAGGCAAGAACTGGAAGACCGACCTGTCGGGCGGCATCATCCGCGTGGTGATGAAGAACCACGGCTGCCACCCCTTCGGCAACGCCAAGGCGCGCGCGGTGGTCTGGAACTTCCCCGATCCCATCCCGCAGCACCGCGAACCGATCTACGGCACGCGCCCCGATCTCGTCGCCAAGTACCCGACCCACGACGACATGAAGACCTTCTGGCGCCTGCCGACGCTGTACAAGTCGCTGCAGCAGAAGAACGTGGAAGACAAGCTCTACGAGAAATTCCCCATCATCCTCACTTCCGGCCGCCTGACCGAATACGAGGGCGGGGGCGACGAGACCCGGTCCAACCCCTGGCTGGCCGAGCTGCAGCAGGAAAGCTTCGTCGAGATCAACCCCAAGGCAGCGGCCGAACGGGGCATCACCAACGGTTCGCGCTGCTGGGTGGTCACGCCCACCGGCGCACGGCTCAACGTGCAGGCCCTGGTCACCGAACGGGTCGGACCAGACACCGCGTTCATGCCCTTCCACTTCGCGGGCCGCTGGCAGGGCAAGGATCTGCTGGACTACTACCCCGAAGGCGCGGCTCCGATCGTGCGCGGCGAGGCGGTCAACACCGGTACCACCTACGGCTACGACAGCGTCACCATGATGCAGGAAACCAAGACCACCATCTGCAACATCGAGAAGGCATAAGGAGCGCGCCATGGCCAGAATGAAGTTCATCTGCGATGCGGAGCGTTGCATCGAATGCAATGCCTGTGTCACGGCGTGCAAGAACGAGCACGAAGTCCCGTGGGGCGTGAATCGCCGGCGAGTGGTCACGCTGAACGACGGCGTGCCGGGCGAAAAGTCCATCTCGGTGGCCTGCATGCACTGCAGCGACGCGCCCTGCATGGCGGTCTGCCCCGTCAATTGCTTCTATCACACCGACGAAGGCGTGGTGCTGCACAACAAGGACACCTGCATAGGCTGCGGCTATTGTTCATACGCCTGTCCGTTCGGTGCCCCGCAATTCCCGTCGCAGGGCACCTTCGGCGTACGCGGCAAGATGGACAAGTGCACCTTCTGCGCCGGCGGCCCCGAAGCCCACGGCAGCGAGGAAGAGTTCAAGAAATACGGCCGCAACCGCCTGGCCGAAGGCAAGCTGCCGGCCTGCGCCGAAATGTGCTCGACCAAGGCGCTGCTGGGCGGCGATGGCGACGTGATCGCCGACATCTTCCGCACCCGCGTGGTCGCGCGCGGCAAGGGCGCCGAGGTCTGGGGCTGGGGTACCGCCTACGGCTCCAAGCAGGCCGGCCAGCCGCCGCAGAATCCCCAGCCGGGCGGTACCACCACCGGAGGCAAGTGATGAAAGCCAGCGTCTTTCTCGCCATCCTGCTCGTTTTCGGCACCGCCGCCTGCACCGAACGGGACCAGTCGCTCTACCAGGGCAAGGTCCAGAACGGCGAGCCCGCTTACAAGGGCACCGGCGTCTCGGCCTTCACCGCGCCGGGCTGGACCCCGGGAGACCGGAACAGCTGGGAACAGGAACTCAAGACCCGGGCCCAGCAAGGCCAGAACGAATACAACCGGGTGAACTGACCGGAGGTCGCCATGATACGGTCGCTACTTGCCGCGCTCGCGCTGTTCGGCGCCATGCTGGCATCCCCCGCCGCCCAGGCGGCAGATGCCGCGCAGCCCCCAGCCGGCACCTCGATGGGTGCCATCCAGAGTGCCAACATCTTCGAGGTCAAGCCCGACGCCAGCCAGGATCCGGGCTATGCCGACCAGACCAACGCCGAGCGCGCCAAGGTCCAGCCGGGCAACAACGCGCCGAACTGGCGCCTGGTCAATTCCGGCCAGCCCGGCTATAGCAGCCTGCCGCGCAGCGAAGCCCCGGAAGCCGGCGTGCTGATCCAGCGCTTCGTGCAGTATCCGGGCTCGAAGTACACCTCGGCCGGCGAAGCCTGGCGGCAGGTGCGCAACAACTGGCTGATCCCCTACGGCGGCTCGCTGCTGCTGATCGTGCTGGTGGCCATCGCGCTGTTCTACTTCACCAAGGGCCCGCTTACCGTCCACGGCGCCGAGACCGGCCGCAAGATCGAGCGCTTCACGTACTTCGAACGGGCGGCCCATTGGGTCAATGCCGCCGCATTCGTGGTCCTGGCGATCTCGGGCCTGATCATGGCCTTCGGCAAGTTCTTCCTGCTGCCCATCATGGGTAGCGCCCTGTTCGGCTGGATGACCTGGCTGCTCAAGACTGCCCACAATTTCGTGGGCCCGCTGTTCGCGGTTTCGCTGGTGGTGGTCTTCTTCACCTTCATCCGCGACAACCTGCCCACACGCGACGACATGGTCTGGCTGCGCAAGGGCGGCGGGCTGTTCAACGGCCAGCACGTACCCACCGGCCGTTTCAACGCCGGGGAAAAGCTCGTATTCTGGGGCGGCGTGCTGTTCCTGGGCTTCATCGTCATCGGGTCCGGGCTGGTGCTGGACCGGGTCATCCCCGGCCTGGTCTACACCCGCGGCACCATGCAGATCGCCCACATGGTCCACGCCGTGGCGACCATCCTGATGATGTGCATGTTCCTGGGCCACATCTACCTGGGCACCCTGGGCATGAAGGGCGCCTACAAGGCCATGAAGACCGGCTACGTGGACGAGGCCTGGGCCCGCGAGCACCACGAACTCTGGTACAACGACATCAAGGCGGGCAAGATCCCCGCCCAGCGCACCCAGCCTGCGCAGAAGAAGCCGGACACCCGGCCGGCGAACGCCTGAACCCGTCGGCCTCGACCAGGAGATCCCGCATGAAAACCGCTCTCGCGCTGCTGCTGGCCGTCTTCTCCTCCGCGGCCCTTGCCAAGCTGCCCCCGCCCAGCCCCGAGGCCCAGGCCAAGGCGGCCGAGGCCGCCGCCCGCGCCGCCTGGGCGGGCAAGGTCGACGGCTACAAGCTCTGCCAGGCGCAGAACAAGACCGCGGCCGCCTACTTCGCCAGCGCGCGCGCCGCCGGCAAGACCGTACACGAGCCTGCCTCCATGCCGCCTTGCGCCGACCCCGGCCCCTTCGTCTATGCGCCGCCCGAGGCCAAGCCGCTGGAAGCCGCCGGCGCGCACTCGCCCACGGAAACCGCCAAGGCACCACCCAATACCGCGGCGCCCGACGCCGCCGCGCCCAAGCAGTGAACGCACCGCCTCGCCACCGCCCTTTCCTGACCGACGCCCGCGCGCCGTTGACGCGCGAGATCACCGTGGTCAACGAACATGGCGTGCGCGATACCGTTTCCATTCCGGCCGAGCGTTCGCTGACCGTCTACGTCGACAAACGCGAACTGGTCACGCTGATGACCCTGGGCGCCATGCCCGAGCTGCTGGTGCTGGGCTACCTGCGCAACCAGCGCCTGGTGCGGTCCCTGGACGAAGTCGAGGCGGTCACCGTCGACTGGGAAGTCCAGGCCGCGGCCGTCCAGACGCGCGGCGGCATCCAGGACCTCGAGGCCCGCACGTCCCAGCGCGTGGTCACCACCGGCTGCGGCCAAGGCAGCGTCTTCGGCGGCTTGATGGACGAGATCGACGACATCCGCCTGCCCGAGGATGCCCGGCTCACCCAGGGCCAGCTCTACGGCCTGCTGGATGCCATCCGCCTGCAGGAAACCACCTACAAGTCCGCCGGCTCCGTGCACGGCTGCGCGCTGTTCCAGGGCGAGCGCATGCTGATGTTCGTCGAAGATGTCGGACGCCACAACGCCATCGATACCATCGCGGGCTGGATGTGGCTGCAGGACCAGGCCCGGATGGCCGGCCATGACAAAGTCTTCTACACCACGGGCCGGCTCACCAGCGAAATGATCATCAAGGCGGCGCAGATGGGCATTCCCATCGTCGTCTCGCGCAGCGGCATCACGCAAATGGGCTTCGAACTGGCCGAACGCCTGGGCCTGTGCGCGATCGGCCGCGCCACCAACAAGCACTTCCTCTGCTATACCGCACCCTGGCGCCTGGCCATGCAGCCCGGGCTGGCCGGAGCGCCCCGCCCCGCGCGGCCCATGCCGCAAGAAGCCTGACCGATCGCCTCAGTCCCGCTTGCCGGACTTGGGCATGCGGAAATTCCACCAGGGCAGCACCCGCCGCATCGACAGCACCTCGCCGCTTTGCTGCGGCGCGTATCCCGGCGTCGCCGCCAGCTTGCGCTGCCAGGCCTCGCTACGCAGGATGCCCAGCAATGCCTGGGTGGATGGCAGTTCCAGCGTGGATTTCAGGCAGACCAGGAAGTAGTTTTCGGACACCAGGGGGATGAAATCGAGCCTGCTGGTCCGGGCGGCGACCTCGATGCCCAGGCCGGCATCCGCGGCACCCGACGCCACCGCGTGCGCCACCGCCGCGTGCGACGGCTCGGTGTGGCCATAGCCCTCGATGTCCGCGGGCGACAGCGCGTGCCGGGCCAGCAACTCGTCCAGCAGCACCCGCGTGCCCGTCCCCAGCGGGCGGTTCACGAAGCGCACGCCGGGCCGGACGAGATCGTCCAACGAAGCAAGGGCGAGCGGATTGCCCCGCGCCACCATCAATCCCTGGCTGCGGCGGGCGAAACCGATGATCTTGTGCTGGCCGGGCTGCAGCAGCGGCTTGTAGGTACGCTCCGCCAGCGACCCCGGCGGGGAATCGGCGGGAGCGTGGAACCCCGCCATGACGCATCGGCCTTCGTTCAATGCCTTGATCGCATCGACGCTGCCGGTGAAGCGTATGTCCAGATGCAGCTTGTCGCTGGCCACGGAATGCTCGCGCAGCGACGCCAGCGCGTCGTCATGGCTGGCATGCAGGGCGACCACATGGGCCGCGTCATCGAACGCGACCGCGAAGGCCCGTTCCAGGTCGGCATATAAAGCCCCGATCTGCGGCGCCAGCCGCGCCTGGGCCTGCCGCTCGGCCCACAGCAGCTTGTTGCCGAACTCCGTCAGACGCGCCGGCTGGCCCTTGTCCCAGATCACCAGCGCGTGCCCGAGGTTCTTCTCCCAGCGCTTGAGTTCGCCCCAGACGTGGCGATAGGACAGATCCAGGGCCTTGGCGGCGGCCGAGATCGAACCATGTTCGCGGATGGCATGCAGCAGATCCATCAGCGGATTGCGGATGGTGGCGGCATTGGCGCGCGGGACACCGAAAGTGTAGGAGAGTTCGACTTGATGCACTGCTGGAGTATAGCCCTGGGGAAGCGCGCCCCCCCTAGGGGATGCCTATGCACACTACTTCATATCGCCTCGTCGGGCGCACTCCGCTACGCTGGGGCGGCACATCTGAAGACGGCATGAACACTCTTGCGGAAAGCGCGGTCACAGCGCTGCGCCTCATCACTTCTCTCGATCCTGTCTTGCTCGACATCGTCAGGCTGTCGCTGGCGGTCAGCGCCTGTGCCTGCCTGCTCGCCTGCGGCGGCGGGCTGGTGCTGGGGGCGTGGCTGGGGGTCGCGCGGTTTCCCGGCCGGGGAGTCGTGCTGACCTTGCTCAACACCATGCTGGCCCTGCCCTCCGTCGTGGTAGGGCTGCTGGTCTATCTGTTGCTGTCGCGCTCGGGTCCGCTGGGCTTCCTCGGCTGGCTGTTCTCGTTCCAGGCCATGGTGGTGGCGCAGGCCATCCTGGTGCTGCCCGTGGTCACGGCGCTGACGCGGCAGGTGGTCGAAGATGCCGACCGCAGCCATGGCGAACAACTGCGCTCGCTGGGCGCGGGCACCTTCATGCGCGGGCTGCTGCTGATCTGGGATGAACGTTTCGCGCTGCTGACCATCCTGATCGCGGCATTCGGCCGCGCGGTCTCGGAAGTGGGCGCCGTGATGGTGGTCGGCGGCAACATCGAAGGCTATACGCGCGTCATGACCACCGCCATCGCGCTCGAGACCAGCAAGGGCGACCTGCCCCTGGCCGTGGCGCTGGGCATCGTGCTGCTGGCCGTGGTCCTGCTGCTCAACACATTGATCGCGCTGGTGCGCCGCTGGCGCGAAAGGCGCGACGCGGGCCTGTCCGCCTGGCTGCGCATGCCGGATCCCGCCGCATGAAGCGCGCGGCCTCGATCCTGCCCCTGGACGCGGACATGGCGGCCTTGATCCCGGTGCCGCCAGGCGTACCGGACCCCGCCGCCCACCCAGTCCTGTTCGCCCTGCGCGACGTCGACCTGTGCTACGGCCCGGTGCGCGCGCTGCACGGCGTCGATCTGTCCGTCCACGCCGGCGAACGCGTTGCCCTGGTCGGCACGAACGGCAGCGGCAAGAGTACGCTGCTGCGGGTGTTGCACGGCCTGCTCGCGCCCACCGCGGGCACCGTCTCCTGCCTGCCGCGCAACCGGCAGGCGCTGGTGTTCCAGCGGCCGCACATGCTGCGAACCTCGGCCCAGAACAACGTCGCGCTGGGACTGTGGCTGCGGGGCCTGGGCTGGCGCCAGGCGCGGCAGTCGGCTGTGGAAGCGCTGGCGCGCGTCGACATGGCCGAACTGGGCGGCCGCAATGCCAAGGCGCTGTCCGGCGGGCAGCAACAGCGCGTGGCGCTGGCCCAGGCCTGGGCCCTGGACGCCGACGCCCTGCTGCTGGACGAGCCCACCGCCAATCTCGATCCGCACGCCAAGCGCGAAGTCGAAGCCTTGATGCAGGCATTCGCGCAGCCGCGCTCGGGCCGCACCATGACCATGGTGTTCAGCAGCCACAACCTGGGCCAGGTCAAACGCCTGGCGAGCCGGGTGATCTACCTGGAACGGGGCCGCATCCTGGCGGACCTTCCCGTCCATGCCTTCTTCAACGGGCCGCTGCCCGAGGAAGCCGGCCTTTTCGTCAAAGGAGAAAAAATATGAAGCTCTTCCACCGCCTGCGCCCGCTCGTCCTGGGCTGTCTGCTGCCCGCCGCCGCCGCCCTGGCCAGCCTGCCCGCGGCCGCCGAAACCATCGTCATGGCGTCGACCACCTCCACTGAACAATCCGGCCTGTTCGCCCACCTGCTGCCCGCTTTCAAGAAGGCCAGCGGCATCGACATCAAAGTCGTGGCGCAAGGCACGGGCCAGGCGCTGGACACCGGCCGGCGCGGCGACGCCGACGTGCTGTTCGTGCACGACCAGGCCGCCGAGGAGAAATTCATCGCCGATGGCTACGGCGTGAAGCGCTACCCGGTCATGTACAACGACTTCGTGCTGATCGGCCCCGCCGCCGACCCCGCCGGCGTGAAGGGCAAGGACATCGTCCAGGCGCTGAAGAAATTGTCGGCGGCAAACGCCGAGTTCATTTCCCGCGGCGACAAGAGCGGCACGCACTCGGCCGAACTGCGCTACTGGAAGGAAGCCGGCCTGGACGACAAGAAGGGAAGCGGCTACAAGGCCTGCGGCTGCGGCATGGGGCCCGCGCTGAACATGGCGTCGTCCACCGGCGCCTACGTGCTGTCGGACCGCGGCACCTGGCTCAGCTTCAAGAACCGGGGCAGCCTCACCGTGCTCGTGGAAGGGGACGAGCGCCTGTTCAACCAGTATGGCGTGATGGTGGTCAATCCCGCCAAGCATCCGCACGTCAAGACCGCGGCCGCCCAGAAATTCGTCGACTGGGTCATTTCCCCCGCCGGCCAGCAGACGATCGCCAGCTACAAGATCGACGGCCAGCAATTGTTCTTCCCCAACGCCAAACCGTGACGACCGGCCCGGCCTCGCCGCCGGGCTCTTGCACGCGCGTCCCCCGGGCGGCCTTTCCAGGCCGCTTTTTTTTCGCCTTCGCCAAACAGCCTCGGCCAATCCGGTTCTTGCCAATCTTTTCATTGAAATAATGTTGATAATGATTATCATTACAAGATTTATTAACAAAACTTGGATATCGCCCCCATGCCACCCTTATCCATCCCCCTTCGCCATGCGGGCCTGGCCGCCGCGCTGGCCACGCTTCCCGCCGCGCTTTGCGCGCAGACCACCGAGCCGGCCACCTTGCGGGAAATCCGCGTCGAAGCCAGCCCCGAGCGCGAAACCGCCACCGGCCCCGTCTACGGCTACACCGCCAGGCGCTCGGCCACTGCCACCAAGACGGACACACCGTTGCTCGAGACTCCGCAGTCGGTCACGGTCATCACACGCGATCAGCTCACGGATCAGGGCGCCACCAACCTCCAGGATGCACTCGGCTATGCGGCCGGCGTGCGCTCCGACGCCTACGGCATCGACTCACGCGCCGATTCGGTCCGCATACGCGGCACCGAACCCACGCTGTACCTGGACGGCCTGCGCCAGCACTACGACTACTACACCAGCACCACCCGCATCGAACCCTATACGCTGGAGCGCCTGGAAGTGCTGCGCGGGCCGGCGGCCATGCTGTACGGCCAGGGCAGCACAGGCGGCCTCATCAACATGGTCAGCAAGCGCCCGCAGGCCGAATTCCAGGGCGAAGCGGGCATACAGCTGGGCAACCGCGGCCGCAAGCAGGCCCAGGTGGACCTGACCGGCCCGCTGACGGCCGACGGACAGTGGCTGTATCGCCTCGTCGCGCTCAAGCGCGATGCCGACACCCAGGTCGACCATGTGAAGGACAACCGCAGCCTGGTCATGCCTTCGCTCACCTGGCGTCCCAGCGCCTCGACCTCGCTCACGCTGCAAGGACTGTGGCAGAAGGATGAGAGCGGGTCGACCGCGCAGTTCATGCCATGGTCGGGCATGCGCACCGGCAACCCCAACGGCACGATCCCCACCAGCCGCTTCATCGGCGAACCCGGCCACGACCGCTACGATTCGCGCCGCACTTCCCTCGGCTGGTTGTTCGAGCACCGCTTCAACGACCAGTGGTCCTTCAGCCAGGGCTTTCGCCATGCCAACAACAAGGTGGACTACCTCACCCACTATGCGGACTCGTTCACCGATCCCGGCGGCTGGGCCGCGGACCCGGTCAACCAGCGCCGCATCGGCCGCTATGCGGACGACGCCCTCACCAAGGTGCGCATCGACACGCTGGACCAGCACCTGACCGGCAGGCTGCAGACCGGCATCGTGCGGCATCAGGTCCTGCTGGGCTTCGACTGGACGCGCTACCGCCGCGACCGCCGCAGCGGCGTCGCCGACGGCGGCACCATCGACGCCTACGATCCTGTCTACGGCAACTACACGCCGCCGGCATTGACCGACGAGCCACGCTACACGCTGCGCCAGGCGGGCCTGTACCTGCAGGATCAGATGAAGATAGGCAAGCACTGGATCGTCTCCGCCGGCATACGCCACGATCGCACCACGGCCGGGCTGGCCGGCAGCGCCGACGAGAAGGACAATGCCACGACCAAGCGTCTGGGCGTGATGTACGTGGCCGACAACGGCCTGGCCCCGTACATCAACTACAGCGAATCGTTCACGCCGGTTCCCGGCACCGACAAGGGTGGCGCGCGCTTCAAGCCCTTGCGCGGCGAACAGTGGGAAGTGGGCGTCAAGCACCAGTCGGCCGATGGCCGGCGGATGGCCACCGCCTCGCTCTACCAGCTCAAGGAAAAGAACCAGTTGGCGGGCGACCCGACCAACCCGCTTTATTCCGTCCAGGTGGGCGCGACCAGGACCAAGGGCCTGGAACTGGAGTACCGCGGCGCGATCACTCGCAGCTTCGACCTGATCGCGCACTACAACTACATCGCTCTCGACAAGTCGCTCGAAGGCATGCCGCGCCACCAGGCGGCGGCATGGGGCAAGTGGCGATTCGCCGTGGGCGACGTCAGCGGTTTCGCGCTGGGCGCCGGGGTCCGCTGGATGAGCTCGTTCCGCGACGGTGTCGCCCCCACTACCCCGTCGGTCACGCTGTTCGACGCCATGGTCTCGTACGAAACCGATCACTGGCGCTACGCCCTCAATCTGAACAACCTGACCGACAAGACCTACGTGGCGACGTGCCTGTCACGCGGGGATTGCTGGTACGGCGCCCGCCGCAGCGTCATCGCCAGCGCGACGTACAAGTTCTAGCAGCGGGGCGGCGCGGCTCGCCGCGCCAGCCATACCCCCGCCGTATGGCTTCCAGCCGAAACCCGTCTTGGACAGCGCCGCCCCCCGCGCGGTCCAATTCTCCTCCAGAGCCACCGAGTGGCCATTCACATTCCATGGAGGAGAAATGGACCAGGACTTGCAGATCGACGACCCGCTGTTCAAGGAAAAAGGCTTCGGCCAGCGCATCGGTTTCGGCCGCCACTGCGCGCTGATCATCGTCGACATGATCCGCGGCTTCACGGACCCGGCGCAGCCGCTCGGCGCCGACCTGGAGCAGGCGGTGCTCGCCACCAACCGTCTCATCGCCTCCTGCCGCCGTATCGGCGCGCCCATCCATTTCTTCACCGTGGGCTACCGGGCCGACCTGTCGGACGCCGGTGTCTGGCAACGGAAGATGGGCGGCATGGCCAGCCTGCTTGAAGGCAGTGACAACGTCCGGCTCGATCCGCGCCTGGACACGGTGGACGGCGACTCCATCATGTCCAAGAAATACGCGAGCTGCTTCGCCAGCACGGACCTGGCCGCGCGCCTGGTCTCGCGGGGCGTGGACACCGTCATCGTGACCGGCTGCACCACCAGCGGCTGCGTGCGGGCGACGGTCGTGGACGCGGTGCAAAGCGGCTTCCGCCCGATCGTGGCACCCGAGGCCGTGGGCGACCGGTCCGGCGCGGCCCATCGCCAGAGCCTGCTCGACATGGATGCGAAGTATGGCGACGTCGTCCCGCTGGACGAGGTCATCGCCCATCTTTCCCTCATCGCGCAACCGGTGGAGGCCTGACATGAAAAAGCCAGGTCTCTTCGCCGCCCTGCTGCTGGCGATGGCTCCCGCCGCTGGCCATGCCGACGGCGGGTTTCCCAACCGTCCGATCAAGATGGTGGTGGCCGCGCCCACCGGCGGCGTGCCCGACGTCATCGCGCGTCTGGTGGGCCAGCACATGTCCGCCTCGCTGGGGCAGCCCATCGCCGTCGAGAACAAGACCGGCGCGGGCAGCATCATCGCCCTGGAATCGGTGGCCAAGGCCAACCCCGACGGCTACACCCTGCTGGTGGCCGACTCCAGCCCGCTCACCATCAACCCCACGCTGTACAAGAAGCTGCCCTACCAGGGCATGGACAGTTTCGAGCCCATCGCCCTCCTGGGCGCGGCCCAGCTCTTCCTGACGGCCGGCCCCTCGCTGAAGGCCAACTCTTTCCAGGAAATGGTGGCGCAAGCCAAGGCCGCCCCGGGCAAGCTCACCTACGGCACCATAGGCATCGGTTCGCTGCACCACGTCATGTTCGAGGAAATCCGGCGCTCGGCCGGCATCGACATCATGCACGTCCCGTTCCGTGAACAGCCTTCCGCCCCGGTCGCGGCGGGAACCGCCGACATGCTGCTGGCCGGCCTGCCGTCGATAGAAGGGCTGGTGCGGGCAGGCCGCCTGCGGTTGCTGGGCGTGACCAGCAAGGCGCGCGTCGCGCAACTGCCCGACGTGCCGACGCTGGAGGAAAGCGGCCTGCCCGGCTATGTCTTCACCGCCGACATCGGCCTGCTCGCGCCGCGCGGGACGCCGCCCGAGCACTTGCGCAAGCTGGCCGATGCCGCCCGCCAGGCCGTGGCCCAGCCCGACGTGCGGCGCAAGCTGGCCGACCTGGGCATCGTTCCCGACGGCCGTGTCCTGGCCGAATACGGGGACTACATGCGGCGCGAAATCGATCGATTCGGCGGGATGGTCCAGCGTGCGGGGCTGGCCGGGACCCAGTAGCCCCGGCGTTTTCCGCCGTGGTGCCGGCCGCGGCGGAATCGGCCTACTATAGGCCGGAGCCCCCTCATGTCTGCCGCCTATGATCACGCTGAAGCGACTCGAATACTTCGCCAAGGTCGTGGAGACAAGAAACATCACCCGCGCCGCCGAACAGCTCCACATCGCCCAGCCGGCCCTGGGCACCCACATGCGCGAGCTCGAAGCGACGTTCGGCGTCCCCCTGCTGTCGCGGCATTCTCGCGGCGTGGATCCCACGCCGGCCGGCAGCCTGCTGCTCGAACGGTCGCGCCAGATCTTCGAACTGGTCGCCCGGACGCAGGATGACGTGCGGCGCGCCGACCAGGCCGCGCCGGTCCGTTTCAACCTGGGACTGACCTCCAGCATCATGCTGCTGATCGGTTCGGACCTGCTCCTGACGCTCAAGCGCCGGTATCCCCACATCGACCTGCAACTCTACGAAAACCCCAGCTTCCTGCTGGTCGACGCGCTCGAGCGCAAGGACATCGATGCCGCATTGGCCTACTCGGTGGCGCCACGCCCCGGCCTGTCCACGACCCCGGTGCTCAAGGAACGACTGCTGCTGACGGTCCGGGCCGATCTGGCGACTTCCACCGGGCCCGCCACGATGGACGAGGTGCTGGGGCATGAGCTGGTGCTGGGCAACGAGCGCGACGTCGCGCGCCGGCTGGTCGAGGCCAGCGCCTTCGGGAAAGGCGCGCAGCCCCGCATCCAGTGCGAGACTCATTCCATCACCAGCCAGCGCGACCTGGTGCTGCGCGGCGCGGCGGCGGCCGTCATGCCGCTGGGCGCCATCGTCCGCGAGCTGGAACGCGGCGAGGTCGTGGCTCGCCCCATTACCGACCCGGACATGCACATCACGCTGTTCATCGTTCGCCGGCGGGCGCCGGACGAGGCCAGCCGCCGGTACGTCGACGAGACCGGCCCCATCGTCCAGGCGTGCGTGGACATGATCGCGGCGCGGCTGGGGGAGCTGGGCAGTCCGGTGTAGCCAGGTCGTTCCTTCCTCAGAACACGCCGCGATACGAACCGCCGTCCAGTTGCAGGTTCTGCCCTGACAGATACCCGGCCTGCGCGCTGCAGAGAAAAGCGCAGGCATCGCCGAACTCGCTCGGCTGCCCCAGCCGGCCGGCCGCGATGGTATCGACGATGCGCTGCCGGGCTTCGTCGTAGCTCAGCCCCTGCTCGCGGACCATGCGCTCGGCCATGAAACGCTGGCGGTCGGTGTCGAAGCGCTCGGGCAGCAGATTGTTGATGGTCACGTTGTCGACGACCACCTCGCGCGAGATGGCCTTGCACAATGCGGTCAGGCCCGTGCGCGCGGACGTCGACAAGCCCATGGCCGGGCTGGGCGACTTCACCATGGCGGAAGTGATGTTGACGATGCGGCCGAACCCCCTGGCCCGCATGCCGGGCAATAGCGCGCGGATCAGCATGGCGGGCGCCAGCATGTTGGCTTCGATCGCCTGCAGGTAATGCTCTCTTTCCCAATCCATGAAGCGGCCGGGCGCCGGCCCCTCGTTGTTCGTCACCAGGATGTCGGCGTCCGGACACGCCGCCACCAGCGCCGCGCGCCCCGCATCGGTATTGATGTCCGCCGCGGCCGCGCGCACGACACCGCCGGTCTCGGCGGCCAGTTCCTGCGCGGCGGCGGCGGCCGAGTCCGGCGACCGCCCGTTGATCACGACATGCACCCCCTCGCGCGCCAGCGAAGCGGCGCAAGCCCGCCCCAGCCCGCGAGTAGAAGCGCATACGATGGCCTTGCGGCCGCGAATCTGCAGATCCATGAGTCTTCCCGCCTATGCCTGTTGGTGGAGCGCTGCCGGCCTGCCGATGGCCTGCATGAGGTGCCGGGCAAGCTCGGTGCGCGTGCCGATCCAGATGTCATCCGCCGCCGTGGCGATCTCCAGCAACCGCTGGAACGCCGCCATCCCCGCCGGACGCCCGCATACGTGGGCATGCACCGTGGGATCGATTTTCTGCGGCGCGCGCTCCCACTTGCGGACGTAGTCGAGCCAGTCCTCGAAGATGTCCACCATCGCACTGGGCGGCTGGCCATGGCGCATCACCAGCGGCAGGTCGTTCACTTCCATGGTGCCGGGCACGGCCACGATCCCGTGGTCGCCGAAGTCGACCAGATAGGGCATGTCATCGTTCAGCGTGTCGCCATGCCAGAGATAGCCGGCCTGTGCCAGCAGGCGAGCCGTGCGGTGGCTGGGCGTACCGCGCGGGCTGATCCACCCGGGCGGCGTCTGGCCCGTCGCCGCCGCGATCAGGTCGGTCGTGCGCCGGATGTTGTCGCGCTCCTGCGCCTCGTCCAGATAGGCGGGGATCACGTCCATCGCATATGAATGCGCGACCAGGTCATGGCCGGCCTCGGCGATGCCCTTGACCTCTTCCGGATAGCGCTCGGCCATGATCCCGCTCACCAGGATCGAGGCTTTGACACCATTGCGGGCCAGCGCTTCGAGCACGCGATGCACGCCGCGCCGGTGGCCGTACTCGGCCCAGCCGACCGCGTTCAGGTCGGGGATGCCGCCCTTGAGCGGATTGCCCATGGGGCCGATGCCGGGCCACGCCTCGTCCGACCACCACTCGTAGGCCATGCGGAAAACCACGCCGATACGCTTGCCACCGGGCAGCAGGAAACCGGCGGGCGGGTGGATCTCGGTCGCGCCGGCGTGCAGGTTCAGTACATCCATGTTGGCTCCTCGTTCGATCATGGTCATCGGGTCATTGGGCTTCTATGCCGGCGCGCTTGACGGCTTCCGCATAGCGGACGGAATCTGCGCGCACCAGCTCCGCGAACGACTGCCCGGCGCGCGGGTCGGGTTCATAGCCCCCATCTCGCAGCATCTTGGCGAAAGCCGGCTGGGCGACGATGTCGCGAACCGTGGCGGCAATCCTGTCGATCGCCGCCTGCGGCGTTCCCGCCGGCGCGAACAAGCCTTGCCACGCCGCCGGAAGCACGAAATCGGCGATGCCCGCCTGCGCCATGGTCGGCGCATCGGGATACTCGGGCGTACGCTGCTCGCCGGTAAAACCCAACGTGCGTACCTTGCCCGACTGGACATAGGGCAGCGCGATGGTCGGCGGAATGAACATGATGTCGACGTCGCCCGCCGCCACCGCGTTCAGCGCTTGCGACGCGCTCTTGTACGGCACGTGCAGCATGGCCATGCCGGCGCGCGCGGCGAACAGTTCGCCGGCCAGGTGCAGGGTGTTGCCGATGCCCGGCGACGAGTACGTGATCGGCTTGGCGGCCTTGCGGCCATAGTCGACCAGTTCCGCCACCGTGCGCACCGGCAGCGCGGGATTGACCATGAGCAGATATCCGGTGCCCGTCGCCACGTTCACCACCGGCACGAAATCCTTGCCGATGTCGTAGGGCAGCTTCTTGTAGACATAGGGGTTGATCACGAACGACGTCGTCACGTGCAGCAAGGTGTAGCCATCGGGCGCGGCCTTGGCCACATCGGCCGCGCCGATGACGCCGTTGGCGCCGGGCTTGTTGTCCACGACCACCCGTACCTTGAGCCGCTTGTCCATTTCCGCCGCCAGTTGGCGGGCCACCGTATCGGGGGTGCCACCCGCGCCGAACGGCACGACCAGCCGGATGGGGTGGGCCGGATAGGTCTGCGCCTGCGCCGTCGGCCCAGCTGCCAGAACGGCCGCCAGGATCATCCACCGGAATGACCTCATTCTTCTCTCCTCGCAAAATTATCGATAAAAATTTTTCTTTTTTAATTTTTATCGATCAAGAAAGAAAAGGAAAACCAGGGAGAAACCCGAGGTCCGCGCCATCGCCCAGGGGCGGCAGCCTGTGTATGATTTATCGATAAAATCGTGTACTCGACCATGCTGGAATTCGACGACCCCCTTGCGACCGGACGCGCCATACCCGCGACACTGGCCTCCCAGACCTACGAACGCCTGCGACAGGACATCGTCGGGGCCCACTTTGCTCCCGGGCAGAAACTGGGCACTCGACAGCTCAGCGAGCGCTACGAGGTCGGCCTCGCGCCGTTGCGCGAAGCCCTCACCCGCCTGTCGCGCGAGGGCCTGGTCGTGCAGCACGATCGCCGCGGCTTCGCGGTCCCCAATTTTGGCGGCGCCCACCTGGAAGAACTGTCGCGCACGCGCTGCTGGCTCAACGACATCGCCCTGCGAGCATCCATCGAGTACGCCGACCAGACCTGGGTGCAAGGCCTGGTGCAGGCCTACCACCGCCTGACCCGGCTCGAACGTTATCTCGACGGAAAACCGGGCAGGCGCGAAAACCCCGACTGGGAAACGGCCCACCGCGACTTCCACACGGCCCTCATCGCCGGTTGCCGCTCGCGCTGGATGATCGACTACTGCACGCAGATGTTCGAAGCCTCGATCTACTATCGCCGCTATTCGCGCGTCAACGCCGAGGTCCGCAAGGGACGCGAGAACGAGCACGAAAAACTGTTCCAGGCGGCCGTATCGCTCCAGACGGAAGAAGCCGCGCGGCTCATGCGCAAGCATGTGATGGAGACGTCGCAGCGTGTGCAGGAACGCATGCTGGCGGAACTGGGTACGCCGGGCATGCGGAACTGACCCGGCCCGAGAGACTGGTCACGACTCCGGGTTTGCAACTATATTTGTCAAGAACATACGCCCGAGGTCATGCCCCGTCCCCGCAAGGACGGCCCTTATCGCCCGATGCCCCCAAGCTCTTCAGACCAGACCGCGCTCCAGTTGCTGGACGGCCTGTACGCCGGCGTCGCCTCGCCGGAAAAATGGCAGGCCGCCCTGCAGCAAGTCAACACGGCCCTGGGCGGCGCGAGCGCCGCGCTCGTCTCGCTGCACCGCCCCACCAATCAGTTGACGATCGACTATGCCGGCGCGCTGATTCCCGACCTGGAAGCAGGCTTCATCGCCATGCAGGAAGTGGATCCGGCCCGCGCGGCCGTTCCGCTGCTGGCCGCGGGAAAAATCTACGTCGACCATGACTTCCATGGCGCATCCAGCCTGCAGCGCATGCCCTTCTACCGCGACTTCCTGGCTCCGCTCGGAATCGGGCACTACGCCTTGCTGCCGGTGGCGGGCGACACGGAATACCTTCCGGTCATGTCCATCCAGCGCGAGGCCGGCCGCCGGACGTTCACCCCCCGGGAACTCCAGCTCATGCAAGCGGTGCAGCCGCATTTGCGCAATGCCCTCTCCTTGCGCCAGCAATTGCGGCACCAGCGGGCCGAGTCGCTGATCCTCAAGAGCACGCTCGACTCACTGAGCTTTCCCCTGCTGGCCTGTTCGCCCCAGGGCCGGGTCGTCACCGGCAACACCGCCGGCCAGCGGTGGCTGCGCACACCGGGCTGCCCGCTCTCGGACAACGCCATCCCCGTGCCGGCCACGCTTCGCCGCCTTCTTGAGCAGGCCTGCGGACGCGACACCGCAGAACCCACGAGCGGCTCGCTCATGCTGGCCGACGACGACATCCTCGTGACCCTGCCCCTGTGCGCGCATGGCGGGGTGCACTGGCACGATGCCCTTGCCCTGGTGGCCATCCAGGGCCCGCGATGGCGCAAGCCTCCGCCTGGAACCTTGCTGCGCGCCATGTTCGGCCTGACCCCCGCCGAGATACGGCTGGTCCATCACCTGATGCGGCACGACGAACCTTTGCCGGCCGTGGCCGAACAGCTACGACTTTCGCTCAATACGGTGCGTACGCAATTGCGCGCCATCTTCCAGAAAACGCACACCCGCCGGCAGTCCGACCTCATACGGCTGGTCGGACAACTGGCGCTGTTGCGCTCCGATGCCTGCCCGTGACGAAAAAGCCGCATGACCCATGCTCCCGCGCCACGGGATGCTGCGTCGCGGCACGGCGCGCACTGGACATTGGCGGCCGCCAGCCTATACTTACGCCCGTGACGCAGGGGTACTCATCGCCGGTTCGGCGTGGGTTGAGATGACACCCTCAGCACCTGTACGGATAATGCCGATGCAGGGAGCGTTTTCCGGCGGAACCTCGCGTTCCCGGCACGCGGCCCCACGGCCCTTCTCCCTTCCCGTACACGGGCATCACCGGGAGGCCACCCGGAAAATCCCTTCCTTCGTTCGGCTCCGGAAACCTTTTCTTGGAGCTTCCATGAACGCCAATCCCAAGTTCATCGCCGCCACGGCACAAGTCGACCAGGCCGCCATCCAACCGCTGCCCCGGTCGCGCAAGGTCTACGAACAAGGCTCGCGCCCCGACATCCGCGTGCCCTTCCGCGAGATCGAGCAGGCCGATACGCCCACCATGTTCGGCGGCGAACAGAACCCGCCCATCACCGTCTACGACACCAGCGGCCCCTATACCGACCCGGACGCCAAGATCGACATCCGCTCGGGCCTGGCGCCGCTGCGCGAGACCTGGATCGCCGAACGCGGCGACACGGAACAGCTCGACGGCCCCAGCAGCGCCTACGGCCGCGAACGCCTGGCCGACCCGAAGCTGGCCGAGCTGCGCTTCAACCTGCACCGCGCCCCGCGCCGCGCCAAGGCCGGCGCCAACGTGACGCAGATGCACTACGCGCGCCGAGGCATCGTCACGCCCGAGATGGAATACGTGGCCATCCGCGAGAACCTGCGCCGCGAACAGTACATCGAGTCGCTGCGCGCCAGCGGCCCGCAGGGCCAGCGCCTGGCCGAGCTGCTGGGCCGCCAGCACCCCGGCCAGTCCTTCGGCGCTTCGATACCCGCGCGCATCACGCCCGAGTTCGTGCGCGATGAAATCGCGCGCGGCCGCGCCATCATCCCGGCCAACATCAACCACCCGGAAATCGAGCCGATGGCCATCGGCCGCAATTTCCTGGTCAAGATCAACGCCAACATCGGCAACTCGGCCGTCTCTTCCTCCATCGCCGAGGAAGTGGAAAAAATGACCTGGTCCATCCGCTGGGGCGGCGACACGGTCATGGACCTGTCCACCGGCAAGCACATCCACGAAACGCGCGAATGGATCATCCGCAACTCGCCCGTGCCCATCGGCACCGTACCCATCTACCAGGCGCTGGAGAAGGTCGACGGCAAGGCCGAGGAGCTGACCTGGGAAATCTTCCGCGACACGCTGATCGAACAGGCCGAGCAGGGCGTGGACTACTTCACCATCCATGCGGGCGTGCGCCTGCCCTTCGTGCCCATGACCGCCAAGCGCATGACGGGCATCGTTTCGCGCGGCGGCTCCATCATGGCCAAGTGGTGCCTGGCGCACCACAAGGAAAGCTTCCTGTACGAGCGCTTCGAGGAAATCTGCGACATCATGAAGGCCTACGACGTCAGCTTCTCGCTGGGCGACGGCCTGCGTCCGGGCTCGATCTACGACGCCAACGACGATGCCCAGTTGTCCGAGCTGCGCACCCTGGGCGAACTGACCCAGGTCGCCTGGAAGCACGACGTGCAGGTCATGATCGAGGGCCCGGGGCATGTGCCCATGCACATGATCAAGGAAAACATGGACCTGCAGCTCGAGCACTGCCATGAAGCGCCGTTCTATACGCTCGGCCCCCTGACCACCGACATCGCCCCCGGCTACGACCACATCACCTCGGGCATCGGCGCCGCGCAGATCGGCTGGTACGGCACGGCCATGCTCTGTTACGTCACGCCCAAGGAACACCTGGGCCTGCCCAACAAGAAGGACGTCAAGGACGGCATCATCACCTACAAGATCGCCGCCCACGCCGCCGATCTCGCCAAGGGCCACCCTGGCGCGCAGATCCGCGACAACGCGCTCTCCAAGGCCCGCTTCGAGTTCCGCTGGGACGACCAGTTCAACCTCGGCCTGGACCCCGACACCGCCAAGGAATTCCATGACGAGACCCTGCCCAAGGACTCGATGAAGGTCGCCCATTTCTGCTCGATGTGCGGCCCGCACTTCTGCAGCATGAAGATCACGCAGGACGTCCGCGAATACGCCGAGCAGCAGGGTTTGAGCGAGGCCGAGGCCCTGAACAAGGGGATGCAGGAGAAGGCGGTGGAGTTCGTGAAGAAGGGGGCGGAGATCTATCACCGGTCGTAAGCCACCTTGGTTACACTGCTTTGAGAGCGTTTCTTGCTGACGCAACGGGCTCGACCCGGCCGGCGGCGCCGCGGCAGAGGTCCGGGTCCCGGCTCCGCCGGGACTTCCCGTGATTCGGGCGGGATTCGGGGCGGGCGAAAAACTCGCGCGGGGACAGTCCCCCGGACTGTCCCTAATGCCGCGCTCAAACAGTTTCGCCCTTGCTTCCCCGAATCCCGCCCGAATCACGGCCGGCCCAATGCCGCGGCGCCGCCGGCCGGGCCGAGCCCGTTGAATTGGCGTAATGCCACGGCTGAGGGCCGGGGCATGATCGATAGAGATTTTAGGATCCAACCATGACAGACACATTCACCCTTGCCGGCAAGACCTATTCCTCGCGCCTGTTGGTGGGCACCGGCAAGTACAAGGACTTCGACGAAACCAAGGCGGCCATCGACGCCAGCGGCGCAAACATCATCACCGTAGCCATCCGCCGCACCAACATCGGCCAGAACGCCGGCGAACCCAGCCTGCTCGACTACCTTCCGCCCAGCCAATACACCCTCCTGCCCAACACCGCCGGCTGCTATACCGCCGACGATGCCGTGCGCACGCTGCGCCTGGCGCGCGAGCTGCTGGATGGGCATGACCTGGTGAAGCTGGAAGTGCTGGGCGACTCGCACACCCTGTTCCCGAACATGCCTGAAACCCTGAAGGCCGCGGAAACGCTGGTCAAGGACGGCTTCAAGGTCATGGTGTACTGCACCGACGATCCCATCCAGGCACGCATGCTGGAAGAGATCGGCTGCATCGCGGTCATGCCGCTGGCCTCGCTGATCGGCTCGGGCATGGGCATCCTGAATCCGTGGAACCTGCGATTGATCATCGACCAGGCCAACGTACCCATCATCGTGGACGCGGGCGTGGGCACGGCTTCCGATGCGGCGATCGCCATGGAGCTGGGCTGCGACGGCGTGCTGATGAACACCGCCATCGCCGCGGCCAAGGATCCCGTCCTGATGGCCAGCGCGATGAAGAAAGGCGTGGAAGCCGGGCGCGAGGCCTTCCTGGCGGGCCGCATGCCGAAGAAGCTGTACAGCGGATCGCCCAGCTCGCCGACGACCGGGCTTATCCAGTCATAAGACGGCGCCCGGCCCCGTCAACCTTGTCGCAGCCGGGCAATCGTCGTCCGGGGCGAGATCACGTCGGGGTCGGTCTTCAATGCCAGCAGGGCCGGCCTGCCGGCCGCCAAGGCCCGGGCGAACGCGGCCGGAAAGTCCGCGGTCGTCGGGACCTGTTCGGCGTGCAGTCCATAAGACGCCGCCAGCGCGACAAAATCCGGATTGCGCAGGTCCGTGCCATGCACCCGGCCCGGATAATGGCGTTCCTGGTGCATGCGTATGCTGCCGTACATCCCGTTGTCCACCACGATGAACACGGCATTCGCGCCATATTGGACCGCCGTTGCCATCTCCTGCGAATTCATCAGGAAACAGCCATCCCCCGCGAAGCAGACCGCGGGCCGGTCGGGATGGACGAGCTTGGCGGCGATGGCCGCCGGCACGCCGTAGCCCATGGTCCCGCTGGTGGGCGCCAGTTGCGTGCGCCAGCCCCGGTACTGGTAGAAACGCTGCACCCATAGCGTGTAGTTGCCGGCCCCGTTCGTGATGATGGACCCGGGCGGCAGCACCTCGCGCAGGTGGGCCATGACCTCGCCCAGGTCCACCGGGCCCGGCATGGGCGCATGCCGCAGGTTGTCGAGATAGTCCGCGCGGGCCTGCGCCGTCCAGCCGGCCCAGGCCGGCGGCGCGGCGGGCGCCAGTTGCGCGGCCGCCGCGGCGAAGGACGCCATGTCGGCGTTGATGGCGACGTCGGCGCTGTAGACGCGCCCCAGCTCACCCGCGTCCAGGTGGACGTGCGCCAGCTTCTGGCGCGGCCGGGGAACATCGAGCAGCGCATAGCCATTCGTGGAGGTCTCGCCCAACCGGGCACCGACCGCGACGATCAGGTCGGCCTGCCCGATGCGGCCGGCCAGGCGCGGATCCATGCCCAGTCCCGATTCGCCCGCATAGCGGTCATCGTGGTTGTCGAACAAGTCCTGCCGCCGGAAGGTGCAGGCCACGGGCAGGTCGAACGCGCGCGCGAAGCGTTCGATGTCCTCGCAGGCGGCGCGCGACCAGCCCCCGCCGCCCAGCAGCATCATGGGCCGGCGCGCCTCGGCCAGCAGGGCCGCCAGATCCGCCATGTCCCGTGCCGCGGGCGCCTGCGCGACGCGCCGGTAGCGCGGAGCGTCGTGCGCCACCGCCATCTCCGCCAGCATGTCCTCCGGCAGCGCCAGCACGACCGGGCCGGGACGGCCCGAGGTCGCCACGTGGAAGGCGCGGCTGACGTATTCGGGAATGCGGCGCGGATCGTCGATCTGGTCCACCCACTTGGCCTGGGTGCCGAACATGTGGCGAAAATCGATTTCCTGCCAGGCCTCGCGCCCCATGTCGCCACGGGCCACCTGGCCGACGAACACGATCAGCGGCGTCGAGTCCTGCCGCGCGGTATGGATGCCGATGCTGGCATTGGTCGCGCCGGGTCCGCGCGTCACGAAGCAGATCCCGGGTTCGCCGGTCAGCTTGCCATAGGCTTCCGCCATGTGCGCCGCCCCGCCCTCCTGGCGGCACACCACCAGCCGTATGGCATCGCGCGCCTCGTACAACCCGTCCAGCACGGCCAGGAAGCTCTCGCCCGGTACGCAGAAGGCGGTATCCACGCCGTGCGTCCTGAGCGCATCCACCAGGATCCGGCCGCCGCTGCGTGCCTCGGATGTTCCACTCATGTCGGTTCCTTGAAATTTCGTCCGGCGCGCCTCAGGCCACACCGGCATTGCGGTAGATGTGCTTGGTCTCCAGGAAATCGCCCAGGCCTTCGTAGCCGTGCAGCCGGCCCAGTCCGCTCTGGCGGTACCCGCCGGTCTCCGCCTCGGCGAACAGGCGATTGTGGTCGTTGATCCAGACCGTGCCGTTGCGCAGGGCGCGCGCGACGCGCAGCGCGCGGTCGCCATCGGCCGTCCAGATGCTGGCGGACAACCCGTACACCGTGTGATTGGCGCGCCCCACCGCCTCGCGCTCGTCATCGAAGGATTCGAGCACCACGAAGGGGCCGAAGATTTCCTCCTGGCAGAAGAATGCCGAACTGTCGCGATGCGCGACCAGCGTGGGCGTGAGGTAACTGCCGCCCGCCAGCGCCCCCCGCGGCCGCTCGCCGCGCAGCAGGACTTCGTCGCACTCGTCCAGCGCGCGCCGCACGGCTTCATCCACCGTGCGCACCGCCTGCCCGTCGATCAACGGCCCCATGCCCGAGGCCTCATCGGATCCCGGCCCAACCACGACGGCTGCCAGGGCCGCGGCCAGGGCCCGCTTCATCTCGTCCAGGCGCGACGCATGGACCAGCACGCGCCGCGCGGCGGTGCACTGCTGTCCGGAAATGATGGTGGCCGCCGCGGCCAGTTGGCGCGCGGTCGCCTCGATGTCCGCGTCGGGAAAGACCAGGCAACACGACTTGCCGCCCAGCTCCAGCGACAGCTTCTTCATGGTGGGCGCGGCCGCCGCCATGATGCGCTGGCCGACCAGATTGGAGCCGGTGAAGCTCAGCACGTCCACGTCGGGCGAAGCGACCAGCTCCCTGGCCGCTTCGCTGCCGGTCTCGCACACCAGGTTCACCACGCCGGGCGGCAGGCCGGGCACCTGCGCCAGTTCGTGCAGCACCGCCGCCGTGATCTGCGCGGTCTGCATCGCCGGCTTGACGATGACCGTGCATCCGGCCGCCAGCGCGGGCGCGAGCGCCCGGATCAACAGCACGGCCGGGGCGTTCCAGGGAATGATGAGCCCCGCCACGCCGGCCGGCTCGCGCAGCGTGGCCGCGTAGGCCCCCGGCTCCACTTCCATGAAATGTCCGGGCATGTGGCGCGCCAGCCCCGCGTAGTAGCGGATCTCGGAAATGGCGCCGGCCATCTCCCCGCGCGCCTCGCGCAACACCTTGCCGTTCTCGCGCGTCAGCAGCGCCGCGAGATCGGCGCGGCGTTCGAGCCGGTCGGCCCATTGCAGCAAGACGTTCTGCCGCACGCGCGGGCTTTGCGCCCAGGGTGTCGTGTCGAAGGCCCGGCGGGCGGCGGCGATGGCCGCCTGCGCCTCGGCGCGGCCGCCATCGGCCAGCGTGCCGATGGCCTCGCCGGTGGCGGGATCGGCGCTGGCGGCCGTGCGGCCGTCGGCGGAAGGCTGCCAGTGTCCATCGATCAGATGGCGGGCGTCGAGCAACTGCATGAGCAATCTCCGGAATGGGTGCGGAATTCGGGTGGCGGGCCCGGCCGGGCCAGGTATCTGCGATCCAGGTCCGCGACGTCGCCGCATCCCAGCAGGGCGAGGTCGACGTCGATCTCGCGCTTGAGCAGGGTCAATACATGGGCGACGCCCGCCTGGCCGCCCACGGCCAGGCCGTACATGGCGGGGCGGCCGATGAAGACGAAATCGGCGCCCAGCGCCAGCGCCTTCAGGATGTCGGTACCTCGCCGAAAGCCGCTGTCGACCATGATCGCCAGCCGGGACGCCTCGGCCGCGATGGCGGGCAAGGCGTCCAGCGGCGCCTGCGCGCCATCGAGCTGCCGGCCGCCGTGATTCGAAACGATGATGCCGTCGGCGCCGATGGCCTGGGCGCGCGCGGCGTCCTCCGGATGCAGCAACCCCTTGATCACTAGCCGGCCGCGCCAGCGGTCGCGCACCCAGGCCAGGTCGTCCCACGACAGCGCGGCCCGTCCCGCGCGGTGGTCGCCGGACGCCGCGGTGATGATGCGGTTGCCGCGCGCCGCGGAGAAATTCTCGAATCGCGGGATGCCCTGGCGCAGCAGCGTCCGCAGGAAGGTCTGCGTCAGCCAGCGGGGCCGGGCCAGGCCGCCGGCCACCAGCCGCGGCGTGAACCGCAACGGCAGGCTGAAGCCGTTGCGCAACTCCACCTCGCGCGTCGAGGCGATCGGCACGTCCACCGTCACCACCAGCACCGGGACTCCCGCCCGCTCGGCGCGCGCCAGCAAGGCGCCGATCAGTTCGCGATTGGACGGGACATAGGCCTGGAACCAGCTTCCCGGCGCCTGTTGCAGCACGCGCTCCATGGGCGTGGTCGACGCGCCGCTCAACACGAAGGGCACCCGGGCCGCGGCCGCCGCGCGTGCCAGCGCGAGGTCGCCGTCGAAGCCGCAGATACCGGCAACGCCCATCGGCGCGATGCCGAACGGCGCTGCATACTGCGTGCCGAACAGGCTCCTGGCCTGGGACCGGCGCGACACGTCCACCAGGAAGCGCGGCACGAACCGCCACGCGTCGAAGGCCCGGCGATTGCCCCGCAGCGCGCTTTCGGTTTCCGAACCGCCCGAGACATAGCCGTACACGCTGGGAGGCAGGCGCCGCCGCGCGGCCTGCTCCAGGTCGCCAGTGGACAGGATGGAAGCCAGGGTCATCGCCATTCCTCGTACGTCGCTAACCGACCGCGCCGGTTTCCCAGTCGACCACGGCATTGGGCACGATCTGGGCGGCGATGTCTATCTCCTCCTCGCCCGGGATCCTGACCTTGGTGAAGACATGACCCGCATAGGCGATGGGCCGCGTGGCATCGAGCCCCATCTTGGCGCCGATGCCCTGCAGGGCCGGCGGCAGGTTCTCGATGTCGTCCACGCCCACGGTGGTGGAAGGATCGAGCACCGATCCCTGGGCCCCGCTTATCACCATCAGGTCGCGGTCGGCCTGGAAGCGCGTGGCCACGGCCCATTCGACCTGCTTGGGATCGTGCACGTCGACGTCGTCGTCCACCACGATCACCTGCTTGAGGTCGTAGTGCGCCCCCAGCGCGCACAGCAGCACGTTCTTGGGTTCGCCCTCGCGGCGCTTCCTGAACTTGACGAACAGGTGGTAGCGCCCGACCCCGCCCATGCTCAGGTGCACGTCCAGCACGCCGGGAAAGCTGCGTTGCAGGTGCGACAGCAGCGTGGCCTCGCGCGGGATGGATCCGAGCAGCAGATGTTCGAGTTCGGCCGGCACGATGGTGTGGAAGAGGGGACCACGCCGGTGCGTGATGGCATCGACCGCGATCACCTCGCGTTTTTCCTTGGCGCTGTAGTAGCGCGGGAATTCGCCGAACGGTCCTTCCTCTTCCCGCACGCCCGGCAGCAGCCGCCCCTCGATCACGATCTCGGCGCGGGCCGGAACGCGCACGTCGTTGGTCAGGCACTTGACGACTTCGAGCGGTTCGCCGTGCAGGGCGCCGGCGATCTCCAGCTCGTCGTAGTCGATGGGCGTGATGGCCTGCGATGCCAGCAGCGTCAGCGGGTCGGCGCCGATCACCACGGCCACCGGCAATTCCAGGCCGCGCGCCTCCGCCTCCTGGTAGAACGCGTGCAGATGCCGCGGCAGCAGCAGGATGGCCATGCGGTCGCGCGCATGCACCTGGATGCGGTTGATCGAGACGTTCTGCACGCCCGTGACGGGATTGCGCGCGATCACCATGCCGGCGGTGATGTACGGGCCGCTGTCGAACTCGCTGTGGGTGGGAATGGGCAGTTGCGCCAGCAGGTCGACGTCGCGCAGCACGACCTCCTGGCAAGGCGCCGCGCCGGCCTCGACCTCGCGCCACGGCAGCGGCGACTCGGCAGCCCTCCGGAACGCTTCCAGCAGCCCGGCCGACTCCACCCCCAGGGCCTCGGCGATCCAGGCGCGCTGCGCCATGAAGCCCGACACGACGGGCATGGCGTGGCCGCCGGGGCGCGGGAAATAGGCGGCCTTATGGCCGTCCAGCAGCTTGGCCATGGCCGCCAGCGTGTGCTTGAGCGGCACGCCCTCGCGCAGGACCGCGAGCCTGTCCGTCTGCGCCAGGTGCGCCAGCCACTGCCGCATGTCCCGGGGCCTGTTCTTGCCTGTCATCGTTCCTTTCCTCGTCAATTGCGCCGGCTCCCCTACTCCAGGGACACCTTGGCGTCATGCACGACCTTGGACCAGCGCTGGGACTGCTCCTTGAAATAGGCCGAGAAGTCCTCCAGCGATCCGCCCAGCGGCTCCACGCCCTGGTCGGCGAAGATCTTCCTGACCTCGTCGGTCGCCAGGATCCGGTTCAACTCCCGGTTCAGCTTGGCCAGGATGGCGGGCGGCGTGCGGGCCGGGGCGCCCAGGCCGTACCAGACGGCGACCTCGAAGCCGGGATAGCCCTGCTCGGCGATGGTGGGAAGATCGGGCGCGAGCGTCGAGCGCTTCGCGCCGGTGATGCCCAGCGCGCGCATCTTGCCCGCGCGCACGTGGGGCAGCACGTGCGGCATGTTGTCGAACATCACGTCCACCTGCCCGCCCAGCAGGTCGGTCACCATGGGCGCGCTGCCCTTGTAGGGCACCTGCGCGAGGTCGATGCCCGCCACGCTCTTGAAGTACTCCATGGTCAGGTGGTTCGACGTGCCGTTGCCGGCGGTCGCGTAGTTGAGTTTGCCCGGGCGGCGCCGGGCCTCGGCCACGAGGTCCTCCACGCTGCGTATGCTCGAGTTCGCGCTGACCACCAGCAGGTTGGGAGAACGCGCGCCCAGGATCACCGGCGCCACATCCTTGACCGAGTCATAGGGCAGCTTCTTGTACAGGAACTGGTTGGCCACCAGCGGAAAACCGACCACCACCAGCGTATAGCCGTCGGGCTCGGCGCGGACGCCGTGCTCGGTCCCGATGATGGTGCCCGCGCCCGGCTTGTTCTCGACGATGACCGGCTGATGCCAGCTTTCCTGCAGCTTGCGCGCGAATACGCGCGCCATGGCGTCGTTGAAGCCGGCCGGCGTATAGGGAACGATGATGCGTATGGGTTTTTCCGGGTAGGCGTCGGCCACCCGGTCCGCCAGGGCGGGCGCGGTTGCCGCCAGTGCCGCGGCGCCCGCGGCGATCCCGATCCACGTCGTGAAGTGCATGTTTCTGTCTCCGTTTGTCTGTTTGATGGATTGCTGCGTCATACGTAGGCCGGCCCTTCTATGGCCGGATGGGCGCGCAGGAAGTCCTCGTCCACCTCCACGCCCAGGCCCGGCCCCTCCAGCGGCCGGACACAGCCGTCGTCGCCGATCTCGAACGGCGTGCTCGTCAGGCGATCGCGAAACAGGTTCACGCGCGAGACGTCCGCCTCGAAATACCCGCCGTTGTCCACGGCGGCCAGCACGTGGACGCAGGCGGCCAGGTTGATGCCCGTCATCGACGAGTGCAGGTGCACCCGCAGCTTGTGGGCCGACGCCATCGCGGCGATACGCAGCGTCTCGGTGATGCCGCCCGCCTTGGACAGGTCAGGCTGCAATACGGTGACCACGCCGTCGTCCACGAGCCGATTGAACTCGTAGCGGGTGTAGTGGTTCTCGCCAGCAGCCAGCGGCACTCGCCCGAAGGTCCGGGCCTGCGCATAGCTGCGATGATCGTGCGGGGGGAAAGGCTCTTCCAGCCAACCCACGCCCAGTTCGTCCAGCCCCGGCATCGCGGCGCGCGCATCATCCACCCCATAGGCGGTATTGGCATCGGCCAGGATGACCAGCTCGCCGCCGAACGCCTCCCGCACGGCGCGCACGCGTGCCAGGTCGCGCGCCACGCTGTCGCCCAGCCGCAGCTTCACCGCGCGGTACCCCGCCTCGACGTGGCGGCGCGCCTCCTCAACCAGCGCGGCGGGATCCTGCCACCCCAGCGCGACGCCCCCGGCGTAGGCCGGGACCGCCCGCGCCGCGCCGCCCAGCAGCCGGTGCAGCGGCCAGCCCACCGCCTTGCCGCGGATGTCCCACAGCGCCATGTCGATGCCGCTCATGGCCATCGCGCAGGCGGCGCCCAGGCCGTGGCTGGCGAGCTGGCGCATGTAGATGTAATGCCAGATCCCGTTCACGTCGGCCGCGTCCCGGCCCGCCACGAACGGCCGCAGCGCGCTGTTCACGAAATGGGCGATGGTGGTGTGGGCGCGCCCGTGATGCGATTCGCCATATCCCACCAGCCCGCATTCGGTCGTCACCTTGACCACCACCGCATCACGCTTGACCACCCGCCCGACACCCAGCGTCACGCTGCTGGCGGCGGGGACCGGGAAGGAAGTGGCGAAGGCCTGCACATCGCGCACGACCAGGGGCGCGGCCACCGGACGGGGCGAAGCGAGCGCCTTCATTGCGGCGCGATCCCGGCTTGCCGGACCACCTGTTTCCAGAGGTCCATCTGCCCCGCGATGAAACCGCGGAACGCTTCCTGGCTTCCGCCATCAGGCACGACGCCTTGCTGGCGGAAGACCTTGCGCACGTCCTCCATGGCCAGGATGGCATCGAGCTGGGCATTGAGCTTGTCGACCACGGCGCGGGGCGTGCCGGCCGGCACCACGAATCCGTGCCAGGACGATACGTCGTAGCCCGGCACGCCCGCCTCGGCAACAGTGGGCAGTTCCGGCATGAGCGCCGACCGCTGCGCATCGGCGATCGCCAGCGGCCGGATCTTGCCCGACTGGATGAAGGGCAGCGCATGGGGAAAGGCATCGAAGGCCAGGCCGACCTGGCCACCGGCCAGATCCGTCAACAGCGGCGTGCTCCCCTTGTACGGCACCGGCGTCATCTTCACGCCGGTCATGCCGGTGAAACGCTCCATCGCGAGATGGTTGGAAGAGCCGTCGCCCGAGGTGCCATAGTTCAGGCTGCCCGGCCTGGCCCGCGCCGCCGCCAGCACGTCGGCCACGGAACGCAGGCTGGACCCGGCATTCACGACCAGCAGCATGGGCGAACGCCCGGCCAGTATCACCGGCGTGAAATCCTTGACCGTATCGTAGGGCAGCCGCTTGTACAGCCAGGGGTTGGCGGCGAACGGAAATTGCACGACCAGCAGGGTGTAGCCGTCCGCTGGCGCGCGGGCCACGGCCGCCGAACCGATCTGCGTACCCGCGCCCGGCTTGTTCTCGACGATGACGGGCTGCCCCCACGCTTCGTGCAGCTTGGCCGCCACCAGCCGCCCCAGCGTGTCGTTGAAGCCGCCGGTCGGATAGGGCACGACGATGCGCAAGGCCCTGGAAGGATAGGTATCGGCCGCCGCCGTGGCGGTCCCGGCCAGCACCAGGGCCAGGCCGGCCAAGGCCACCGACGACAAGGCGCGCCGGCGCAGGGGGGAACGGGTCATGTCGCGTCTCCACTTCTCTTTCTTGTGGAGCGAAAGTCTAAGATCGCGTCATAATCAGTTCAATTAATATTTAATTATTGTCTATATCAATTTTTCTGAATATAAAGACGAGATAAATACGCTTTTCTCCTAGCGTAGAGTGGCGATAATTCACCAGACAGAGATCGTTGTCGGCAGCCATTCATTCATGGCTTTTTATGATCTCCATCAGAAAAACTGAATACACGGACTTGGCATGGAATTCCGGCAAATCCAATACTTCATCTGCCTGTTCGAGGAAGGCACGGTCACGAAGGCCGCGCGCCGGCTGAACATCGTCCAGCCCGCGCTCAGCATGCAGATCTCCAAGCTCGAACAGGAAATCGGGCAGCGGCTGTTCGAACGCAGCCCCCAGGGCATGCTGCCCACCGCCTCGGCGCGCCACATGTACCGCCTGTTCCTGCCGATCATGCGCGACTTCTCCCAGGCCCGCGACGAAGTGCTGTGCAACGACGGCGAAATCGGAGGCCACGTCAACATCGGCCTGATCGCGTCGATCACGGAAGGCGTGCTGGCCGAGACCATGACCACGTTCTCGGCCCGCCATCCCAAGGTCTCCGTCACGGTGGCCGACGGCTACAGCGCCACCCTCAGCGACTGGGTGGCCGGCGGGCAGCTCGACGCCGCCATCATCAACAAGCCGCGGCGGCCGCTGGCGCTGAGCGTGGATCACATCGTCGACGAGGAACTGGTGCTGATCACCAGCACGCGGCATGCGGGCAATCTTCCCGCGCGGCTCACCCTGGGCCAGATCGCCTCGCAAAACCTGTCGCTGGTGCTGACTACCCGGCGCCACGGCCTGCGCCACATCATCGACAGCTTCGCGCAGCACGACAACGTCGAGCTCGCTCCATCGCTGGAAGTCGATTCCCTGGTAACCGTGGTCAAGCTGGTCGAGCAGAATCAATTGGCGACGATCCTGCCGCGCATCGCCGTGCATGACCGGCTGCGGGCCGGCATCCTGCAAGCGCACGCCATCGTCTCGCCCCGGCTGATCCGGCAGGTGGTGTCGGTCGTCCATCCGCGCCGGCCGCTGAATCCGGCGGCGGCGGCCTTCATGGGGATGCTTACCCGGCAGATCCGGCTGCGGGCGCAGGAGCAGGCGCCCGGCGCGGACACGGCGCCAGCCGCAGCCGCGACGTGACCCGGGCTTCTACCACCATCCGTGGAAGTGGTGCACCGGCCCGTTCCCCGACCCCACGCCCAGCCGGTCCGCATGGCGGATGGCCTCGGTCAGGTAATGCTTGGCCCGGCGGGCCGCCTCGGGCACGTCCTGCGCCTGGGGCAGCAGCGCCGCCAGCGCGGCCGACAGGGTGCAGCCCGTGCCGTGGGTATTGCGGGTCTCGATGCGCGGCGCGGCCAGTTCGATCATCCGGTCGCCGTCATGCAACAAGTCGATGGCCATGTCGCCGGGCAGGTGCCCCCCTTTCAGGAACACCCAGCGATGGCCGTTGTGGGGAAGCTGCTCGCGCAGCCGCTCGGCCACGCGCCGCATTTCCTTGACGGTCTCCACCGGCCGCTGCTCGAGCAGCACGCCGGCCTCCGGCAGGTTGGGCGTGATCATGGTGACCTGCGGCATCAGCACTTCCCGCAACGCGCCGATGGCGTCGCGCGCCAGCAGGGCATCGCCGCTCTTGGCGATCATGACGGGATCGAGCACCACGTGCGGCGGCTTCCAGTGCGCGAGCCGCTCGCCCACGACCTGGGTGACGGGCCGGCTGCCCAGCATGCCGATCTTGACCGCGTCGGCCGGCACGTCGGCGAACAAGGTGTCGATCTGCTGCGCGACGAAGGCGGGATCGATGGGCAACACGCCCGTGACGCCCTGGGTGTTCTGCGCGGTCAGCGCCGCGATGACGCCGCAGGCGTACGCGCCCAGCGCGCTCATGGCCTTGACGTCGGCCAGCACTCCGGCGCCGCCCGAGGGGTCCACGCCCGCGATGGTCAGGGCCTTGGGAATGGGACGAACGGCAGACATGGCGATCCTCTGGAAAACGAAACGCGCCGCCCCCGCGGGCGACGCACGCCGCCAGTATAGTCCGCCCGCCAGCCCGCTCCGGCCGCCATGTCCGCCCCGTCCGAACGCAGGTAACATAGCAGGCCGTTCTATGGAAGGCCCACCATGATCTACGAACTCGCGCACATCGAAATCCAGCCCGGCACCCAGGAAAAGTTCGAGGCCGGCGTCCAGGAAGCGGCACCGCTCTTCCAGCGGGCGAAAGGCTGCCGCGGCATGGAGCTGCACCAGACGCTGGAGGATCCCAACGCCTATCTGCTCGTGGTGCAGTGGGAAACGCTGGAAGACCACACCGTGCACTTCCGCGGATCCGACGACTTCAAGGCCTGGCGCGCGCTGGTGGGCAACTACTTCGCCAAGCCGCCCGAGGTCCGCCACGCGACCACGGTCGCCAAGCCCTTCTGACCCGGTTAGAATTGCTCGTTTTGTTAAGGTTTCCTGTCCAAATCCTGCCATGAACGCTGCTTCCCTTCCCGACGTCGAACACGCCCGCTTCAATATGGTGGAGCAGCAGATCCGCCCCTGGGACGTCCTCGACCCCAAGGTGCTGGAACTGCTGTTCAAGGTAAAGCGAGAGGAATTCGTGCCGCCCGCGCTGCGCACCCTCGCCTTCGCCGACACCGAGATCCCGCTGCGGATCGACGACTACGACAGCGGCGAATGCATGCTCGCGCCCAAGGTCGAAGCGCGCCTTCAGCAAGAGCTCGCGCTCAAGTCCACCGACAGCGTGCTGGAGATCGGCACGGGTTCGGGCTACCAGACGGCACTGCTGGCCAGCCAGGCCCAGACGGTCACGTCAGTGGAGATCCTGCCCAAGCTGGCCGCCTTCGCCCAGGCCAACCTGAAGCGCGCCGGCATCGCCAACGCCACGGTCCAGGTGGGAGACGGCAGCAAGGGCTGGGGCTCGACCGAATACGACGCCATCGTCGTCACCGGCTCGGTACCCGAGGTACCCGACAGCCTGAAGTACCAGTTGCGCGTGGGCGGCCGGCTGGCGATCATCGTCGGGCAGTCCCCCGTCATGACCACACTGCTCATCACCCGCACCACGGCCGCCAGCTTCGAAACAGCCTCGCTGTTCGAGACCCTGGTCAAGCCCCTGCGCGGCATCACCGTTTCCAAATTCAAGTTCTAGGCGGAGTTCCGTGCCCATGCGCGCCAGGTCGTACCACGTCCAGACGCTGTGCGCGCTGTTCGGCGCCTGCGTTTTCGTTCCTGCGGTCGCGGCACTGGACCTGGAGCAGGCCTATCAGGCGGCACTGGCCAACGATGCGACCTTCGCGTCGGTACGGTCGGCCTATACCGCCACGCTTGAAAAACTCCCCCAGGCGCGCGCCGCGCTCATGCCCGCCATCTCGCTCGCCGGCAGCCGCGCCGAGGCCTCCACGACCCGCCTGCCGGGCGTGACCTACACCAACGAGACCTATACGCTGCAACTGATCCAGCCGCTGTTCCGCTGGTCGGGCTGGCAGACCTACGAACAATCCAAGCTGCAGCTCGCCGTGGGCGAGGCCCAGCTCGCCCAGGGGCGCCAGGACCTGATCCTGCGCGTGGCGCAGGCCTATTTCGACGTGCTCTCGGCACAGGACAATCTGGCGTTCATCGGCGCCCAGAAGATCGCCATCTCGGAACAGCTCGAATCGGCCAAGCGCAATTTCGAGATCGGCACGGCCACCATCACCGACACCTACGAGGCCCAGGCCCGCTACGACCTGGCCCAGGCCCAGGAGATCCAGGCCGAGTCCGACCTCGCGGTCCGCATCGGCGCACTGCAGCAGATCATCGGCGCGCCCTCGGGCGATCTGGCCAAGCTGCCACCCGCGGTCAACGTGCCGGCGCCGCAGCCGGCACGGATCGACGCCTGGACCGAACAGGCGACCGCCAACAACCTGGCGGTCGCGCAGGCCACCCTCAACAGCGAGATCGCCCAGCGCGGCATCGAGATCGCCAAGAGCGGGCACTACCCCTCGTTCGACCTGACCGCCAACGTGGCGCGCACGCGGGGGCTGGTCGGGCAGACCGTGGTCAACGACTTCTACACCACGCGCTCGGTGGGCGTGCAGGTCTCGGTGCCCATCTTCGCCGGTTTCGGCACCACGTCCAAGGTGGACGAAGCCGTCGCGCTGTCCGAGAAAGCCCGCAACGATCTCGAGGTCGCCCGCCGGGCCGCCGTCCAGAACACGCGCATCGCGTTCCAGGGCGTGAACGCCGGACTGGCCCAGGTCCGCGCGCTGGAAGCAGCGCAGGTCTCCAGCCGCAGCGCGCTCGACGCCAACAAGACCGGCTACGAAGTGGGCGTGCGCATCAACATCGACGTGCTGAACGCCCAGCAGCAGCTCTACTCCACCGAACGCGACCTGGCCAAGGCGCGCTACGACGCGCTGCTGTCGGGCCTGCGCCTGAAGGCCGCCTCCGGCATCCTGTCGGAAGACGACGTGAGGCTGGTCAACGCGCTGCTGCGCTAGCCGCGCAGCAGCCGGGCGCGCTACGCGCGGCCCTTCAGCCGGCCATACACCCGGTAGGCATTCCCCGAGAAGATCTTCTCCTTGTCGGCGCCAGCGAGTTCGGCGGCGTCGATATAGCGACGCGTATCGTCGAAGTGATGGCCGGTTTCCGGATCCACGCCGCGCACCGCTCCCACGGTCTCGGACGCGAACAGGATGTTCTCCGGCGGGATCACCTTCAGCAGCAGGTCTATGCCTGGCTGATGGTAGACGCAGGTATCGAAGAACACGTTCTGCAACAGCAGTTCCTTGAGTGGCGGCAGGCCCATGTCCTGCGCCAGTCCGCGATAGCGTCCCCAGTGATAGGGCACCGCGCCGCCGCCGTGCGGGATGATGAACTTCAGCGTCGGGAAGTCCTTGAACAACGAGGACGTCAGGAACTGCATGAAGGCCGTCGTGTCGCCGTTGATGTAGTGCGCGCCGGTCGCGTGGAAATGCGGGTTGCACGAGCCGCTGACGTGGATCATGGCCGGCACGTCCAGCTCGACCATCTTCTCGTACAGCGGATACCACCATTTGTCATGCAGCGGCGGATCCTTCCAGTAGCCGCCCGTGGGATCGGGATTCAGGTTGCAGCCGATGAAGCCCAGCTCGTTCACGCAGCGCTCGAGCTCCGGGATGCACTTGGCCGGCTCCACGCCCGGGCTCTGCGGCAACTGGCAGACGCCGGCGAAATTGTCCGGGTACATCTGGCAGATGCGATGAATGAGGTCGTTGCAGACGATAGCCCACTCGGTGCTGGTCCGCAGATCGCCGATGTGGTGGCCCATGCCGACCGCGCGCGGGGAAAAGATCGTCAGATCGGTGCCGCGTTCGCGCTGGATGCGCAGTTGCTTGGTCTCCAGGCTTTCACGTATCTGGTCGTCCGAGACGACCGGGCGTGGAAATATTTCGCACTTGCCGCATTCGCAGGCCGCCACCTGCAAGCGCCGGTACTCGTTCAAGGCTTCGGGCGCGGTAGTGTAGTGCCCATGGCAATCGATGATCATGCGGACTCCTTGTTCCTGTCGTCGTGAGTCGTGGCCGGGCCGGCATCGGCCCGTAATGCCGGATAGAGGCGTTCCGCCGTCCGGTGGAAGATCCATGCGAGGTCATCGCCGCCCGCCCAGGCCAGCGCCTGTTGCGCTTCCTCCAGGAGGGTCTTCAGCGATCCCGCCGTGGCGGGGAAATTCGAACCCCAGGCGATGCGCGAGGCGCCGAACTCGGCCAGCGCGCGCGAAAAAAAGGACTGCGGGCTGGCCTGGCCCAGGCGCGCCTTGCCCAGGATGACCGGCGTCAGCTTCAAATAAACGTTCGGGTGGGCCGCCAGGCGGAACAGCTCCTGCGCCGACGCATAGGGCGGCCCCTCGTCCAGCGGCAGGGCGAAGAAATGGTCGAGGACGATGGGCACGCGCGGATAGCGTGCCAGCAGCACGCGCAGTTGCGGCACGCCGGCGATGCGCATCTGCACGCACACCGGCAGCCCCAGGTCGGCCGCGCAGTCCCATGCGGGAAAGCTGCGCGGATCGTCCAGGCCGGGCATCTGCCCCTCCACTGTGCTGCCCGCGGTGAACAGGCGCAGCCCCGTCAGCCCGCTGCCCGCCCAGTGTCGAATGCGCGCGGGCGCGTCCGCCGCCAGCATGTCCACGGAAAAAACGCCGGTGAAACGATCGGGATGCGCCGCCACCGCATCGGCGACATAGCTGTTGTCGTAGCCATAGCAGGTCGAGGCCTGCACGATGGCGGCCCGGGCAACGCCTGCCTCGTCCATGGCCCGCAGCAATTGCTCCGTGCTGGCGGGCCGCTCCTGCGACCATGACGACTGCCGGCCCCAGAGCGGGTCGCGCGGGTAGGCCTGGGTATCGGTGCTGATGATGTGCGGGTGGATATCTACGACTCTGCGCTTCATGCGATGCCTGTCCTGGATGACGGGTTGGGATCTGGATCCCGGCCTATTGCAGCGGGATTTCGGCGGTCTCGATCACGGTTTTCCACTTCGCGGCGTCGCGCTCGATGCGTTCGGTCATCTCGGCCGGCGTGCTGGCGCTGCCCACGTAGCCCATGGCTTGCAGCGAGGCCTGGACTTCGGGCGACTCCACCGCCGCGCGGATCTCGCGCGCAAGGCGCTCGACCACCGGCGCGGGCGTGGCCGCCGGCACGCTGATACCGGCCCAGGACGATGCCTCGAAACCCGGCACGCCGCTTTCCGCCACCGTGGGCACGTCCGGCAGGCCCGGAAAACGCCGGGCGGACGTCACGCCTATGGCCTTGATGCTGCCCGCCGACAACTGGCCCAGGATGGGCGACAGCACTTCGAACGCCACCTGCACATCGCCGGCACGCACGGCCGCGATCATGTCGCCCGTGGTCTTGTACGGGATGCTGACGGCATCGATGCCGGCCATGGACTTGAACAGCTCGGCGGCCAGATGCTGGGTGCTGCCTATGCGCGACGTGCCGATGTTGAGCTTGCCGGGATTGGCCTTGGCGTAGGCGATCACATCGGCCACGGACGTGAATCGCGAGTTGCCGTCGGTGACCAGCCCCAGGTCGAACGAGGCGATGGAGGAGACATGGCGGAAATCGCGTGACAGGCTGTAGGGCAGGCTCTTGAACAGCACGGAACTGATGGCGGTGCCGTTCCCCGTCAGCAGTGCCGTATAACCATCGGGACGCGCCTGGGCCACCGCCACGGCCGCGGCCGCCGCGCCAGCGCCCGGCTTGTTCTCGATCACCACCGGCTGGCCGATGCGCGCCGACATGCCCTGCGCCACCTTGCGCGTGACAAGATCTCCCGCGCCCCCGGGACCGAAAGCCACGACGATGGTGATCGGCTTGGAAGGATAAGGCTGGCCCTGGGCGCACGCGCCCGCCGCGGCCAGCGCGAGCACCGCCGCCCCGGCCGCTCGGGCAGGGATATTCCTGGGTTGCATGACGTCTCCTGGGTCTTTTGGCCTTTTGGTCTTCTGGTCTGGTGCGGGGCGCCAGGCCCGCGCAGGCATTCCGCATTCTGCCGGCGGCCAGGCGTGCGCACCCATTGAGTAATGCTTCCGCTGACTTGAGGAAACGCTCAACCCCCGCCGTCCCGCGCGGCCGCCTTAACCAACCGCTCAACCCCGCGGAAGTTTTACTCAATAGACCCCGTGGCGCCTCGCGTGCAACCATCCCCGGCAGTACGACATCGGCGGCCCTGCACGCCGGGACAAGGAGACTAGTCGTGACATTCCCCGTATTGCGAATCCGGCGGTACCCCGCCGTCATCGTTGCCGCCGCGCTGTCGGCCGGCATCCTCTCTCCCGCCTCGGCGGCCGATTATCCAGAGCGGCCGATCCGGATGTACCTGCCCTACGGCGCGGGCGGCATCGGCGACCTGACGGCGCGCGTGGTCACGCAGAAGGTCAGCGAGATCCTGGGGCAGCAGATCGTGATCGACAACAAGCCCAGCGCGGGCGGCGTGCAGTCGTTCCAGGCCGGCCTGCAGGCGCCCGCCGACGGCTACACGCTCGTGCAGGGCGGCAACGGCACGGCCATCACCCAGACGCTGGTCAAGGACCTGCCCTACAGCATCGTGGACGACTTCACCCAGGTCGCCACGCTGTCCAGGTTCAACCTGATCCTGACGGTCAAGCCCGATTCGCGCTTTCGCAACCTCACGGAGCTGATCGCCTATGCCAAGGCCAATCCCGGCAAGCTGAGCCTGGGCACCACCAACGTCGGCTCGAGCCAGCACCTGGGCGCCGAGTTGTTCAAATCGGTGGCGGGCATCAAGGCCGAGACCATTCCCTACAAGACCAGTGCCGCGCTGCTGACCGGCGTACGCTCCGGCGACATCGACGTGGGCTTCGACTTCGTGCCGCCCATGCTGTCCTCGATCAAGAGCGGCGCGGTGCGCGCGCTGGCCATCGCGGCCGACGGCCGCAACCCCAACCTGCCGGACGTGCCGACCACCGCCGAAAGCGGCCTGGACGGCTACGTGGTCGCGTCGTGGAACGGCGTATCGATCCGCCAGGGCACGCCGCGCGCCATCATCGACAAGCTCAACCGGGCCTTCGTGGCCGCCGTCACTTCGCCCGAAGTCGCGCAGAAGCTGCGCGAGATGAATTCCGAACCCTACGCCCTGGGCGTGGACGAAGCGCGCGCCCTGATGAAGGCCGACATCGCCAAATGGAAGGCGGTGATCGAGAAAGCGAACATCCCCATCAACTGAACGAGAGCAACATGAAGAACGTCGTCGTACGCAACATCCCGCGCGGCCCGCAGGACCTCATCGCCGAGTTGGCCGTGCACGGCGTGGCCACCGTGCACGAGGCCATGGGACGAGCCGGCCTGATGGCGCCGTACCTGCGCCCCATCTACGCCGGCGCCAGCATCGCCGGTTCCGCCGTGACCGCGCTGACCGCGCCGGGCGACAACTGGATGCTGCACGCGGCCATCGAGCAATGCCGGCCGGGCGACATCCTGGTGGTGGGCGTCATGTGCGAGAACACCGACGGCATGATCGGCGACCTGATCTGCACCTCGCTCAAGACGCGCGGCATCCAGGGCGTGGTCATCGACGCCGGCTGCCGGGACGTGCGCACCCTGACCGAGATGCGCTTTCCCGTGTGGTCGCGCGCCATTTCCGCGCGCGGCACGGTCAAGGCCACGCTGGGCCACGTCAACCTGCCGGTGGTATGCGCCGGCATGAACGTGAATCCGGGCGATGCCATCGTGGCGGACGACGATGGCGTGGTGGTCGTGCCCCGCCTGGAGATCGCCCGCACGCTGGAACTGGCGCGCCAGCGCACCGCCAAGGAAGAAAAATCGCGCGAGCGCTACCTGGCCGGCGAACTGTCGCTGGACGTGGCCAACATGCGCCAGGGCCTCGAGGCCGCCGGCCTCCTCTACGTCGACAATGAGATATGACCCCCCCCTACGCCCTTCGGGCGCCCCCCAGGGGGCGACGCTGGCGGACCGGCGGAGCCGGATCCGCGGCGTCCTCGGCCGCGTGACATCCGTTTCATCCCATGCGGGCCATAGGTAACTGACACGTCGCACCATTCCCGCCTTCCCTCCGACCAAGCAGCCATGACATCCAAGCAGCCCCTTCCCCTGAAGATCGCCATCGCCACCTACGGCCACACCGCGGCGCTCAAGCGCGGCGACGTTCCCATCGACGGCGTCCAGCCGGACTTCGTCGAGATCAAGCCCATCATCGCGGCCTTCCGGCGCATGGTGCGCGACGTCGAGTTCGACGTCTGCGAAATGGCCCCCGCCACCTACATGATCGCCCGCGAGGCCGGCGCCCCGTTCAAGGCCCTGCCCGTCTTCATCTTCCGCCGCTTCCACCATGCCGGCCTGGTCTACCGCGACGACGCCGGCATCCGCGAGCCGCGCGACCTCGAAGGCAAGCGCGCGGGCGTGCGCGCCTATTCGGTCACCACCGGCATCTGGACGCGCGGCATCCTGACCAACGACTACGGCGTCGACAACTCGCGCATCACCTGGGTGGTGGACGACGAGGAACACGTCTCCTCGCTCCAGCTGCCGCCCAACGTCGAACAGGCCAGGGACGGCAAATCGCTGGTGGACCTGATGGCCAGCGGCTACCTGTCGGCCGCCTTCACCGACAACGCCGGCATCGGCCGCGCCGGCGCGCCGGCCGACGGCTGGCAGGCGGGCGGGCGGATCAAACCGCCGGAATACCGCGAAATGTTCCCCGATGCCGACCGGCTCGAAGCCGAGTGGTACCGCAAGACCGGCATCTACCCCGTGCACGGCCTGATCACCGTCAAGGACGAAGTGCTGGCCAAGCACCCGTGGGTGGGCAAGGCCCTGTACGACGCCTTCCTGGCCTCGAAGAACATCTACTTGCGCCAGCTGGCCGCCGGCGAATCGGTGTCGGACAAGGACGAGCACTACCGCGCCATGGGCCGCATCGTGGGCGACCCCCTGCCCTACGGCATCGAGGCCAACCGGCCGTCCATCGAAGCCATGATGAATTACTGCCACCAGCAAGGCCTGCTCAAGAAGCGCTACGCCGTCGACGACATGTTCATCGACGTCGGCGCCTGACCCGGCGCGGCCCTCCCGACGACATCCACCCTTTGCGCGACACCGCCATGACCACACGCCTGATCGACATCCATCCGCACATCATCTCGCCCGACACCACCCGCTATCCGCTCGACCCGCTGGGCGGCGAGCGCTCGGGCTGGTCCGCCACCCGGCCCGCCACCTTCGAACAGTACGCCGCGGCCATGGACGCCGCCGGCATCGACAAGGCCGCCATCGTCCACTCGTCGACCACCTACGGCTTCGACAACGCCTACGTGGCCGACTCGGTCGCCGAGCAGCCCAAGCGCTTCGCCGGCGTCTACTCGGTCGACATGCTCGCGCCCGACGCCACGCAGAAGATCCGCTACTGGACCGGACGCGGCCTGGCCGGGCTGCGCATTTTCACCACCGGCAGCACCATGCCGGGCCAGGCGCCCACGCTGGAAGACCCCGCCCTGCATCCGGCTTGGCGCCTGGCGGGAGAACTGGACATCCCCGTGTGCGTCCAGATCACCAAGGCCGCCATCCCGGCGCTGGAGAAGCTGCTGACCGCTTTCCCCGACACCCTCGCCATCGTCGACCACATGATGAAGCCGGACATCACCAGCGGCCCGCCCTATGCCGGCGCCCAGCACTTGTTCGACCTGGCCCGCTTCAAGAACCTGTACCTCAAGCTCAGCAGCCGCAACACCGAGTCCGCGTATTCCGGCAAGGCCACCCCCGAAACTTTCTTCGGCCGCGTGGTCCAGGAATTCGGCGCCGACCGCATCGCCTGGGGCTCCAACTTCCCCGCCGCCGAGGACAGCCTGGCCGACATCGTCAAGGCGTTCAAGGACTACATCGCCTTCCTGCCCGCCGCCGACCAGCACTGGATCATGGCCGGCACCGCGCAGAAGCTCTACCCCGTGCTGAAGGACTGACCCCATGACCACCGCACACGCCACGCGCGTCACGCTGAAAACCAACCTGGCCGACTCGCCGGTCGCCGCGGCCATGAAGGACGGCCGCATCGCCTCGGACATCGTCCAGCTCGACTTTTGCGGCCCCAAGACCGCGCACGACGGCTTCAAGCCGATGATCCGCGACAACGCCTTCGACGCGGGCGAACTGGCCATCGTCACCTACCTCCAGGCCAAGGCCTACGGCAAGCCGTACGTGATCCTGCCCGCCCCCATGGTCGGCCGCTTCCAGCACCACTGCATAGGCTTCAACAAGGAACTCGGCCACCTCGACCCCAAGGACATCGAAGGCAAGAAAGTGGGCGTGCGCACCTATGCGCAGACCACCGGCCTGTGGGTGCGCGGCATCCTGCAGCACGAATACGGCGTCGATCCCAACAAGGTCGAGTGGTACACCGTGGACGAATCGCACCTGGCCGAATACCGCGACCCGCCCAATTGCCACATGCTGCCCAAGGGTTCGTCGATTCCCGAGATGATGCTGAACGGCGAACTGGCCGCCGCCATCCTCGGCAACGACATGCCCAAGGATCCGCGCGTGCAGACCCTGGTTCCCGAGCCCATCGCGGCCGCCAAGGCCTGGTACCAGCGCGAAGGTGTCGTGCCCATCAACCACGTCTTCGCCATCCACCAGGACATCACGCGCAAGCATCCCGAGGCCGTGCGCGAGATCTACCGGATGATCGGGGAAAGCCGCGCGCTTGCCCCGGCCGCCGCGCTGGAAACCCTGCCGCCGCTGGGCCTGGAAGCCAACCGCAAAGGCCTGGAGATGGCCATCGAGTGGTCGTACGAGCAGAAGATCATTCCGCGCCGGTTCACGGTGGACGAATTGTTCGACGACGTCACCGGCGCGCTGGGTTGACCGCCACCGCGGCGCGCAGGGCTTCATCCTGGTAGTTCAGCGCGCCGGGGCGGGACTTGCCCAGCATCACCTGGAAATAGACCGGCTCCAGGCTTGCGTTCAGATAGCCGTGCATGACGCCCGGCGGGCAGGAGACGCATTCCCAGGGGCCCAGACGGGTCTCGAACCGGTTGCCGGCCGCGTCCTCCAGGAACACGTCCAGGAAGCCCCGCAGCACGAAGAACACTTCTTCCACTTCGTGGGTATGGGCGGCATTGCCCTGGCCGGGCGGCACGAACATGACGCTCAGGGTGAAGCCCAGCGGCGGGATCACGCTGGGATCGCCATGCTTGGCGGATCCGCCCGCTCCGATGAAGCGATGCTGGGCGCGCCGGAAACCGTCGAGCTTCGCGTCTTCGAATGCCTCCCAGTCGGGTTTGCGGTCGCGGAAACGCGCCACCTGGCGCTGGCCGATCTGCTCGATACCCAGGTCCGTCGAGGGCGCCGTGGAAAGGGACGTCATGGTGTTGCTCCTTGGTAGGGTCGGGATGGCAGGCCCGGGCTGTCGAGCCACTGCCTAAGCAATTGGGTCACCGCGCCGGGGTGCTCCAGCGTCGACAGATGCCCGCAGTCGCGCAATATGCGCAGATGGGAACCCGCGATGGCCCGAGCCAGGGCATGCTGGCTTTCCTGTGGCGCGATGGCGTCCTGGTCGCCACCGATGATCCAGGTCGGGCAGGCGATGTGCTCCAGCCTGTGGGCGATGACCGGCCGGCTCATGTTGGCCTCCTGCTGGCGGATGAACACATCGACGCCCAATGACAGGGACATGTCCCGGACGCCCTGCGCCAGCGCCGCGTCCCGCAGGGCTTGCGGACGCAGCAGGGCCGGCAGCAACTGCTCCACCAGCGCCGCGAAGTCCCGGCGGGCCAACTCGATCTGGGCGTTGCGGCGCTGGCGTCCCGCCTCGGTCTCCAGGGCATGGGCACGCGTGTTCAACAGGGCCAGCCGCTCGACTCGGTCGGGCGAACGCAAGGCGGCAAGCGCCGCCAGGTAGCCTCCCATCGACAGCCCGGCCAGCGCGAACCGCTCGAACGGGACATCGGCCAGCATCCGCTCCACCGCCTCGGGCAGGCTGGCGGCGCGCGACAGGTCGGGAATCCAGATGTCGGCGCAGTCGTGCAGGCCGACTCGCTGGGGCGCCCACAGCACATCGTTGCAGAGCAGGCCGGGAATGAGCACCAACGGGACGCGGACGTCGCGATTCATGGTGAAGCGCTCCGTGCCGGTTCAATAGGCGGTGATGCCGGCCTGTTTCACGATCGGCCCCAACCGCTGCAAATCCTGGCGCAAGGCACGGCCAAGCCCGGCGGCCGGCAGCGCGACGCTCTCGAACCCCATGCTGTTCATCCGCTCGCGCATGGCGGCCGATCGCAGGCTCTTGTTGATCTCGGCATTGAGCCGATCGACGACGGCCGGATCCGTGCCGGCGGGCGCGAAAATGCCGTGCCAGCCGGCGGCCACTTCCATGCCGGCCACGCCGGCTTCCTTGAACGTCGGCACGTCCGGGAAAATGGGCAGCCGGTTGGGGCCGATCACGGCCAACGCGCGCAGCTTGCCGGCCTGGATATGGGACATCGCGGTACCGGAGTCGAACATGAAATCGATCTGGCCCGCCAACAAGTCGTTCAAGGCCGGCGCGATGCCCTTGTAGGGAACATGGGTCGCGCGGGTGCCGGTCCGTATGGCCAGCAGCTCCGCCGCGACCTGGGGCAGCGACCCGTTGCCGGACGACCCGTAGTTCAGTTCGCCGGGCCGCGCCTTCATCGCGGCAACCAGTTCCTCGAGCGTGCCCGCCCGGGTGCCCGGCGCGACCACCAGCACCATGTTGAGCCCGGCCGTCATCGCCACCGGAACGAAGTCCTTCTCCGGGTTGAAGGGCACGCGCTCCAGGACGAACGGATTGAGGGTGAACGTGCTGGAACTCAGCATCAGCAGCGTATGACCGTCGGGTGCCGAGGCCTTCACATGCTGGGCGGCGATGTTGCCATTGGCGCCAGGCCGGTTCTCGACCACGACGGGCTGTCCGAGCGTCTTGCCCAGGTCGGCGGCAATCGCGCGGGCAATGGCGTCCACCGATCCGCCGGCCGCCGTCGTAACCACGATGCTGAGGGGGCGGTTGGGAAAAGCCGAGGGCTGGGCGGCCAGGGAAAAGGGCAGACAGAACAAGAACAAGCCGATCAGTCGGGCTGGCATGGCGACTCCTGGTTCAGCGGCCGATGCCGCGGGGCGTGTGGGGAAAACCAGTGTAGGTTGCCCTCCACCTCGGTTTTGCCTACATTTACTTAACTTTCAGTTAAGGCGAATTTTCCATGCCCCGTGTCCTGACCAGTCGCCACCTGCGCGTGTTCGCGGCGGTCATGAAAAGCCGCAGCCTGGCCGAGGCCGCCCTCAAGCTCGGCGTGTCCGAGCCCGCGGTCAGCAAGATCCTCCGGCTCCTGGAGCGCGAAACGGGAGTGGCCTTGTTCGATCGCTCCGGCGGGCGCCTGCGGCCCACGGCGGCCGCCAAGCAATGGCTGCCCCATGCCAACCGCGCGGCCCAGCAACTGGATTTCGCCCTGGACATGGCCTATGAACTCGAGCGCGGAAAACAGCGCCGGGTGACCATCGCCGCACACGCGCCGCCACTGATCGCGATCGTGCCCCAGGCCGTCAGCAGGCTGCGGCGCGAGATGCCCGACGTGGAGGTGGACCTGCGGGTCGAGACGCCGCACGACACGCTGGAACTGGTCGCCCACCAGGAAATCGACGTAGGCGTCACCAACCAGCCGCTACCGCAGTCGGCCAGCAACCTCGAGCTGTGCGAACGGCGGACGATATCGGAAGATCTCCTGGTGGCGGCGCTGCCGCCAGGACACCGGCTGGCCGGCCGGGCCCTCGTCCGGCCCGACGATCTCCAGGGAGAAACGCTGATCGCCCTGCCCGACGACTCGCCGACCACGATCCTGGTCGAAGCCACGCTCAGCGAATCCGGCGTGCGCGTGCGCGCGCCGGTGCTGGCCAGGAATTCGCTGGCGGCGTGCGCCCTGGTGCGCGAGCAGGTCGGCATCGCCCTGATCAACCCCCTGCTGCTCGCGGGCGGCATCTTCTCCGATATCGTGTTGCGCCCCTTCCGGCCTCGCATCGTGCTCTGGACCGAGGTGTACTATTCGGCGCTCCGGCCCCTCTCGCCCGAGGCCACGGCGCTCGTGCGCCACGTGGAAACCGTGGCGGCCGGCATCAAGGGGCAGGCTTCGTTCGGTGCGCCTGGGCGCCGGCAACGCCAGTAATCGCCAGCTCGGCCTTAACTTCCGGTTAGGCCGAGCCTACACGGCACGCCGGGGCCGGTTGAGTAAAATCCCCCGGCTTGAACAACCGGCAGCAGACTTTATCCCTGGGGGCGGCATGACGCAGATCGACTGGTATCTCCAGATCAACTTGAAGGCACGCCACCTCCGACTCATCACGGCGCTGTACGATCACGGCAACCTCAAGCAGGTGGCCGAAAGCTCGCACGTCACCGTGCCCGCGGTCTCCAAGGCCCTGGCCGAACTGGAAAAAGGCCTGGGCCTGGAACTCTTCACCCGCACCGCCCAGGGCCTGCGCCCCACGGCCTACGGCGAATGCCTGGTGCGCCATGCCCGCACCCTGCTGACCGAACTGCACCAGGCGCGCGACGAACTCAACTCGCTCAGCTCGGGCGCGGTGGGCAAGATCCACATCGGTGCCTTCCCCGCCGCCACCTCCATGCTGCTTCCGCAGGCCATCGCCATCCTCAAGCAGCGCTCCCCCCACACCAACGTACTGGTCACCGAAGGCACCGCCCAGACCCTGCTGCCCGAACTCTGGCAAGGCCGCGTGGATCTCGTGGTTGGCCGGCTGCCCCTGCGCAGCGCCGCCGACGGCTTCGAGGAAAAGGAACTGCTGGACGACCCCGTGCAGCTCATGACGCGGCACCAGCACCCGCTGGCCCGGCGCAGGCGCCTGAAATGGTCGGACCTGCAACCCTATCCGTGGATCCTGCCGCCGACGGGCAGCATCCTGCGCGCGCCGCTGGAGCGCACGCTGGAAGAACATGGCATGACGCTGCCCAACAACTATGTCGAAACCTTGTCCACACACCTGGCGCGTGCCTACCTGCACGTCACCGACGCGATCGCCGTGATGGCCGGGGCCGTTGCGGCCGACGCATCGGAGCCCCTGACGGTGCTGCCGCTGAGCTTCCCTCATCTGATGCGGCCGCGCGGAGTGCTGTGGAACCGGAATCGGGGACTGACGCCCGGCTCGGAATTGATGATCGCGTGCCTGGAAGAGGCAGCGGCGGGGCTGCAAGCCCGCTAGGCGCTCACCCCAGCCAGGGCCCCACCGCCCGCATCACCCGCTGCGTCGCGCCGGTGTGCGTGGCGCTGAACCGGCCCGCGGCGGCGCGCATGCCGGCGCGGCGGTCGCCATCGTCGATCAGTTCCAGCGCCAGACGCCAGGCCGCCTGGGCGCTGTCCGCGCGCAATGCGGCACCGGCCTCGATCGCGTCTTCCGAGGCCTGCGCGAAATTGAAGGTATGCGGACCGACGATGACCGGCACGCCACAGGCGGCGGCTTCGATCAGGTTCTGCCCGCCCAGCGGCGCGAAGCTGCCCCCCACGATGGCCACGTCGGCGGCGGTGTAGTAGAACGGCATCTCGCCCAGGCTGTCGCCCAGCAGCACGGCGGTCTCCGGATCAACCCAGCCGAACGGCATGCCGGGCATGGTCGAGCGGCGCCGCATGGAGAGCCCCGACGCCAGCACCATCGCCGCCACCTCGTCGAAACGCTGGGGATGGCGGGGGATCAGCACGGCCAGCGGTGCCAGTCCTCCCCGCGTGCGAGGCATCTCGCGCAACGCGGCCAGGATGGCCTCTTCCTCCCCCTCGCGCGTACTGGCCCAGACAATGGCCGGCCGGCCCAGCCGCTGACGCCAGGCGGCGCCTGCCTGCATCAGGTCATAGGGCAACTGCAGGTCGAACTTCAGGTTGCCGACCACCTGCGGATCGCGCGCGCCCACCCGCCGCAGCCGCTCGGCATCGGCCCGGGTCTGCGCCAGCACGGCGTCCAGACGCCCGTAGGTGCGTCGCGCCAGGCCAGCCACCCGCATCGTCTTGCGCGCGGACGAGGCCGACAGCCGCGCGCTGACCAGGGCGATCGGCACGGCGTAGCGCCGCGCGCCCGACACCAGGTTGGGCCAGACCTCGGTCTCGACCAGCAGGCCGCAACGCGGCGCGAAATACCGGTAGAAACGGTGCACGGCGCCCGGCATGTCATAGGGCAGCCAGGCCTGGCGCAGCCTGCCCTGCAAGATGTCCTGCTCGAACAGGCGCCCTCCCTCGGTGCGGCCGGTTGCCGTCATGTGGGTCAGCAGCACCGGCAGGCCACGATCCAGCAGCGCGCGGATCAGCGGTTGCGCCGCGCGCGTCTCGCCCAGGCTGACCGCATGCACCCAGACTGGCGCCGCCCGGAAACCGCCGCGCGCCGGCGCATGCCTGCCGCTGCCGTAGAAGCCGAAACGCTCCGCCGGATGGACGCCGTACACGGGTTCGCGCCGCGCGCGGCGCCCGATGCGCCACAACAGAAAGGGCGTGGCCAGCCGCCACACCAGCGAATACACGGCCTGCAACACCGCGCCCCGCATCAACGCGCCGCTCCGGAGACCGCCGCGCCGGCGGGCAGGGCCTGCCCGATGGCGGCCAGCACCTGCTCGCACGAAGGAGGCGTCCCCCGTCCGCCCAGGCTGGCCGTATAGGCCGAACCCGTCACCGGCGCGAGCGCCGGGTCGTAATCCGCGTAGATGCCGATGGTGGGCCGCCCCAGCGCGCCCGCCAGGTGCGTCAACCCGCTGTCCAGCCCCACCACCACCGATGCGCCCGCCAGCATGCCGGCCACCTCGGCCAGCCCCATGCGCGGCAGCGCCCGGGCGTCCGGTATGCCCGCGATCAGGCGCTGCGCGCGGGCCGCCTCGTCCTCGGTGCCGGCGAACACCAGCGGCGCATGCCCGGCCACCGCCAGCCGCTCCAGCACCGTGCGCCACGACGCCTCGGACCACAGTTTGGTCGGCCGGCTGGCCGACGGCATGATCGCGGCATAACGCGCGGGCAGCCCCGCGGGCGGCTCGGCGCGGATGCCGAAATCCGGCGCGCCGGCCAGGTCATACCCCAGCGAAAAGGCCGCCAGTTCCCGCATGCGCACCACCGCCGACTGCTCGAACACCACCCGGTGGCGATAGCGATAGAAAAAAGACGCGAAGGGATCCCGCGCCGAACGCAGATCGCAGCCATGCAGAGGCCCGTTGGCGAGGCGCGCCACCATGGCCGACTTCCAAAGCCCCTGCATGTCGATCACGGCGTCATACCGATGCTCGCTCAGCCGCCTGCGGAAAGCCGCTCGCTCGGCCTTCACCGACGCCGACCACCAGGCCTTGCGCCAGCGGCGCAGCGCCACGGGAATGACGGCGTTCAAGCGTGGATGCAGGGCGGGAATGGCGGCGAATGCCTCTTCGGCCACCCAATCGATCCGCGCGCCCGGCATGTGGCGGGCGATATCGGAGACGGCGGGCAGCGCATGGACGATGTCGCCCATGGACGAGGTCTTGACGAGGAGGATGCGGGGCACGGACGGAAGCCGGTGCGGAACCGGCTGCGTGGAAAGGGCGGATTTTAACCGGTGCGCGCCCCCCGCCATCAACAGAGGGCCTGGTTCCGAAAACGGACGCTCGTGCCGCGGGCCCCGCCGGCACCGATTTGTCGGACAATACCCCGGCAAGCCGCCCGCGCCGGGCTGACCGACTACTTCCCATTCCAACGAGCAATCGCTTCATGGCTCTCGACTCCCTGCTGCTACGGTCCCCTCCCAATCTCACGAGCCTGCCCGAGCAGGTCGCCGAAGCCATCGCCGAAGCGATCATGAAAAACGAGATCGCGCCCGGCGCCAGCCTGCGCGAAATCCCGCTCGCCGGCTATTTCGGGGTCAGCCGCAGCAGCGTGCGCGAGGCCTTCCGCATTCTCGAACGCGACGGCGTGGTATCCATACAGCCTCGCCATGGCGCCAAGGTCACGGCGCTCAGCCACGATGAAATGGTCGAGATCTACCAGATCCGCGCCGCGCTGCTGGGCGTGGCCTGCGACTTGTTCGCGCGCTGCCGTACCGACGCCCTGTTGCGCCGGCTGGAAGATACGCTGGCGCGCATGTCGGCGCTCGACGGCGCCGACGAACAGGCTCAGGCGCTGGAGCACGCGGCCCTTTCCGCCAGCATGGCCCAGTTGATCTGCGAACACTGCGGCAACAAGAAGCTGGCCAGCATGCTGAACCAGATGTCGCTGCAGATCGCCCGCTACACCAACCTGGGGCTGTCCGCCGCCTCGCGCCGCCGGCAGTCGCTGGACAATTGGCGCGACCTGCTCGCGGCGCTGCGCAAGCAGGATCAGGACACGGCCAACCGGTGCGGCCAGAAGCTGGTGCATGACAACCTGGCCTATGCGTTGAGCGTACTCGCGCCCTGACGCCGCCACACCGCCTCACCGGCCCGGCAGTCATTGTCGACAAACAAACGAAGTAGCCAGCCCCTGGTTTTTCCACGCGAATGACCGCGTAGCCACCGCAAAACCAGAGGGTAAATCCGTATCTTGACAGTCCGATCATATATTGTCGACAATCAGACAAAAGGAGACGAAATGAACGAAAGCAGACTGTCAGATAGCTATCTCACCCCCAGCGGCCTTACCGTCCGCAAGCTTGCCGAGCACGTCGGCGCCCAGATCGAAGGCGTGGATCTTTCCCGGCCGATCTCCGCCGACGCCGTCACCGACATCCGGAACGCCTGGGAACGGCATGGCGTGGTGATCTTCCGGCACCAGGACCTGCCGCCCATCGCCCACCGCGACTTCAGCGCCCACTTCGGCCCGCTGATCGGACACGTGGTCAATCGCTTCAACATGGCCGACTGCCCGGAAGTCACCATTCTTTCCAACATCACCAATGAAAAAGGGGAGAAGATCGGTGCCGACCGGGCGGGCATGCTCTGGCATTCCGACATGTCCTTCCTGCCCCGCCCGAGCATGGGATCGCTGCTGTACGGCGTCGAGTGCCCGCCACAAGGGGCGGACACGGAATTCGCGAGCATGTTCGCGGCCCACGATGCGCTCCCCGCCGCCAGGCGGCAGCAACTGGCCGGCCTGCGCGGCATCCACGACTACCCCTGGCACTACCGCACCTACCTGGGCCACCGCCAGCCGCTCACGCCGGAAGAAGAAGCCAGGACGCCGCCTGTCGCCCATCCGCTGGTGCGCACCCATCCCTCCACGGGCCGGCAGGCGCTGTACGTCGGCGCGGGACTGACCCGCAGCATCGAAGGCATGGACGACGAGGCAGGCCGCCGCCTGGTCGTGGAACTGAGCGAGTTCGCCACCCAGCCCGCCTTCGTGTACCGCCACAAGTGGCAGCCGGGCGATCTCGTTTTCTGGGACAACCGGTCGACCATGCATCGGGCCACCGACTTCGACAACACCCACCGCCGGTTGATGCGGCGTACGACGATCCAGGGCGATGCGCCGTTCTACCGCCCTGCCGGGCATTGACGCGGACCGCGCCCCGACCACCAAGGAAACCGCCACCATGAAACGCCGAACGCTTCTCGGACTGACGGCTGCCACGGCCATGGCCCCCGTCATGCAGGCCGCCCGCGCCAAGGAAGACAACTGGCCCAACCGGCCAGTCCGCATGATCGTCCCCTTCCCCGCCGGCGGGGCCACCGATATCATCGCCCGCATCCTGGCCGACAAGTTGTCCGCGTCGCTGGGCCAGAGCTTCATCGTCGACAACCGGGCCGGCGCCTCGGGCATCATCGGCCAGGAGGCCGCCGCCCGCGCACCCGCGGACGGCTACACCCTGCTCCTGACAGGCAACGGCCCGCATGCGGTCAACATCAGCCTGTTCGAACGCATGCCCTACGATCCGCTCAAGGACTTCGCGCAGATCTCGCTCACATCCATCTTGCCGCTGGTACTGAACGTGCATCCCTCGGTCCCCGCCAGGACTCTCGCGGAATTCATACGCTGGGTGAAGGCCAACCCGGGCAAGCTGAACTACGCCTCGCCCGGCATCGGATCCCCGCCCAACCTGACCATGGAGCTGCTCAAGAGCCAGCAGGGACTGGACATCGTGCATGTCCCCTACAAAGGCAGCAGCCTGGCCCTGGCCGACCTGATCAGCGGACAAGTCTCCGTGATGTTCGACAATGCGCTCGCCTCCTACCAGCACATCAAGAGCGGCAAGGTGCGCGCGCTCGCCATCGGCGCCGACCAGCGCCTGCCTTCGCTGCCCGAAGTCCCGACCTTCGTCGAATCGGGCATGGCCGGCTTCGAGGCCTACACCTGGACGGCGCTGGTGGGCCCCGCGGGCCTGCCACGCGCCATCGTCGACCGCCTCGCCCGCGAGACCGCGCTCGCCCTGGCGGATACGTCGGTCAAGGAAAAGCTGAGTGCGCAGGGCGCCATCGCCGCCAGTTCCACTTCCCAAGAGCTTGAAGACAAGACCCGCCAGGAAATCCGCAAATGGGCCGGCGTCATCGAACAAGCCCACATCCCGCGCGTTTCGCTTTGACGGTCCGGCCGCAACCCATCATCCATCACCCATGAAACTTCTACGCCACGGCCCCAAGGGCCACGAAAAACCCGGCCTCGTGGACGAGCACGGCACGCTTCGCGATCTGTCCGGGCACCTGGACGACATTACCGCCGCCACCCTGTCCCCCGCGCAACTGGACCGCCTGCGCGCGCTGGATACCGGGCGCCTGCCCATCGTCCCGGCCGGAACACGGCTGGGCGCGCCTTGCAGCGGCACGGGGAAATTCATCTGCGTCGGGCTGAACTACAGCGACCACGCGGCCGAATCCAACCAACCCGTTCCAGAAGAACCGGTGCTGTTCGCCAAGTGGAACAGCTGCATCCAGGGTCCCGACGACCCCATCGTCATGCCGCGCGACTCCACCAAGACCGACTGGGAAATCGAGCTGGGCATCGTCATCGGCACGCGTGCCCGCTACGTCGACCCCGCGGACGCCCGGCGGCACATCGCCGGCTTCTGCGTCATCAACGACGTGTCGGAACGCGAATACCAGCTCGAACGCTGCGGCCAATGGGATAAGGGCAAGGGCTGCGACACCTTCGGCCCGATCGGTCCCTGGCTGGTCACGGCCGACGAAATACCGGACCCGCAGGACCTGCGCCTGTGGCTGGACGTGAACGGCAAGCGCCGCCAGGACGGCAGCACGCGCAACATGGTCTTCGGCGTGGATTTCCTGGTCAGCTACATCAGCCGCTTCACCACGCTCGAACCGGGCGACCTGATCGCGACGGGCACGCCGCCCGGCGTCGGGCTGGGCCAGAAGCCGCCGGTCTACCTCAAGGCGGGCGACGTCATCACGCTCGGGATCCCCGGCCTGGGCGAACAGCGCCAGGTCGTCCACGCCTGGGATCCAGCACTGCTGGATTGAGCGGCCAGCCTACATCCCGCCATTGCTCCACTGCGCCACCCAGTACGCAGTGGACGCATCGTGACCGCCGGCCGATGCCAGCCCCGCCAGCTCTTGCGCGATCCCCGTGGCCAGGACCTTGCCGTATTCGACGCCCCACTGGTCGTAGGGATTGATGCCCCACACCAGGCCCTGCACGAACACCTTGTGCTCGTACAGCGCCAGCAGTGCGCCCAACGCATGCGCGCTCAGGCGCGGCAGCACGATCAGCGTGGACGGCCGGCCGCCGGGATGCATTTTGTGGCGCGCCAGCCAGGATACTCGCGCCGGATCGCTTTCCTTGGGCGCCAGTTCCGCCTCCAGCACGGACACCGGCTTGCCACGCAGCAGCGCCTCGCGCTGGGCCAGGCAATTGGCCACCAGCAGCCGGTGATGCTCCGGATAAGGGTGGTCCGCCTCGCGGCAAATAATGAAATCCACCGGGGCGCCCTCCGGCCCCTGGTGCAGCCACTGGAAAAAGGTGTGCTGGCCATCGGTGCCGGGCATGCCCCAGACCACGGGCCCGGTCGACGTCGTGACCGGCCGCCCCTGGAGGTCGACCGACTTGCCCAGCGACTCCATCTCCAACTGCTGCAGATAGGGCACGAGATGGACCAGCCGCGCATCGTAGGGGGCGATATTCAGCGAGGGATAACCGAACACATTGCGGTTGGCCAGCCCCGCCAGCGCCAGTTGCACCGGCGCATTGGCCGCCGGCGGCGCCGTCGAGAAATGCCCGTCCATCGCGGCCGCGCCCTGCAGCAGCCCGTCCAGCGCCTCGGCGCCCAGCGCCAGCGCAATGGGCAGCCCGATGGCCGACCAGACCGAATAGCGGCCTCCGGCCCAGTCCCAGAAGGTAAAGATGCGCTCGGGCGCCACGCCCAGGCCCCGGGCCGCCTCGGGGTTGGCCGTCACGGCAACCACCTGCGCCCACGGATCGGCGACGCCGGCCTCGCGCAGCCAGCGTAGCGCGCAGTCGGCGTTATGCAGCGTCTCGGTCGTACTGAACGACTTGGACGACACCACCACCAGCGTGCGCAGCGGGTCGAGGCCGACCAGCCCCGCCTCGATGGCATGCCCGTCGATATTGGAAACGAAGCGCATCTGCCGGCGGGTTCCCGCATAGCCCAGCGCCGCCACCACCAGCTTGGGTCCCCAATCGCTGCCCCCGATGCCAATGTGCACCACACTGTCATAGCGCCCCTCCGCATCCACATGGCGCACGAAGGCGCGCACGCGATCCCGCTCGGCCAGCACCCGGCCCGCCACCCGCCCGGGCGGCTCTTCCGCGCGCAGCGCGGTGTGCCACGCGGCGCGGTTTTCCGTGCAATTGGCAATGCCGCCTTCCAGCAGGCGGGCCCGCGCGGCCTCGAAATCACGCGCGGCCAGCAGCAACGCCCCCGCGGCCGACAATTCGTCGGACTGCGCCTGTGTACTCAGGTCCACCGACAAGCCCGCCGCCTCGATCATCCGCAGCGTCCCCGCTCGGCGGTCCGCCCGACGGGCAGCCTCGACGAAGGCACGCCACTCGGCCGTCTCGGCCAACGGTGCGGTGAACGGCGCCAGATGGGCGGGAGCCCCTTCCTGCATGGTCTCCCCTCCTCAGAACGGCAGCTTGGCGTCGGGTGCGACGCGCAGCAGCTGCGTGCGGAAATCCTGCTGGATGCGCGCCAGCGCGGCGTCATCATCCGCCTCGAAACGCAGCACCACCACCGGTGTCGTGTTCGAGGCGCGGGCCAGCCCGAAGCCATCCGCGTATTCCACCCGCACGCCATCGATCGTGATCACCTCGCGCGCACCGGTGAACTGCCCCTGCTCCTGCAGGCGCTTGACCACCTCGAACTGCTCGCCCTCGGCGGTCTCCATCTTCAGCTCGGGCGTGGACTTGGCCTGCGGCAAGGCTTCCAGCACCGCCGAAGGATCGTCCGAGCGGGATACGATCTCCAGCAACCGCGCGCCGGTATACAGGCCATCGTCGAAACCGTACCAACGCTCCTTGAAGAAAATATGCCCGCTCATCTCGCCGGCCAGCGGGGCACCGGTTTCCTTCAGCTTCGCCTTGACCAGCGAATGCCCGGTCTTCCACATCAGCGGCTTGCCGCCCGCGGCCGTCACTTCCTGCGCCACATAGCGGCTGCACTTCACGTCATAGATGATCTCGGCACCCGGATTGCGCGACAACACGTCACGCGCGAACAGGATCAACTGCCGATCGGGCCAGATGATCTGCCCCGACTTCGTCACCACGCCCAGGCGATCGCCGTCGCCATCGAAGGCCAGGCCGATCTCGCAATCGGTCTCGGCCAGGCAGCGGATCAGATCTTCCAGGTTGTGGGGATCGGCGGGATCCGGATGATGGTTGGGGAAGGTCCCGTCCACGTCACAGAACAGCTCCACCACTTCACAGCCCAGCGCCTTGAACAGCTGCACCGCCACCGGCCCGGCCACGCCGTTGCCGGCATCCACCGCGATCTTCATCTTGCGGGCCAGCTTCACGTCGCCCACGATGCGCTGCAGGTACTCCGGCACGGCGTCCCACTCCTTGCGGGAACCCGGAGTGGCCGCGTCCCCGCTGGCATTTTTCACCATGGGCTCGCGCAGCGCGGTAATGGCATCGCCGTACAGCGTCGTACCGCCCAGCATCATCTTGAAGCCGTTGTACTGCGGCGGATTGTGGCTGCCGGTGATCGCCACGCCCGACCCCGTGCCGCTGACATTGGCCGCGTAATAGACCAGCGGCGTCGGCACCATGCCCACGTCCAGCACGTCGATGCCGCCGGCCATCAGGCCGGCTTGCAGCGCCTGCGACAAATCCGGTCCGCTCAGCCGCCCGTCGCGGCCGACCGCCACCTGCCGCACGCCGGCCCGGCGCGCTTCGAGCGCCAGCGCCGCGCCCAGGCGGCGGGCGAACTCCGGGCTGAGAGGCGACGGGACCACACCGCGAATGTCATAGGCCTTGAAGGCGGAAGCGGCGATGTCGACGGGTGAAGATGAGACGTTGGTCCCCACGGGGTACTCCTGATTCAGATTTGATGATGGGCCGAGCCAGTACGATGCCACGGCCGGTTGCGGGCAAGTGAAGATAAGCGCTCACTAACATTCTTCGGTACCCACGAGCCGTCCTGGCGGCTGCGCCCGGCCCGGCCTTCCCGGCGATATAGTCCGGTGCAACCCCCGGAAAGTTCACTGGGACTATAGATGAAGTTGCCATGCGACAGCCCTGTTTTCTTGCACGACGTAACGCAGCGTAACGGCACGATAATTATGCGATACCACGCGAAACCTGGAATCGCGTGACACGCCATCGGTTGTCGGATATACCCATAGCAAGCTAAACAATTCTTTCCGCCGGCAGCGGACCGGCCCTCACCTGCGACGAGCGTGCATGCTCAATCTGACGATCAGTTTCATAGTTTCCCTTCTCGTGACCATGCTCATCGTGCGCGTCGCCAATCGCGACGGCGCCACGGCGGACCATGATCTGGACGGTATCCAGAAATTCCACGTCCGGCCGGTACCGCGGATAGGCGGCCTGAGCATCGTCGCGGGCTGTACCGTGGCGGTCGCCGCCCTGACTTCGCGCGATCTCCCCCTGGCCATCGATCTCGGCCTGCTGCTGCTGTGCTCGGCCGTGGTATTCGGCATCGGGCTGGCGGAAGACCTCACCAAGCGCATCAGGCCCCTGGTGCGGCTGCTTTGCGCGTTTGCCGGCGCCGTCCTGGCCGCCCTGCTCCTTCAGGCCACCGTCACGCGCGTCGACATTCCCCTGATCGATGCCTGGCTGGCCATCCCGCTCGTGGGCGGCCTGGCCGCGGTCGTTTGCGTGGGCGCGATGGTCAATGCGGTCAACATCATCGACGGCTTCAACGGCCTGGCCGCCGCCGCGGCGCTGGCCATGTTCGCCTCGCTGGGCTACGTCGCCTTCAAGGTCAGCGACCCCCTCATCCTGGGCGGTTCGCTCCTCATGATCGGCGCCATCCTCGGATTCCTGGTCTGGAACTACCCGTACGGCCTGATCTTCCTGGGCGATGGCGGCGCCTATTTCCTGGGCTTCATGCTGGCCGAGCTGGGCATCCTGCTGGTGGTCCGCAACCCGGTGGTCTCGGCCTGGTATCCCGCCCTGCTGTTCATTTATCCCATCTTTGAAACGCTTTTCTCCATATATCGAAAGAAATATCTCCGCGGCATGTCTCCCAGCATGCCGGACGGCGTGCATCTGCACATGCTGATCTATAAACGGGTGATACGGTGGGCCATCGGCACCCGCAACGCGCGGCTGCTGACCCAGCGCAATGCGGTCACGTCCCCCTACCTGTGGGCGCTCAGCCTCGTCGCAATCGTGCCGGCCACGGTATTCTGGGACCGGGGGGTAGTACTAATGCTATTCCTCGCGACCTTCATCGCTGTCTATACTTGGCTGTATACAGCCATCGTGCGCTTCCGTACCCCCCGGTGGCTGGTGCTGCACCGGGCAAAAGAATAAGCCTGCCGTCGGGACGACTATCCCAGATGGGCAAAGGCCGCAAATCTCCGAACATTAGTTAAACAGCGTAACAATTTGTAAGCGCTGTCACCCCGAGCGGCCCCGCGTGCGGCCACCCGGGCATTACCCCATTCTAGCGACCATCCTCCGTATTTTGTTACATAGCGGAAGCGGAGTGTCATACTTCCCCGCCTATGCTGTCGTCCGTGTAGCTTGCGCTGGCTAAACGGCAGATTTCAATAAAAGCCGTAGTGGGGAATCATGGTGGCCTGTCAATACCGGAACTCCCGACCAAGGAGCGCCAGGCGTCGCTTTCCCCTGCAGACAAGCAAAGAAGCATGAAGCAATAAGAAAGCACGGAAGAAATCATGGCTGCAACACAAACTAAATATTTCGGCACCGACGGCATCCGGGGCAAAGTGGGCGGAGCGGTCATCAATGCCGCCTTCGCCCTGCGCCTGGGCCATGCCGCGGGCCTGGTACTCCTGGCCCAGGCACCGCGCGGGCACCGCCCGTCCGTCCTGATCGGGAAGGACACCCGCATTTCCGGCTACATGCTCGAGTCCTCGCTGGAAGCCGGCCTCTCCGCCGCCGGCGTGGACGTCGTCCTGGCCGGCCCCATCCCCACCCCGGCCGTCGCCTACCTGACCCGGGCCCTGCGCCTGTCCGCCGGCATCGTCATCAGCGCCTCGCACAACCCCTTCGACGACAACGGCATCAAGTTCTTCTCCGCCCAGGGCAGCAAATTCCCCGACCAGACCGAACAAGCCATCGAAGCCGCCCTGGACCAACCCATGGGTTGCGCCCCCTCCGAAGGACTGGGCCGCGTGAAACGCCTGGATGACGCCGCCGGCCGCTACATCGAATTCTGCAAAGCCAGCTTCCCGTCCGACATGGACCTGAACGGGCTCCGGATCGTGGTCGACGCCGCCCACGGCGCCGCGTACCACATCGCCCCCAACGTCTTCCGGGAACTCGGCGCCACGGTCATTCCCGTCGGCTGCGAACCCAACGGCTTCAACATCAACGAAAAGGTGGGTGCCACCCACCCCGAAACCCTGGCGGAAAAGGTCAGGGAACATCGCGCCGACCTGGGTGTGGCCCTGGACGGCGACGCCGACCGGCTACAGATGGTGGATGCGAGCGGCCGCATGTACAACGGCGACGAACTGCTCTACGTGATCGTGCGCGACCGCATGACGCAAGGCCCGGTGGCCGGCGTGGCCGGCACCGTCATGACCAACTACGCCTTCGAGCGCCGCATGGCCGACCTGGGCGTTCCTTTCGTCCGCACCCCGGTCGGCGACAAAAACGTCATGCAGGCCCTGCAGGACAAAGGCTGGCTGTTCGGCGGCGAAAGCTCGGGCCATATCCTGTGCCTGGACCGCCACTCCACCGGCGACGGCGTCCTCGCCGCGCTCCAGGTCATCGCCGCCATACGCCGCAGCGGCAAGGGCCTGCCGGCCCTGACCTCCGAACTGCGGCTGCTGCCGCAAAAACTGGTGAACGTGAAGCTGCAACCTGACCTGGAGTGGGAGTCCCATCCTGGCCTCGCCGCCGCTTACCGGGAGGTGTCGGCCACGCTGCAAGGCCGCGGCCGGGTCTTGATCCGGCCGTCGGGTACCGAGCCGAAACTGCGATTGATGGTGGAGGCGGACGAAGAAATGCTGGCGGTTCGGTGCGTGGACAGACTGGCGACGAGCTTGAACTGATCCCGGATCTACGCTTTCTATTTGAGGCTCCTCGGCGATTCCCGCTGAACCGGACAACGATGCTCACCCCGCCGACCCACCAGGGAAATTTCCATGGCCAACCACTGCGGAAACGAAAGACCGACCTTGCCGACTCCTTGATCGCTTTCTTCCGTAATTCACAATCTTGTGAATAACTGATTTTGCATGTACAAACCGACGCAATCTTTGTCAGGGCTTTCCTGATATAGGAACATCACGACATGCTAACCTTAAAGGTCGCCTCGAATTCATTGAAAAAACGGCATTTCGGCTTTCCGCAATCCCCTCTATGGGGGATTGATACGGCCCGCCATGCTGATCAGAATGCCGCCGTTGCGCTGCTGGATGCAACCTGCCTGGCCGCCTAGCGGCCGATAGGCAACGAGCCACGAGGGAAATTTGCGCCCGGGGACTAGACTCGCGGACTTCGATTGAACGGGGAACAAGCAATCATGCAGACGAACCTACATGCCCTTTTCTTTTCCTGGCCTCGACAACGAGAAATATCGGTCGGCGCCCGGAACAGCACCATTGAAGCTCCACCTTACCACCTACGATCCGACATGTCGCCCGCCGCGCAGCCACCTTTCGACTTTGCCTATCCAAGTGAGTACCTATCTCCGCTTCCCGCGCCAGCTCCTCGCCAATCCGTGACCAGGAACAAGATTTTTTTATAAACTCTTACCCCGGCGAGAACCCTGCATTTGGCGCAGGGAATCATACACTATCGCAACAATCTCTATGACAAATGATTGATTTTTCTATTTGGCAAAAAGGACTCGCAGCAGGCATTTTGACTACAGTGGCCATAGCCAGCCTAATTCCTGTAGCCAGAAAATTTCAACTGCTTGATTTTCCTGCAGGCCGTAAAGACCACAGCCTTCCGACTCCCGTAGTCGGTGGATTGGCGATGATTATCGGCATTATTGGCTGCTATCTTTTTTTTGGTCTACGCCCGGAAGCTCCTCTCTCTCAGTTCCTGGCTTTTGCCGTGGCCGGGGGGCTTCTGATCGTCGTAGGGCAGCTGGATGACAAATTCGACCTGCCATGGTGGTTTCGCATCGTCGTCCAGATAATAGCGACGCTGATCACCTCGACCTGGGGCGGTGTAAGAGCCGAACACCTGGGGCCGCTTCTAGGCCTCAATGACGTCTCGTTAGGCATCTGGTCAATTCCGTTCACGGTCTTCGCCACGGTCGGACTCATCAATGCGCTGAACATGATCGATGGCGTGGACGGCTTTGCCGGCTCTCTCTGCCTGGTCGCGCTAATAATGCTGGCTGCGGCTGCCAGCTATTCGGGCAACGCGGCGCTCACCTCCGACATCGCTCCGATCTGCGGAGCACTTTTCGCCTTTCTGATTTTCAATTTCCGCTTCCCATGGCGCAATCGCGCCAAGATATTCATGGGGAATGGCGGCAGCGCCTTTCTTGGCTTCACTGTTGCCTGGGTGTCATTCCGACTCACCCAGACCCCCGATCACCCTGTCACGCCAGCGCTCGCCTTGTGGCTCATTCCTGTTCCGCTGATTGATTGCCTGGTCCTGATGCTGCATCGAGTACGTCGCGGTTTTTCACCGTTCAAGGCCGACCACAACCATATACACCACCTCATGCGGGATGCCGGGGCCAGCCCGATGCAAACCGTCGTGCTGCTTGCCTTGTTCAGCGTCTTCACGGGACTCATCGCGGCTCAGGCACTCAGGCACGACTTCAGCGCGGTCACCCTGCTGGCAACATTCGTCGTCTGCTGCGGCCTGTGGTGGTGGGTTACGGCCAAGCGGGAACGGGCGCTCCGATTGCTGCGCACGGTCTTGTCCCCGTTCCACAAGAGAATGCGGGAAAATAGCCCTGCGCAGGGAAAATCGCCGCCTGTCCGGCAACAACCCTAGCGTCCGGGCGTCTCATTCCCTACTGCCGCCTGGCCCCCAGGCAACTGGGAACACGCTCCCGATTGACACGGACATCACCAATACTTGAAGCTGTTTTTTCGGTACATGGGCACGGCGGGCAGGTGCAGCGGAGATGGTTTCCGCTTGCGCAACCGGCCCCCGGCACCAGATCGAAGAACCTGGCCCGCAGCAGAATATTAATTTCGTTGAGAAGAAGCGTAGAGTAGCGTAACCACGAAAGTCAGAGTCAAACCTCAGTTCAAGAACAAGGCGCAAAACGCCGGCCTTTTCAACTACCCATACAGATATTCCTACTTCACGCTCATTGACAAAAAAGTCGCTATGCAACTTTCAAACATCAAACTCGCACTGATTGGTCTTGGTTATGTCGGCTTGCCACTCGCGGTAGAATTCGGGAAGAAACAACCGGTTGTTGGCTTCGATATCAACGCCGAGCGAATAAAAGCTCTCCGAGCCGGGCACGACTCAACCCTCGAGGTGAGTAACGAAGAACTGCAATCCGCCACCGGATTGCGTTATAGCTCGCAAATCGAAGATTTGATGTCCTGCAACGTCTTCATTGTCACGGTTCCCACCCCCATCGATGAGCACAAGCGCCCGGACCTCACGCCGCTGATCAAGGCATCCGAAACGATCGGCAAAGTCCTCAAGAAAGGGGACATCGTCATCTACGAATCGACGGTTTATCCCGGGGCCACTGAAGAAGACTGCGTCCCGGTCCTCGAACGTGTATCGGGGTTGAAATACAACGTGGATTTCTATGCCGGCTATAGCCCGGAAAGAATCAACCCCGGTGACAAAGAACATCGCGTATCGACGATCAAGAAGATTACCTCCGGCTCCACGCCGGAAGTCGCCGCTCTCGTAGACCAGCTATACGGCCAGATCATAACGGCCGGCACGCACAAGGCCGAGAGCATCCGCGTGGCGGAAGCGGCCAAAGTAATTGAAAACACACAACGCGACCTCAACATTGCCCTGATCAACGAGCTATCCATCATTTTCAACAAGATGGGTATCGACACCGAGGCCGTGTTGAAGGCAGCCGGTACCAAATGGAACTTCCTGCCGTTCCGGCCGGGACTGGTTGGTGGCCATTGCATCGGCGTAGACCCTTATTATCTTACCCACAAAGCTCAGAGCATCGGGTATCACCCAGAGATCATCCTGGCTGGGCGCAGATTGAACGACGGCATGGGAGCCTATGTCGTCTCGCAACTGGTCAAAGCCATGTTGCACAAGCGCATTCATGTCGAGGGCGCGCGCGTCTTGGTCATGGGCCTGACTTTCAAGGAAAATTGCCCCGACCTGCGCAATACCCGGGTAGTCGACATCCTCAAAGAACTTGGCGCATACAACATTACCGCCGACGTCTATGATCCGTGGGTCGACGCGGCCGAAGCCGAGCATGAGCACGGCATAACCCCGATAGACACGCCGGCCGAGGGGGCCTACGACGCAATCATCCTTGCCGTTGCCCACGAACAATTCAAAGCGCTGTCGGAAGATGCCATCCGGGCTCTGGGCAAGAAAGACCACGTCATATATGACTTGAAGTATGTCCTGCCTCGCGATGCATCTGACCTGCGCCTCTGAAGAATCATGAATTACGCAACCGCACGCGCCTCTTTGATCTCGCAACCAAAGAGATGGCTGATTACGGGAGTCGCCGGTTTCATCGGAAGCAACCTTCTGGAAACGCTTCTTAAACTAAACCAGGATGTCGTCGGCCTCGATAATTTCTCGACGGGCCACGCGAAGAATCTGGCCGAGATCGAAACACTCGTTACACCCGAGCAATGGGCTCGATTTGATTTCCTTGAGGGCGACATCCGCGACGTCGCGACGTGCGCCCAGGCGACGCGGAACATTGACTATGTGTTGCATCAAGCGGCCCTGGGCTCCGTACCTCGTAGTCTCTCTGATCCTCTCGCCAGCAATGCCTCGAACATAGACGGTTTTTTGAACATGCTCGTCGCGGCCCGGGACAATGAGGTCAGGAACTTCGTGTATGCAGCCAGCAGTTCGACCTACGGCGATCACCCGGCGCTCCCCAAGACGGAAGACACGATAGGCAAGCCGCTGTCTCCCTACGCGGTCACGAAATTGGTCAATGAACTCTATGCTGATGTCTTTTCGAAAAACTATGGTTTTTCCAGCATAGGGCTCCGCTATTTCAACGTCTTCGGTGCCAGGCAGGATCCTGAGGGTGCATACGCGGCAGTCATTCCCAAGTGGATCTCCGCGATGATAAAAAACCAGCCCGTCAGGATAAATGGCGACGGCGAAAGCAGTCGGGATTTCTGCTATATAGATAACGCCGTCCAGGCGAACATCCTGGCCGCTCACTCTCAAAGCGACGCCCGCAATCAGATATACAACGTCGCAGTCGGGGAACGGACCACGCTCAATGAGCTATTCGAGATGCTTCGAGGCGCGTTGGCTTCGCACGATATCCGCTATGATCTTGCCCCGGAATATTGCGATTTTCGCCCGGGCGATGTGCGGCACTCCCAGGCGAACATAGACAAGGCCAGGAACCTTCTCGGATATTCGCCGACACATGACATTTCCCAGGGCATTATCGCGGCAATGCCTTGGTACCTAAGCTCTCACCGGGATTGAAGTCTTGGTTTGGCTCAATCCGGGAAGATATATTTAAACAGGTTCTCATATGCAAAAGACTACGCCCGTATCTGAACGAAAAATCCGTTTCGCATTGGTGGGTTGTGGAAGAATTGCTCAAAATCATTTTTCCTCCATCGAAAAGCACGCCGACCGATGCGAACTGGTCGACGTATGCGACATTGACGAAGACGCCTTGGCACGAGCCGTCAGCCAAACCGGTGCGCGCGGCCATGGCAATCTGACCGCAATGCTGGAACAGACGACGGCCGATTGCGTCATTCTGACCACTCCCAGTGGCTTGCATGCATCTCAAGCAATCAAGGTTGCCGGCTCTGGCCTGCACGTCATGACCGAAAAGCCGATGGCCACGCGCTGGGAAGATGGCCTGAGCATGGTGGACGCCTGCGACAAGGCAGACGTGCGCCTCTTCGTCGTGAAACAAAACCGGCGCAACGCCACGCTCCAATTGCTCAAGCAAGCCATCGACAAGAAGAGGTTTGGTCGCATCTACAACGTTGCAATCAATGTCTTCTGGACTCGTCCCCAGGAATATTACGATAGCGCCAAATGGCGCGGCACCTGGGAGTTCGACGGCGGGGCATTCATGAATCAGGCCAGCCATTACATCGACCTACTGGATTGGCTGATCGGCCCTCTCGAAAGTGTCATGGCATATACGGGCACATTGGCCCGGAACATACAGGTCGAAGATAGCGGCGCGGCTGCACTCCGTTGGCGGAGCGGGGCCATGGGCACTCTGAATGTCAGCATGCTCACGTACCCCAAGAATCTGGAAGGCAGCATTACCATCCTCGGCGAGAAGGGCACGGTCCGCATTGGCGGCGTTGCTGTCAACGAGATCCAACACTGGGAATTCGACCAGGCCCTTCCTGAGGATGAGGCCATTCAGGCGGCTAGTTATTCGACCACATCGGTGTATGGATTTGGCCATCCCCTCTACTACGACAACGTGATAAAGACCTTGAGCGGGGAAGAAGAGCCCGAAACAGACGGTCGCGAAGGGCTGAAAAGCCTCGAGTTGCTCATAGCCCTGTACCTGTCGGCTCGAGACGGCCGTCGCGTCGCCTTGCCGCTCGAGTTTTAAAGGCTGTCCTGCAATGCGTATTGCGGTAGTAGGCGGGGGAATTGTCGGAGCCTGCACAAGCTGGGCTCTCTCGAAGCGGGGCGCTCAAGTTACGCTTTTCGAGCGCGGCCGCCCCATGCAAGAGACCAGCAGTGCGTCTTCCAAACTGCTGCATGGCGGCCTGCGCTATCTCGAAACAGGGCAATTCCGTTTGGTGCGTAAAGCTCTGCTGGCAAGAACGACCTGGCTACAAAGAGCCCCCCAGTTTTGCCAGCAGCTTGAGCTGCTTTTGCCTATCTACCAAGATGGCTCCCGATCCCGATGGATCATCGCGACTGGAATCAAGCTATATGACCTTCTGGCGCGCGGCAGCGGCTTTCCGAAAAGCCGGTGGCTCACCGCGGCCGAGGTCGGGGCCCGCCATCCCAGCCTTGTACAATCCGACCTCCTGGGAGCATATTCATTCTATGATGCCCAGATGGACGACTATGCGCTAGGAAACTGGGTTGTCGGCCAACTGGCGGCTGAGGGCGTTGATATTCGCACGCAATGCGAAATCACCGATTTCAATCAGTTATCCAGTTTTGACAGAATCGTCAATGCAACCGGGCCCTGGGTCGCGTCACTGCGTCAAACACAACCCGGAAAATCTGCCTACAAGTTGGATCTGGTTCGTGGCAGTCATATCCTGCTTAAACGCCCCATTGAAACTGCATTGCTGCTACCGGTGCCGGGGGAAAAGCGGGTTGTTTTTGTTTTGCCATACAAAGGAGCTACGCTTCTCGGGACAACCGAAATACGGCAGAGCGAAGCAGAGAATCCGGGGCCCAGCGAACACGAAATCCAATATTTGCTTGAAGTTTACAACCATTACCTCTCGCCTCATGCAGGCACGGACGACATCATTGGCTCCTTCGCGGGAGTTCGCCCCCTCGTCTTCAGTGCGGACGACCCGACGAATGCCACGCGCGAGTGGGCCTTTGAGAAGGTCGACAATGTCCTGCATATTTACGGTGGGAAATGGACGACCGCGTTGCTTGAAGGCGAAGAAGCAGCAAAGAGGATTCTAGAATAATGTCAACATCTCGCAACTATACCGCCCACCCGTCGGCAATCATTGACGACGGGGCGCAAATCGGCGACGGATGCCGCATCTGGCATTTTGTACATGTCTGCGGCGACGCCCAGCTCGGGCGCAATATCTCCCTCGGCCAGAATGTCTTCGTCGGCAACAAGGTAGTCATTGGCGACAACTGCAAAATCCAGAATAACGTGTCGGTTTATGACAACGTAATACTGGAAGAAGGCGTTTTCTGCGGCCCCAGCATGGTTTTCACCAACGTATACAACCCGCGGGCCCTGGTCAATCGCAAGAATGAGTATCGGAACACGCTCGTCAAACGTGGAGCGACCCTTGGTGCGAACAGTACGATAGTGTGCGGCGTGACGGTGGGTGAGTTCGCATTCATCGCGGCTGGAGCCGTTATCACAAAAAACGTTCCGGCATACGCTCTAATGGCCGGCGTCCCCGCCAGGCAAATCGGATGGATGAGCGAGTACGGTGAACGAATTCCCCTGCCGGTAAATGGCCAAGGTAATTTTACCTGCCCGCATACCGGTGACCATTACTCACTCTCTGATAGCCAACTGACAAAGGCGGACAAATAAATGAAAATCGAATTCTGCGACCTGAAATCACAGCAGCTCAGATTGAAGGAAAAAATCGATCAGGGCATACAGCGCGTGCTGGCTCATGGTCAATATATCCTCGGCCCGGAGGTCACCGAACTGGAGGGGAGACTCGCCGCGGCGGTCGGAGCACGCTATTGCGTCACTTGCGCCAATGGCACGGATGCGCTTCAAATAGCACAAATGGCCATCGGGATAGGACCCGGCGATGAAGTCATCACCCCTGGGTTCACCTATATAGCCACCGCGGAGACCGTCGCCCTGCTAGGCGCGAAACCTGTTTATGTGGATATCGATCCAAAAACCTACAACATAAACCCGGCGCTCCTGGAACAAGTCATTACACCGCGGACCAAGGCAATAATTCCGGTTTCACTCTATGGGCAATGCGCCGATTTTGACCCAATCAACGAGATTGCGAAAAAACACGGCATAACAGTCATAGAGGATGCAGCGCAAAGCTTCGGAGCCCAATACAAGGGGCGCAACTCGTGCAACTTGAGCGATATTTCGTGCACCAGCTTCTTCCCGAGCAAACCTCTGGGCTGTTACGGTGACGGTGGGGCCATATTCACGAATGATGAAGAATTGGCCACGAAAATCAGGCAGATCGCCCGCCACGGCCAGGACCGCCGATATCACCATATTCGCGTCGGCGTGAACAGCCGCCTTGACACGATACAAGCAGCCGTCCTGCTCGCGAAATTGGACGTTTTTTCTGACGAAATGGATACCCGCCAAAAACTGGCTGCTGCGTATACCGAAGCCCTCATTGAGCGGGGAATAGAAACAACGCCCCATGTCGAGCCCCACAACATCAGTTCCTGGGCGCAATATACGATACGGGTCTCTGAACGCGACAAACTGCAGCGCGCCCTGCATGAGCAGGGGATCCCCACAGCCATTCATTATCCAATACCGCTGAACAAACAGCCAGCGGTACAGGATACCGCTGTGCATCTGCCGGTTGGCGACCTGACAGCGGAACAGGTATTAAGCCTGCCCTTCAGCCCATACATTACATTAGAACACATCAACAGAATAGCAGATAGTATAAAATCTTCGCTTAGCTGAAATGATGAATTTCTAATATTTGCCTCCATGCCTCCCATGTGAGGCAATATTTTTTTAGACACCCCGGATCTAAATGAAGAAAATACTAACTGTCATCGGCGCCCGTCCGCAATTCATCAAGGCCAGCGTTGTCTCCCATGCTCTGGCAAAAAGGCCTGATGAAATAGAGGAAGTGCTTCTCCACACCGGCCAGCACTTCGACGCGAACATGTCCAGCATTTTCTTTGACCAGCTGAGCATACCAAAGCCTCGTTTTCAGCTGGACATCCATGGCGGAACCCACGGGCAAATGACAGCCCGTATGCTGGAAAGCATCGAACGCATCATTCTCGACGAAAAACCCGATCGGGTCCTTGTGTATGGCGACACAAACTCGACATTGGCCGGCGCGCTGGCTGCCATCAAATTGCACGTTCCCGTCGCGCACATCGAAGCTGGCTTGCGCAGCTTCAATATGCAGATGCCGGAAGAGGTCAACCGCATCCTTACCGATAATGTAAGCGACCTCCTCTTTTGCCCGACAGAGACGGCGATCAAGAACCTGGAAAGAGAAGGTTTTTGCTCGAAGCCAATCACGATGCTCAACGTTGGCGATGTCATGCAGGATGCCGCCCTTTTCTTCGCCCAGAATGCTTCCGCCACCATCGAAAGCAAGCCGAAGGGAGACTTTGCACTTGCGACATTGCATCGCGCGGAAAACACCGATGATGAAAATCGGCTGCGATCCATCATCAATGCGCTCAATCACATACATAAGAATATCGCCCCTGTTCTGCTTCCCGTTCATCCAAGAACGCGGGCTGCCATTCAACGCCTGGGCGTCGAACTGGAAATATCCGTGATCGATCCAGTGGGATACCTGGAAATGATCGACCTGCTACAAAGCTGCAGTCTTGTCCTGACCGACAGTGGCGGCTTGCAGAAAGAGGCTTTTTTCTTCCGCAAACCCTGCATCACCATGCGTGATCAAACGGAATGGGTAGAACTCGTCGAAATCAAGGCAAATACACTGGCTGGCGCAGATGAAGAGCAGATCATAAAAAGTGCGCGCCAAAGCTTCGGCTCGACCATTCAAGTCGCTCACAGCCCGTATGGTGAAGGTTTCGCCTCCGAAAAAATAGCCTCGTGCCTTGCGAAATGACAAGCTCACGAGCCTGAGCATTTTTTCGCTTCGTTCCAGAGTTCAATCTTCCCATATTTACATTGTGGCCTCATCACACCATCACTTCTTTGCCCATGAGAATTCTTAATTTATTTCAGCCGCATAGACCATTCGCAAAGGACAACAAAGAAGAATACAAAGAATGGTCTGAGAACGCTCATGCCGTCCCCATCTTCCTTCAATGGTGGTGGATCGAGGCCGCGACAAATGGCAATTGGAACGCTGTTTTTTCTCACAACAAGGACGGCAGCGTCAAAGCTGTCTGGCCTTATACAGTCGAGAAGAAGTTCGGCATTTACATCAGCCGCATGCCAAAGCAAACCCAGTTTCTGGGCCCTTGGATATCTCCAGCCTCCAGCAATAGGCCTGCAAAAAAAATCGCCCATGAAAAGGAAGCCCTGGAGAATCTTATCGAACAGATTCCCCGTTTTTCTTTTTTCAAGCAAAAATTCAGGTTTTCCCTGAAAAACTGGATGCCGTTTTATTGGAGCGGCTACGCGCAAACAACTCTCTATACATATCGACTCGACCTGTCACCAACGATAGAAAATCTCCACAAAGAGTTGGAGTCGAATATAAGAACCGATATAAAAAAGGCTCAATCCAAGGTTTCCATCAAAGAAATCGATGACATTGACTCTTTTTATGAAATCAATAAAAAGAGCTTTCTTCGCCAGAACAAAGAGATTCCATACTCCCTGGATTTCGTACGAAGGCTTGACAAAGAGCTTTCCCAGAGAAAGATGCGTCGCATCACCCTGGCAGTCGACACGGCGACCCAACAGGTCCATGCGGCTGTCTATATCGTCTGGGATGCCGAAACAGCGTACTATCTTTGGGGCGGTGCCGATCCTTCGCTGAGAAGCAGCGGCGCCACGTCCCTGCTCCTCTGGGATGCCATCGAATACTGCCAGAAATTTGCCAAATTCTTCGATTTCGAAGGCAGCATGATCAAGCCCGTGGAGAAATTCGTTCGCGCCTTTGGCGCCGAACAAGTCCCATACTTTGAAATCCAAAAAAGAAATTTTCTCTTCAAACTGGCTGATCTGGCTCGTGGAAAAATAAAATGAAAACGCGCATACTTTTCCTTCACGACAGCCCCGAGTTCAGCCGGGAAATTGAATATACCGTTCGGCAGCTCTTTTGCTCCGTCGAGGGGCATGAGTTCGAGTTGGGCTTTAACGATGAAAATTTCGAAGCAGACTATCGAATATCATACGGAGACACGATCCCTCCCGATGTTGATTTGTCCATTCCACGGCAACGCATTCTCTTCAATGGCTCCGACCGTCCAATACCGGGTTCATTGATTTCGAACAGGTACGCCCACGGTTCAAGATTCTTATATTCGGTAGAAAAGCACAAGCGGCCTGATGGTCAATTTGCATCCAATCAAGCCCTTCATTTCGATGTCCTGGAAGCGACCTTCTTCCATCTGACGCGATATGAAGAGTGGTACGCGTCCGACGACTCTCTGGACAAACATGGCCGGCTGCGAAGCGAGGCTCAGTTCCTGGTCAAGGAAGAGCTCCATCGCATTCCGGTGGTAGATCATATTAGATTGGCGCTGTTGGAGACATTGGGAACCAGCATCTCCAACTGGCCCACCAAGCACACCCTCACTCATGACATCGACTGCCTGAGGAAATTTGGTTCAAACAAACGGATCATTCGAGCATTTGCGCGGACTTTCCTGAAAGAAAAAAACCTGAAAAAGACAATTTCCCTGGCTCGGCAATTTTTCGAATTTCGCTCAACCGGGAAGGATCCGTTCGACACGTTTGAGTGGCTTTTTTCAAAGAACCGGACCAAGGATCGCGTCGTCTTTTTCATGAGCGGTGGGCGCACCAGGTACGACAACCTGTATTCGCTTTCAGATGCCGAAGCTGGAGAAGCCATCGGCCTTGCAATTTCAAACGGATATGAGATTGGCCTGCACCCGAGCTATGTCACCTACAAGGACTCCGGCCAACTGGCTGAGGAAAGAGCAGCATTGGCTCTTGGCGCCAGGACTGAGATAACCAGCAGCCGGCAGCACATTCTTCGATACTCCGTGAGTGAAACGCCAAGGATCTTGCAGGAAAACAAGATCCGCAGGGACTACACACTCGGATATGCTGACAAGATTGGCTTTCGATGCGGAACCGGCATGGAATTTTCCATCTTCGACCTCGACCTGCGCCAGGAGCTTGATGTCAAGGAGATCCCACTGGTGATAATGGACGGGCCCCTGCTGATGGAAGCAGCGTACGATGTCGACAAGGCGAAACAACTGCTTTTTTCGTTCATCCAAGCCAATCAATCCGGTACGGCCATCACCTACAATTTCCACAACAGTATTTTTGCCGACGCGGGTGTATCCACGAATTCAATGAAGAGACTCTACGAAGAACTACTACAGAAAATCAATGACAAGAGTTGATTTCATTGAATTCCAGGAACGTCATTAAAATGAATCTATTTGTTCTGGGCGATATTTTTTCCGGGCTCCTGCCCTGGTTCATAAGTGGAGCCCCCCCCAAGGGAATGCCCGCGGTCTATAATTTTTTCCAATATTTCGGACGCTCCGCCGACCATCGGTTTGAAGCCATTGTAGTAAACCCCCATATTTCCCGGGTCATATCCTTTGAAAATGGCTCCAAGATCCATCTCTACAAAATTCCCGTAAAAAACAGGATTCTTTTCAGGCTTCTCTGCCTGCCAATTTCGTACATCTACGCCCTCAAGCACATCAGGAAGGGAAATTTTGATGTGATTTATGGAATGGCGAACTATAGTCTCATAGCCAGCCTGCTCGGCAAGCAATACGCAAAAACAACGGTATGCCGGGTCTTTGGCTCCCTGGCATCTGATTTCGTCAAGAAAAAGAGATATTCCAAGGTTTTTTCTCGCCATCTTCTCGAATATCTTACGGCCAGGTTCGGACGGGATATTCTGATTTCCACGAACGACGGTACTCAATACGACGCGCTCGTGGAATTCGCAGGAAGAAAAGGGGTTTTCTATCACCTCTACAATGGAATTGACCAGGCCTTTCACGAGAAATTGAGTGCGCTGCCTCCTGTTTCATATACCCGGGGAGACGTGCTGAAAATCCTGTCCATCGGTAGGCTGAGCCACTGGAAGAGACATGACCTGGCACTGGAGTCAATAAGAATTCTGGTACAGGAATATAAACTGAATGCCCACCTCGAAATCCTCGGGGATGGACCTGACAGGTCAAAACTCGAAGCCCGCGTCAAAGACCTCGGATTGGAAGAGTTCGTCACCATTACGCCCGGGCAGCAGCAATCTGGATACCTTGAGGCCTTGCAGAGATCTCACGTTTGCCTCTTCTGTTATGACAACAGCAACCTCGGAAACTCGCTGTGGGAAGCAGTCTATGCGGGCCGTTTGATAGCCGTCAGAAGCACCGGAGATACCGGAACTATTTTCTCTCATAAGAAAAACTCACTGGTGGGTGCAGAGGACAAGTTCCCGGAAGACATTGCGGAAAAAATCAATGCGTGGATCCAGTCCGATCTCGCATCAACGCAGGAACTGATCGAGGAAGCAAAGTCGGACATCTCTCGGTTGATCCTGCCCTGGCCCCGACGATTTGAAACAGAGATACGGATCATCTCTGACTACAAACCATCGATGTAGATCTGGTTCTTCTTAAGAAAACTTCTCGTGGCTTCATTCAAGAAAAAAATCAGAACGCTACTTGCTGGCAATGTCTCAGCTCAGCTTATCCTCGCGCTAGGCTCCATTCCGCTCGCCCGCCTTTATACCCCAGACCAGTTCGGCATTTTTGGGGTAATTCTCTCCAGCGGAATGATCCTTTCCCATCTGGCCACGTTGAGCCTTGAGAACACCTTCATGCTCAGTCGCAGCCGTACGGTTCACTCGTCGGCGCTATTTGCATTCTTGGGTAGTTTCACGCTTCTGGCGACCGGCATCCTCCTTGTCGGTCTATTCGTTTCGGGCAGGACCATTCACGGCACCGAGATCTCCCTGGGCCTGCTCGTGGCGATAGTTTTCTCGACCTTCTTCTATTCGCTCTATAAAGTCTGCACCCAATATCAGCTTGCAATGGGTGATTTCAAGCGGACATCATCCTCAAAGCTGATCCAATCTCTTAGCGTCGTCCTGCTTCAATTGGTTTTATTTGGCGCTCAGAGCGGGCTGATCCTGGGTTATTTGGCCGGACTGTTTATTTCTGTCATAGCCATTTGGCCACGGAGCATTCTTTCACGCCGCCCCAATCGGTTGAAATTTTCAGGCTTTCTTAGAAAGTACCGGAATTTTCCCTTTTATCACATGCCGGCGTCTTTTTTTGCGGCCCTGTCTTCCAACATCCTCATTTTCATACTCAGCTACCAATTCAATCTTGCCGCGGTTGGCCATTACCTGATGGCTCATCGCATCGTTTCCATTCCAATCACCTACCTGACCACATCGATCGGCCAGGCCTACTACTCCGAAATAACCAAGAGCGACGCCAATGTTGCGCAGATTACAGAAAATCTTGCGACTCGATCATGGTTATATGCATCGCCGATCTTTCTGATTTTTCTGCTATGTTCAGAGGTTGGATTCCAGTTTTTTTTCGGAGATGAATGGCGGGAAAGCGGCCATATCGCCGCCATACTGACTCCGTGGCTGCTGATCTCTTTTGTCACCGGCCCTCTCTCATATATATTTCCAGCCACGGGCAACCAACGACTGGATTTTTTACTGACAATCCTTATTTTTTCCCTTCGCGTTTCTGGCGTACTGCTGGGCGGAATGACTGGCAATTTCCAAATGGCGATCTTGGGATTTTCTGCTTTTGGCTCACTTTCCCTGGCCATATACAGCTTCTTCATTTTCAGAACCGCCGGATCAGGCAAGGCGAAAAGCCTGAAGCTTTCCGTTCTCCCGCTTGCATTCTTTTGGCTTATTTACCTACTGGCTGAAGAACTTCTTTGACTCCTTCCTACCGCCCATGAACCAGAGATTAAAGACGAATATTCTTAGGATGGACAAGCTCCTGCTGGGATGGCTCGTTCGCATTCTTTATCCCCAGTACTTTCGACGCCCCGGGTACAAGAGTTCCTTTTCGATTCTACTCAAGTACGGGTTGCTGCAGAAAATCGTGGGCTTCAATCGGCGAGTTCCATGGCCGGTTCACTTCACATCGGTTGTCCTGGGCTACAAGAATATAAAGAAGGGGCACGATTGCGATCCCGGCGACAATCTGGGGAACTACATTCAAGCCTTCAACGGCATCGTCTTTGGAGACTGCGTCGAGATTGGGCCTGGGGTAAAAATCATCTCCGCCAACCATAGCGATGATGACATGCTGATACCTGAACCCACCCGGCCTATTCATATAGGCTCTCACGTGTGGATCGGGGCGAACGCCATTGTCTTGCCGGGCGTTTCCATAGGAGACAACGTCACGATCGGGGCAGGTAGCGTAGTTACGAAGGATGTTCCGAGCAACTGTGTCGCGGCCGGAAACCCCTGCAGAATCATTCGCATGAAGCAACTTGCTGCCTCTGCCGGGCCGGTAGAGACCCGTTAGGTGTCCGGCATGGTAAAGGCGTACTCACGTCATGGCTGGAAGAGCCGTGACGATGAGCACACAGATAGAGACCACGCCGTTACAGCCAAGCTCAAGAGCGCGCCGGTGCCTGACATCATCCAGGACAAGGCGCCAGCCCAAGGCCAGCCAGGCATGGAAGCGGTCACCCGCGGAGTTCCGACGCCAGATCGATGACGCCAGACCACCTGGAGCCAGCCGCCGGGAAGTTCAGCGCCTGCCGGATCAAGACAAGAGGTAGTCGGGAAGCAGCCGATACGTTCCAGGCCGCCAATCCAGGTCACCCCTGCGTTGGCCGCGGACACCAAGGAGAGATGCTCGACAGCGTTACAGCGGGTATGGACAAGCTCCACCCAGGCTCCCGTGATCGACCGGCCTACCTGGAAATTGTCCGTGCTCCAAGACGTCTCCCGCCACAAAGCCGGGCCGGGGCTCCAAGCATCTCATCCGAGAACTCAATAAGAGATAGGCATTTCATTGAAAATCTTCTTTTTCTTTGAAACGTCTCCTGTGAGTCCGGCCACGACTCCCAACTTTCCCAATGATGCCGGGTTCTTATATAAATAACGAGTTCCCGATATTGTAAAACCACTCGTTGGCGGCTCATCAACGAAGATCTCCATTGGGGAATGGAAATCTATATTCGTGAATTTCTCCTCTCTCAGATAGAACATGAGAGCTGGATCACGGACATAGTTCTTTCCAAGAAAATATATGACCCTCGAAGAAGCCGAATTGCAAGGACTGATCGCGACCTGGCCTGCCGAGAGAAATTTATTCTCTTTTATCTCGATATATGAATCATATGCCGAGTTGCTATTTTCGTTGCTTATTACAATGGAATTCTTGTTCTTTGGAACACCGATGAAATCGTTCCCAACAATTATGATGTTTCTTCCATTTGCATTGATGAAGATCTCCACGTCCTTGGCAGAGAAGTTACAGCCCCTTATTATCAAGTAATCTTCCGGACCGGTTCCGGAGTTCCGATCCACGATGATTCCCTTCGCCAGCGAAGCAGAAATATCGAATTGGCAGGAAACGAATGAAACAATTTTCGGACCGTTTTCCTTCTTTCCAAAGAAAAACAGATAATCATCCTTGTAGTCATTGTTTGTCCTGAACTGGCAACCGACAAAGAATACACTGGAAGCATGCGAATAATCAGATATTCGAACAAGGCTGCTGACCAGGAAATTTGAATTGGATATGTTCGCCACGTATCCGTTCATATTGAAAAAAGCCAGAACATTGGCATTTGACATCGTCAGCCAGTGCTCGCCTCTCGCATCCGTTATGAAGTCCGCCTCGGACACGGAAACATTGCTGATTGTAGTAAAGCTCGGCGTGGCGACTCTTCCTTTGTCGACATTCACCTCCACCTCGATGTTGTGTGTAATGCAGTTTATTAGATTCAATTTCGTGTAGGAGCATGTGATCGCAATGTCGCTGCGACTTCTTTTCCGCTCTCCACCGTAGAGTCCATCCACGCTGATCCGGTTCACACATTCCACTGTCGAACCGCCGACATTCACACCGTCGGCGATCAGGTTTGAAAAGAACAGGTTCCTGATAATTACGCTATCGAATCCGTTTATCGATTTCGGGAGTATCTGTATTGCGTGGCAATGCTCCAGCGAGCTGGACCCGCCCAGAAGCTTATTCTCAGCTTCATTCATGTCGATAGTCAGGTCCGAGAATTCTATATTGACTCCCTTTTTTGACCTGACCGAAAACATACAAACGAAATCAGACGAACAGACCCCGCTTCCCAGCCTCAACGTTGTCGTCGGCCCGGCTCCGTATATTCGTAAAGAACTCTCCATATCTTCCAGCAAGACCTGGATTTTCCCTTTCCTTGCGAGAAGATAGGTGCCAGCCGGGAAATACAACGGCAACCCTCTACGCAGAGCGACCGAAGCCGCATTTTGGATAGCTGAACTGTCGTCGCTGTATCCATCGGATTTGGCGCCCGCCCACTTCACATCCACGATTTCGGCGGATCGTTCCCATCGCCCACGCGCACTATTTTCCATCGGACGGAATACAAAAACTCCGTCATCATCGTTGGTGCTGCCGGGCATCCACTGCAACAATCCCCCGCCTCCGTCGCCTGCCTGCCAATATCCCTGTAGCAGGACTGTCATTCTTTTGCTGTTCGGGACAAGTTTTCGCAAGGCATCGACATTCGCTACCTCAAAGGGGGAGGCAAGAAAAGCCCCCTCTTTCCGGTCACCCGCGTCAACGGGGTTTACCGGACTTGTCTGTGCCTTGACAGACGTGGCGAAAAAAGCGGCAATGCCGGACAAGACCCCGGAGATTAAATGGCGGCGTTGCATACGACCTCCCGCAAGACACTGGTTCTCGAAAAATATGCGGTACGAATATTTTCAGACGCTATGGGGCCATCATGCTTTCTTTACGGCCACTTTCCAGCCGGTTCCCGCTTTCATTTAGGACTGCCAGTCATCCAGAACAGTTCCGTGTGAGCCTCAACACGGGGCGTAATGGGCGGCGAAAACCCATGTACGCCTTTCCGTGACGATAGACAAGCGTATTTCCCCCGCAGAGCCTGTGAATCGGCCCAGCGCCTCTCGCACCGGTGCAATGTCTGGAGCTTTGGCAAATGCCGCGGGTGTGTCCTGCCAGGGTGGAGGTCCGCTCCCGGCATGACGGAGGGAACCGCGACGGTGCGCACGGAAATGGAAGAAGACATCAAGCACCACACCGTCGAACGCAAGGATGATCCGGAGCCCCACACCATCCATGGAAACGCGACAGCGCTCGAGGCCGATCGCGGGCACCGGTTGCCGTCCCCCCGGTCGAGCGGCGGATCGATGATGCCAGGCGCGCCATGAAGCGTGCCTCCCGGCCCCCTGGCAGGGGATCGAAAGGAATGGTCCGAGCGCCGGCTCACGAAGCAGAAGGAGGTGCATCGAATGCTGCGGGAGCCGCGCGGGAAAAGATTGCCCCGCTACCGCGGGGAAAGAGAAGTGAACGACGCCAACCGCCAGGAATCCAGGGACAAGGCTTTACGGTATGAGGAGTCACCCTCATTGGCGATCGACCGCTCATCTGATGGCGCTTGGCAGACGTGCGGTGGCTGACGGCCACGGCGGGCCGGAAAACGGCTTATAGACTTGCGTCGGGCCCGGGGCAGGCCGTCACGATTCGGCCAGGCTGGCGCTGGTGCTCGTCTGCCTTACCCGAACGCCATGCGGCAAGGCCTGCGCCGCCGACCACATCCCGGAACAGGTCCTGATTGCCCGGTTCCGCCGTCCGGGTTCGTCGCCCCCTTCCCGCCTCGGCCCGGCTACGGCCTCGCCCTCGCGAATCGCGGCTAGCCGGCGTTGGTTCCAAGCTACGGATTGCGCTTGTTCATCACGCCGCCCCACGCGCGACGAAATGCGTGATCGAACGCGTGACCTGCGCGCCAAGCGTACGATGCGCCCATCGGGATGGCATTGAAAACACCGGCTGCATCGGTGGCTTGTGCCGGGGCAGGTTCTGACGGGCTATTGCATCAGCGCGAAGCGCGCTCGATCGCATTCAAATATTTTTCTATGACGATTTTTTCGTCGAATTCTCTTTCCACCTTCTGGCGTCCTCTTTCTCCGAGAGTTCTTCTTTGGCCAGGAGACATTTCTATCATCATCTGGATCTTATCGGCCAGATCAATGGGATCTTTTACCCGACATAGCAAACCGTTCATGGAATCATCAACGACTTCACGGCAGCCAACAGCATCGGTAGTTATGATCGGCCTCCCCATGGATGCAGCTTCCAGCAACGAGCGCGGCGTACCCTCTCGATAAGAAGGCAAGACAACGCAATCCGCTACTGCGATTTCAGAGCGCACATCGTCACTGCTACCCAGATATTGAACGGATCCATCATCAACCCATTTTTGCATCTGGGCCCGCGAAATTGCGGTTGGATTCTTCGCGTCCAAGAATCCCAGCAGGCAGAAATCAGCGGACAACCCTCTGGCCTGGATTATCTTTGCAGCTTCGACGAACTCCCCGACGCCCTTGTCCCACAGCATCCGGGCCACCAACAAGAAACGAGGCCGCGTGTTCTCAGGATAGGGCGCGAGAAAAAACTTCTCCAGATCCACCCCTGAGCCCGGCAAGAGGTCCACCGCATCTTTCTTGACGACCCCGACGTCGACAAAATGCGCGAGATCATCCTTGTTCTGGAAGAATATTCTTTTCGATTTCTTGAGAGCCAAACCGTACAGAAAACGCACGAGCGCCGTGAGCCACCCTTTCTTGATAAAAACGGCCCCTAGTCCCGCAATGTTATTGATTACGGGAATTCCCAAGCTTCGGGCAGCGAGCGAGCCATAGATATTCGGCTTGACGGTATAACCAAGAAAAACAGCGGGTTTCTCGCGACGCAAGATGGACCAGAACCTGAACAGCAAGAGGATATCCATGAATGGATTCTTCCCCTTTGAATTCATCGGCAGATCGACAAACCGGCACCCCAGCGCCAGCAATTGCTCGATATACTTGTCCTTGGGAGCGACAGCGACAACTTCGTAACCATGGTTTATGAAGGCACGAATCAAATTCGCACGGAAATTAACAAGATTCCAGGTCGCGTTCAAAGCGATGATTACTTTCTTACTCACAAAATCTCGCCATCAAGAATTTACGCTTTTTCCGCGGTTGTCTTTCCAGACTGGGCATAGTGCCTGGAAATGGATGCCAGAGAAGCGGCAATGGCCACATAAAAGACCGTGAACCGCGTTCCGTTATGGGCGATTCCATAAACCATGGGTGGCAAAACCATGGCCGACCCCAGCCAGATCCCATACTTCTTCCAGGACTTCCAGGCCCAATACCCCAGAAATAACAGATATATTCCGCCCCCGAAAAAGCCGTAATTCACAAGATTCGCTGCCAGAGTGCTATGAATCTCGTGCCCGACAATGGCGAAACTTCTGCCGTATCCAATCCCGAACAAATACTCCAGAACATTGGCGCCCGCATCGAAAAGTGCAAAGGTCCCTCGCTCCTCGAGACTGTCATCACTATCCGATCCAATGGATCGCAATCTCTGGGTAATCAGCAGGTCGTCCAGCTCCAGATAGCTTCCGGCAAAGATGAACATTATCGCCAGCAGGGCGACAAGGGTCAGTATTTTAAAAGACCAATTTGACCTGGAAAACAACGTGGACAAAAGCAGGAAGACAACGCCCAAGCCAATTGCTATGTTCGCGGCTTTTGACAGAGAGGATACAGACAAGACCCCAATCAACCCAATTATCACGATGGATTGAATTGCATTGAGCATCCTGTATTTGAAAAAAATCACGAAGAGACAGAACGAACACACAGAAAAATAACCCAGCTGATTTGGGTTATTGAATGTCCCGATCGCGCGTTCGGTAACTTGAGTTCCAGTGAAGCTCGTCCCCATGATCCACAGTCCGGCGACGGCAAGCAGCAGGGCAGTGATATAGCCCCATTTCAACGGGGCCATTCCATTCTGCGTTTCCAGGCACGATCTGACCGATACCAGGACAACCAGATTGAACGCCAGATATGCGACTTCGCTCAGGCCCCCGGCCCCCGAGCCTCCGATAATCGCCACGCACTCCCGGAACAATGCGAATAACATGAGCCCAAGAATCAACAGCTCATGGGGCTTAAAAGATATTTTTTTGCTATACCCGAAAAATAGAAACAGGGCAAAAATCAGGAGCAGGACGTGAGTCAGCTGTGGCAAACCCGAAGACCACAAATACAACGGCAGTGTGGCAATCGAACAGAAAAATAGAAAACTCAACAGATATCGAGGGCTTGCCCGCATAAGGCCAATAAATCGTCAGTTTAGTAATTTATAGCAGCAACACTACAAGAAACATTCACGTCACTCGTCAACGCACGGAGAGCGCAGCCTGCGCCCGCTCTCCGATCCATTGGTAAACTCAGTCTCGTCCGTAGCTGTAATAGTAGCGGTAAGCGTAGCCATACCCGATGCGCCGCCGCTTGACACCATTGAATATCATGCCCTTCACCGAGCTACCTACGGATTCAAGCTTGCTTACGGCATCCCTGACCTCACCGAACGTGCTGCACTCCGAGCGAACCACCATGAAAACAGCATCGGCTATGCGGGTAACGGCCAGCGTATCCCCGACCGGCAATACGGGAGCAGAGTCAAAAATCAGATAATCATAGCGATCCTGGATCGAACGAACCAGCTCGGTGAATCTCTCGTTCAGCAGAAGTTCGCCAGGATTGGGCGGAATCGAACCGGCAGGCAGGACGTCCAGATTTCCATCCAGGACATCCACCTTATAAACCACGTCATCAAAACGCTGGGCGCCCACCAGTATCTCTGCCAGCCCTCTTTTTTCCTTGTAGCCGAAATATGTTCCCAATTGCGGCCTTCTCATATCGGTCTCAACGAGAAGAATCCTCTTGCCGCTGGCCGCCAATAGAGCGCTCAAGTTCGCAGAAATGAAGCTCTTCCCCAGCCCTGCGGTCGGGCCGGTGATCACGACATTCTTGTTGCCAGCTCCCATCAGCGCAAATGCCAGGCCGGTCCTCAACGAACGCAGGCTCTCGATTGCAGGATCTTCCGGCGCTATCAGCGCCAGCAACTGATTCCTCCCCTCGACAATGGCTTTACGCCCTCGCTTGTCTCGGAGATGGGAATCCAGTTTTTCCTGGGAAATGCTCTCGGGGACGCTGGCGTACGATACCAAACCAGTGGCTCTTTCTACTTCCGCGGCATCCCGCACCGTTGGCCGCAGCAAGCGGGCAACGACAGCGGCAATGACTCCCAGAACAATCCCGGCAAAGGCCGCGATAGCCAGCACCAGGGACTTCTGTGGAGCTACGGGGACATCGTCTCTGATCGCATAATCCACGACCCTGACGTTTCCAATGGTTCCCGCCTTGGCAACCTTCAGCTGCTGGACGTTGTTCAGCAACGCGATATACAGCTCGCTGTTGACCGTAGCGTCACGCTCCAAGCGCAGCAGATCACGTTGTGCCGCCGGCAGACGGTTTACCTGCTCGTTAACGCGACCACCCTCTCGTTTGGTCTCTTCAATTTGGGATTCCAAGGCCTTGATCTGAGGATGATCGGACTTGAAGCGCTGCCGCATCTCGTCCAGCTTCAGCTGCAGCTCCAGGCGCCCCCGTTCCACGTCGATAGACCGGGCAAGCAGTCCATCTGCCTCTTTTTCAACCCGGACAGTATTTGTTTTTGTCCGGAAAGTAGTGAGAGCATCTTCAGATTGCTCGACACTCTTTTTGATTTCAGGCATTTGAGTGTTCAAGAACCGCAGGCTCTGATCCGCCTCGGCACTGCGGCGCTCGACGTTCTGCAGCAGATAGGCCTTGGAAATGGCGTTCACCAGCCTTTGGGCAAAATCGGCGTCCGAGTCTTCGTAGCTGACCCGGATGATCCCACTTTGCCGTGTTGCCTCGTCGATCTTCAAGCGGGAGGAGATCGCCTTGTATGCTTTGACGGGAGAAACTTTCTCGACTTGAAATACGACCCCCGGCCTGGCATTCAACAACGAAACCGAGCCTTTTACCGTTGCGTTATCGGTCTTGAACTCAAACATGCGACCAACCTGGCCGGATGTCAGGACCTTGCCCGACTCATCCTCGATATCAAAGCCGTTTTCGCGGGCACGAAAATAAAAAACCCCTCCCGCACTGCCGTCGCTGAACTCAAGACTGTCCAGCCTCAGCCGCTCTTTACCCCAGGCATATTCATTCAGATTGAACGGCGCAGTACTGTCGGCAGGATTCTTTCCAAAGACCCTGGCGTACCACGCACCGACGACCGGGAAAAATTTGGGGTGGATCTGAATATCCGCCTGTATTCCAGAAATTGCCTTGAACAACACTTCCCTGGACAACAGAATCTCAATTTCCCCGGTAACGGGATTCGAGCTGGTTCCCAACGCATTCGCAATATTCTGGATACCGCTCAACATCGACGGCTTGTTATCTTCGACTTGAATCAGAGCGTCCGCGCGATATATGGGCGTAGCGAACGTGACGTAACCTACGCCAATCGCGAAGATAACGACGAAAACTGAAACAATTACCCAGACATATTGGAGCAAAATATCAAGAAGTGCCCCAAGATTTATTTCATACGACGAGTCGCCGTCAATTTTTGCGGAATCCATGGATTGAGCCGATTGTAATTAATTCTGAATAGCAGGCCGCGCGACGGCAGCGGTTGGCAGGATGTTATTCAACACTCTGCTGAACCGGGCGACCCCAGCGGGATCTACATATACGATATCCCTCGGTTCCAACTCGAACCCATCGGCCAGGACCAAAGCATCAGGACTCGCGGCATCGAGATGCCAAATCTGCGGCCGATTGCTCTTCCCATTTCGAATCACATACAATTGCCCGGCGTTGGAAGACAGGGGATTAAACCCACCCGCGTCGGCGATGGCATCGGCCAGGCTGAAGCGTCCACCAGGCAATGCAAACGACTGGGGCCTACCGACTTCGCCTAGAACAAAAATCTTGTTGTAGCGATTTTCGGGTACCGTGACCACGTCGCCGGGCCGGAGCAACATATTCTGGGAAAGGTCGCCTTCATAATACAAGGCATATAGATCGAGGGTTTGAGCAGCGCTACCGGGACGTACCAGGCTGACTCTTCGAAGATCAGCATCCGTTTTAAGTCCACCTGCGGAGGTTATCAAGTCCGCTACGGTCAGAGGTATTCCCGTCAAGGGAATTATTCCCGGCTTTTCCACCTGGCCTAAAATGAAGGCCCGCTTGCTGCGGTATTGCAGAACAGAAACATCAACCTGCGGTTCCACGAGAACCCTGGAAAGCCGTTTCGTCAACTCATCTCTGATCTGCTGAACAGTCTTGCCTTCGGCGTTGACCTTGCCGGCGTAGGGGAAAAAGAACGTCCCGTCTTCATTGATTACTCGCCCGGAAACCGCGGCATTGACGCTACCACCAGGGTTGTTGATTTCCGGATGATTCCAGACAGTGACGAGCAATACGTCCTGGACACCTACATAATAATCGTATGTTCCGACTTTATTCTGACGCTCACTTTCCGCCCGCAACGCCTCTACTTTTTTCCGCGCGGCGTCCCGCTCTTTTTCCTGCTCCAGAATTGCTGTAGAAGTGATTGAAAAAATATCCGCTCGCTCTTCTACCGATTCAATTCCCGTCGTGTCATATGCATAAGCACGGTCAGTTTCGTTAATCTTCGGAGTTATTCCAAGATATTGACCTGGTACAAGCGAGCATCCTGCCATTGGCACTAACGCTATTACGCTGCTCCGCGCCAAAGCACATAACGAAAAACGAATGCGAGGCTTCGCCACTTCGAAAACTCCTATCAATTCACTCACCGCGGCAATGATTTGCACGCACTTTTAGTTCATACATTTTCAACGAAACGCACGATATCGGCATCACGCAGGCGTTTAAGCCATTCCTGAACACCCTGGTCACATTGCACCCAGGCATCTTCGAATTTGGGTAGCGGTTCGTTGATGGGGTCCGCAATTTCCTGGCCTTGCCATTGTCCCAGCAGAAACGTCTTCCCCGACGCGGTCGGATAAGCTTTCTGTACTTCCCGGCGATGGTCCGAGTCCATGATGAATATAGCTGTCGCCATCGCCATGTCCGCGCTGCTGACTTGCGCGGCGCGTTTATCCGGCGCCAATGGTATGCCGTGCGCTTCTGCCACACGGATTGCATGCGGATGTGGAGATCGTCCGACCGGCGCGGCCAACCCTCTGGAAATCACGTTGGCACTGATGCCCCAATTACTTACGTAATGATTCATCAGGGCTTCGGCCATCGGGCTGCGGCACACGTTTCCCGTGCACATCACCAAGAGCACTGGCGCATTGGAGTCTAACAACATAAGCCTATGAAAAAACGCAAAGATTCCACGAACTGCCACCGCCAGTTTTCATATTCCATTCAATGGCATGTTCATGGAAAACATCAAACTGAAACCGTTATCGGCAGCACCAGAAATTCGTCGCAAAACAACCGCTCCAGCCCGGAATGTCATGGGCCTGATTCGCCATGAATACGAAAACTCCATTCCCATCAATTTACTTTCTTTCGGAAACACGTAATTTGTGGATCTGTTCGCCGTATTGATTTCCGCCTGCAGCATGCGGAAGGCATAGCGAGAGAAATAACGGAAATCGTCAGGCACGACAGACACTCCTGCTGACAGCATCCGGCCAGTTCCGCCTATGGGGTGCCCGATCGGAAGTCCATCGTGATAGAGCCCGTCTCGATAGGTCCCATGATTGTAGGCAGTTCCTATAATCCCTGTTCCCAATCCAAAAACCCTGCTCGCCGTCGTATCCGCCGCTTCCGCGTTCCATTGAACCCTGGTTGCGCCTACCATATGCTTGAACTGGGTCCCGACTTGCGCCAGGTAATGGGAGGGCAGTCCGCCCGCCTCATCCTCGCCGGCCAATTGAGCATAGGCCGTCAAAGGATTGCCGCCGATATTGACGGTATACCTCACATCGAACCCCGACAACTCGTTGCTGGGGTCTTTTCCAGCAGCATATTCGTTGGAATTGCCGCTCAACGCGTTCCACAACGCGCTCCAGCCGTTATCTCTTCCGCTTCCGCCCCATTCGATAAATCTCGATGCTCCCAACTCCAGGCCCGGGATAGGCTGGAAGAAAGCCCGCATGTTTATCACTCTGGCGTTTGGTACGGTCTTGTCGTGCTGCAATTGCCCCAGGAAAACGTCGTAACCCCATGGCCCAACCCACGAGAGCCAGCTACTTTCCGGGGCTGTTTGTGTCGCCCGTTGAATTCCAATACCTGGTATGGCAGTCGCTGCATTTCCCCAATTCAGACTGCCGTCCGTACCCGGACCCCAAAAATGGGCCAATTGCCCGACGTACAAGGCCTGGCCCAGGAAGCGAGCCGACACATAGCTGCCTTCCAAGTTGCCTTTAGACTGCTTGCTGGTCAAAGGATCCAGCAAGCCGTTGACCTGGAGCTTGCCCGCCACGGTGTCGTTTCCGCCCTGCAGGTAAACGCTCCCGGTGGCAGCCGCCCGACTCTGGCTCGCAAATCCCAATTGCGGCAAAGAGTCAGTATTGACCTGGGCGATAACCCCGAAACTGGCCTTCCGTTGATCGTCCAGATAGCGCCGTACTGACAAGATCGCATGCACATCCGCTCGCGTCAGCCCCTTCTTCTTGCGGGCCTCCATGGCGGTTTCCAATACGGACACCGGAATAGGCCACGTGGATGTAGACACGTAGCCGATAATCCTTCGGTCGACCAGCCACTGAATGTCCTCCCGGAGATCCTGGTTGCCAGCCTCGATCATCGCGGCATTCTGCGCCCAGGCGGCACCGGAGCCCGCCGTGAAGACACCGGCCCCCAGCAGGCTTACAGTAATGAATCGAATGACATGCTTGCCGATTGGCGAATCCAAACGAATCAGACCACTTTTGTGCACGATAGGCGTCGAGGAGAGGGGTCAACCCACAGCAAACCAAGGGTAAACCCTTGGTTTCATGGAAGAGGCAAAGGCGAGCAAACATACCATGAAACCCTCAGCCTCCATATCGCACTTAATTTCTATAACAAATTTGCGATCATCCCGCGATGGAAGGTTTCACTAATGTCTGATTGCTCTCCAGGAGTCGACATGATAGCCCTCGTTACCAGAGTTTGATCAACGGTAACAGGCGCTTTTTCCCTTTTCCTTCCACTCAATTTCCGCCCTCCAGCAGTCCCGGAACGAGAAGCAAGTCGAGTAACATGCCCAGCAACACAGCATTCTCACCTTTTCTCGAGTCTCTTCTATGAAACCCATCCGCACCGCTGTCTTTCCTGTCGCCGGCCTGGGCACGCGTTTCCTTCCTGCAACAAAAGCCATGCCGAAGGAGATGCTGCCCGTCATCGACAAGCCCTTGATCCAGTACGCCGTCGAGGAAGCGGTGGCGGCGGGGATCTCGACGATGGTCTTCATCACGGGCCGCAACAAGCGGGCGATCGAGGATCACTTCGACTCGATGCCCGAACTGGAAGCCGAGCTGGTGGCCAAGCACAAGATCGAACTGCTGCGCACGGTCAGGAACATCATCCCGCCATCGGTGAACTGTATCTATATTAGGCAGCCCGCTCCCCTGGGTCTGGGCCACGCGGTGCTGTGCGCCGAGCCGGTGGTGGGCCGGGAGCCGTTCGCGGTGCTGCTGGCCGATGACCTGATCGATGCGGACGTACCTGTTACAAAGCAGCTGGTCGACGCCGCCCAGGCCAATGGTGGTAGCGTGCTGGGCGTACAGGACGTGGACCGGCAGGACACGTCGAAGTACGGGATCGTCGATACGCGGGACGCCTCGGGCCAGACGGCCCAGGTATTCAATATGGTAGAGAAGCCCGCACCGGAGGACGCACCGTCCACGCTGGCGGTGGTTGGCCGCTACGTGCTGGAAGGCGAGATCTTCGATCACCTGCGTACGCTGGGCAAGGGTGCCGGCGGCGAGATCCAGTTGACGGACGGGATCGCGGCGCTGATGCAGGCCAAGCGGAAGGTGTTCGCGCATCGCTACGATGGCAAGCGCTATGACTGCGGCAGCAAGACGGGGCTGTTCGAAGCCACGATGGCGCTGGGCAAGAAGTATCACGGTTTCGAGGTGAAGTAACTTGCGGCGGGGCCGGCCTTCCCCCCGCCGGCCATCCTTTACACTAACGGCCTGCCCGTTTTCCGATACGCCGTGAACACCGCCCGCCGCTACCTGGCCACCGAAATCTATCGTTCCTCGTCCGTCGTCCTCATGGCGCTGGTGGGGTTGTTCTCGTTCTTCGCCCTGGTGGACGACCTGGACCAGGTGGGCCGCGGCGGCTTCAAGCTGTACCACCTGCTGTTCCTGGAGTTGCTCGCGCTGCCGACGCGGATCTACGACATCCTGCCCATCGGTTTGCTGATCGGGGCCATCCTGGCGCTGGCCGGGTTGGCGCAGCGGCACGAACTGGTGATCCTGCGGGTGTCGGGGGTCAGCGGGATGCGGTTGCTGGGAATGCTGTGGCTGGTATCGGTGCCGGTGATGATCCTGGCGATCATGCTGGCGGAGTGGCTGACACCGGCGGCCGAGATCAAGTTGAACGAGACACGGTTGACGATCACCGGCAGCGCGGGCGGGCGGTCGTCAGGGGTGCTGCGCAGCGGCTACTGGTTCAAGGAGGACACGCCCGGCGGCGAACGCATCATCAACGTGGGAACGCTGCAGGCCGGTGGTGGCGCCTCGGACGTCACGTTGTACGACTTCACGTCGGCGCGGCAACTGGCCTCCATCACGCAGGCCAAGGCGGCCAGTTTCGGCACGAATGAGCTGCGTCTGCATGACGTGGCGATCACGACGATCTCTCCCTCGCTGGAGTCGTCGCTGCATGGCGGGGCACGGGCGACCGAGGCCCCGGTGGTGGTCACCCGGGAGGCCGAGCGAACCGTGTCCACGACGTTGACGCCGGAGTTGCTGCTGGCCCGGGTGCTGACGCCCGAGCGGATGTCGTTCACGGATCTGCTGGACTATGTGGGCTATCTGAACAAGAACCATCTGACGTCCGACCGGCAGATCGTGGCGATCTGGCGCAAGTTGATCTATCCGTTCACGCTGCTGGCGATGATCACTATCGCCGCGCCCATAGGGTTCATGCAGACGCGCCGCGGGGGAGTCGGGGTGAAGATTTTCCTGGGCATCCTGCTGGGCGTGGGCTTTTTCATGTTGAATCAGCTGTCGCTGAACGTGGGCATGCTCAATCGCTGGCCGGCCTGGGTGACGGCGGTCGCGCCCAATGCGCTGGCCCTGGGAGTCGCGCTGCTGGCGATGCTGGGGATGGAGTACGGTAATTTGCTGCGCGCCCGATGGCGGCAGGCGGCGGGTGCCGCGTCATGAGTATCTGGATGATCGGCGACTTGCAGGGGTGCTGCGCGCCGCTGGAATCGCTGCTCTCGCAGCCGGAAATCGCCGGCGATGCCGATGCGCGGTTCTGGTTCGCGGGCGATCTGGTCAACCGTGGCCCGGCTTCGCTGGCGACGATACGCAGGGTGATGGCGCTGGGCGAACGGGCCGTGGCGGTGCTGGGCAATCACGACCTGCACTTGTTGGCGGTGGCCGCCGGGCTGCGCAAGGCGGGAAAATCGGACACGATCCAGGAGATCCTGGACGCGCCGGACGCCGCCGATATCCTGACCTGGCTGCGGCACCGTCCGTTGGCGCATTTCCAATTGGGGCATCTGCTGGTCCATGCGGGCGTGCTACCGGGCTGGACGGCAGCACAGACGCTGGCGCTGGCCGGCGAGGTGGAGGCGACCCTGCGCGGGCCGGACTGGCGGGACTTCCTGGGACAGATGTACGGCAATCTGCCGACGGCCTGGCATGATGGGCTGCAAGGGGCGGACAGGCTGCGGGTGATCGTGAACGCGTTGACGCGGATGCGCTTCTGTTCGGCCGACGGCACGATGGAGTTCGCGGCGAAAGCGAGCGCCAGGCACGCGCCGGACGGGTTCATGCCTTGGTTCGACGTGCCGGGGCGCGCGACCGAATCGGTCACCGTGGTGTTCGGGCATTGGTCGACCCTGGGCCTGCTGGAACGCCCTGGTCTGCTGGCGCTGGATACGGGCTGCGTCTGGGGCGGGCAGTTGACCGCGGCGCGCCTGGAGGACCACAGGCTGGTGCAGGTGGCCTGCCAACAGTATCAGGTACCGGGCTGATCGCCCGCCGGCAAGAGGTGTGATCGTGGACGTGCTGGAAACCCGCCTGCCGGAAGTGCTGGTGTTCGCGCCCGACGTGCGGCGCGATGCACGCGGGTATTTCGTGGAGACATTCCGGGCGAGTTGGCTGGAGCAAGCCGGCATCGAAGCCCGGTTCGTGCAGGAGAACCAGTCGCTGTCGCGGCGCGGGGTGCTGCGCGGGCTGCATTTCCAGTGGCCCTACGCGCAGGGCAAGCTGGTGCGGGTGGCGCGGGGCCGGATCTTCGACGTGGCGGTTGACGTGCGGCGGGGATCGCCCCGTTTCGGCGCCTGGGCCGGCACGGAGCTGGATGGCGACGCCCACCGGCAAGTATGGATTCCCCCTGGCTTCGCACACGGTTTCTGCGTGCTGTCGGACGAGGCCGAGGTCGTCTACAAGTGCACGGCCTACTACGACCCGGCCGCCGAGGCCGGCGTGCGCTGGAACGATCCCGCGCTGGACATCGCCTGGCCCGACGCGGGCCCCTACACACTGTCGGCCAAGGATGGCGCACACCCGCTGCTGTCGGACCTGCCTCACGACCGCTTGCCGGTCTACCGGGCCATGCCATGACCATCCTGGTCGCGGGTGCCGGGGGGCAATTGGGACACGAGCTGGTGTTGCGCGGCGCGGCGCTGGGCGTCGTGGGGCTGGATCACGGGCAGTGGGATATCACCGATGCCGGCGCCACCCGCCGCATCATGGCCGAGCATCGCCCCGACATCGTGATCAATGCCGCCGCCTATACGGCGGTGGACAAGGCGGAGGGCGAGCCCGGGCAGGCTTGGGCGGTAAACCGGGATGGCGTCGGCCACCTGGCCCGGGCCTGCGCGGCCCGGGGTGCGGCGCTGCTGCATTTGTCGACCTGCTATGTGTTCGATGGCGGGAAAGCCACCCCCTACACCGAGAATGACGCCCCCTCGCCGCTGAATGCCTACGGCCTCAGCAAATGGGAGGGAGAACGGCTGTTGCCAGCCCTCCTGCCCCGCCACCTGACGCTGCGGGTGTCGTGGGTGTTCGGCGCGCACGGCGGCAATTTCGTGCGCACGATCCTGCGGCGGGCCAGCGAGGGCCAGCCGCTGCGCGTGGTGGCCGACCAGGCGGGCACGCCCACCCACGCGGGCGCGATCGCCCTGGCCTTGTTGGAGCTGGCGGCGCGTATCAGGGCCGGCAATGAACTTCCCTGGGGAACCTATCATTATCCTGGCGGCCCGGCGACGACCTGGCATGGCTTCGCCCGGTCGATCCTGGCCGGTGCGCGCGAACTGGGTCTTCTGGACTCGATACCTGAAGTGGCCGCCGTCGATAGCGACGACTACTCAACCCCGGCCCGGCGCCCGCGCTATTCAGTGCTGGACGGCACACGGGCGCGCGAGGCCCTGGGCCTGGCACCGCCGGATTGGCAGGCAGGCCTGCGAGAAGTACTGTCCGCATGGAAGGACGCGGCATGAGTCATGTTCCCCGGCATGTCCTGGTCACCGGCGGCGCCGGTTTCATCGGGGCGAATTTCGTGGCCTATCTGCTGGCCGGCGATCCTGGCGTGCGGGTGGTCAATCTCGACCTGATGACGTACGCGGCCGATCCCGGCATCCTTCCCCGCTTCGACACCAGCGGGCGCCATGTCTTCGTCCATGGTGACATCTGCGACGCGGAGCTGGTCGGGCGGCTGCTGCGCGAGCATGACGTCGATACCATCGTCCACTTCGCCGCCGAAACGCATGTGGACCGCTCCATCACCGGGCCGGGCGATTTCGTGCGGACCAACGTGGACGGGACCTTCGTGCTGCTGGAGGCGGCACGCCAGGCATGGCTGGCCGAAGGGCCGTCCGCGCAGGGGCGGCGTTTCCACCATATATCCACGGACGAGGTCTACGGTTCGCTGGGTCCGGACGACGCGCCCTTCACCGAGGCTTCGCCCTACGCGCCGAATTCGCCCTACTCCGCCAGCAAGGCAGCCTCGGATCACCTGGTACGCGCCTATCACCGCACGTACGGACTGCCGGTGGTGACGACCCATTGCTCCAACAACTACGGCCCCTATCAGCACGACGAGAAGTTCATCCCGACGATCATCCGCTGCTGCCTGGCGGACGAGCCCATACCGGTGTTCGGCACCGGAGGAAACTCGCGCGATTGGCTGTACGTGGACGACCATTGCCGGGGCATCGACCGGGTGCTGCGGGACGGGCGCACGGGCGAGACCTACAACATCGGCGGCGGCTGCGAGTTGAACAACATCGAGGTGGCCGAAAAACTGTGCGCGCTGATGGACGAACATCGTCCCGCAGGCGCGCCGCACCGCCGGTTGATCCGCTTCGTGGCCGACCGGCCGGGACACGACTGGCGCTATGCCATCGATGCGGCGCGGATGCGGGATGAGCTGGGATGGACGCCGCGGGAGGACTTCGACGGCGCGATGCGAAAGACGCTGGCATGGTACCTGGCCAGGCCGACCGCATGATGGACGGCATCGCCCGCATGCCGCGGAACACGGGCAATACTGGTTCGGGAAACGCTCCATGACCTCACACGCCGACGACCACGCCTCGCTCACCCGCCTGCTCCAGGACCGCTGGAGCTGCCGCGGCTTCCTGCCGGAGCAACTGCCCCGCGACACCATCCAGCGCATCCTCGCGCTGGCCCAGCGCACCGCCTCCTGGTGCAACACGCAGCCCTGGGAACTGGTCGTGACGGCGGACGCGGGCACGGAACGGTTCCGGCAGGCCTTGTTCGAGCACGTAATGTCCCAGCCAGAGACGCATCCCGACTTTCCCTTCCCCCGCGAGTACACCGGCGTCTATCGCGAACGGCGGCGGGAGTGCGGTTTCCAGTTGTACGCGAGCGTGGGCGTGCAGCGCGGAGACCGCGAGGCCTCGGCCCGGCAAGGTGCGGAGAATTTCCGGTTCTTCGGCGCGCCGCATGTAGCCATCGTCACCACGCCCGAGGCGCTGGGCGTATACGGGGCCGTGGATTGCGGCGCCTACGTGGGCAATTTCATGCTGGCGGCGCGCAGCCTGGGCGTGGCGACGATCGCGCAGGCTGCGTTGGCGGAATATTCGCCCTTCATCCGCGATCATTTCGGCATCGCGCGGGATCGCAAGGTGGTCTGCGGGATTGCGTTCGGCTTCGCGGATCCCGGCCATCCCGCCAACGGCTTCCGTACGTCGCGGGCCGCGGTGGACGAAGCCGTAAGGTGGGTGGAGGACTGACCGGGCTACAGGCCCGCCAGCCCGCGGGCCGCGACCACCGCCTCGGTGCGATTGCGCACGTCCAGCGCGCGGAAGATGGCAGCCAGATGGATCTTGACCGTGCCTTCGCTGATGCCCAGGTCGCGAGCGATGAGTTTGTTGGGCTTGCCCTGGGACAATAGACGCAGCACGTCGACCTGCCGTTCGGTCAGTAGGCCGCGCAACTGGTCCAGCGAAGTCGAGCGGGCGCCGCCGGCGGCGTCCGCCGCGGCCAGGGGGGCGCCGGACGGTTGGTGGGACATGCCGGACAGCATCATCTGCGGCACGAACACGCCACCGGCCAGTACCAGCCGCACCGCCGACAGCATGACGTCGGGCGAATAGGCCTTGGGGATGAAGCCCAGGGCCCCCAGGTCGATGGCGGCACGCATGACGTCGGGATCCTCGACGCCGGACAGCACGATGATGGGCAGCGCGGGCAGGCGCTCGCGCAGCTCGGCGATATGGCTGTAGCCCTCCGCGCCGGGCATGGTGAGGTCGATCAGGGCCAGGTCGAGGTCGTCGGAGGCTTCCCGCCGCAGGTCTTCGACCTTGAGCGCCATCCTGAACTCGACATCGGGCCCCAGTTCGGCCAGTTTTACCTTGACAGCCTCGATGACCAGCCTGTGGTCATCAGCGATCAGGATCTTCATATTCCCCCCATATCCCTGACATCGTAAAGATAGTCGGCCCGCCCCCGCTAAGCAAGGACCCGTGGCCTGCACCAACGATATAGGCCGCTCGGAATATGGCCCGGATATATCCCGTCTGAAAGAATCGCCATCACTTTCTACGAGGACGCGGACCATGGGACTGCACTCCCGCCCCCCGTGCCGGTCCATGCCAGGGTTATGGTCGGCGCTGCGATCGTTATTGCTGGCGCTGGCCTGCGCCGCGGGGGTTCCGGTGTTCGCGTCGGCGCAGCCTGGCGCGGCGCAACGCGAGGAGGAGCCGCCGGCGGAGGCTTGGCGCCAGTGGCGCAGCGTCCTCTTCCGGGTGCAGCCGCCATCGGCCGCCTCGGCATCCGACGACGCGCGAGGCGCCGCCACGGAGGAACCCGTCAATTTCATCTTCGGCACCATCCATTTCGGCGATCCCGAGGAATTGGCATTGGATACCGGCGTGATGCGGGAGGCGATGCGCCATACGCGGATGCTGGTCAACGAGGCAGGCAACGACGCCCACTGGGATGCGTCGAAGGAACGCTATCGGTTGCTGGCCGATCAGGCCGGCTTGCCCGGCCTGATCGGCCAGCAGGCGTTCGCCGAGCTGCAGCGGCTGCTGCCGGCGGTGTCGCCCGCCCTGCTGTACCGCCTGAAACCCTGGGCGGCGCTGGCGCTGCTGGAGGCGCGCGGCGAGGTGGCGGGCGAACAGACGCTGGATCGGCGGCTGGAACGCTGGGCAGCGGACATGCAATTGCGCACCGAGCATCTGGAAACACTGGACGAGCAATTGGCGGCGCTGGACTGCGTGCCGTCGACGGAGCAGGCGCTGGTGCTGGCGCAACGCCTGCGGACTCCCTGGCTCTTCGGTGAACAGTCGGCCCGGGTGCTGGAGTACTACCGCAGCCGCAATCTGGCCGCGTGGCTGGACGAGATCGACGCGATGGTGGGGCTGGACGCGCGTGCCCGCCCCATCGAGGAACGGGCGCGGCGCTGCCTGATCGAAGCGCGCAATGAACGCTGGCTGCCCAGGCTGGACGAGCTGCTGCGACGCGGTGGCATGTTCGTGGCCGTGGGCGCCATTCATCTGACGGGAGCCGCCGGCCTGCTGGAACGGCTGAGGCAGCGCGGCTTCCTGATCGTGGCGGAACCGCTGTGAACGGGCGACGGCACGCTACGGGGAGGACACCGGAATGTTGAACCGACAGCAGGTTTTCTGGGGCCAGGGCGCGTTCCTGGCCCCGCAGCATCTGCAATGTCACGAGGAATGGGCGCGGGCCTACGGGTGGGCCTTGCATGGGCTGCACTCGCCCTATCCGCGCGGCTTCGAAGTGCTGGAGCTGGACGAGCAGGCGCTGGCGGGCGGCGTGGTCCGGATTTCCCGCTACGCGCTGCTGACGGCCGATGGCCATTGGGTGGGCGGCGGCTCGGCCGGCGCGCCAGCGCCGGGCAACGCCCAGGTTCCCGAGCGCAGCCTGCTGGAGATGACGGTGGCGGGCAACGATCCGATCTCGCTCTATCTCGTGCTGGCGCGCGACCCCACGGTCCAGGGGCTGGGCTCGGCGCAGAAGTCGCTGCTGCCGGCACGGCATGCGCTGCGCACGGAGCACGTGGCCGATCCGTTCGATCCGCAGGCGCCCGCGGTGGATGTGGACTTCGTCGATTGCCAGCCGCAGATCGTGTGCAGCCTGGACGAGCATGCCGACGCGCTGCTGGGCGGCGCGGAGTCCTGCAAATTCGCCGAGATCCTTCCCAATGGCCCGGGCCGCTTCAAGCCTTCCCCGGACTACGTGCCGCCGCTGGTGTCCCTGAACGCGTCGTCCAACCTCGCTCGCTGGACGCGCGCGCTGCGCGATCTGGTCGTGTCGCGCGGCCAGGATTTCGCCTCGGCCAAGCGCCAGCGCGGCATACGCGCGGCCTCGACCAGCGCGCAGGAAGTGATGCGGGTGCTGATGATGCAGACCTTCGCGCGCTACATCCCGCTGCTGCAGGAACACGTGCGGCTGGGCATGGTGCCGCCCTGGCCGCTGTACCAGGACCTGCGGCGGCTGGTGGCGGAGTTCTCGGTGTTCTCCGAAGAAATCGGCTACGCCGGGGGACTGCAGCCCAACCCCGCGGAAACCGAGCTGCCGGTCTACGACCACGACGACCTGCGGCGCTGCTTCAAGCTGGCTTTCACCCGCGCGGAAATGTTGATCAAGGCGCTGACGGTGGGCGCGGAGGTCGGCATCACCCTGGCCTACGACGGCCGCTTCCACAAGGCCGACCTGCCGGTGAGCCTGTTCGCGTCGGACAAGACGCGCTTCTACCTGGCCTTCGAATCATCGGTGCAGGGCATGGAGCTGGCCCAGCGGCTGCAACGCACCGGCAAGATCGCCTCGAGCGAGGAGATGCCGCGGCTGCTGCAGGCGGCGCTCTTCGGCCTGAAGATCGACCTGCTGCCGGTACCGCCCGAGGAGTTGCCGCAGAAGACGCCGAACACGACGTATTTCCTGATCGATACCCGGCACCAGTTCTGGCAATTCATCAAGGATCGGCGAAACATCTCGATCTTTTCCGATCTCCCCGCAGACGAGACGGTCATCAAGCTGTTCCCCGTCGGCGCAGAAGAATAGCAACAAGCGCCCAACCAGGAGTCATCCATGGCACGCCTGCTGGATTTCTTTTCACCGGTCTTCTCGTTCGGCCTGGAGCTGGACGAGCGGATCGCCGCCGGCACCGCCGGCAACGGGGCCGCCGAGGTTCAAGAGCACGCGCGCAAACTGATCGCCGCGGCGAAGGCGGCGGCGCTGGCGGCCGGCAAGCGGCCCGAACACGTGGAATCGGCCTGTTTCGCGGTGGTGTCCTGGTTCGACGAGATCATCACGCGCAACCCCGCCTACTGGAACAGCGTCACGCCGCTGCAGGTCGCGCTGTTCAACACCAACAACGCCGGCAACGAGTTCTTCCACCACCTGTCCATCCTGAAGTCGGACGAGGACGAGGTGCGCGAAGTCTATTACCACGCGCTGCTGCTGGGATTCGTCGGCCAGTATTACTTCGAGACCGCGGACACCGGCGAACTGGGCAAGCTCAAGGAACTGCACGGCCGCCAGCTACCCGTACCGCCGGCGGCCCTGCACACGCTGCGCGAGGAACCCATCACGCCGCAGCCCTACCTGATGAAGGATCCGTCCGGACCGCGCTATCCCAAGCAGTGGGACAAGCTGCTGCTGAAGGCCGGCGCGGCGGTGGCCCTGCTGATCCCGGTCGGCTATCTGCTATGGCTGCTGGTGGCGGGTCCGCGCGACACCGGTCCTTCGGTCGCGGATCTGGTGCAGGGGCAATTGCAGACCTACGCGTGCTCGGAGCTGGCCGGACAGGTGGCCGAAAGCGGCGCGACCACGGTGAGCGGCTTCGTCTCGCGGCCCGAGGACATCGCGCGGGTGCAGACAGACATCGCCGCCATCAAGGGCGTGAAGTCGCCCGCCTTCGACGTCAAGGTGCGCATCTGGCCGCATTGCGAGGTGGTGGCGCTGCTCAAGCCCTACCGCGCCCGGAACCTCGATCGCCGGCACGGCCTGCAGGTCACGCCCACCACCGGCCACTCGGATCGCTTCACCGAAGGCGAACGCGTCACCGTCAAGCTGGGCCAGGCCGACTACGACGGCTACCTGTACGTGGACTACTACACGGTGGACGGCTCGGTCATCCATCTGTATCCCAACAAGCGCGAACCGGAGAACGGCCGGCTGATACGCGCGGGCGAGCAATTCAACGTGGGCGAGAAGATACCCGAGGGCTGGATCGTCGGGCCGCCCTTCGGCCAGGAGTTGATCACGGTGGTCAGTTCGCCGTCGCCGCTGTACACGGCGGAGCGGCCCGAGTACGAACCGGCATCGGCCTACCTGCCCAAGCTGCGCGAGTTCCTGGATGCGCACCGGAGCAACGACAAGCTGGCCGCGAATTTCCTGTTCCTGCAAACCGAACCGAAGCGGTGACGCCATGAGTTTCCTCGACCGTATCGCCCAGCCGCTGGAACGTCTGCCCGGCATGAAGAAACGCGCCGTCCGCGTGGCCACCGCCGTCGTCCTGCTGCTGCTGGCCGCCGTGCTGCTGGCCCTCGTAGCCATGCTGGTGCTGCCGCTCCTGCCTGCGCGGTTCTGGCAGGTGCTGGCGCTGTGCCTGGTCGCCTTCGCCGTGCTGTGGTGGTTCGCCTCGGGCGCGAAGCGGTTCTCGCGGCGGGGGTTCGCGCGCAAGCGCATCGGCGACCTGGGCCCGGGCAACCCCGAGGACGAGAAGGTGGCGCTGGAGCGCATGCGCACCGCCATCGCGCAGGCGCGCCAGACCATCCAGCGCTCGCCCGAGATCGGCAGGGGCCGCGACCCGCTCTACCGCATCCCCTGGATGCTGTTCGTGGGCGACGAGCAGGCGGGCGTGGACGGCCTGCTGCGCGCGGCCAACCGGGTCTCGCCCTTCCCGCCTCCCGATCCCCAGCCCGACGGTTACTGGCGATGGTGGTTCTTCAAATCCATGATCGCGATCGAGACGCCGCCCTCGGCGGTCTGCGACGCCTCGGCCCGCGTGCAGCGGGGGCTGTGGTACCAGGCGCTGATGCTGCTTTCCACCGAACGCGACAAGTTGCCGCTGAACGGCATCGTCGTCTGCATGGGCGCGCGCACGCTGCTGGCGGGCCCTGACGCGGTGCGGCCGGTGGCGATGCGGCTGCGGCGGCTGGTGGACGAGGCCCTGGAGCATCTGCAGGTCCAGCTTCCGGTGTACCTGGTGGTCACCGGATTGGACCAGGTACCCGGCTACGGCGCCTTCGCCGCCGTCGTGCCGGAGCAGGCACTGGCGCAGGCGGTGGGGCACCGGCTCTCGGATACGGAGGAGATCAGCGCGGCGACCGGGAACCGGCTCGAAGAACTCTATGCCCCCATCGTGCGGCGCCTGCACGCACTGCGCATCACCGCGCTGCGCGGCCAGGCCACCCCGGCGGGGCGCCGGGCCATCTATGAATTCGTCGAGCACGTGCGGGCCCTGGAGCCCGGGCTGGAAACCCTGATCGGCCTGATGCTGGAAGACAATCCTTTCCAGCGCACGCCCCGCTGGCGCGGCCTGTTCCTGACCGGTTCGCCGCCCGAGACCGCCGCCGGCAAGAGCGGCGCCGCGGGCGGTTTCCTGGACGACCTCTTCACCCGCTTCCTGCCCGCCGACCAGCCCCTGGCCTCGCCCAGCTTCCGGGGCAATGCCGGCAAGATGGCGATCGCGGCGGTAGGCGTGGGCGCGATGCTCGGCCTGTCGGCCATGCTGAGCTACGGTTTCGTCAACGCCCGGCAGGACGACGGCAGGCTGCTGGCGCAGACACAGACGGCCTGCCGCGAACCCAGCGACGCGGTGGCGGCCGCGCGCATTGGCTGGCTGGCCCGCTGCGGCCGCACCATCGAGCAGTTGGAGGTGGCGCGCGCCGATACCGGCCTGGGATTCGGCCTGCGGCGGGCCGACGCCGACATCGAGCGGATGAAGGAACAGGTGCTGCGCGATTTCTCCAACCTGATCCTGGCCCCCTACGACCAGATCATCGAAACCGACCTCGCGCGCAACCAGGCGGGACTGGAGCACTTGCTGGCGGTCTCCCAGCGGCTGCGCATGCTGGACCACTGCCGCCGGCAGAGCGACGCGTGCCAACAGGAAGCGGCGACCAACCTGGCGTTCGACCAGGACGCGAGGCCGTTCAGCCCTTTTGTCTCGGGTGAGCAGGACGCGCGGGCCGATCGCGAACACGCCGCCGCCCTGCTCACCACCTACATGGGCTACCTGCGCTGGCAGCAATCGGCCACGCTGGACGCGGAAGCCCAGCGCCTGCGCACGCTCCTGGCCCGACTGCTGGCGGCCCATACGCCTCGTCCGGACGATGTCCGCGCCTGGGCCGACCAACGCCGCGATCCGATCGCGCTGACCGCCTTCTGGCTGCCGCCGGACCGGGTCGTGGGCGTGGAAGCGGCCGCCATGCCTTCGGTCTCGGCCGCGTTCACGCGCCAGACCTGGCAGGAGGTGCTGGCCCCCATGCTGCGCACCGCCGCCGACGCCGTCCCCGAGCGCAAGCCTGTCCTGGAAACGTTCCGAGCCCAGTACTTCAGCGAATACTTTCGCGCATGGGGGCGTTTCCAGGCCAGGTTCTTCGAGGGCACCAGGCTGTGGCGCCCCCAGCTCGACGCCATGGGCAAGCGCGCGGGCACGGCCGAGGATCCGTACCTGCTGCTGGCCGCCGTCACCGATCGCGACCTGCAAGGGCTGGACCTTGCCTTGCCCCTGGGCACGCGCTGGACCCGGGCGTGGGCCCGCGCGAAGGGCGATTGGCTGGACGCCTGGCGGCCCTTGGGCGGATTCATGGTCGACGCCGTGACAGGGATGTTCCGTGGCTGGTGGGGCGCCGAACCCATCCAGCCCCCCAGTTGGCTGCTGGCGGAGATCGACACCACCGAACGGGTGCTGCGTCCTCGGCGGCCGGACTACGCGCGCGCCTATCTCCGCCTGCGCGCCGACACCAGCGGCCAGGACGCCTATGACATCGCGGCCGAGCTGTTCCGCGCCAAAGGCGCGCCGCCGCAGCCGCCGGCGGCCGACTATGCCGCCCTGCTGTCCGCGGTGGACAAGCCGGGAGAACAATTCGCCGCGGTCTTCAAGGGCGACGACCTGGCCGCCTGGTCCGTGGTGCAAGGACCGTCGCGGCTGCTGCTGTACCTGACCGTGCAGCGCGCCGGCCAGTTCGTCCAGGCCCGGTGGAACGAGAGCGTGGTCGCCGCGCTGCGCGGCATGCCGCCCAAGGAGCAGGTCGACGCGCTGTACGGCGAACAAGGGCGGCTGACGGCCTTCGTGAAGGACTGGCTGCAGCCTTTCATCACCGAACGCGAACGCACGCCCACGCGCATCGCCGGCATCGGCTTGCCGCTGTCGTCCGCCTACCAGGGCATGGTCGCGGCCGAGCGGCGCATCCTGTCGACCCAGGTCAACAAACCGTTTCTTGCCGGCAGCTTCCAGTTCTCGCAGCCCACCCGCATGGGCGCGGCCAGCGAGGGGCCGCAGGGCACGGTACTGGAAGTGGTCTGCCGCGAGCGCACCTACCTCGCGTCGACCCGCGCGGAATCGCTGGCGGAAGCCACGGCCCAGGTGTTCTGGTCGCCTGACAGCTGCATCGAGGCGCGCCTGCACATCTCGCTGCCCGCGCCGCCTGAGGCGCCCGCGGCCGCCGCGCCTGGCGCCATGCCCGGAGCCGTTCCCGCGCCCGTGCCTGCCACCACTCCGCCGCCTCCCCTGGGGCCCCGGCTGACGCTGATCTACCCCGGCGCCGAAGGCTTCGCCACCTTGATCTCCGATTTCCGTTCGGGATCTCACGCCTTCCGGCTGCCCGATTTCCGTACCTCGTACGGCCCCATCCAGTGGAAGGAACTGTCGGTACGGCTGGCCCAGCAGGGCTTCACCGAAGCCCGGGTATTCATGGACGTACGCCCTTCCGACGAGATGCTGCGGTTCCTGAACGCCCGGACCGAACCGGCCGCCGCATTGCCTACCTCCATCCTGGAATGACGACCTGGAGATTCCCATGGCCATCGATATCGCCGAACTGATGCAACCCATCGCCGGAGGCGATCCCTGCGGCGAGGACGCCTCGTTCTCGGACACCTACGACCGCATCCGGGAAGCGCGCCGCGCGGACGACCCCTCACTGTCGCAGGGCGACTGGCAGACCGAACTGAAGACCGCCGACTGGCGGGCCGCCGCCGACCTGGCGGCAGAAGTGCTGCAAAGCCAGAGCAAGGACCTGCAGGCCGCCGTCTGGCTGGGCGAGGCCCTGATTGCCCGTCACGGACTGGCCGGCGCCACCGATGCGATGGATGTGCTGCACAGCCTGCTGGACACCTACTGGGACGGCCTGCACCCGCGGCCCGATGGCGACGACCAGGAGGAACGCGCCAGCAAACTGGCCTGGTTCAACGTCTATGGCGGGCTCGCCTTGAAGAAGGCGCCGCTGACCGCTTCCGCACCCTACGTCACGCTGATCGATTGGCAGGACTCGCGCGAGGTCGACAACCTTGCGCGCCAGAACGCCGCCGCCCACCAGGAAGCGCTGGATGCGGGCAAACCCACGGGGGAATCGGTGGACAAGGCCATCGAGGGCAGCGGCCCGGGCTTCGTGTCGGAAACCCTGGCCGCCGTGGACGCGGCGCAGGCCGCCTTCGACCGTTTGCAGGCGCTGGTCGACCAGCGCTTCGGCCGCCAGGCGCCCAGCCTGGCCGACCTGGGCGACGGGCTCAAGCGCGCGCGCCAGGTGCTGGCGCGCGCGGCGCAGAACCTGGGCATCGCCCCCCGACAGGAACCGGGGGCGGGCGAAACCGCTGTCGTTGCATCCACGGCGCCTGCCGCGACGCCGGAACCCGCGTTGCAAGCCATGCCGGTGGCCACGGCCACGATGGCCGTGCCGCGCGTGGCGGTGGACTTCCAGGCCCGCGCCGAGCTGCTGCGTACCCTGGGCGAGATCGCCGCCCACTTCAAGCGCGTGGAGCCGCACAGCCCGGTGTCCTTCCTGCTGGAACGCGCGGTGAGCTGGGCCGACATGCCGCTGGATCAGTGGCTGGCGGAAGTGGTGAACGACGATTCGGTGCTGGGGGTGATACGGGATCGGATCGGGGTGCCGCGGGGGTGACGGGCTCAGCCGTGCATCGGCTCGAACTTCAGCTTGAGACCGAATGCTTGAATCAGCTTCCAGACGGTTTCGTAACGCGGCTTGGAACCCGGCGCCAGGGACTTGTACAAGCTTTCCCGCCCCAGGCCGGTACGGTGGGCGACTTCGGCCATGCCCACCGCCTTCGCGATATCCCCCAGGGCAAGCAGAAAAACATCGGGGCCTTCTTCAATGGCTGCGGAGAGGTATTCCGCGATCATCTCTTCGCTGTCCAGGTATTCCGATGCGTCGAATGGCCTGACTTCACGCCTCATGATTGACCTCTCTTGTCGCCCATAGTCTGTGGGCTGTCTTGATGTCGCAGGCCTGGGTCGATTTGTCTCCGCCACAAAGCAACAGGTAGACCACCGACCCTTGCCTCGCGTAATAAATCCGATATCCCGGACCAACATCGATCTTCATCTCCATCACCCCCCGACCAAGCGCGCGATGGCTGCCGAAATTCCCGGTTCGAGCGCCTTGGATCCGGGCAATGATCCGGGCCCTGGCCCGCAAATCTTTCAGACCGTGTAGCCATTTTTCGAACGCTTTCGTAGCAAGGATAGTGTTCATCAATAGTATCCTTTTGGATACAAAAAAACAAGCAAGACAGAGCGATTCTGCGGATATCTGCCTGTCATCGCCAAGCACCTCAAGGACAATCTCGTCCAACCTCCCCCTACCCCTTCCGGCCTATCTCCACGTCTGGCCGTCTGGCTACTACCGCCGCCGGCCCCGGCTTTCTAGACTGCACCGCATTCCCGTTCGACCGCCGGCGATGCCAAGGAGAGCGATCATGGCCAAGAAGGAAAGCACCCAGCACAAGCTCGACCGCGTCCGCGCGCCCCGGGTCCAGCTGACCTACGACGTGGAGATCGGCGACGCCATCGAGAAGAAGGAACTGCCCTTCGTCGCGGGCGTGCTGGGCGATTTCAGCGGCAAGCCCGAGGAGCCGCTGCCCCGGTTGAAGGACCGCAAGTTCGTCAACGTCGACAAGGACAACTTCGACGACGTGCTCAAGGGCATGAAGCCGCGCCTGCAATACCAGGTGGACAACAAGCTGTCCGACGACGGGTCGCGCATAGGCGTGACGCTGGACTTCAAGAGCCTGGCCGATTTCGAGCCGGAGAGGCTCGTGCGGCAGATCGACCCGCTGCGCAAGCTGCTGGAAGCCCGCCAGAAGCTGGCCGACCTGCGCAACAAGATGGCGGGCAACGACAAGTTCGAGGAGTTGCTGAGCGAGGTGCTGCAGAACACCGACAAGATCGCCCAGTTGTCCCGGGAAGTCGCGAAAGACGACACCCCCAAAGCCTGACGCACCGTAGCCACCGGAGACCGCCCATGGCCGACACCCAACCACAAGGCGCGGCGCCCGCCGCGTCCGCCGAAGCCCAGTCCGCTTCGCTGCTCGACTCCATCCTGTCGCAAAGCCGCGTCGCCCGCTCCGATTCCGAGAAGGAACGGGCGCGGGACCTCATCGCCGAGCTGGTCAGCCAGATCGCCGACGGCGAGGTCACGATCTCGCGCGACGCCATCGCCTCCATCGACGCGCGCATCGCGCAACTGGACGCGGTCCTGTCCGACCAGTTGTCGGCCGTCATGCACGCGCCGGAATTCCAGCAGCTCGAAGGCAGCTGGCGCGGGCTGAAGTACCTGATCGACAGCTCGGAGACCAGCACCACATTGAAGGTCAAGCTGTTCAACGCCAGCAAGAAGGAACTGGTGAAAGACCTGAAAAGCGCCTCGGATTTCGACCAGTCGGCGTTGTTCAAGAAGGTCTATGAAGAGGAATACGGCACTTTCGGCGGCGCGCCGTTCGCGACGCTGATCGGCGACTACGAGTTCACGCGCCATCCCGAGGACATGTACCTGCTGGAAGAGATGTCGCACATCGCCGCTTCCGCCCACGCGCCCTTCCTATCGGCCGCCTCGCCCGAGTTGTTCGGGTTCGAGAGCTTCACCGACCTGTCCGGGCCGCGCGACCTGGCCAAGATCTTCGACACGGTCGAATACGCCAAATGGAAGTCCTTCCGCGCCTCGGAGGATTCGCGCTACATCGGGCTGGCCATGCCGCACGTGCTGGGGCGCCTGCCCTACGGGCCCGACACCGCGCCGGTGGAGGCGTTCAATTACCAGGAAGACGTGACGGGCAAGGATCACTCCAAGTACCTGTGGAGCAATGCCGCGTATTCGCTGGGCGCGCGCATCACCGACGCCTTCGCCCGGTACGGCTGGTGCGCGGCGATCCGCGGCGTGGAAGGCGGGGGCCTGGTCGAAGGACTGCCCACGCACACCTTCGCCACCGACGACGGCGAGGTCGCGCTGAAATGCCCGACCGAAATCGCCATCACCGACAGGCGCGAAAAGGAGCTGGCGGACCTGGGCTTCATTCCGCTGGTGCATTGCAAGGGCACGGACTACGCGGCCTTCTTCTCGACCCAGTCGGCGCAGCGGGCCAAGGAATACAACACCGATGCCGCCAACGCCAATGCCCGGCTGTCGTCGCAGCTGCAGTACATCTACGCGGTCAGCCGCATCGCGCACTACCTGAAGACGATGATGCGCGACAAGATCGGCAGCTTCGCCTCGAAGGCGAGCGTCGAGACCTACCTGAACAATTGGGTGGCGCAGTACGTCCTGCTGGACGATATGGCCTCGCAGGAACGCAAGGCCCAGTTCCCGCTGCGCGAAGCCCGCATCGAAGTGGCCGAGATACCCGGCAAGCCGGGCGCCTACAAGGCCGCCGCCTTCCTGCGCCCGCACTACCAGCTGGACGAATTGAGCGTCTCGCTGCGCCTGGTGGCCGAACTTCCGCAATCGGCCCGCTAATTCACCACGAGGAGTCTGAATCATGGCATTCGACGCATTCATCCAGCTTGAAGGGATCAAGGGGGAAAGCACCGACGAGAAGCACAAGGACTGGATCGAGATCCAGAACTACGGCTTCGGCGCGGCCCAGCCCCAGTCGAACACCGCATCGTCGTCGGGCAACCTCGGGTCGGCGCGGGTCGAGGTAAAGAACTTCACCTTCCTGCACAACCTGGACATCGCCAGCCCCAAGCTGTTCGAATACTGCTGCACCGGGGCCACGATTCCCAAAGCGACCATCACCGTGAATCGCGCCGGCGGACAGAAAGAGAAATACATGGAGTACAAGCTGACCGACGTGATCGTGACGTCGGTCAACCGCGACGGCTCCGCCGACAACACGCAGGACGTGCCGCTGGAAGCCGTCGCGCTGGGCTTCGGCAAGATCGAGATGACCTACAGCAAGATCGGCATCGACGGGAAGTCTTCGGGCAACGCCTCCGCCGGCTGGGACCTGAAGAAAAATGTGAAGGTGTAGGCCCCCCCTACGCGCTTCGCGCGCCCCCCAGGGGGCGATGCGGGTGGACCGGCAAAGCCGGATCCACCGCATCCTGGGTCGAGTGGAGCTATCTTGGAATGTAGCAGCGGTGCGTAGAGGCCCACTATGAAAAGCCTGATCGAGCGCCTGGAATCGGCGACCGCCGACAGCGGCCGCGCCGATATTTACGCGTTGCGCGACGCTGTTTCGCGGGACCTGGAAGCATTGCTGAACACACGCTCGGAAGGAGCGCGCCTGATTCCGCAGGCCTACGCCGAGTGCCGCAAGTCCTCGCTGACCTACGGCATTCCCGACTTCTCGTCCTACAGCCTGCTCAGTCCGCACGATCGCGACCGGATACGGCGCGCGCTGGAAGCGGCCATCACGCAGCACGAGAGCCGCCTGTCGCGGGTCAGGGTGGGACTGGAGGCGCCCCGCCAGTACGAGCGCGTGCTGCGATTCAAGGTGGACGCGCTGCTGTCGCTGGGCCCCGACCGGGAGAAAGTCCAGTTCGACGCCGTGCTCCAGCTCAATACCCAGGCCTACGCCGTCAAGTAGCGGCCGCGCGCATCGCGCAGCACCGCCGCGAGCGCCTGCCTGAGCACATCGCTGGTCACCGGCTTGTGCAAGACCGCAATACCGGCTTCGGCAATCTCGCGCAGCCGATCCGGCTTGGTCTCGCCCGTGACCAACAGGCGCGCCGCGCGGCGGCCGTGCATGCCAGGGTGCGCGTCGAGCGCCCGCAGCACCTCGAGCCCATTCTCGCCATCGCGCAGCAACAAGTCGGTGACCACCACGTCGGGCGGCCGCGCCCACTGTTCCGCCAGGGCCAGGACCTGCGCCCGGCTCTCGGCCACGGCCACCTCGGCCCCCCAGTTGCGCAGCACGAGCGACAGCCCCTCGAGTATGTTCGGTTCGTCGTCGATCACGAGCACGAACATGCCGGTGAAATCGATCTGCGCGCCCTGCGCCGGGCAGGGCGGAGGCGCTTCGGCCGGCGCCGCCGCCGGCGCGACCACGGACACCACCGTGCCCCGGCCCACGCGCGACTGCAGCCGCAACGGCATGTCCAGCAGGTCGCACAGCCGGCGCACCGTCGCCAGGCCAAGCCCCAGCCCCCGCGATCCGCGCGAGCTGGACGCATCGACCTGATAGAACTCCTCGAACACCTTGTGCTGATGCTCCGGCGCGATGCCCACGCCCGTGTCCCACACGCCGATGCGCATGCCTCCCGCCCCGTCCCGGCGGGCCCCGACCAGCACGCCGCCCTGCGCGGTATGGCGCAGCGCATTGCTGACGAGGTTGTTCAGGATGCGGGACAGCATGACGTAATCGCAATCGACCCAGGCATCGGTCTTGCGAACCACCAGCCGCAGTCCCTGTTCTTCGGCCTGGGGGCGGAAATTGCGGCTGATGTCGTCGAACAGGCGGTCCAGCGGAAACACGGCGCGCTGCACGCGCACCGCGCCCGCGTCGATCTGGGACAGGTTGAGCAGCTCGGAGAACAGGCGGTCCAGCGAATGCACGCACTCCTGGATGGACGCGATGCAAGCCAGGCGCGGCGGATCGGTCTCGTCCGAGCGCAGGGCGTCCGCGAACAGGGTCAGCGCATGCAGGGGCTGGCGCAGATCATGGCTGGCCGCGGCCAGCAGGCGCGTCTTGCCCTGGTTGGCGGCTTCCAGCTGGGCATTCTTCAAGGCCAGTTCCTGGGTGGCCTGCGCGATCTGGCTTTCCATGGTCCTGCGGCTGTCCGCCAGCGCCTGGGCCGCCACCTTGAAACCGTGCTGCAGGCGGCCGACCTCGGCGGTGGCGCCGGTCTCGACCTCGACCTCCTCGCCTTCTCCCAGCCGGTCGACGACCTCGGCCAGCTTGCGTATGGGCGCGCTGATGCGCCGGGCCGCCCACCATCCCGCGATGCCCACGCCCAGCAGGCTGGCCCCCAGCAGCGCCGCCAGGGTGGACCACAGGTTGCGGCGCGCCGCGGCGACGGAATCCAGGTCGAACTCCACCATGACCTCGCCCGCCCGCGCCGACTCCTCGCTGTCTATGGGCTCCAGCACCTCGAGTCCCGGCGGATCGGTAGGCTTGGTCCAGAAACCCGACTGGGCGACGATCTCGCCATCCAGGGTCCGTATCTGCACCTGCCGCACGCCCGGCTGCTGGCTGCCGACCCGGGCAGCGTTGAGCAGGGCGCGGCGATCCATGCGCATCAGCGACGTACGCGACAAGGTGGCCACCTGGCGCGCCACGGCCCGCGCGTTGTTCTCGGTCAGGCGGGTGAGTTCGGTCAGGTGATGGCGCGCCAGCACCGACATCGCGAGCAGGATGGCTACCGCCGCCGGCACCAGGCTGAGCAGCATCAACCGCACGGCAAGCGGCATGCCGCCGACCCAGCGGCGGGAAAGATCGGCGAAACGTGACGTCGCGGCCATGCGAAGACGGGAAGTGGAGGTCTCGTGATTGTGGATAGGCCCGTTCGCCAAGACAAGCGAATTCGATTTTTGCGGATTCTGTTGCCAAATATGTCCCCCCCTTCCTGCCTTCGCGTGTTGATGCGATGATCCCTGGCCCCGGTCCACGCTCCCGCCATCGTGCATACGTTCGCCCAGTTTTTCGTTCGCAGGATGTCGTTTGCCCTCATGTTCGCCGGTCTTGCGCTGGGGGTCCTGCCGGAGGCCTCCGGGGCCCAGGAGGCCGCGCTTCGCTTCGGCGTACTGCCGCTGGGAGGCGCGCTGGAATCGCGCCAGGACTGGAAGCCCCTGCTGGACGACCTGGGAGACGCGCTGGGCCGCCCCGTCGTTGCCCAGTCCTTCACCTCGTACGAGGGACTGCGCCTGGCCATGCAGGAGAACCGGGTCGACCTGGCCTTCGTGTCGGGCAAGCTCGCGCTCGAAGCCGTGCTGCAGTACGGCATGACGGTCCTGAACCAGGTCGTGCGGCCGGACGGCCTGCCCGGCTACCGCTCGGTCCTGATCGTCCGCAAGGACGGCCCCATCCGCGACCTGGACGACGTCCTGAACCAGCCCGGCAAATGGCGCCTGGGCCTGGGCGAGACGCAATCCATGTCGGGCTACGTCATCCCCCAGTTGCAGTTGTTCTCGCCCCGCAACATCGCGATCGAACGTCACTTCCCCAGCGAGCTCGTCGATGGCCACCAGGGCACGGCGCTGGCCGTCGCCAACGGCGACGTGGACGTCGCCACCAACAACACCGCCGACCTGGACCGCTTCCGCACCCACTTCCCCCAGGAGGCCGCGCGCCTGAAGATCATCTGGGAGTCTGACCTCATTCCTCACGGGGCCATCGTCATGCTTCTGGGCTTCTCGGACGCGATGCGCGACAAGGTGCGCACCTTCCTGAGCGGCTACGGCCAGAGCGCCGGCACGCGGGGCGACGCCGAACGCGTGGTGCTGAGCCGGCTGCACGGACTGGCCGGCCTCCCGCCCGCCGACAACCGCATGCTGCTGCAGGTATTGCGATTGGAATACCAGCTCGCGCAGCGCCAGGCCATCCTGGGCCAATGGGTATCGGAGCAGGCCCGGCAATCCCGGCTGGCGCGGCTCGCCGCCGAGTACGAGGACCAGCGGCAGCGGCTCGCACCCGCACCCTAGGCCATACCCCCTAGGTAGTATGGAACGGACGCGGGCGAAGCGTCACACTGCATGGTCAGGATTCTGTCGGGAGAAGCGCCATGACGCCCGCGACCAGCCATGTTCGAACCGGCCCGCCACGGCGGCCCATGCGGGGCCGGCTGCCCAAGACGACAATTGCCGCCGGCCTGCTGGCGCTGGCCGCATGCACCGGCCCGGCCACGCAGCAGCCGGCACCCGTCGCGCCATCGGCCGCGGCGCCCGCCGCCTCGGCACCGCCCACGTCCTCGAAGCCGTCCGCGCCGCCGGGTGCCGCGCGCCCGGTGCCGGCAGCCGCGCCGGCGACCCCCGACGCCGCCTCCGCTCCTGCCCGTGAACAAACCCCGCCGGACGACCTGGGAACGCCTTTTTCCACCCGCTATGCCCGCTTCGAGCCGGTGCCGTTCTCGGCCCTGCCCGGCTGGTCCGCGGACTCCGCGCGCGAAAGCCTGAACGCTTTCCGCCAGAGCTGCCTGGCCCTGGGAAAGAAGCCGGTCTGGGATGACCTGTGCGCCGCCGCCGGCCGCATCGAAACGATCGACGACCCGGGCATCCGCCGCTTCTTCGAGCAGCGCTTCCACGCCTACTCCATGCAGAACCCGGACCAGAGCGACGAAGGCGTCATCACCGGCTATTACGAGCCGCTGCTGGAAGGCAGCCGCACCCGCAGTTCCCGCTATCCCTATCCCGTCCATGGCGTGCCCGCCGACCTGCTGTTCCTGGACGCCCAGGTGGCGGCCGCGGGCAAGCGGCAGTGGCTCCGGCTGGACGACCGCCGCCTGACGCCGGCCGCGCCCGGGTCGCCCGGCGCCCGCCAGTACGACGTGGACATGGGCGACCTGACGCCCGGCATCCGCGACAAGCGCTACCGCGTGCGGGCCGAGGGCGGCCGCATCGTGCCCTACTGGTCGCGCCAGGCCATCGAGCGGCGCGCGCTGGATGCCCAGGTACTCGCCTGGGTGAACGATGCCTATGCCCTGTATTCGCTGCAGATCCAGGGTTCCGGCAAGATCCGGCTGGCCGGTGGCGAGACCCTGCGCGTCGCCTATGGCGAACAGAACGGCCATCCTTTCCTGCCCCAGGCATCGAGCGCCGACACCGCCACCGTCGGCGCCGCGATCAAGACCCGCGGCCTGGCGCTGGGAGCCAGCAGTGCCGCCGCCACCTCATCGGCCGCGCTGCCGATGGCCACCCCGCAAACCGCCCCCGCCATCCAGCGCGACCCCGACGTGGCGCGCATCATCGCCGCCTTGCAGGGACGCGGCAGCGGCGCGGCGGCGCGTCCGGCCGCGCCCGCCGCAACCCCCGTGGCGCCCGTGGCGCCCGTGGCCCCGGCGGCCCCGGCGGCCAGCCGGCCGGCGGCTCCCGATCCGGAGGTCGCCGCCATCATCGCGGCACTGGGGGGAAACACATCGGCCCGACCCGCCGCGAGTCCGGCGCCGGCGCCCGCCTCCGCTCCCGGCGACGCCTCGCCCGCCGCCATGGGCGGGACCGGCCAGACAACCGGCATCCCCGACCCCAGCTACGTTTTCTTCCGCCTGATCCCGGACGGCCCGCAAGGCCCGCTGGGCGCGTTGGGCGTCCCGCTGACGGCGGGCCGCTCGATCGCCGTGGATCCTCGCACCACGCCACTGGGCTACCCGGTCTTCGTCTCCACCGGCGGCTCCTCCCCCTCGGCCGGCGCCGTCAACCGGCTGATGTTCGCTCAGGACACCGGCGGCGCCATCCGCGGCACGGTGCGCGCCGATTACTTCTGGGGTTTCGGCCCCACGGCGGGAGACCGGGCTTCGCGCATGAAGGAAACCGGCCGCATGTGGCTGCTGCTCCCGCGCGACCTCCGGACCTCGGCCATGACGGCGGCGGTACGCACCCGCTCGCTGGGCGGGCCCGCGGTCCTGGCCGAATGCGTGGTTCCCGATCCGGACAATTGCGTGGAGCAATAAGGTCCGGCTGCGCTCCGATGCCACGAGTAATAGGCCATTCGGCGAATGGCCCGGGGCGCCGTCCCCTCCTAGACTGCCTACTCCAAAGCGCCGGACCGTCTCACCATGCTCGAGGAACTTCTTCCCTACTATGAAGACGAGCTCACGCATCTGCGCAAGCTCTCGAAGGAGTTCGCCGCGCGCTATCCCAAGATCGCGGCGCGGCTGCTGCTGGACGGCGACGTCTACGAAGACCCGCACGTCGAACGCCTGATCGAGTCTTTCGCGTTCATCGCCTCGCGCATCCACAAGAAGCTGGACGACGACTTCCCGCAGATCACCGAGGCATTCCTGTCGGTGCTGTATCCGCACTTCCTGCGGCCGGTGCCCTCGATGTCGATCGCCCAGTTGCTGCTGGCGCCGGGCGCCGAACTGAGCGGCGCGCAGCGCGTCGAGCGCGGCACCACGCTGCTGACCCGCCCCGTGCAGGGCGAGCCCGTGCGTTACCGCAATGCCTGGCCGGTGGAGGTCTGGCCGCTGGAAGTGACGGCCGCCCGATGCGAGTCCATCGAGCGGTCGGCCTTCGCGCTGCGCGGCGCGGAGACGGCCGCCACCATCAGCGTGCGCGTGGAGACCCGGGGCCAGGCCAGCTTCGCCCAACTGGGCGTCGATACCCTGCGCTTCTATCTCGATGGCGAAAGCCCGCTGGTGCATGCGCTGCATGAGCTGCTGCTCAACAGCACCAGCCGCGTGCAGATCGTGCCGGCCGAGGGACAGCCCCCGGCGGAGCCGCTGGAGCTGCCCGCCTCCTGCCTGCGCCCGGTGGGATTCGGCGAAGGCGAAGGGCTGCTGGACTACGACCCACGCTCGTTCCTGGGCTACCGGCTGATCCAGGAATACTTCGTCCTGCCGGAGAAATTCCTGTTCGTGGACCTGACCGGCCTGGACCTGCGCCGCTACGCCCGCGGCATCGACATACGCTTCCTGCTCGCGCCCTTCGGCCGCCAGGAGCGCCTGGGCCGGCTGGAGCAGACGGTGGGCCGCGATACCTTCAAGCTCCACTGCACGCCCATCGTCAACCTGTTCCCGCAGCCCGCCGAACCGGTACGGTTGACGCACGAACTGCACGAGTATCCCGTGGTCCCCGACGTGCGGCGGCCGCTGGGACTCGAGGTCTATTCGGTGGACGGCGTGCGCCGGCACACCCGCGGCGTGTCCCAGGAACAGGTGCGGGAATTCCTGCCCTTCTTCTCGGTGGCGCATGGCATCGAACAGGAACCGGGCACGTACTGGATCGCCCGCCGCGTGCCTTCTCCGCAGCCTTCGGACGAGGGAACGGACATGCGCATCGCACTGGTCGACAAGGACATGGATCCCAGCGTGCCGTCCGTGGACACGCTGTCCATCATGCTGACCTGCACCAACCGCGACCTGCCCGCGCTCCTGCCCTTCGGCGGCGAAGACAGCAACCTGCAGCTCGAAGACGCCGGCGCCGTTTCCGGCGCGCGCCTCCTGAAGAAACCGACCGCCACCTGGCGCGCGCCCATGCGGCTCGCCAACCAGTGGCGGCTGATCTCCCATCTGGCACTGAACCATCTGTCCATCGTCGAGGACGGGCGCGAAGCGCTGCTGGAGATCCTGAGCCTGTACAACTTCACCGATTCGGCCAGCCTGCGCAAACAGATCGCCGGCATCGTCGACGTGGCCGGCGCGCCGTCGGTCGCGCGCGTGGGCGCGGCACCCCGCCAGGCCTTCGTGCGCGGCACCGACATCACCCTGACCTTCGACGAAAGCCAGTACGTCGGATCGGGGGTCTATCTGCTGGCCTGCGTGCTCGACCGTTTCTTCGGGCTGTACTGCACCGCGAACTCCTGGACCCGGCTGACCGTGCGCACCTTGCAGCGCGAAGCCGCCATGGCCACCTTCGCCCCGCGGTCGGGCGACCAGCACCTGGTGTAGCGACATGGCCGCTCCCGTCCACAGCCACCTCGCCCTGCTGGAAGCGCATCCGGAACGATATGGATTCTTCCAGGCCGTGCGGCTGCTGCTGCGCGGCGCGGGCGTACCGGCGGGGACGCGGGCGATCCCACCCGGCACGCTGCGCTTCGGCACGACGCTGGGACTGTTCTTCCCGCCCAACGAGATCGCCTCCATCGCCCGGCCGGCATGGGCCGGCACCGACGGCCCGCAATTGATGCGGGTGAACTTCATGGGCCTGGCCGGCCCCTCCGGAGTCCTGCCGCGCCACTATACCGAGTGGCTGATGGCCCTGCGCCAGGCGCGCGACCCGGCCGCGCAGGATTTCCTGGACTTGTTCAATCACCGGCTGATCGAGCTTTTCTGGCGCGCCTGGGCGCGCCATCGCCCCGAGGTGGCGCTGGAATCGGACGCGGAATCGGGCGTGCACCGCCACGTCTACGACCTGATAGGCATGGGGACGCCCCACCTGTACGGCAGCCTGTTTCCGCGCCGCGGGACCGAATCCCGCGCGCGGCGGCGTCCGCTGCCCGGCGCGGCGCTGGGCTACTACGCCGGCCTGCTGTCGCAGCGGCCGCACGGCGCCGGGTCGCTGGCGCAGGTCATGAGCGACTATCTGGGCGCGCCGGTCGCGGTGGAAAGCTGCGTCGGCACCTGGCAGGACGTACCCGCCGGCGACCGCACGCGCCTGGGCCGGCAGGCCGCGGCGCTGGGGCGGGAGTGCGTGCTCGGCAGCCGCTTCTGGGACCGGCAGAGCACGCTGCGGCTGCGGGTGGGACCGCTGCGACGCCGCCATTTCGAGCAATTGCTCCCGCCGGCCGACAAGCGGGCGGGCTGGATGGACGGCACGGTAGAGCTGGCACGGTTCATGACCGGACTGGCGCTGGACCTGCGCATCCGGCTGGCGGTCCGCGCCGACGAAGTCCGGCCGGCGCGGCTGGGCGGCGCCGCGCCGGATGCCGCTCGCCTGGGCTGGAATACCTGGCTGGGCGGACGGCGCAGCCCGCGGCCGGCGGACGACTGCGAATTTCAATTCAGCGCAACGGGAGGCCAGTCATGGCGGTGAACCTGCGGGCATTGGTGGGGCGCCTGAACGGCGTATGCAAAGGCGCGATGGAAGGCGCGGCCGGTCTTTGCCTGTCGCGCACCCACTACGACGTCGAGATCGAGCACCTGCTGTCCAAGCTGCTCGAGACGGAGAACACGGATGTCGCGCGCATCCTGCGCCAGTTCGACATCGCCCCGGACCAGGCGCGCAAGGAACTCGATCGCGCCCTGGACACGTTCAAGACCGGCAACTCGCGCACGCCCGCCCTGTCGCCCCATCTGCCGCTGCTGCTGGAGCGCGCCTGGGTCTTCGCCTCGGTCGAATACGGCGAAGCCAGGATACGCAGCGGCCATCTGCTGATCGCGCTGCTGGCCGACGCCGACCTGAAGCGCCTGCTGGCGCCCGCCATCAAGTCGCTGCAAGGCATCAACCTGGAATCGCTGCAGCAGAACTTCCACGCCATCGCCGCGGCGTCGGCCGAGGCGCGGGACGCCCTGGCGCTGGGCGATACCGGCGTGCCGGCCGACCTGGCGCCGGCCGCCGACGGCGCCGGCGGCAAGCCCAGCGCGACCCCCAACCTGGACCGGTTCTGCATCGACCTGACGCAACGCGCGCGCGAAGGCCATCTGGACCCGGTGCTGGGCCGGGACGAGGAAATACGGCTGATGGTGGACGTCCTGTCACGGCGCCGGCAGAACAATCCTATCCTGACCGGCGAGCCCGGCGTGGGCAAGACCGCCGTGGTCGAGGGCCTCGCGGCCCGCATCGTGGCCGACGACGTACCGCCCGTCCTGCGCGGGGTCACGCTGCTGTCGCTGGACCTCGGCCTGCTGCAGGCGGGCGCCAGCGTCAAGGGCGAGTTCGAAAACCGGCTCAAAGGCGTGATCGACGAAGTCAAGCGCAGCCCCAAGCCCATCGTCATGTTCATCGACGAAGCGCATACGCTGATCGGCGCCGGCGGCGCGGCTGGCCAGAACGACGCGGCCAACCTGCTCAAGCCGGCCCTGGCGCGCGGCGAAATGCGCACCATCGCCGCCACCACCTGGAGCGAATACAAGAAATACTTCGAGAAGGACGCCGCCCTGACCCGCCGTTTCCAGGTGGTCAAGGTGGACGAGCCGGCCGACGCCAAGGCCGTCGGCATGCTGCGCGGCGTGGCAGCGGCCATGGCGAAACACCATGGCGTGCGCATCCTGGACGAGGCCGTGGCCGATGCCGTGAAGCTGTCGTCCCGCTACGTGGCCGGGCGCCAGTTGCCGGACAAGGCCGTCAGCGTGCTGGATACGGCCTGCGCCAAGATCGCGGTCGGCCAGCATGCCACGCCGGCCGCGGTGGAAGACGCCCAGCGCCGGCTGGAAGCGCTGGCCACCGAGCGCGCGCAACTGGAATCGGAGGCCGCCACGGGACTGGACCATGCGGCCCGCCTGGCGGAGATCGCGGCCGACACGGCACAGGTCCAGGCCAGCCTGGACCGCCTGAAGGAAAAATGGGAGACCGAACGCAAGCTGGTGGCCGAGATCGGCACCCGCCTGGATGCCCTGGCCAGCCTGCCGGCCGATGCGCCCGAACGCGCCGGCGCCGCGCTGGAACTCGACCGGCTTCGGGCCGACCTGCGCGCCGCGCAAGGCGATGCGCCCATGGTCCATGCGCTGGTGGATGGCAGCGCGGTGGCGGAGGTGATCGCGGGCTGGACGGGGATCCCGGTGGGCCGCATGGTGGCCGACGAGATCGAGGCCGTGCGCCGGCTGGACACGCTGCTGGCCGAACGCGTCATCGGCCAGGACCACGCCTTGCAGGCCATCGCCCAGCGCGTGCGCACCTCGCGCGCCAACCTGGAGGACCCGAACAAGCCCAAGGGCGTGTTCCTGCTGGTGGGCACCAGCGGCGTGGGCAAGACGGAGACCGCCATCGCGCTGGCCGACATCCTCTACGGCGGCGAGCGCAACATGATCACCATCAACATGTCCGAGTACCAGGAGGCGCACACCGTCTCCAGCCTGAAGGGCTCGCCGCCGGGCTACGTGGGCTACGGCGAGGGCGGCGTCCTGACCGAGGCGGTCCGCCGGCGGCCCTACAGCGTCGTGCTGCTGGACGAGATCGAGAAGGCCCATCCCGACGTGCTTGAGCTGTTCTTCCAGGTATTCGACAAGGGCAACATGGAGGACGGCGAAGGCCGCGAGATCGACTTCCGCAACACGCTGATCATCCTGACCTCGAACGCCGGCACCGACGTCATCATGCAGGCCAGCGACAACGGCCGCACCCGGCCGCCCGTGGACCAGTTGCTGGACCTGCTGCGGCCCGACCTGCAGGAGGCCTTCAAGCCGGCGTTCCTGGGTCGCTGCGCGCTCGTGCCCTACTACCCGCTGCGCGACGAGAACATGAAACGCATCGTGCGGCTGAAGCTGGACAAGATCGCGCGGCGCATACGCGCCAACCACGCGGCGGCATTCGAGTACGACGAAGCGCTGGTGGACGCGATCGCGCGGCGCTGCACCGAGGTCGACTCCGGCGCGCGCAACATCGACAACATCCTGACAGGCACCCTGCTGCCCGAGGTGGCCGATCTCGTGCTGGCCCGCATGGGCGCGGCCGAGGCGATCTCCCACATAGGCGCCGGCATCGGGGCCGACGGCGGCTTCGCCTACACCATCCGCTGACGGATCCGGCCATGGCTATCTCCACCGCCGAACGCCTGTTCGACCTCGCCACCCCGCTGGGGGACGACGCGTTGCTGGTCGAACGGTTCGAGGGACACGAACGACTGTCCGAGCCCTTCCGCTTCCACCTGACGCTGGCTTCGGAACAGGAGGACATCAAGCCGTCCGCGCTGCTCGGCCAACGCGTGACCCTGCGCGTCTACACCGAAGACGGCGAACGCCACTGGACCGGCTGGGTGTCGAGTTTCGAACGTGCCGGCGAGCCGCGCCAGAACGACGACGACAATCACAGTACCCGCTATGTCTGCGACGTCGTGCCCTGGTTCTGGTTCCTGCAGCTGCATGAGGACTCGCGCATTTTCCAGAACCTGAGCATTCCCCGGATCGTCGAAGCCCTCTTCAAGGAATTCAGCTTCTCGGACTACGAGCTCCACCTGACCGAGGACTATCCGGACCTGGTCTATTGCACCCAATACCGGGAAACCACGTTCAACTTCATCTCGCGGCTGCTGGAGCGGGCAGGCATCCATTACTTCTTCCGCCACGAAGAAGACGCCGAGATCATGGTGCTGACCGACAACCGGGACAACAACCCCAAGCTGGAAACGGCCACCCTGCCTTTCCACCAGCAGATCCTGCTGGAAGAACGCGACGGCATTTCGTGGCTGTCGCGCCGGTTCGCCTCGCGCACCGGCCGCTACGTGTCCAATGACTACGACTTCACCAAGCCGGGCACCGACATGCGGGTCTCGATCAATTCGTTGATACGCGTCGGCAACAACGCCGAATTCGAACGCTACCGCCATCCCGGCGGCTACACCGAGCTGGCCGACGGCGACCAGTCGACCCGGGTGGAGATCGAGGCCGAGGAAGTCGAGTACGAGACGCTGGAAGGCGCGAGCAACGTCCGCGCGCTGACGCCGGGCTACGTATTCGAACTGGAAGACCATCCCATCGACGCGATGAACGAGGAATACCTGGTCGTATCGGTGGAGCACAGCGGCACCAACAACCTGGGCGACCTGGGCGGCGAGGAAACCAGCACCTACAACAACCGGCTATCGGTGATTCCGCACCGGGTCACCTACCGCGCGCCGCTGCGCACGCCCCGCGGCCGCGTGAACGGGCCACAGACGGCCGTGGTCGCGGGCCCCAAGAGCGAAGAGATCTACACCGACGAGTACGGCCGGATCAAGGTCCACTTTTTCTGGGATCGCCGCAGCCATCGCAACGAAAAGAGTTCCTGCTGGCTGCGCGTATCCCAGGTCTGGGCGGGACGGCAATGGGGCGCGATGTTCATCCCCCGCATCGGCCAGGAAGTCATCGTCGACTTCCTGGACGGCGACCCGGACCGGCCCATCGTGGTGGGCAGCGTCTACAACGCCGACAACATGCCGCCCTACGCGCTGCCCGCGGACCAGACCAAGTCCACCATCAAGACCATGTCCAGCAAGGGCGGCGAAGGTTTCAACGAGATCCGCTTCGAGGACAAGAAAGGCGAGGAACAGCTGTTCGTCAACGCCGAGAAGGACATGGACGTACGCGTGGGGAACGACCGGCGCACGGCCATCGGCAACGACGACCACCTGGTGGTGGAACGCGACCGGCTGGACGAGATCAAGCGTCACCGCCACGAGCAGATCAAGCAGGACCGCGTGGCCGAAATCGGCGGCGACGACCACCTGAAGATAACCGGCATGCAGGCCGTCGCCATCACCGGGTCGCAGTCGGTGAAGGTGGACGGCGGCGTGGGCGAATCCTTCAAGAGCCACAGCGAGTCCGTCTCGCAAAGCTATTACCTGAAGGCCGGCATGAACGTGGTGCTGGAAGCCGGGGCCAAGCTGTCGCTCAAGGTCGGCGGCAGCTTCATCGACATCTCGGCGGGCGGCATCTACATCCAGGCGCCCATGGTGATGATCAACAGCGGCGGCGGCCCGGCCTCGGGCAGCGCGGCCTCGCTCGTGTCCCCCATGCAGGTGATGCAAGCCGCCCTGGCCACGCACGCCGATCCCGGCCAGGTCTTCAAGGGAGGCGGGGACGGCGACGAGCCGACGCACGACCAGACGGCGGAAGAAAACAAGGACAAGACGCACTACATCGAGGTCCAGCTGCTGGACGAGGAAAGCCAGCCCGTGACGGGAGAACGCGTGAAGTTCAAGCTGCCCAACGGCAAGACCGCCACCCGATCCACCGACCAGGAAGGCGTGGCGCGGGTGGCCCGCCTCGACCCGGGGAACTGCGAGATCAGCTTCCCCGGCCTGGACGACTCGGCCTGGGAGTAAGCCATGCCCAACTATACTGTGGGAGAAAACGACAGCATCGCCAGCATCGCCAAGGACCACGGATTCCTGTGGAAGACGATCTGGGACCACGGCAGCAACGCCGGTCTGCGCGCCAAACGCAAGGATCCCAATCAGCTCGTGCCGGGCGACGAGGTATTCATTCCCGAGAAGGGCACGAAATCGGTCGGCAAGCCGGTCGACGCCCGCCACACGTTCACGCGCAAGGGCGAGCCCACCAAGCTGAAGCTGCGGCTGACGGTGCTGGACGAACCGCGCGCCAGGGAAGCGTACACCCTGGTCTTCGGCGACAAGGTGATACACGGCGTGACCGACGGCGACGGCAAGCTGGAACACCCCATCCCGGGCGAAACGCGCAGCGCCACCCTGACGCTGTCCGAAGGCGCCGAGGTCTACGACATCGCCATCGGCGCGCTGCGCCCGGTCGGCGACACGGCCGGCGTGCAGCGCAGGCTGGAGAACCTCGGGTTCGATTGCGGCGGCGAGAGCGGAAGCATGGGCGATGCCACACGCGACGCGCTCAAGCGCTTCCAGAGCCAGTATGGACTGGACACGACCGGCGAGCCCGACGACGCCACCCGCGCCAAGCTGGAAGAACTTCATGTCTAGGGAATGCCGCCAATTGCCGTACGGGGTTGATTGCTTGATCCGGCCTGGGCCGGTGCGCTGGACGCCATTCCCCAAGTACGCCGCCCCTCGAACGACGGCCGAGGAGAAATGAACGATGGGACTGCTTGAAAGCGCGGCGGGAACCGCGGCCGGCGCCGCCAACAGCGTGGCCGGAGAAGGATCGACGCTGGGAGGGCTGATCGACGACGTGGCCGGCAAGCTGGGCGGCGGGCCCGGCGGCGCCGGTGCCGGCACGCCCTACTACTACGCCCGCGAACCGCTGAACGACAAACAGGGCCAGCCGCAGAAACTGTTCCTCAAGCCCACCGCCATGGGCTCCGAAAGCCTGTCCTCGGACGAAAATCGCGGCAGCCGCCCCATGCCCATCGAGTTCATCCATTTCGGCAAGGCGCATGCCGACATGAACGACCTGTTCCCCGGCAAGGGGCCGCCGGGACACGGTGCCGGATGCCGCGACGCATTGCTGCGCGAAGCCATGCTGCTGCACGGTTTCGCCCGCTGCGCGCGGCAAGTGCTGCAGACCAACACCCAGGGCGCGGTCGGCGCGCTGCTGGAAACGGCGGGCTCGCTGCTGGGCAGCGGCAAGAAATCCGGCGCCGTGGACCCGCAACAGTTCACGGCCATCATGGTCGCCATCGCCACCGCCGGCAAGAAGCTGAACGCGGCCTCGATCGACTACACCACGCTGCACCAGGCCGGCGTGGACCTGCACCAGGCCCGGGCCGACTACTGGACGCTGTGCGCCTCCGCGTTCAAGCCCGGGGCCGGCGGCGGCGCGGGCCTGCCCTCGCTGCCCATCCCCGGCGGCCTGGGCGCGGTCGGCGCGGTGGGGGGGTTCATCGCCGACGTGCCCAAGTACCTGTTCAAGGTGCAGGACACCTACAAGGCCGTGTTCCAGGCAGCCCGCACCGAGTACGAGGCCGGCATCGAGGAAGCCTGCCGCGCCTTCTCGGTGGTCGCGATACGGGACGGGCGCACGCCTACGTTCTTCATCTGGACCGACAAGGACGAGGCCGCGGCAGCAGGAGGCTCGGCCGCGCCCGCCGCCCCGCCCAAGACCTACTCGGGCCCCCTGGGCAAGGCGGAAAAGGCGGTGGACGACGCGAAAGACACGGTCGAGGAAACCCGCGAGAAGGCCAAGCGCGCCCAGGAGTCGCTGACCGACTGGCTGGAGACCGCCGGCGCCCGGACCCGTCCCGGCAGCGAGGCGCTGGCCGCGGCGTTCGCCACCCTGTCAGGCGGCGAACGCTGGGACGAACCGCGCACCGATCCGAAGAATCGCTTGAAAATCGTTCCCGCGCCGGCGCTGATGTCGCGCGCCATCGCCGAGGGCGTCGGCGTGACGCTGCCCGGCTTCGTCGACACGGTGGTCCAGGAAATCGCCAAGGTGTCGGCCACCATCCTGGAACGCATCTATGTCAACCTGCTGCTGGCAGGCTGCCAGGGCGACGTACCGGCGCTGGTGTCGCTGTCGGTGCGCGAGACGCTCAGCGGCACCCTGGTCAATCTCGCCTTCAAGCTGGCGGGTTTCGATCCCCCCGGAGAAAACAAGAAGGCCCAGGGCGAGACCGAGCTGGGCAAGGTCAGCGTGGGCCGCAAGGAACTGATGAACAAGGGCGCCGAACTGGTGGAGAAATTCCTGACCGGCCAGGCCTCGCATCTGAACGCGATCCTCGATTTCATCGTCGACGAGCTGACAAAGGAAGTACAGACGCTGCTGGACCGCGCGAAGTGCCAGGAGGCGATGACCATGGAGGCGCTGCTGGCCGGCGTGCCCATGCTGCTGGCCCTGCAGGTGCGCAACACCCTGTTCCCGCTCTTCAACCTGCTGCTGGAGGCTTTCGGGCTGGGCGACACCGTGGGCCGGACCGTCTGGAACCCGGTGCGCGACCGGCTGGGCCAGGCGGCCGGCATGGCCAAGGACGTCCAGGACACCAAGAACAACGCGCTGGCGGCGGCCGAGCAGGCCAAGCAAAGCGGCAAGAACGTCGACGACGCGGTCGGCAAGTTGGGCTCCAACCAGTTCAACTTCCTCGATCCGGCCAAGAGCGCCAACGAAATGAAAGACAAAGTCGACGACGTCGACCAGGCCCGCCGCGACGGCATGCAGGACGTCATGGACAAGGCCACCGGCAAGAAGGGCGACACTCCCGGCGGGGCCGACGCCGACGCCCCGCCCACCGGCGAACTCCCCTTCCCCGGCACGCTGGAGAAGAGCTGCGAGGCCAAGCGCCCGGAAAAACCCGAAATCGACAAGGTGGCCAAAGTCACCTTGAGCGGGTAAGGGGGAGGCGCCCGGGGAAAACCGCTACGGAACCATCTCGGTGAATTGCCCTGGCATCGTCACCGTGATCACCCCGCCCCAGTTGCACATGCAGGTCGAGGTGTTGTTCAGGACCGGCTGGTTGGCCAGCATGACGGTGGGCGCGCCCGGAGCCCAGGGCGAGCTGGTCGCCGGCACGCAAGGCATGGGGGTGAGCACCCCCAGGGCGGCGGAGGTGGCCGAGGCGACGGTGGGATTGGCGGGGCAGGCGCACATGCCGAAAGGCATGATGTTGACCATCGGCTTGTGATCCATGATGTTGGCCGCCGGCTGGTTCGAGGACATCATCCGGTTGACGGGCAACACCACCAGCGACGAAGGGGCCAGGCCGAAGCTGCATTGCAGCAGCGCCCCGTTGACGACGTGCATGGCCATGGCGGTCCTCCTGCGGCGCGCCGGCCGCCGGCGCGGCTAGGAGCCGGTGGCGATGATTTCCACGCGCCGGTTCTCGGCGGCGCGCGGATCGACGGGGTTCAGCAGTTCGGTCTGGCCCTTGCCCACCGTGCGCAGGCGCGAGGCGTCGACACCATGGCCCACCAGATACGTCTTGACCGAGGCGGCGCGACGCTGCGACAGCCGCATGTTGTAGTCGGCCGACCCTACCCCGTCGGTATGGCCCGCCACCGTGAACATACGCCCCTTCAGTTCACTGGAAGCCAGCGCCGCGGCCAGGTTGTCGATGGAGCGGCGCGAACTTTCGGCGATCTGGTCCGAGCCGAACGCGAACTGGATCTGCATGGAAATGGCGGCGGGCGCGGCGGGCGCCGGCGCGGCTTCGGGCATCGCGGTGGCCTGGGACGAGGCACCGGGACGCAGCGCGCGCGTGCGCACGCCGGCGGTGGCATCGTCGCTGCCGCCGCTCTTGAGCTGATCGATGATCTGGTTGACCGAGGGCGTTTCGGTACCGAAGTTGCCGGACTGGGCATGCACCGGATGCGGGATCGCAAGGGCGGCCGCGCACGCCAGGGTGGCGGCGAGGACACCCGGGGGAAAGACTCGGGGCCGGACGGAGGTTTTCATGGCGCGCACTCCAGGAAGGTGGACAGGCGGATGCCATAGTGTGCGCAAATCCCCGGCCGGTATCGATATGCCAAGCGGCCTATCCCGTCGCGCCCGGACCTGCCGTACCCGGCGGCGAGACAGCCGGCGACATAGGCCCTCTGCCCTATCGCCGCGGACGCCGGGCTTACGTAGATTGCGGATACAGCTTTCACGAATTATTGCAACGTGCACCGAATCTCCGCGCCGCCTCTGTTGCTGCTCCTGCGCCGGTTGGCCGTCCTATGGCTGGCCGCGCCGCTGGCCGCGCCCTGGGCGGCCGACATGACACTCATCCTGGACGATACGGCGCAGCAGTACGGCGAATTCGCCGCGCAGCTGCGCAGCGTCAATGCCGCTTCGCACCGGCTGACCCAGGGCAGGGTCGACATCCTGCCGCTGGATTCGCTGCGGCAGCTCGACGCGCAGGCGGCCGCGCCACGATCCGGCCCGGACGACAGCGACTCCGTCCTGGCCGGCGTGCGCACGCGCAGCGCGCGCGGCTCCATGCTGCCCGACACGGGTCCGCCGGCCTCCCCGCCCCAGCCGGTCCGCGCCGAAGGCAGCGATCCGGGCGTGCTGGTAGCGGTGGGACCCAAGGCAGCCCGGGCCGTCGTCCAGCGTGCCGGCAATGAACCGATCCTGCTGGCCCTGCTGGGCCGCCTGGAGTATGAGGAACTGCGCGCCCTGCCCGCGCTGCGCCGCCCGGAGCGTGCCATCGGCGTGTTGTTGCGCGATCCGGCCGCGGCCGAGCAGCTCAGCCTGATCGACGCCGTGCTGCCCGGCAAGCGCCGGGTCGGCGTCGTCACCGCGCCCCAGGCAGAACCGCTGATGCGCGACCTGGCCAGCGCGGCCCTGGCCTGGCCTGCCCAGCACCCGTCGCGCGGCGGCCGGCCCTGGGCCATCGCCGCCGCCGATGCCCCCGACGCCAACGCCCTGACCAGCGCCCTGCAGGCCGTCGTTCCCGCCAGCGATGCCTTGCTGGTGCTGCCCGATCCGGTGGGATCGACATCCGCCGCCGCCCTGGCGCTGCTGCAATCGGCGGCCACCGCCAATCTGCCGGTGTTCGCCACCAGCGAGGCCATGGTGCGCGCCGGCGCCCTGGCGGCGCTGGTGCCCGGCAACGCACAACTGGCCGAACAGGCCCATGCCCTGACCGTGCGGCTCAGGCAATCCCCGCCCGGCCCGCCGGTGGTCGAGGCTCCCCGGCGGCTGACGGTGCGCACCAACCCTCATGTGGCCAGGCGCCTGGGGCTGGCCTTGCCGCCGGACGACGCCCTGACCGCGGCCGTGGCGCGCAGGGACTAGCGTCGGGCCCGCGCCGCCATGCCTCCCATGCTCCCCGCCGCGCTTCGATCGAACAGCCTGCAGCGCGATCTCATACGATTGGGCGTACTGCCGTGCGCCACCGCCGCCGTCGCGCTGACCCTGTGGTTCACCCACGAACGGCTGGACGCGCTGGAGCAGGCCTTCCGGACCAACGGCGCGGCGATCGCGCGGCAACTGGCCGTGGCCAGCGACCTGAGCCTGTATGCCGGCGACGTGGAGACGCTGCGCGACCTGGCGGAGAACATGGTGGCCAAGGGCATCGCGTCGCGCGTCGAGATCGGCAACGGCACGGGCATCGCCATCGCGGCGGGCCCGGAGTCGGAAAAGCTCAAACATGCCCGCCCCTTCGCCGAGCCGGTGCGCCTGCGCGCCACGCGCGGCCTGACCGACTACCCCCGCCCCGGCGGACCGGCGCTGGACATCGGCACGGTGCGCGTGTTCCTGGACGATGCCGAACACCGGAGCGCGCGCGCCGCCTCGATGCTGGCCGGCGGCCTGATAGGCGGCACCGCCCTGCTTCTGGCCTGGCTCTCGGCCCTGCACATGGCGCGCGCCGTCGCGCGGCCGCTCAAGCGCATCTCCGCCACCGTCTCGTCCCTGCAGGCAGGAAAACTCAACGCCCGCTGCGGCCCCTGCGGCCGCAATGAGATCGCCACCCTGGCCAGCGACGTCGACCACATGGCCCAGCGCCTGCAGGACGCCTATTCGTCGCAGGAAGAACGCATCCAGGCCGCCACGCAGGAAGCGCTCGCGCGGCTGTCGCAGGCCGAGCAGGCCACGCGTTCGCGCACGCGCTTCCTGGCCACCGCCAGCCACGACCTGCGCCAGCCCGTACATGCGATGGGCCTGTTCATCGACGGCCTGCTGCCCACCGCCAGCCAGGCGCAGCTACCCGCCATGCAACGCTTGCAGGAAGGCACCCAGGTCATGAGCGCGCTGCTCGACGCGCTGCTGGACATTTCCCGGCTCGACGCCAATGTGCTGTCGCCATCCTATGCCCCGGTGCGCGTGGGCGATCTGTTCGACCAGCTCGACGCCATGCATGGGGCGGTCGCGCGCGAGGCGGGAGTGGACCTGGTATGGCGCGACCGCGGCCGCGCCGTCCTGACGGATGCCGGCCTGGTCATGCGTGTGCTCGACAACCTGGTACGCAACGCCGTGCGCCACGGCGAAGGCGGCCGCGTGCTGGTTGCCGCGCGGCGCGACGGCGACGGCACGCGGATCGAGATCCGCGACAACGGCATAGGCGTCGCGCCCATCCAGCAGTCGCGCATTTTCGAAGAGTTCTACCAGGTCGCCAATCCGCAGCGCGACCGGCGCAACGGCTTCGGCCTGGGGCTGTCCATCTGCGCCCGCATCGCCCGCCTGCTGCACACCGACATCCGCGTCCGATCCGCGCTGCGCCGGGGCAGCACGTTCTCGCTGCGGCTTCCCACGACCGACGCGCCGCCCGTGGCGCCCATGGCCGCCCCCCACGATGCCGCCGGCGCGACCTCGCTGGACCTGGACTGCCTGCTGATCGATGACGACGAGGCCATCCTGGAAGGAACGGCCCATCTGCTGCGGCAGTGGAACTGCCGGGTGGACCAGGCTCGCACGGCCGACGACGCCCTGCGCAAGCTGCGCGACGCCACCCGGCGCTACGACGTGATCCTGTGCGACCTGCAACTGGGCGACAGCGACGACGGACTCGCCCTGCTGCTGCAGGCGCGGGAGCTGCGGCCGCACGCCACCGCCATCATGATATCGGGCACGACCACGCCGGACATCCTGCAGCGTATCCGGGAAGCCTCGGTCACGCTGCTGACCAAGCCGGTCGCGCCCGCCAAGCTGCGCGCGTTGCTGGGCCGCTGGACGCCGGCCGGACGCAACGCCGGCCGGACGGCCAGCCTTTAGAAATCCGAGCAGGCGTTCCGGCGATCGGTGGACACGCAGTTGCTCAGGTTCGGCCGCGTCCGTACCCTGGACCATTCCCTGGCCAGTACGTCTCCCGCCTGTTCGACCCGGTCGCCGGCTATCGGCCCCGTGGCGAAACACATGGCCACGGGCACCAGGTTGCGATCGTACAGATAGGTGGTCGGAATCTCGCGCTGGAGGTCCACGCTGGGCAAGGCATAGCTGTTCACGGTCAGCACGCCCGGGACGACATTGATGAGATATCCCTCGGCCGAGACGAAGGGGGTGGTCGCGGTGACGGCGTAGGTGCCGGCCGGACTCGCCGCATTGGCCGCCGAACCCGCCGCGCCGCTGATGCCCGCCCCGGTGTCTCCCAGGATCAGGCCCGCCAGCGTGTAGCCCAATGCGGGATTGCCGATACCCGCCGGCCGGGACGCACTGTCCAGGGTCACGGTCACCGTGGGTTGTTGCCGGTAGATGAAGTGGTTGTCCACATCCGCGATGGACGCGCCGTAGGCGCGGCCGTACAGGTTGGGCAGCGCCCCGGATCCGGCCATGCCGCCGCGCGTCTCTCCCTCCCAGGTATCGGCCCACACGCGCCAGCGTCCGGACGTATCGATGCGCGCGCCGTCCGGATTCTGGAAGCGTGCCGCCGCTACCAGGTCGGCGGTGCCGCCGGTCACGTCGGCATCCAGCGTAAGGTCGCCGGACTGGGTCCGCACGAACGTGGAGGCGGCGGCGATGCCTCGTTCGGAACCTGCCGGCGCGCCCTCCCCCGCTCCCAGGGTCGGCAGCGACACCTCGCCGATGCGCAAGGCATCCACGTCCGCATAGGCGAACGCATCGCGCGCCCCGCCCGCCAGCGTCCCGACGCGGTTGGGAGCCTGGTCCAGGCCGACGCCGCCGCCGGAGCTGCGGGCCAGCAGCTCGTCGGCGGCGATCGCCCCCGCTGCCCCCTGGCCGATATCGCCGCCGGCGAGCAGCGCCACCGTGGCGGCCTGCACGGACTGCCCGAGCGTGACGTTGCCGGTGTCCGCCTGGAGCATCAGCGCTCCCGCGGCGGCCGACGCGGCGGCGACGGACAGGTTGCCCGACGTGGACCGCACGAACGCGTTTCCGGCCGTCACGCCCGAGGCGGAGACCGCCTGCGGTGCGCCGGCCGCGTCGAGCGCACCGGCCGTCACGTTCGCCACGGCCAGGTCGCCGGCGCCGCGATAAATGAGATTGTCCGCCGCGCTGCCCGCCAGCGCGCGCACGTCGTTGCCACCGGCTTCCAGCAAGACGTCGCCGCCTGTCGAACGTGCCAGCAGCGCATCCGCCGCAATGCCGCCGGACGCCGATTCAGCAATGCCGCCCGTTGCGAGCAGCGCCACGGTCCGGGCCTGGACGACGGCGTCCACGGCCACGGCGCCGGCATCGGCCTGCAGGGACGCGGCGTCGATGGCCGTCACGCCCGAGGCCACCGTCAGATCTCCCGTTCGCGCGGCGATCCGCACCGTGCCGGCCTGCGCGCCGGCCTGGGTCGACGACGCCAGTCCGCCCGCCGTGTCCTGGCTGGCCACGACGACATCGCCAATGGTCAGCGCGTTCGCGTCCGCATAGCGCAGTTCGGTGGCCGCGCTGCCCGCGAACACGCCGGCATCGTTGCCGGCGGCGGTCAGCGTCACCGCGCCGGCCGTCGACCGGGCCGCCAGCGTGCCCGCCGTGATGCCCGCGCCGGCCTGTTGGACGATGTCTCCGCGGGCCAGCAAGGCCACCGTACCTGCCTGCAACGATTGCCCGACCTGCACGCTGCCTGCATCCGCCTGCAAGGTCAGCCGGTTCGATGCGGCCGAGGCTGCCTGGACGGACAGATTGCCCGTAGTCGTCTGCGCGATCGCGTCGGCCGCCGTCAGCCCGGAAGCCGCGACGGCCTGCGGCGCGCCACCGGCATCCAGCGCGCCGGCGGCCACCGTCGCCACGGCCAGGTCGCCGCTGCCGCGATAGCGCAGATCGCCCGCGGCAGCCGCCGCCAGCGTCCGCACATCGTTCGTCCCTGCCGCCAGTTGGATATCGCCCGCGCTGGAGCGCGCCAGCAATGCATCGCCGGCGAGGGCGCCCGCGGTGGTTTGCGTGATGTCGCCGCTGGCCAGCAGCGCCACCGTCCGCCCCTGGACCGCCGCGCCCACCCCGATCGCGCCAGCGTCGGCCTGCAGGCTCAGCAGGTCGACGGCCGACACGGCGGCGGCGACGTCCAGATCGCCGTTGCGCGCCGCGATCTGCGTCGTGCCGGCCGAAACCCCCGATACGGCAAGGGTCTGCAGGCTACCCGCGGTATCGTGGCTCACGACGGCGGCACTCCCCAGGGTCAGGCCATCGGCATCCACATACCGGAAATCGGTGGCCGCGCCTCCCGCCAGAACCCCGGCCTGGTTGCCCGCGTCGGTCAACGTCACGCCCGCGCCCGTCGACCGGGCCACCAGCGTGCCGGCGTGGATGGACGCACCCGCCAGCTGGCCGATCGCGCCGGTCGCCAGCAGCGCCACCGAGCCGCTGTCCAGCGTCCGGTTGAGCTGGATGGCGCCGGCATCCGCCTGCAACGTGGCGGCCGTCGGCGCCGTGATGGCGGCGTTGGCCGTGATGTTCCCGGAGCGGGCCTGCACGATGGCGCGGTCGGCCGCGATCCCGTCCAGCGCGCGGTTCTGCACGCCGTTCGTCGCGGCGTCCATGCCCAGGGCCGAGACGTTGCCGATCGTGATGCCGTCGGTATCCACGTAGCGGAAGTCGCCCGCCGCGCCGCCGGCCACCGTGGCCACGGCATTGTCCGGGTGCGTCAGCACGACATCGCCCGTGGCCGACCGGGCCGCCAGCGCGTTCGCGGCGATCGCGGCGGTGGACGTCTGGGTCACGTTCCCGCCCGCCAGCAGCGCCAGCGTGGCCGCCGTCACGTTGCCGCCCAGCGCGATCGCCCCACCCCCTTCGTTCTGCAGGGTCAGGTTGCCGGCCGTCGCCACCGCGCCGTCCACCGAGATGTCGGCGGCATGGGTGTTGCTGCCGACGATCACATTGGGCGCATCCAGGTTCCCCATGTCGGCGTTCGACAGCGAGAACCCGTTGCCGCCCGCCCCCCCCAGCGAAATCCGGGTCATGGCATGATCGGTGGCATTGCCCGCGGCATCGACGCCGCCCGGCCGCAGGTTGATCGACACCCCCGACCGGACCGAGGCATCCAGCGCGATCGCGTCGGCGCTGCCGTCGTTGTCCGCCCGCAGGACGACGCCCTGCTGGCCGTCGATCGCATTCGCCGACAGGCTGGACGATCCGCCTTGCAGATCGATGCCCGCGCCACTGCCCGCGGACTGCCCCGCCACCCGTACCCGGCCCGCCTGCGCGACCAGCGAGGCGTCCTCCAGGATCACGCCGGAAGCGGTCGTACCCGTTCCCTGCGCCAGTCCGCGCACGTCCACGTCGCCGCCGCCGGATTGCACGTGCGCGCCTTCCATCCTGACGCCTTCCGCGCCCAGCGACGAATCGCCGCCGCCCACGCCGACGATGGCGATATTGCCGGCCGTGGTCGTGATGGTGGCCTCGCCGCTGTGGCCCGCCCTCATCTCCACGCCCGCCCCGTAACTGGAGGATACGCCGCGCACCGTGACACTGCCGCCGGACGCATCGATGCGTCCGCCTTCGATGTCCACGCTGGTCACCCCATCGCCCGCTCCCCGCAGCACGACATTCCCGCCCGCTCCGGCATCGCTCTGGCCGACGCGGGTGTCGATGAAGCTGTCCAGCAGCTGGATGGCCGGCCCGCGGTTGGAACTGGCGCTGCCCGCCAGCGGGTCGCTCTGGCCGTACAGGCTGACCGATCCACCGTTGGTGGTCATCGTCGCGTTCTGGAAAAAGATGGACTGGTCGCCCGCCAGGGTACCGCTGGCATTGCTGTTGAACGCCAGATCGAGCGCACCGGCCTCGGATACGATGCTGAACGACCCGCCGCGTATGCTGCGATACGCATCCAGCGCGAACTCCAGGGGCACCGTACCCGCCGTGCGGCGGATCTCCACGCCGCTGTCGATGTTGATGTCGCCCCCCGTGCCGCTGCCGGCCCCGGTCCCTATCCGCACGCTCGTGCCCGCATCCAGGGCGGCGTTGATGCTGGAATCCTGGATCGTGGTGTCGGCCACGGCCTCGAACGGACTGTCCACCGGCGCGCCCGGCCCCGTGCCGTGGACGATGTTGACATCATAGGGATCGACGATCCAGGTTCCCGCCGCGCCGGTTCCGGTTCCGGCGTTGATACGGACCCCGCTCGCGTTGACGCCCCCGCCAGAGGTCTCGATCCGCCCGCCGTGACCCGCGCCGGCGCCTCGCGCCTGGAGCGCGCCATGGACGCGCACGCCATCCTGCCCCGTCAACAGGATCCGGCCGCCGTCGCCGTTGGCGCCGGTCGCGTTGGCATGGAGGTGCGCGAAATCATCCACGGCCGCGACCGCATCGGCCTGCACCGTCACGCCGCCTCCGCCGGTCGCACCGTCCGCCAGCAACGAGGTCGCGCCCAGCACGCCCACGTTGCGTCCGGTGACCTCGACGCTGCCGCCCCGGCCTGCCGCGCTGCCGGCATCTACCTGCAGCGTCGGGCCCACCTTGGTCGGCTCGCCCGCCAGCCAGATGTCGCTGTCGCGGCCGACGATGCGGATGCGCCCGCCATCGGTGGCAATGTCGGGCGCCGTCCCGCCCGCCGCGCCCAGGGCCGCCACGCTTTTCTCGATGCGCACGCCGCGCGCGGCGATGGCGGTATAGGTCGCTCCCGATCCGCCGTCGATGATCAACCCGTCGCCGCCCGCGGCGCCGGTGATCAGGATGTCGCGGCGCGGTCCGGCCAGGACCCGCGTATCGCTCAGGCGCACGCCATCGACGGCATCGATCGTGCCGTAGCCCAGCACCCCGAAGATGCCCGGCGATTTGGTCAGCGCATCCAGGTTGGAACCCTTGCCGTCGATCGTGACGTCGCCGCCGGCGGACAATGCCGTGCTCTGGAGCACCACGCCGGCTTCCGGGGTTCCCGCGGGAAGATTGTTGTCCAGCGTGGCATTCGCCGCCGTGCCGACGATGGTGATGTCGCCCGCGGCGGTCATCGGGTGCTGCGTGCCGCCTTCGCGCCGCCCGTCTATCCGCACGCCGGCGGCCGCCACGCCGCCATGGCCGGTGATCGAGATATCGCCGCCCGCCGCCACGCCGGTACCGCTGAAGGTGACGCCCTCTCCCCCTTCCACGCCCCGGCTGGATGTCGCATCGACGGTGGTGATGCCGGTCCCCGCCGCGGCCAGCGAGCCGCCCGCCGCGCAGGCGTCGTCGGCGCACAGCGACACGTCGCTCCAGCCGACGAAGATGCCGTCGCGGCGGGTCTGTGCCCGGCCATTCACGAAGGACGTGCCGCCGGTGGCCTTGCCGCCGGCGGCATCGCTTTGCCCGAACAGGCGCAGGTCCCCGCCCCGGGTGGATATGGTGGCGCCTTCCAGATCGATGCTGCCGCCGCTCTCCTCGACGAAATCACTGGCACCCTCCGGCCGGCGCATCGCGGCCTTGCCCGAGGAATCGGCGTTGAATTCGACATTCAGCGCACCCGCCTGCGATTCGATGCGCGATCCGTTCCACATATCGATGTTGCGCATGGCGTCCACGCGCAGCGTGGACGCCCCGCCCCGCGTCTTGACGACGCTCGAACCGTCCTCGAACACCACGTTGCCGCTCTGCCCCCGGCCGCCGTCGAGCGCGAAGCCGGTGGCGGCCACGGTCACGTCGGTGCGGTTCCCCAGCGCTTCGCCCACGGCGCCGCCCGACACCCGGCTGTCGTCATCGGCCACGGACACCTCGGTGGCGGGCCGTGCCGCCGGCGCCGCGCCCACGGTCACGTCGCCCTGCGAGGCAATCGTCCACTTGCCGTTCGCGCCGCCGCCAGCGCCGGCCGCCGAGACCTGGGCCGCCCCGATCTCGACCACGCTGCCCGAGGTCGTGACGGCGCCGCCCGCGCCGTTGCCCGCGGCATTCGCCGTCATGGTCCCCGCCGCATGCAGCCCCGGAGCATCGATGTCGATGGTCCCGCCATTGCCGGAAACCAGCGCATCCGCATGCAGCCGGCTACCGGCATCCATCGAGACCGCGCGCCGGCCCTCCAGTTCGATGCGTCCGCCGCCGCCGTCGCCCGAAGCATCCATACGGCCCGACTGGGTACGAATACCGCCCCCGTCGACGTGGATGGTGCCGCCCGCCGCGCCCGACACATCCAGCGTGCCGCCCACCTCCACGTCGGCCTGGCCGGTTGCGCCCAGGATGATCTCGCCATTGCGCGCGGTCAGCGATTGCGCCCGGATCGTACCCTGCTGGTTGACCACCCGCTGCGCCACCTGGGTCGAATCCGCCAGCACCGCCACCCGGCCGCCATTGGCCTGGAGCACCGCGCCGCTTTCATTGGTGACCGCCGCCATGCTGGCGCCGGCGCCCGGGGCGAAGCGGAACGTGGTCAGGCCGTCGCCCTGGAAGTCCAGCGTCACCTGGCGGGCCGACACCAGCCCCACGGTGCCGCCATCGGCCACGATCCGCCCGTCGCCGCCGTTGACTACCGTCGCCGCCATCAACGCGATGGTCGACCCCGGAGCCGTCAGAGTCCCCAGGTTCGTCACGGAAGCGGTGTTGGCATCGTCGCGCTCGAACCGGAAGCGGCCCGCCATGAAGTCCGCGTTGGTGATGTTGAGCGTCGAGGCGACCAGACCGCCGGTCTCCACCTTCGACCCCTGCCCGAACAGCACGCCCGCCGGATTGATCAGGAAGATGCGGCCATTGGCCGACAACTCGCCCGAGATCCGGGACAGATCCCCGCCCAGCACGCGGTTCAGCGCGATGCTGGATGCGCCGGGCTGCAGGAAACGGACCGCGTTGTCCTTGCCGATCGAGAACGTCCCCCACTCGATGATGGCACGGTCGCTCTGCTGCTGGATGGACATGACGTTGCCGCTCGTGACGGGCGCGAGCACGCTGCCTTGCACGGGGTTGAATCCGGTCGGCATCTGGGCGCCCGCGCTGGTGCCGACCAGCGCGAGGGCCAGCGCCAGCGGGCGGGGGTTCCAGCGCGCCTCCGGCGACTGGGCCGCGGGCCCGCGGACCTTGCGGGGGGAACGGGTAGCTGCACTCATGTGATTCTCCTGGTCCCGGAGCGCGGCCCGCGCCGCGTGGGCGCCCCGGAAACCTCAAAACACTTTCTGGAACTGCACGAAGATCCGGGGCTTGCGATCACCGCCGTCGGTGACGGGCGCCGCGGTATTGCGGCGCCACGCCAGCGAGACGTTCACCATGAAGTCGCCGGGCCGCGACCACACCGCGCCGATACCGAAGCCCTGCATGCTGCGGGTATTGTTGGTGTCGAGGCTGGTGGGCGAATGGAACATCCGGCCCTTGCCCACGTCGTAGAACACATAGGGGGTCAGGTCCTCGGTGGCGGACCAGCGCCACTCGACCACGCCCAGCACGCCCTCGTCCACCAGCAGCTCGCTGGACGGGAAGGCGCGCACGGCGCGCGCGCCGCCCAGCGCCAGTTTTTCGGAGGCATCCAGGTTGCCGTTGGTGAGCTGCCCGCCCAGGGACACGTACAAGGTATGGCGCGGCAACACGGACTGCAGGCGCGACACCTGCCAGGTCAGCTTGGTGAACCCGCCGTCCGTCCGGTGGCCCGCCGGCCCCTGGTCCATCGCCCGCGTCAGATCGTCCTTGATGTCCAGGCGGCCGTGGTACAGCGTACCGGTACTGGCCCAGTAGCCGCCGCCGAACAGTTCGTCGCGCCGCTCCCAGCTCCAGCCCAGGCCCACGCCGACGACATTCTTGCGCGCCGAGTACGAGAACATGGACAAATCGTCGCGCAGTTCCTTGTGATCCACGCCCAGGCGCAGGAACAGGTTCTGGCCGCGCTGCCGGATGACCGGGTAGTTCAGCGACAGATCGGCCACCGTGGCCCGCCCCTTCGCTCCCAGCTGCGACCAGGGCTGGCCCAGCTCGTAGCTCACGCGCGAGATGCCGGCCCCCAGGCGCAGTCCGTCCGCGCCCAGGGGCGCCTCGTAGCCCAGCCGCCCGAAGTTGAGCGAGTTGCCCTCGGACATCATGAGCCGGGCGTCCAGGTTGTCGCCCAGGCCCAGCGGGCTGGCCACCCGCATCGTGCCGCCCACGCGGACCCGGCCCGATTCGCGCGTGCCGTGGTTGTCCGCGTCGAAGGCGAAGGTCACGCGCCGCGCCTGGGTCACCTCGACCACGAGGTCCGTCGTGCCGGGTTCGCTGCCCTCTTGCAGGCCGGACGACACCTTGATGCCGGGCAGGTCGGAAAGCAGCAGCATGGCGCGTTCGTAGCTTTGCGTGCTGACCGGCTGGCCCGGCTGCAGCGGCGCAAGGTAGGCGCGGATACGCCCTTCCGAGATCGGCGCATCCGGCGCAACCTGGATGTCCACCTTGCCCAGCCGCCCCTCGACGACGCTGATCTCGACCCGCCCGTCGCGCACGGTCTGCACCGGCACCAGCGCCTGGGCAAGAAAGTATCCGCGGCTGCGATACAGCTCGGTCACTTCCCGCGCCAGGGCTTCCAGATCGGACAGCGACACCTCGCGGCCCACGTAGCCGGCCGCGAGCCCCTGCAGTTCGTCCGCGGGAATGGCCGAAGCGCCGGTGAAGACCACCTGCTGCAACCGAAAACCCGCCTGGGCGGCCGCCGGCACGGGCGGCTCGGGCAGGCGCTGCGACGGCGCCTGGGCCAGCGGCCCGGGCGTCTGGGCCAGCGCGGCCGACCACGCCAGCCCCATCGCCGCGGCGGCGATGCCGCGGCGATTCCATGTCTTGTCGGCACCCCGCATGCTTCAGCCCTCCACCGTCAGGCGCCAGTTCCCGATCAGGTTGAACGGCGCCCAGAAAAACGGATGCGCCATCTTGTCGCGTTTGAGGACGGCAAGCTGGCCGGCCTGCATCGCCCTCTGGATGTCGGTGCCCTTGGCCAGTTCGGCGTACAGGGTGCTCATCAGCAGCTCCGCGGCATCATCGGACACCGGCCACAGCGAGGCGATCAGGCTGGACGAACCGGCGGACAGGAACGACCGCGTGAACCCCAGCACCTCGTCGCCCTGGTCGATGCGGCCCAGCCCCGATTCGCACGCCGACAGCGTGACCAGGGCCGTATGGTTCATGTCCAGCCCCAGGATCTCGCGCGCCTCCAGGAAGCTCTGCCTGCCGTCTTCGTTGGCCAGCAGGATGCGCGAATAGAGCGGATCCACGGTATCGGCCTGCGCATGGGCGGCGACGTGGATCAGGGGCGCCCGGGCGGCCGCTTCCTTGAACTGCGTCTTGGTGGCGGCCGTGCCCATGAAGACATTCTTCTGCGGGAACAGCCGCGCCAGTTCCTGCACCTCGCGCTCCGCGCCGGGCAGGTCGTACTGGTCCTCGATACGCGGGTTGCCGAAGGCCGTCAGCGTGGGCGAGACCCGCGGCGTCCTGCGTGCCAGCTGCACGGCGATGCTCATCGAGGGCGCCACCGACATCGCGTGGCTTTCTATCAGATAGGCGCCGTTCAGGCGCAGCGCCTGGAATGGCAGGTAGTGCAGCGGTCCGTGCGGCACGACGATCAGCCGCTGGCCGGCGGCGATGCCCAGCGGCGCGATCAGCAGCTCGCCTACCTTGGCCGCGCCGTCCACCGCGCCACGCTTGCCGTTGACGATCAGGTCGCGGAAAGCGTCGACCAGTTTCGCCAGGTCGTCGCGCCCGATGGCAATGGACACTTCCCGCAATTCGGACGGGCCCACTATCCAGGCTTGCAGGCGGTCGGGCAAGGCATGGAACTGGATCACGCGTTCGTCGGGCGCCAGGGACTGTTGCAGGCCCGCCAGCGACAGCGTTGCCGTGGCCGCGTCAGGCACGCTACCGCGCCCCCGCACCGCGTCCAGCAGCGCGCGGCTGCGGCTGCGCTCGCTCAGCTCGAACGCCGCCGGCGCATTGCCCAGGTCGCTGTAGAGGCCGATCGCGCGCTCGAACACGGACTGCATATCCGAGAACAGGCCCATCTTGAACTCATCGCTGCGAAACTTCGCGCGCACCTCGTCCACGCCGTCGAGCGCCCTGCCCAGCGCATCGGCGGCGGCGGGCTTGTTGCCCAGCGCCATCTCGCTGCGCGCCACGCCATCCCACGCCCACAGCTGGTAGTAGCCGCTGTCGGCGCCGGTCTTGCGCGTCGTGAGCGAACGGTACAGGTCCGCCGCTTCCCGCGGACGGTTCTCGGCCAACAGGACGCGGGCACGGGTGCGCTGCCACTGCGTGGCCAGGGCCGGATCGCCCGGCTGCGCGGTGGCGTCCAGCATCTGCCGCGCCCGCGCGGCGTCGCCGGTCTCGGCCAACGCGTTGACCAGCGACACGCGCACCAGGGGCGCGTAGCGTTCCGAGCTGTTCGCCAGCGCGGTCTCGTAGCTATTGATCGCGGCAGGGTAGTCGCCGCGCCGGGCCTCGACATCGCCCAGCACCTTGTGCACCGGACCGAGAACCTTCTCGGGCTCCTTGGGAGGATGCCGCAGCGCCTCGCGCGCGAAGGACTCCGCCTTGTCCAGGCGCCCGGCGTAGCTGTAGGCGATCGCCAGGTCGCGGTTGGCCAGCGCGGCCAGGTTGGGATCGTTGGTGGCCTGGGCCAGGTGCAACGCCTTGCTGGCTGCGCGCACGCTCTGCCTGAACTCGCCCTGTTCGGCCAATGCCACCGCCTGGCTGCAATACTGGTAGCCACTGAGCTTGACCGGATCCTGGGCATACAGGAGCGCGCCGTCCTGGCTCAACGCCAGCAGGGTGTCGGCATCGGCCAGCCGCTCTTGCGCGACCTGCCCCACCTCGGCATCCGGCACGGACTCCTGGGCCCATGCCACGGGAAGCCCCCATCCGAGCGCCAGCGCGCAGATGGCTCCGCGCGCGCCGCCCCAGATCTTCCCCTTCCGCCTCGCCCGCCCCATGCTTGCGCTCCACGTTCGCAGCGGGCACCTCCCGCCATGGATATAGGAACGAAGTCTAGGTAGCGTGCGCTAACATGCCTATACGCAATAGGACATAGCGCTAAAGGGGTAAGGCCGCGTCATGCAGCTGTCACTCGATCTCGACGATCTGATGCTGTTCCAATCGGTGGTGGAAAGCGGCTCGCTCACGTCGGCCGCGAGCAAGCTTGGCGTGCCGCGCGCCACGCTCAGCCGCCGCCTGATCGCGCTGGAGAAAAGCTGCGGCGCGATGCTGCTCAAGCGCAATACGCGCAAGGTTTCGCCCACCGCCCTGGGACTGGACCTGCTGCAGGAATGCGCGGACATCGCGCGTGCCCGCGACAGCATCGCGCGCAAGATCGCCCGCAGCGCCACCAGCATGTCGGGCACGCTCCACGTCGCGATGCCGATCGAGTTCGGCACCGCGTGGCTGGGACAGGCCATCTCGGAATTCGCCATGGAGCACGACGACCTGCAGATCGTCGTCGACACCACCACGCGTCCCATCGACATGATCGGCGAAGGCGTGGACATCCTGATCGCCTTCGGCGAGCCCAAGCCGTCGCGGTTGACGGTACGCAAGCTGGGCGAGATCCGCTACGGGCTCTATTGCAGCCCCGCCTATGAAGCCGGCCTGCCCCATCCCGTTTCCCTCGCCACGCTGCCCGCGCTCGATTGGGTGGTGACCGAACTGCAATCCGGACAAAGCCTGTGGAACACCCTCCCGTCGGGCGCCGGCCGCTCCGCGCTGGGACGGGTGCGGGCACGCGTGAACAGCATCCGCCTGCTGCGCGAGATGGTGTCCTGCGGAACCGGCGTGGGACTGATCCCCGAGATCCTGGGCCGCGACTACGTACCCGGCGGACGCCTCAGGCGCATCGTGCCCGAATGGGAGCCGCGCCTGCCGCTCAACGCCTACATCGTCTCGCGTACCAGCGTGCCGCGCGCCACCCGGGCGATGCTCAAGTACCTGGCGGACGCCATCCGCAAATCGCAGGACGCCTAGGGCCTGTTCACGCGCAAAGGAGCCTCGCGCAGGCCCCAGGGCCCCGGGCCCCTACGCCTTGCCGAAGTGTCCCGCCATCATGGCCTCGAAGGCGGCCGGATTTTCGAGCTGGGGCAGGTGGCCGGCGCCGGGGATCTCCACCCACTGGGCATGCGGCATCGCCCGCGCCTGCTCGCGCATGGCCGGCACGATGACCCCGTCGGCCTCGCCCGCCGTCAGCGTTGCCCTGACCGGGCTGCGCGCCAGCCCGTCGCGATAGTCGAAGCGGCTGATCGCCCGCGCGCAATGCGCGTAGCCCTCGACCGGCGTCTTCAGGATCTGCTCGCGGACCTGTGCGACCAGGGCGGGTTCCCCCGCCAGCGTGGGCGGCGTGAACCACCGCGCCAGGGTCTCGTCCACCAGCGCGGCCATGCCCTCGCTCCGGGCGCGCGCGATCCGCTCGTCCCACAGCGCCGCGTAGTTGTCCGGCGTGCTGGACGGCGCGTCGCAGGCCACCAGGCTGGCCAGCCGGTCCGCATGACGCGTGGCCAGGTCGAAGCCGATCATGGCGCCCAGCGAGACCCCCATGAAATGGAAGCGCGCAAAGCCGAGCGTGTCCGCCAGCCGCGTGACCGCGTCGGCCAGGCCGGACAGCGTCACCTCGCCGGCGACGGGCGCCTGACCGTGGCCCGGCAGGTCGATGGCGATCACCCGGTACGTGCGTGCCAGCCAGGCAGACTGCCGCGCCCAGCTGGCCCCATCGGACATGATCGAATGGACCAGCAGCACCGCCTCGCCCGCCGACGGCCCCTGCGCCGTGTAATAGAGGCCCGATCCCGCATCGAACTTGCCCTGCGCATTCATCACTGCATCTCCCCTGTCGAAATACCCAGCATCATAGACTCCTGACGCGCGATCAGGGGCCCGTCAGCTTCCGAGCGGCGCTTGACCTCCTGCCAGCGTGGATCCCGCGCGAACGCGTCCCACGCCCGGTCGAAATCCACCCCCGGCCGCCATTTCAGCAGGTAGACGAAAGTATCGGGCGCCTCGGGCGGCGTCCAGCTCCGTTCCAGCAGCAGCCCTTGTTCAGCCAGCAGCGGCGCGGCCGAGGCCAGGAAGCGGTCGCGCATGGCCGCGAACTTGCCGGGGGCCGCCACGTAGGTCTTCAGGGCATAGGCATGCCCGTCCCCGGTTTCGACCGGCAGGGCCGCATCGCTGCCCCATTGGGTCCAGGAGCCGTCGTAGACCCGGACGTCGCGTTCGCCCAGCTTGTGCAAGGCCAGCGCCAGCACGCAGGCCGACACGCCGGAGCCGCAGGAACAGACGAAGCCCGTATCCCGCCCCAGCTCCAGCCCATGCGTCCGCATGGCCTCGGCCAGCCGGTCGTCCGGCAGGTAGGCATGCGAGACCGGATCGAGCAGTTGCTCATAAGGCAGGTTGACGCTGCCCGGGATGTGGCCGGCCCGCAGCCCTGGCCGCGGCTCGGGCGCCAGGCCCCGGAAGCGCTCGGCGCTGCGGGCGTCCACCACCTGGGACGACGCGTGCGCCGCGGCGGCGCGCGTCGCGGCGGTATCGGCCACCGCGTCGTGCTCGCGCGTCGCGCGCCAGCCTCCTTCCCGCGCGGGCGCGGCCGGACCTTGCTCCAGCACGCCGCCGGCCGCCCGCCACGCGGGCAATCCCCCATCCAGGACGGCCACGCGTTCGTGGCCATATCCCCGGAACATCCACCACAGGCGCGGCGCGGTCCGTATGCCATGGGTGTCGTAGGCCACGACCAGATCCCCGGCCTGGATGCCCAGCCTGCGCATGACGGCCTCGAACTGCGCCGCCGGGGGCAGCATCGTGGGCAGGCCGGAGGCGGGATCGCTGATCTCGGCCAGGTCCACGAAGCGCGCGCCCGGAATGTGCGCCGCCTCGAACTCGCGGCGCGCGTCGCGCCGCTCCGTGGGCAAGTGGCTGGTGCAGTCCAGGATGACCACCCCCGCGCCGCCCGCCACGCGGGCCAGATCGGAGGCGGTGATCAGCGGTCCGGACGGCATCGGGGCCGTTTCACGTTCGTTGGCCATGCCTATTCCACCTTGATGCCGGATTCGGCCACGAAGCCCTGCCAGCGCTTGATCTCGCCGGCCACGAAAGTCCGGAACGCCTCCGGCGTCATGTCCCCGGGCGGGCTGCCCATGGCTTCGAGCTTATCCTTCATCGCGGGCTCGTTCAACGCCTTGCGCACCACCGCCGATATCTTCTGGACGATGGCGGGTGGCGTGCCGGCGGGCGCCAGCAAGCCCGTCCAGCCGTCCATGCCGAAGCCCGGCACGCCGGACTCGGCGATGGTGGGCAGGTCGGGATTGCGCGGATAGCGCTTGGGACTGGTGATGGCGACCGCGCGCAGCCGGCCGGACTCGATCCAGGGCTGCACGTCGGAGTAGTTGGCGAAGGTCATCTGCACGTCGCCGGCCACGGCGGCCGCCACGGCAGGCGCGCCGCCCCGATAGGGCACGTGCACCATGTCGGTCTTGGTGTCGTACTTGAAGACCTCGCCGGCGAACTGCGTCAGGCCGCCGGCGCCGCCGAAGTTCAGCTTGCCGGGATACTTGCGCGCATAGGCGATCACGTCGCCCACCGTCTTGACCGGCAGCGTGGGATGCACCGCCAGGATCAACGGATTGGTGTTGAGCAGCGCCACCGGCGCGAAATCGTTCAGCCCATGGTAGTCGAGCTTGTAGATGAACTGGTTCAAGGTCTGGGGCGCGGCCAGGCCTACCAGCAGCGTATAGCCGTCGGGCTTGCTCTTGGCCACGTAGGACGTCGCCAGGCTGCCGCTGGCGCCCGGCTTGTTCTCGACGATGAACGGCTGGTTGAAGGCGGCCTGCAACGCCTCGGCCGTGATGCGCGCCATCTGGTCGGCGATGCCGCCCGGCGCGTAGGGCACGATCAGCCGCACGGCGTGCCTCGGCCAATCGGTGCCGTCAGCCGCCTGCGACGACGCGATACAGGCGGTCCATGCCGCGGCGGCCAGGCCCGCGGCCTTCAAGCTTTTCTTCATGATGTGTCTCCTCCGGTGCGCAGCGCGCCCGCTACAGTGGAATGACGGTCAGCACGTCGACGCAGCGCGAATCCAGCACGACCACGCGTTCCCGCAGGCGCGGGCCGTCGGCCTGGGCATGGACGATGTCCAGGTACTTGCCGACCCCGTACAGCCGGGACTCGCCTGTCTCGAACGTGCGATAGACGCTGAAATTGGAGCGCACGCGCCAGCTGCCGTCGCCCACCGCGACGATGCGGCCGGGGCCCAGCACGTGCGTGTAGCAGTGCGGCTCGAAAATATTGGCGGTGCGCAGCGCCGCGACGCGATCGCGCAGCATACCGCGCCCCTCGCAATGGATGATGCCCACCGGCAGGCCGGCCGCCACGTTTTCGCGCGTGGTCAGCCGGTAGGTGCCGTCGTCGGTGAAGAAGTCCGGCCAGGACTCCAGCTCATCGTCGTCCAGCGCGTGGGCGTAGTCGGCCATCAGCCGCCCGATCGCGGCGTGGACGTCCTCGCGCACGGCGGGGGAAGAAGCAGTACGAATGGTGGTCTGCATGATCAGCGTTCCGTCAGAATCCCATGATGTCGCGATAGCCGTGCCAGAACCCCCGGACGGAGGCCTCGGTGGCGCGCGACGACTCGTTCGACTCGGCCACGCGGCCGCCCATCTCGATGAATGCCGCGCGCCGGCCGGACCCTGCCGTGCCGCGCTGCACGAACTCGTTGATGCAGCCGTCCTCCAGGGCCACCAGGCCGGCCGCGCCGGTCAGGTTGGACTGCATGATGCGCATCTTCGACTGCTCGGGCGTATCGCGCTCGTAGCCGAGGAATATCCATTTCAGCTCGGTCTTGTCCACGCCCTGGGGGACGAAGAAGCGGATGGCCAGGGAGTTCAGCGTGAACTGGAACACCACGTTGGGGAACACGGTCTGGATGCTGTGGGTGATGCCGTCGTCGAACTCCTCCCACGCATCGAGCAGCTCGGGCCCTTCCAGGGCGGATTCGCCGTGCTGCGCGCCGTACTTGGCCGAGTGCACCTCGGCCGTCAGGTATTCCTTGTCCAGGTTGAAGGTGGCGCGCTTCGAATAGCTGATGTGGTGCCACTTGCGGTCGGACAGGATGATGCCCCCGTCCATGTCCAGCCGGTTCACCTTGAAGGTGGTGTAGAAGGTATGCAGCAGCGTCGCGTGATAGGAATCCCGCACGTTCTCGGCGTACAGCTTCCAGTTGTTGTGGATGACCTGGCTATGCCGGCCCAGCACCTTCAGCGGCCGGCCGAAGTTGCGCTGGATGAAGGCGCTCATGCGCGGGCCCAGGAACTCGTCCAGCGGCGGCGTCTCGTCCGACAGCGTGCCGAACACCAGCCCGCAGAAGACCTGGACGCGCACCGGTTGCAGCCGATGGGCCTCGACGTCGAAGTCTTCGGGCATGCCGCCCTTGCCGTTGACGCCGTTCTGGAAGGCGATCGACCTCAGCCGGCCATCCAGCCGGTACGACCATGCATGGTAGACACAGGTCAGGTTCTTGACCTTGTCCTTGGCCTTCAACGCGACCAGCGCGCCCTTGTGGGCGCAGCGGTTGACCATGGCGTTGACCTGGCCATCGTGGTCTCGCGCGACGATCACCGGCGTCTCGCCCATCCAGGACGTGACGACGTCGCCGGGCTCGGGGATGTCCTGTTCGATGCAAAGAAACTGCCAGACCGGGCCGCGGAAGATCCGCTGCTGCTCCCGGTCGTAGACCTCCCGGTCGGAAAAGACCTGGAACGGCACCCGGGTGATGCCTTCGCTGGGCCAACTGACCAGCGCCTCTCCTGCCTCCATCGCATTCTCCAATACGCCACGCGAACTTCGGGCGACGGAGGGATGGTAGGGATTTGCCCGGCCCGGGCATAGCCACATGGCTGGAACTCATTATCCCGTTTTTGATGCAAATCACATTCAATTATGGGCGGAATCGACATTCATGTTCTTTACCCGGTCTTGTCCGGGGCGCCGGGGCCGGGGGGCGGGCGGAGCGCCCCGGACAAGACCTGCACCGCTGGTCACCTAGCCCCGTGAATGCCAGTACGGTCGTGTTGGTCGATAAGATAAAAACCCCTCGCCGTCTCTGAACCTGCGATCGTCACTCATCACCACCGTAGTCCTTGATCGGTGGGGCGGGGCGGCCCGCTCGGGGGGCGCATTCGGAGCCGCCGGCGAGGGCAGGCTTGGCGGGGAAGCAAGGGCGCAGCTGTTTGAGGGCGGCCTTAGGCACAGTCCGGGGGACTGTGCCCGCCCGAGTTCTGCGCCCGCCCCGCCAAGCCTGCCCTCGCCGGGCAGTCCCGCGCAGCGGGACCGGCTTCGCTGCGCCCCCCGAGCGGGCCGCCCCGCCCCACCGATCAAGGACGGTTCAAGATCTCAATCCCCGCAGTTGAGGCCCGTCATCATGGATGCCATGAATGTCGATTCAGCCCAGGCTAGCCAATCATTTTCGGCAGCCAGGTGGCGATGCCCGGCAGGAAGAACACCGCCCCGAGCAACAGCAGGCTCATGACCACGTAGGGCACGACCGCGATGAAAATCGTCCCCATGGAAACCGACGGCGGCGCCACCCCGCGCATGGTCATCAGCAGCAGGCCGTGCGGCGGCAGCAGGAGGCCGAGCTGCATGCAGATCAGGAACATGACGCCGAACCACACCGGATCGATGCCCAGCACGCCGACGATGGGCATGAAGATGGGCAGCGTGATCATCATCATGCTGATCTGGTCGACGAAGATGCCCAGGAAGATGAGCATCAGCATCATGCCCAGCACGATCATGCCGGTGGACAGCCCGTGGCCGGTGATCGTCTCCACCAGGCCATTGCTCGCGCCCGAGAACGACAGGATCTGGGCGAAAGTCGTGGCCCCCAGGATGATGAACAGGATCATGCCCGAGATGGCGGCCGTTCCCTTCAGCGACTTGACCAGGGCCTCCCAGGTCAGGCGGCGGTAGAGCATGGCCAGCAGCATGGTGGCGAAGGATCCCAGCGCCGCGCATTCGGTGGGCGTGGCCCAGCCCGCCGCCAGCGCGCCCACCACGACGCCGAAAATCGACAGCGTGGGCAGCACGTAGGCCACGAACAGGCTCCACCGCGCCCAGCCGGTGCGCCGCTCGCCGGTGTCGGACGCCGGCGCCCAGGACGGCGTGATGCGCACGCGCAGCACGATCCACAGCACGAAGGCCACCGACAGGATGATGCCCGGCATCACCCCTCCTATCAGCAGCTTGGAAATGGAGATGCCCGACAGCGAGCCCAGCAGCACGGTCAGCGCCGAAGGAGGGATCAGCATGTCCACGGCGCCGATCGCCATGATGGGTCCGGTCGCGATGCGGGGGTGGTAGCCGCGCGCCAGCATGACGGGCAGCATCAGCGACCCCAGCATGGCGGTGGTGGCGATGGTCGATCCGGAAATGGCCGAGAACACCGTCCCGGCCACCACCGCGACCACGGCCAGGCGCCCCGGCACGCGCGTGATCAGGCGCTCGATACCGTCGATCACCTTGAGCGCGAGGCCGGTGTGGAACAGCACCTCGCCCATCAGCACGAACAGCGGGATGGGCGTGAGCGAGAAGGCCGCCACCGAGCTGACGCTGTTGCGGGCGAGCTGCATCAGCCCGATCTCGCCCCCCATGTACAGCCACGCGCCCACGATGTTGATGGAAATGAAGGTCAGCGCCACCGGCATGCCCATGAACAGCAGCACCGTGGACCCGCCCAGCAGGATCCAGGCCGCGATCTGCCAGCTCATGATGCGCTCACCGCTTCATTGCGCGGACCCGCCTCGGCATGCAGCAGGCGATGCATGCGGAACAGCATTTCCACCGCCAGCAGCAGGAACACCACGGGCAGCGGCGCCAGCATCCACCACTCGGGTGTCACCAGCGTCTTGATGTTCATGGCGCCCGACTGGTAGCTGGTCCAGGCCGACTGGGCGCCGTAGCAGGCAATCACCAGGCAGCATCCCAGGCCCAGGACGTCGCTGAGCCATTCCAGCCCCCAGGCCAGGCGGCGCGGAATGGCCTGCAGCACGATGTCGACGCGGATGTGCTGGCCCTGGCGCAGCAACCAGGGCGCCAGGCACAGCGTGATCAGGTACAGCATGGCCTCGGACACCTCGTTGCTCCAGGCCAGGCCGCGCGGCAGTCCGGCGATGGCGAGGTTGCGCAGCAGCACGTCGGCCACGATGACGAGCATCATGGCCAGCAGCAGCGCGCATCCCACGGCGGCGAGCGCCGCCAGCAGCCGCCCGTAGGCGGCGGACACGCGCGCGATCATGGGCGATTACCGGCGGCCGGACGGGACAGCAGCGACTTGAAACGCGCCGCCACCTCGGGGCTCTGCTTGGTGGCGGTGGCCCAGCCCACGTCGTAGGCCATGTCGCGATAGCGCCTGGCGGTGGCGTCGTCGAACTTGATGGTCTGGATACCCGCCTTGGCCTGCCGCGCGGTCTCGTCTTCGGCGTAGCGGTCCCAGAAGCCGTTCTGCGCTTCCAGGGCCAGCAACTGCTTGTTCAGGTAGGCCAGTTGCGGCGGGGTCAGCTTCTTGTAGGCCGGCAGGTTCATGATCAGCGAGACCTCGGCATCGTAGAAGCCCGGGTCCACGCGGAACCTGGTCTTCTCCTGCCAGTTCAGGTCGAAAATGCCGCCTATCGGCCAGCCGTAGCCGTCCACCACACCGCGCTCCAGCGCGGTATAGACCTCGCCCGGGGGCGTGGTGATGACGTTGGCGTTGAGGGCCTGGAAGAACTCGCGGTAGACCGGCGTGATGCGGATCTTCATGCCCGTCAGATCGGGCTTGTCGATCTTCTTGTTGATGTACAGGTGGAAGGGCTGGTGTTCGACCATCCGGGCCAGGTACTGCATGTTGCCCTTTTCGTTCCAGACCTTGTTGATGGCCTCGAACGCGCCGTTCTTGCGCTGCTCGGCGACCGGGATGTCGCTCAGCTTCAGGAAGTCGGACTCGGGCAGCACGTTGGTGTAGAACGCGCCGGTGTTCAGCGCGATGTCGACCACGCCGGTCTTGACCGCGTTGCCCACCTCGAACGGGGGCATGGTCTTGGGGCCGCCCAGGAAGTTGAGTTGCAGCACCCCCTTGCCTTCTTCATTGAACTTCTTGACCCATGCCTGCAGGTGCTGCACGTAGATGCCGTTCTCGGGAAAGGCCGAGATCAGGCGCAGCGTGGCCTGCTGCGCCTGGGCGGGTCCGGCGAACATGGCCGTGCAGGCCAGGAACGCGGCGGCAGCCTTGATGAGCGGAAATTTCATGCGTTGTCTCCTGTCTTTTTGTACCGACGAAGTGCTGCTTGATCGCGCCGCCTCATCCTAGACGGTCGCGAGTTTTTCCTCCAGCGCGCGGCCGCTGTCGTCCGACAGGGCCGCCTTGACCAGCGCCCGCAGGCGCGGGGGACCGTCGGCGGCCTGCCGCAGCGCCGGCAACGCCGACATGATGCGCTGGAAATTGCCCCAGCCGCGCACGTGGGTGTCGCCGTAGCCCTTGATCAGCCGCTGCGCCCGCGCCACCTCCACGGCCAGCGCCGGCTGGCCCCCCGCCAGCGAGACGATGGCCTCCATCCATCGCGCCATGCGTTCGCGTTCGACCTGGTAGCGCAGCGAGCCCCGGCGTATGCCGCGCAGTCCCGCCACCGCGTACAGCAGCAGAAAGCCGCGCAGCGAACTGGTGCGCACCACCCTGCCCTTGCGCGTGAACGGCCCGATGCAGCCGCGCGCGAAGGCGCTGCGCACCATCCACCGTCCCAGCCAGGCAGGCATGGCGTCGGCCAGCTCCTCCAGCCGCGGGTGCATGAATTCGTTGATCTCCAGTTGTTGCGCCGGCGACAGGCGCACCTCGGCGGCCACGCGGGCGAAGCGCGTGCCGCGCGTCTTCAGGTCCGCCACCCGCGCCACGTCCTCGTAGGTCATCCACAAGGCCAGGTGGCGGGCGGTCTCGGACAGGACCTCCATGCTGGCGGCGCCGCGATCCGGCAACGCGGCCAGTAGCGGCGCGAGCCGGTCCAGGTACTCGCCGGCGTAGGCCACGTCCTGGTAGTCCGCCGCGCGGACCAGGCCGGCGCGCAACACCGCGTGGCACTCGGCCGGAAACTCGCGCGCCATCCGTTCGTCCAGGGCAGCCAGCCGGGGGCCGACAGCGGCGGGCAGCCGGCCCTTGGACGCGGGCGCCCCGGCCGGCGCGACGGCCGCCGCTTCGCGCCGCACGGTGGTCTCGCGCAGCACCGGCGCATCCTGGCCGGCGGCCGCGTCGAAGCCCGCGGCGAAGGCTTGCAGGCTGGCCTTCACGCCCACGCCCCCGCGCCGGATCGCTTCCTCGAAAAGCGCGCGGCCGAAGGGCAGCGCGCCCGTCGCCGCCAACGCCCCGTACAGCGCCGGGCTGATGGGGCTGCCGGCGTCCTCGGCCATGCGATTGAAATCGGCGGCCACGAAGCGCCGCGCCGCCACCTGTCCGCCCTCCAGCAGCGCGGCCGAATCGACCCGGTCGTCGCCCATCGCCGTGCGCTCCGTCATGGAATACACCCGGTGGGTGGAGGCGATCAGCGTGGTGCGGTCATCCGCGACCAGGCCCCGTTGCAAGGCGCGGCCCGCCTCCATCAGCTCGGACGCGATGACGACATCGACCTCGCCGGGCACCGGGCCCAGCGCCAGGACCGGCGCCCGCCCCGGCGGCACGTCCGCCTCGCGGAACATCTCGATGTAGTACACCGTGGCGCCGGTACGCTGGGCCACGCCCGGCACCGAGGTGGTCTGGGCCAGGTAGCCGTTGTGCTCGGCCAGGTCCACCAGCCAGTCGGCCAGCACCCCGCCGCCCTCGCCGCCCATGGCCAGCACCGCGATGGTCAATGCGCGCGGCGTGCCCGCGCCATCGATATCGTGCGTCATGCTCATGCCGCCAATCCCTCCAGCCGACGGTCGATGCGGCGCTGCAAGGCGCCGATGACGGTCTTCCTGACCCGCGCCTTGAACTTGTCCCAGCGCCCCGGGTTGTTGATGATCTCGGCCCGGTAGAACGACGGGCACAGCACGGCGGCATGCGAGACCTCGCCGCACAGCCCGCAGCCCACGCAACTGTCCACCACCGCCGCGACCGGATCGGTGCGCAGCGGATCGGGGTTGTCCCGTATGGTCAGCGAGGGGCAACCGGACAGCCGGATACAGGAATGATCGCCGGTGCACGTGTCGGGATCCACGCCGAAGCGCTCGCGCACGACGCGCCGTCCTTCGCCTATGGCCTTGCGCATCAGCGGACGCACGCGGCGCTGCTTGTTCAGCATGCACTCGCTCTGCGCCACCACCACCTTCGGGCCTTTCTCCCGGGTGGTCAGCGCCTCGCGCAGCGTGTCGCGCATCTGCGCCACGCTGTAGGTACGCGTCACCGTCCGCACCCACTTCACGCCCACCCCGCGCACCGCGTTCTCGATGGGGTTGTTGGTACTGCGTATCGGGTTCTCGGCCTTGGACGACAGCACGTCCTGCCCGCCGGTGGCGGCCGAGTAGCCGTTGTCCACCACCAGCAGCACGTTGTCGGTCTCGTTGAACACGGCGTTGCCCACGCCGCTGGTCAGGCCGTTGTGCCAGAACCCGCCGTCGCCCATGATGGAGATGGTGCGGCGGGAGGTCTCGCGCGTGTTCAGCGCCGAGGCGCCGGCCCACCCCAGGCCGTAGCCCATGGTCGTGGCGCCGAGGTTGAAGGGTGGCAGCACCGAGAACAGATGGCAGCCGATGTCGCAGCTGATGTGGTGCCGGCCCAGCTCGCGCTCGACCAGCTTGATGGCGGTGAAGATGGGGCGTTCCGGACAGCCGGTGCAGAACGACGGCGGCCGTCCCTGGACCTGATCGGAAGCCTGCTGGATGGCGAAGGCCTTGGGATTGTCCGGCATGCGCGCGGGCTCGGTCGGCCGCGCGGCGCGGGGCAGTTGCCGCCCTTCGAGCAAGCCTGGCTCATAGCGGCGCACGTACTCCGCCAGCCCCTTGAGCAGCACGCCACCCGTGTATTCCCCCGCCATCGGCAGCACGTCCTTGCCATGGACCCGCGTGTTCAGGTCGGCGCGACGCAGGATGGCGTGGACCGCCTGCTCGATGTAGTCGGGCTGCCCTTCTTCCACGATCAGGATGCCGCGCTTGCCGGCGCAGAAGCGGACGAACTCCTCGTCCACCAGCGGATAGGTCACGTTCAGCACGTACAGCGGGATCCGCGACTGGCCGAAGGCGTCGGCCAGCCCCAGCAGTTCCAGCGCGCGCAGCACGCCGTTGTACATGCCCCCCTGCATGACGATGCCGATGTCCGCGTCGGCGGCGCCGAAGAATTCGTTCATGCCGTGCGCCACGATGTAGCGCACCGCCGCCGGCCAGCGCTTGGCCACCTTCTCCTGCTCGTGCAGGTAGGACGCCGGCGGCAGCACGATGCGGTTGACGTCGCGCTCGGGGTTCTCGATGGCGTCCTTGAGCGTGTACGAGGACCGCTTGTTCGCCCGCGTCGTGAAACGGCCATGCACGTGACAGGCGCGGATGCGCAATTGCAGCATGACGGGCGTATTGCTGGCTTCCGACAGCTCGAAACCCCGTTCGACCGCGCCCACCATGCTTTCCAGGTTCGGCCGGGGGTCCAGCAGCCAGACCTGCGACTTCATCGCGAAGGCGTGCGAGCGCTCCTGCATGATGCTGGAGCCTTCGCCGTAGTCCTCGCCCACGATCAGCAGCGCGCCGCCGGTCACGCCGCCGGAAGCCAGGTTGGCCAGCGCGTCCGAGGCCACGTTGGTGCCCACGGTGGACTTGAAGGTGACGGCGCCGCGCAGCGGATAGTTGACCGAGGCCGCCAGGGTCGCGGTGGCCGTCGCCTCGGAGGCGCTGTGCTCGAAGTGGACACCCAGCTCTTCCAGGATGTCGTTCGCGTCGGTCAGCACATCCATCAGGTGCGAGATCGGCGCCCCCTGGTATCCCGCCACGTACGACACACCAGACTGCAGCAGGGCCTTGGTCACGGCCAGGATGCCCTCGCCGCGGAATTCCTCGCCTTCGCCCAGCTTCAGCTTGCCGACCTCGTTCGTGAACGAACGCTCCGCCATGGTCCCGTTCTCCTCTGCCTGGTGTCAGCGCATCATTCTTCTCCGGCACCGGGCCCTGGGCTAATGGTTTATTCGTATATTCCACATTTGTTTGGTGAATACCTCGTAGAATCCCTATAAGGAAAATCCATGTATGCCGCATCGGGCAAGCGTGGATTTCCGCCCTTTTCCGGTATTGATAAATCCATCCTTTGCTGCCAGCATGGCATCTGCGGTTTTGCCGCAAGGAGCGTGCTGTGAAGCAAGATCCTGGCTGGAACCAGACGGCGGGCGCCACCGGCGCCGGCGTGTCCCGCCGTGGCTTCCTGAAGGCCATCGCGGTGGGCGGCGTCACGGTGTGGATCGCCCCGCTGTACAGCGCCGCGTTCGGCGCCCTGTTCGAAGAGCGCATCCTGCGCGGCGCGCAGTGGAACCCGGCCGACGGCCACACCCGCTTCCGGATCGACGGCCACGAGAAAGTGGTGGGTGGCAAGGTCTTCGCCCGCGACATCCGCGCCGCCGACATGCCGCACTGGCCCAAGCAACAGTCCCATGCGTTCATTCTTCGCGCCACGCTGGCCGACCGGACCTACACCGGCTTCGACCTGGCGTCGCTGGGGGCCGACCTCAAGCCCGACCGCGTGGTCACGGCCGAAGACCTGGCCCGCGACAAGCTGGCCTTCCCCGGCTTCTACGGCGAGGACATGCTGCTGCCCACCGGCAAGACGCCGGCCTACCTGGGGCACGCGGTCGCCATCCTGATCTTCCACGACTTCGCGCGCTACCAGCTTGCCCGCGGACGGCTGCGCGCCACCCGGGATGTCGTCCGTTACGGCGCGGCGACCGGGCCGCTCGACCGCGAGCCCTGGGGCGTGTTCCGCTACGTCCGCGTGGGCGGCGCTTCGCCGGACGACGAGGACGCCTACTCCAGCCTGAAAGACAGCCCCCTCTTCCCCACCGAAAAGAAAACCCTGGTCTGGCCCTCGGCCAAGCCCGAGGACAGCCTCGACGCGCGCGGCATGCGCGCGGCCGGGCAGATCGGCGCGGAGCTTGCCGCGCCGCCCGCCGACTGGCTGGTGATGAAGCGCCGCTACACCACGCAGTCCGTCGACACCGCCGCGCTCGAGCCGGACAACGCAAACTGCTGGTACGACCCGGCCACCCGCTCGCTGCACATGGTGCTGGCCACGCAGTCGCCACAGGAAGTGGCCGAGGCCGCCGCCACGATGGTGGCCGACAGCGGCTTCCCGCTGGAACACCTGTTCGTGCATCCCTGCTACACGGTCGGGTACGGCTCCAAGGACCATTGCAACGTGCCGTTCTACGGCCTGGTCGCCGCGCTATACGGCGACGGCCATCCGGTTCGCTTCGCGGTGGACCGCTTCGAGCATTTCCAGACTTCGCTCAAGCGCCACGCCTTCGACATGCAATACACCATGGCGGTGGACCGCAAGACCGGCAAACTCCAGTCTTTCCAGGGCACCTTCACCGGCAATGGCGGCGGGCGCTCGAATTTCTCGCCCTCGGTGGTCATGGTGGCGGCCACCGCCGCGCAATCGATCTACTACTTCCCCAAGAACGACCTGATCGCCGTGGCCGAGGCGACCCGGGCCGTGGACGCCGGCTCGGCGCGCGGCTACGGCACGCTGCAAAGCATGGCCGCCACCGAGATGATGATCGACGAGATGGCCGGGGAACTCGGCATCGACCCGATCGAGTTCCGCGTCCGCAACGCGCTGCTGTCGGGCATGAAGAACACCCAGGGTGCCATCGCGGGCGGCGCGCTGCGGGTGGACGAAGTGCTTGAGCGCGCGCGCCGACATCCGCTGTGGACCGAACGGGCCCAGCGCAAGCGCGACTACGAGGCGGCCCATCCGAACGAGCGCTATGGCGTGGGCTTCGCCTGTGTGCAGAAAGACTTCGGCACTGGCGGCGAGGCCGCCTTCGTGCGCGTGGCGCTCAGCCCGGAAGGCCGTATCGTGCTGCACCATACCGGCGTCGAGATCGGCACCGGCATGAGCACCTCGCAGGCCGTGATGTGCGCGCAATGGTTCGGCCGCCCCGCCGACGAAGTGCGCACCGCGGTCACCGACTGGTCCGACCTGCCCATGGTCGGCAACGTCGATACCTATACGGTCAAGCAGGAAGATCAGGACCGGCTGGCCGCCGATCCGCTCTGGACACCGGTCCACGCCTCGCCTTCCAGCGCCAGCAACTCGGTCTACTTCTTCGGGCACGCCACCAAGGAAACCGCCCGCGTCGTGTTCGAGCACGGCCTGTGGCCGGCCGCGATGGCGATCTGGAGCCGCGGCATCGGTGGCGGCCAGGCCGCGCCCCTGGTGGTGCGGCGCGAGGATGCGCGCTGGACCGAACGCGGCCTGACCGCGAACGGGCTGGAACCGCTGCCGCTGGAGCGCCTGGTCAAGACCGCCTACGAATCGAACTTCGTGACCGCGGCGGTGGGCCATACCTTCAACCGCTGGCAATGGGCCGAGGCCGACTTCAACGTGGGCGGCACGACCATCCGGCGGCCGCTGGACGGCCTGGCCGTGCGCCACGGCGACGGCAGCCGCTCGGCCCATCCCTATGACGTCATCAAGCGCGCGAACATCTTCTATCCGCCCACCCAGCGCAACAACGCCGGCGTCACCTACTACAGCGCCAACGCCGCCCTGGCCGAGCTGGCCGTCAACCCGACCAGCGGCCAGGTGCGGCTGCTGTCGCACCACTCGGTGCTCGAATGCGGCAAGCCGGTGGTCGAGGACCTGGTGTCGGGCCAGTTGCAGGGCGGCATCGCGATGGGCATCGGCCACGCGCTGCACGAATACCTGCCGCTGTACGAGGACGGCCCCGGCAACGGCACCTGGAACTTCGACCGCTACCACCTGCCGCGCGCGCACGACGTGGCCGTGTGGCGCCAGACCGGCGACATCCTGCCGCCCCTCTCGGACACCGATCCGCCCAAGGGCATCGCGGAAGTCGTCATGATCCCCATCGTCGCCGCCATCGTGAACGGCATCGCGCATGCCATCGGCCACCGCTTCACCGACCTGCCGGTCACGCCGGAAAAAATACGGGAGGTCCTGGAACCATGACGATCACGACCTCGCCCCTGGCGCTGACCATCAACGGCAAGCAGGTCGGGCCCATGGACGTGCCCGATACGTTGATGATGGTCGACTTCCTGCACGAATACCTGGGCCTGACCGGCTCGCGCTTCGGCTGCGGCATCGGCGTCTGCCATGCCTGTACGGTGCTGCTGGACGGCCCCGGCGGCGCCGAGGAGATCCGCACCTGCATCACCGGCGCCCACTACTTCAACGGCAAGCGCATCCGGACCATAGAAGGCCTGGCCGAGCGCGACGACCAGCAGAAGGTCATCGCCATCACCCCCGTCCAGCAGGCCTACCTGGACCACTACAGCTTCCAGTGCGGCTACTGTACGCCCGGTTTCGTGATCGGCGCGACCGCGCTGATGGAACGGCTCAAGGCCCACCCCGTGCGCGCCGACCAGTTGGAAGACACGATCACCGAACACCTGGGCCGCCACATCTGCCGCTGCACCGGCTATGTGCGCTACTTCGAAGCGGCCAAGGCAGTCATCCTGGCCACCCCCGGTCTCGTCATCAAGGAGCGCTGACATGGCCCGCCCGTCCCCCCGGCGACGCGGTCCCATCGTCGCCCTCGTCATCCTGGTCCTGGCCATCGCCGCCGTCGCCGCGGCGGTCCTGGGCAACCGCGACGCGCCACCCGACCGTGCGCCCCAGCAGGTCCAGGCCACGCAGGAACAATTGCAGCTGGGCCGCTACCTGGCCCGGGCCGCCGACTGCGCGGCCTGCCACCAGACCGCCGACGGCCCCGCCTATGCCGGCGGCTTCCCGCTGCAAACACCCTTCGGCACGCTGTACGGCACCAACATCACGCCCGACCCCGACCACGGCATCGGCCGCTGGACCGCCGACGAATTCCACCGCGCGCTGACCGAAGGCAAGGCCCCGCACGGACGCAACCTCTACCCCGCCATGCCGTACCCGGCGTACCACGACATCCCGCGCGCCGACGCCGACCTGATCTACGCCTACCTGATGAACGTGCGGCCCAGTGGCCAGCCCAACAAGAAGCCCGAGATCCCCTTCCCGCTCAACCTGCGCGTCCTGATGACGGGCTGGAACCTGCTGTTCTTCGACCACGACCCGCTGCCCGCCGCCTCGCAGGGCGAGTCGGCGCAATGGGTGCGCGGCCGCTACCTGACCAACGTGCTGGGCCACTGCGGCGAATGCCACACCCCGCGCGGCAAGCTGGGCCAGTTGCACCGCGACGACTGGCTGCAAGGCTATACCCTGAACCGCTTCGAGGCGCCGTCCCTGACCCCGCAGGCATTGGCCGAACGCGGCTGGACGCCGGAAGACCTGCAACGCTTCCTGCGCACCGGCCTCGCCCCCCAGGGCATCGCCGCCGACGAGATGTACCCCGTCATCCTGCACAGCACCCAGTACCTGACCGACGACGACCTGAAGGCCATGGCCGCCTTCCTGCTGGGCGACACGCCCCCCAAGCCCGTCCCCGCCCCGCAAGCCCAACCCGACGCCGCCCCCCCCTCGCCCGGCCGCCGCGTCTACCTGAACACCTGCGCCGCCTGCCACGGCGTCGACGGCGAAGGCCACCCGCCCGGCATGCCCCCCCTGGCCGCCAACAGCACCGTCCGCCTGCAAAGCCCCCGCAACCTGCTGCTCTCCATCCTCGACGGCCTGCCCGCGCAACGCCTGCCCGACGGCACCCGCATCGGCGACATGCCCGCCTTCGCCCACCGCCTGACCGACGACGAGGTCGCCCAACTGACCAACTACATGCGCACCACCTGGTCCACCCGCGAAGGCCAGGTCACCGCCAGCGACGTGGCGAAGCTGCGCGAGGGCAAATGAAGGGGTAAGCCCCCTTCATTTGTTCCCTGAATATTCCGTAGAATCCCCATAAGGACCCCGGATACCCCGCCCGCCCCCCTCATCCAGGACGCCTGCCCCTCACACTGACAGATGGCGCAGGCCGGCGGCAGGGGCGCAGGCCGTCTCAAGAACCAGAAACCCCATGAACTTCCGCCAACTAGACCTGAACCTCCTACGCGTCCTGGTCGCCATCCACCAAACCCGCTCCGTCACCGCCGCCGGCAAAATGCTGTCCCTCTCCCAACCGGCCACCAGCAACGCCCTCGCCCGCCTGCGCTACTTCTTCGAAGACGAACTCTTCCTGCGCACCCCCCACGGCCTCATCCCCACTAGCGTCTGCGAACACATCGCCCCCGCCGTCGCCGCCGAACTGCGCTCCCTGGAAGCCCTCGTCACCGGCCGCGAAGAATTCGACCCCGAGCACAGCCACGTCGAATGGCGCGTCTCCATGTCCGACCTCGGCGAAATGACCTTCCTGCCCACCCTGGCCGCCGCCCTGCACGCCGAAGCGCCGCACACCCAGCTCACCAACATCTCCGTGCTCGCCGACGACGTCGCCGCCGCGCTCGAAGCGCGCGAACTCGACTTCTCCATCGGCATCCTGCATCCCAAGCAGCGCGGCATACAAGCCGACGTGCTCTTCCACGAACCCTACGTCGCCATCACCGCGCCCGACTGGACGCCATTCCCCGGCCACAAGGGCAGGATCCTGTCCCCCAGCGAACTCGCCTCGGCCTCGCTGCTCGTGGCCTCCCCCACCGCCACCTTCCACGACAGCGTGCGCGAGATGCTGACCCGCATGAAACTGGACCACCGCATTGTCGTGCGGGCCCTGCATTTCGGCGCCCTGCCGGAAGTGGTCATGAACTCGCGCATGCTGGCCATCGTGCCGACCACCTACGCGCGCAACGCGCAACCGCGCTACGGATTCAAGGTGTGGGCCCTGCCCTACGCGCCCAGCTACGACGTGCGCCTGATCTGGCACGCCAACACGGCCAGCGATCCCTCGCTGCAATGGGTGCGGGCGCTGGTGCACAGGTTGTTCGCGCAACCCCTCCCGCGCAAAGGGCGTGGAAACGTGTAGATTGCGCAGTGTGACCACAGGACAAGAAGCGCATGACTCCCCTCGGCCGCCTCACCTTCCAACACATGCTCTATCTGCAGGCACTGGTAGAAGAACGGCACGTCACCCGGGCCGCGGCGCGCGCCGGCATCGGACAGCCCGCCATGTCGGCGGCGCTCGCCCGGCTGCGCAAGACCTTCCATGACCCGCTCCTGGTCAAGACCGCGCAAGGCATGACCCCGACGCCCTGTGCGCTCGAACTGGCCCAGCGGGTCAAGGAAATCACCAGCCTCATCGACGAGCGCGGCGCCGGCGGGGGAAGTTTCCACCCCGCCACCGCGCAGCGGCGCTGGCGCATCATGGCGTCCGACTCGACGCTCCGCAGCGTACTCCCCGGCCTGATGCGCCAGGCATGCCGCGAGGCGCCGGGCATGCACTTCACCGTCCAGCCCGGCGACCCCCGGCGCATCGCCGAGTACCTGCGCGAGGGAGACTTCGACCTGATCATCTCCTTCGTCCCCAACCCCAGCTCGGATCTCCACCAGACCGTCCTGTACCCCCAGCGCCTGATGTGCATCGCGCGCGACGGGCACCCCGCGCTCGCCGCCGGCCTCACGCTGGAAACCTTTGTCGCCCAGCCGCACGCCAGGTGGGGCGTCACCGCCACGATACCGTCGACACTCGAGGAACTGGTCGACGACGTGCTGCGCAAGCTCGGCCAGGCCCGCCAGACGAGCCTGCAGGTTGCCAACCTGACTTTGCTGCCCGACGTCGTCGCCAACAGCGAACTGCTGGCCGTGGTGCCTGAACACCTGGCGCTCAACGCCCGCAATACCTTGCCGATCCAGATACTGCCGCTGCCCTTCGCGGTTCCGGCCGCGGACATCAGCATGATCTGGCATGAGCGCAGCCATAACGACCCGGCTCATCGATGGCTGCGCAATGCGCTGCGTCATGTCGGTGGCCAGCTCGCCCTGCGGCCGCTGGTCGAGGATCAACCGACCTGATCGGGCATGCGGAGCATGGCGCTCCGCGCATGCCTATCGTCCGGGGCTCATGCCCGCTCGCGGCTGCCCAGCTCGGCGTCGAAGCGCCAGCCCAACGCCTCGACCTTCTCGCGGACGTCGTCGCCAAATTTCCGCGCCAGCCGCTCTCCGGTTTCCGGGGCATATTGGATGTCCGCGGCCATGTCTTGTGCCTGCCCCTGGATCAGGACAAGAAGGTGGGCTTCCGGCGTCAGGCCCGTGTTGCGGAAAGCGCGCATGACGTTGGGAGGGACGGAAATCATGTCCTGCTCATCCAGGAGCGTCGAATACTGGCCATCATCGCCCCAGCGGATCTCGAACTGCCCCTTGAGGCACATGAATGTCTCGAGCGTGCGGGCATGCGAGTGCAGATCGGGCCCCTGCCCGACGGGGCATCGGCAGACATTCACGGTAAGCCCAGGGAAACCCACGACCCCGGGATTCTGGCTGGTCGCCCCGACACCGGTCTCGGGCGCCATGTACAGGTAGATGGAATCCGCCGCGATCGACTCCATGGCCTCCGAGGGGATACCGCCACCGGCGGCGAAGCGCTTCTTCTTCGGTTGTATGGTCTTGGCCCGGACAATCCGTTTGTTCATTTCTTCGGGAGTGGGGTTGATGGTCGTCACGGCGCTCTCCTTCGCATGTTGTGGTGCGCCCACTTTAGGCATCCTCGTCCGCCCTGCCCATGATTGGCCGTCGATACGAATATCGCCGGTTTCGATGGCGATGCGCCGGCGTGGCGCCGCATACGCCACCGTCGATGCAGGTATTCCCCGCGGCACATGGCCGGGAAGCCGCCACGCGTGCTGAAATCCTCCCCCAAGGAGACTATCCGTGAAAAGAATCGAAATCGAGCGCTTCGGCGGACCCGAAGTACTGCAGGTCCGCGACGTCCCGGCGCCCGTTCCCGGCCCTTGCGACGTGCTGGTCCGGGCCCACAGCATCGGGGTCGGCTGGCCGGATGTCTATGTGCGCACCGGCACGTATCCCTGGCAGCATCTCTTTCCCATGCCCGCGACACCGGGCGTGGAAATGTCGGGAACGGTCGCCGCCATCGGCTCCGACGTGAAGCGCTTTGCCGTCGGCCAGCCCGTCTACGTATCGTCCGGCATGCTCGGCATGCGCGGCGGCTGCTATGCGCAGGCCCGGCTCGTACCGGAAGACCGGCTGATCGCCCTGCCGCCGGAGCTGAACCTGGACAGCGCGGCGAACCTGGCCTACTACCAGGTGGCGCTCGCCCTGCTCGAAGAGTGTTCACGAGGACAGACGATCTCCACGGTGCTCGTATCCGGGGCCAGCGGCGGCATGGGCACCGCGCTCGTGCAGGTGGCCAAGGCACTGGGCCACCGCGTCATCGCCACGGTGGGCCACGACGACAAGCGAGCGCATTCGGAGGCAATGGGCGCCGATTGCGTGCTCAACTACCGCACCTCCGATTGCGGACCTGCCATCGCGGCGGCCACGCATGGCCGCGGCGTTGATTTGTGGCTCGAAGCCTATGCCGGCGAAAACCTGGCCGATGCCCTGGCTCACCTCGCGCCCTGGGGAAAGCTGGTGCTCTACAACGCAACGGGCGGCCACCCGCCCGCAAGTTTCTTCGACGCCTGGCGCACGCACATGGCCAAGTGCCTGTCGATCCAGTACTTCTCCATGCATGTCTGGGAAGACGATCTGCCGGCGCGCAGGGCGCTCATCCAGCGCGCGGTCGCGCTCATGTCGTCCGGCAAGGTCAGCCCCCCCGCCGGGCGCCATTTCCCGCTGGAGCAGGCCGGCGACGCCCACCGGCTCCTGGAGAGCGGCCGCCAGGTCGGCCGGATCTTCCTGCGCCCCTGACCGGACGTTCGCTGCCAACCTACATAAAAACCCGGAGACACCATGCCGAACATGAAACAGGCGGCGATCCTTGCCGCGGCGGCCATCGCGCTCATCGCGGCGCCTGCGGCCCGATCCCAGGAATCGACCTACCCCACGCATCCGGTCAAGCTCATCGTGCCCTTCTCCGCCGGCGGAACTCCGGACACCATGTCGCGCACCTACGCCGAACAGCTCAAGGAACAACTGGGCCAACCCATCATCGTGGACAACCGGCCCGGCGCGACCGGCGCCATCGGTTCGGCCGCCGTGGCCCAGGCGCCCGCGGACGGCTACACATTGCTGCTGAACACCAGCGCGGCGGCGATCCTTCCCTGGGTCGTCAAGCAGCCCTTCGATTTCCGCAAGGCGTTCACGCCCATCGCCTATACCGGCTACACCCCGTATGTCATCACGGTCAGCCCCAAGCTTCCCGTGCATTCGCTGGACGAATTCATCGCCTATGCGAAGCAGCATCCCGGCAAGCTCAGTTGTGGCACGTACGGCGTCGCCTCGCCGCCCCACCTGGCCCTGGAACTGTTGATGGGCGCGGCGGGCGTGGAGATCGTCCACGTGCCGTATACCAACTTCGGCCAGGCGCTTCCCGATCTGCTGTCCGGCCAGCTGGACTGCAGCATCGATCCTCCGACCATGCCCGCGCCCCACGTGGCCAGCGGCAGGATCCGCGCGATCGCGCATACGGGTAGCGGAAAAATGGCGCTGTACCCCGGCATCGATGCCGTCGGCCGGCGCTATCCGGAAAGCGTCGTGCTGGGTTGGCAGGCCATCTTCGTCCGGGCGGAAACCCCCGCCCCCATCCGCGAACGGCTGATAGCGGAGTGGCGCCGCGTACTGGCCGACCCCAAGGTCCAGGAGCGCATACGGACCGCCGGATTCGAAACCTCCGATCTCTCCATCGAGGAGTTCGACCGGCTCGTCCAAAGCGACTATGAAAAATTCGGCCAGATCATCAAGGCCAGGAACATACGCCTGAACTGACTGCGCCCGCCCCTACGGCCGCAGAAAGATGCGGCCTCGATTGGTGCCGCTCTCGAGCAGGCGATGCGCCTGCGCGGCATCTTCGAGCTTGAAGAATGTGCCGGCGGGCGGCTTGATCGCCCCGTCCACGATCAACCGCATCGCCGCGCTCAGCAAATCGCGCATGGCCTGGGGATCGTCCTCGTAGACATGCATGGAGAAGTACTGGACCGACACGCATTTCCCCATCGCCGCCCGCCAGTCGTCGAAGAAAGCTGGCGCGGGATGACCGCCCACGGCGTTGTAGAGCATGACCTTCCCCCATGGCGCCATGCTGCGGAAGACCTGGCCGAAGTCCGGCCCCACGAACGACTCCAGCCAGAGATCGACGCCATGGCCGCCGGTGATGCCGGCTATCGCCGCAGCCGCGGCGTCCGTGCGGTAGTTGATCACGGCATCCGCGCCCACCGCCGTCGCGTGCGCACGCTTGTCGTCATGGCCGACCGAGGCCAGCACCCTGTATCCAAAGGCCTTGGCGGTCTGCACCAGCGCCGTTCCCACCCCGCCGCTGGCGCCGGACACCATCGCCCAGCCGGCGGGCCTGGCCGCGCCCGCCGCCCTCAGCAGGGCGACGGCCAGTTGGTAGTAGGCCAGGCCCGCCGCCACATCCAGGTCCACATTCCCGGGAAGCTCGACCAGCACGTCGCGCGGAACGACCATGGCCTCGGCATAGCAGCCGCCCCGGAACCCCATGAGCCGCGACGAGACATATACCGGCCGGCCGACCGGCAGGTCGGCCACCTCGGCCCCGGCCGCGGCGACCCGGCCGGCCATCTCGATGCCTGGCGTCGCCGGCATGGGAAAAAGGTGCTGCCACGGATAGGTGCCGGTTCGCACATAGACATCCGGCCACCCCACTCCTATCGCGTGCGACCTGACGAGAACGTCGCGCGGCCCCAACGCCGGCACCTCGAACTCGGCCACTTGCAGGACTTCCGGTCCGCCGAATCCGGACAACTGGATTTTTCTTGCTCGCATCAAGACTCTCTCCTCCGAACGAGGTCCATTCGAGCACGGCGACCACGGACGGGCAATCGTCCCCACGGTGATACCGCCATCAACGAACGGGCCATCCATCTGCGAGCGGCAATGAAACTATCAGGGAGGGGACATGGCGTCCTTCGTTCCCGTTCGCCTATAGTCAGCGACCCAATAGGCCAGAACCTAGGAGACACCATGAAAAGCCTGCTTTCCTGCTTTTTCGTCGCATCGGGCCTGACGTTGGCCGCGGGAAGCGCCGCCGCCGAGTCATTCCCCGATCGTCCCCTGAAGATTCTGTCCGCATTTCCCGCCGGAGGCTCGACCGACATCATCGCCCGCACCCTGGCCGCCAAGCTCCAGGCATCGACGGGACAGCCCGTGGTGGTGGAGAACCGGGTCGGGGCGACGGGCAGCATTGCCGTGCAGGGCGTCACCTCCGCCGCCGCCGACGGCTACACGATGCTGTTCCACACGTCGGCGCTGATCATCACCCCCTGGCTCTCCAAGGTACCCTACGACCCCCTGCGCGACCTCATTCCTCTCACCCGGCCGGCGATGGCCGCCTATGTCTTCGTCGTGCGGCCCACCCTGCCGATCAAGAACCTGAAGGACTTCGTGGACTACGCGCGCGAACATCCGGGCAAGCTTTCGTGTTCGACCTATGGCGTGGGATCGCCCCCGCATCTGGCGCTGGAGATGCTGAAGAAAGCGGCGGGCATCGATGTGCTGCACGTGCCCTACCGCGGTTTCGCCCAGGCCCTGCCCGACATGGCATCCGGCCAGCTCGACTGCGGCATCGATACGCAGATGAACTACCAGCCCCACATCCTGTCCGGTGCCGTGCGCGCGGTCGCCATCACCGACAGCAAGCCGTCCAAGGTATTCCCGCAGGCGGACCCCATCGGCGCGGTCTACCCGAACGCGAAGGTGCTCGCATGGCAAGGCATGTTCGTGAAGGCCGGCACACCCGCGGACATCGTTGAAAAACTCGGTTCGGAGCTCCGGAAGGCGATCCAGATGCCGGACGTCCAGGAACGGATGACCAGTACCGGCTTCGAGCCGGTGGGCGATACCCCGCAGGAATTCGCGGCCGTCTACCGCCAGGACTACGAGGCCTTCGGCAACATCATCAAGGAGCGCGGCATCGCCACCCAGTAGCCGCGCGGCGTGGACGGCGTCCCTTCACGTCCCGGATCCCGGCGCGGGCCCCGCACCGCTCTCTATAATAGGAGCCATCGACCCATTGTCCCGGCCCTGCGCGCCATGATCGAGCGGCTCAATCTCCAACATCTCGTCTATCTCGAAGCCCTGATCACCGAAGGCCACGTCACCCGGGCCGCCGAACGCATGGGCATCGGCCAGCCGGCGATGTCCACCGCCCTGGCCAAGCTCAGGACGACCTTGAAAGACCCTTTGCTGGTCCAGACCAGTACCGGCATGCAGCCGACGCCGCGGGCGATGGAACTCGTCAAGCGTTTCCGCGCCATGGCCGACCTGCTGGAGGGCCGGGAAGAAGGCGAGGAAACCTTCCATGCCGCCAGCGCGACGACCCGCTTTCGCATCATGGCGTCCGATGGCATCTCGCGGCTCGTCCTGCCCGAGCTGATGGCGATTGCCGGAGAGATCGCTCCGCACATGCGCTTCACGGTCAGCCCCGGCGACCTTCGCCGCGCCCGCGAATATTTGCGCGACGGCGATATCGATCTGGCGCTGGCGTTCATCCGGCATCCCCCGCCGGACCTGCATCAAACCGTCCTGTATCCCCAGCGCCTGGTCTGCATCGCCAACGCCCGGCACCCCGATATCGGCGACCGCCTGACGCTCGACCAATTCGTCGCGCTTCCCCACGTGACGTGGGGCGCGGCGCCGGTTCCCTATGCCTCGATGGAATTGATGGTGGACGAGGCGCTCGAGCGTACCGGCCACGTCCGCCAGGTCGCCCTGCAGGTATCCAGCATCATGCTGCTGCCGCAGATCGTCGCAAAGAACAGGCTGCTGGCCGCCGTGCCGGAGGGCCTGGCGCTGTCGGCGCAGCGGCATCTCCCGATCCGCCTGCTGGATCTGCCGTTCAAGGTCGACAGCGTCGATATCAGCATGCTGTGGCACGACCGCCTGCACAACTCGGTTTCCCACAAATGGCTGCGAGGCATCCTCAGGGAAATCGGTGTCAGGCTCGCTCCGGCTTCGTCCTGCGGGCGCGATCCCGCCGAACTCAAATGACTTGCTGGCGCGCCAGCGCTTCCAACGCCTCGGCATCCAGCCCGAGCAGCCCGCCCAGCACATCCCGGGTCCCTTCCCCCAGCGAGGGTGGCGCCAGCCGGACTTCCGGCCTGCCGCCGTCCAGCCGATAAGGCGGCGCGAACACGCTGCCGACGCCATCGGCGCGCGGCGTCAGGAGCCCGCCTGAAGCCGTCCGTTCCGATTGGAGCGCGTCCAGCAGCCCGAGCACTTCGCCACAGGGAATCTCCGCTTCGCACAGTCGTTCCAGCAACAGGCCCCTGGAGCGCGCGGCGATCTCCGGGACCAGTTGCTCCAGCAAGGCCTGTCGATGCGCGGTCCTGCTCGTGTTGGTGGCATAGCGCTCGTCGCCGGCCAGATCCGGACGCTCGATGACGTCGCGGCAGAAACGCTGGAACTGGGCATTGTTTCCCACCGTGATGACCAACGGCCCATCCTGCGCCTCGAATACGCCATACGGCACGATGGACGGATGCGAGTTGCCATAGCGCGGAGGATCGCGTTCGTTCAACAGCGCTTCCAGCCCGCAATACGCGCTGATCATCAAGCCGCAGTCATAGAGCGCCAGCTCGACATGCCGGCCCGAGCCGGTGCGCTGCCGATCGAACAACGCGGCCATCACGGCTTGCGCGGCATACATGCCGGTAAACAGATCAACCACCGCCATGCCGAATTTCAACGGCCGCTGGCCTTGCTCGCCGTTGATGGACATCAATCCGGTCTCGCCCTGGATGACAAGATCGTAGCCCGGCCGGGCCGCTTCGGCCCCGGTACGGTCGTATCCGGAAATGGAGCAATAAACGACGTCAGGCTTGACGGCGCGGACCTGGGCGTGACCCAGCCCCAGTTTCTCGGCGCCACCGAAACGGAAATTCTGGATCACGACGTCGCAGCGGCTGGCCAGGGACAAGGCCAGTTCCTGGCCAGCCGGGGTCTGCAGGTCGATACCGACCGATCGCTTGTTCCGGTTGGCGCTATTGAAGTAGGCAGTGCGGGTATCGTCCGCCCTGACGCCCCAATCACGGGTATCGTCGCCTCGCCGCGGGTGCTCGATTTTTATCACCTCCGCGCCGAGATCACCCAGCACCATGCCGCACCAGGGCCCTGCCAGCACCCGGGAAAGATCAAGCACCCGCACGCCCCGCAAAGGCAATTCCGTCGTCATGTCGCGCTGCCCCATAAGCCACTCACAAGCATACCTCGATCAGGCTGGGGCCCCCCGATGCCAAGGCCGCGCGCAATTGCCGGTCCAACTCTCTCGCACTGCATGCCCGGGTCGCCGCCATGCCCATTCCCCGCGCCAGGAACACCCAATCGAGGACGGGCCGGTCCAATGTCAGCATATCGATCGCCCGCGCGCCAGGAGCGCCGGCGCCGACGTTGGCCAGTTCGCCGTGCAGGATCTGGTACGAACGGTTGGCGAACACCACGACCGTCACATCGAGCGACTCGCGCACCATGGTCCACAACGCCTGGGGCGTGTACATGGCGCTTCCGTCCCCCTCCAGCGCGATCACCTTGCGGCCGGGCGCGCCGATCGCGGCGCCGACCGCCACCGGCAGCCCATACCCGATCGCGCCGCCCATGTTGGTGAGCCAATCGTGCGGGGCCGCGCCTTGCGTGGCGCGATCGAAATTCCTTCCGGTGGAGATCGCTTCGTCCACGACGATCGCCTGCTCGGGAATGCATGCCGCCAACACCGCCGCGATCGACGCGGCATCCAGCGGCTGGTCCGCGCCCGCGGCGGGAATGTTCCCGTCCGGCGCGGGAACGGCGCCGCGCGTCGCGCCGACGCCCTCGGCAAGCGCCCGCAACACCTCTTGCGCATCGTGCTCGGGGCCGGACAGGCCAATGATGCGGCTACCCGGCGCGGACAATCGTCCGGGCTTGCCGGGATAGGCGAAGAACGCGACGGGATCGGCCGCTTCCACCAGGATGATGTGGTCGAAGCGCGCGAGCGCGGCGGTTGCCGCATCGACCGAGTAGGGTAGCCGGGAAACGGGAAACCTGCCCCGGCCGCGTTGCTGGCGCGGAACGTAGAACTCGGACATGACGGCGCAGCCGGTGGCCGCGGCAATCCTGCCGGCCCAAGCGGCCGCATCCGCATGGACCGCCCGCCCGCCGAGCAGGAGCAGCGTGGACGAGGCACGATGCCTGAGCGCGTCCACGGCCGCCGCCAGGGCCGACGAGTCGGGCGGCGGCACGCCGGCCGCCGCGGGCCGAGGCGCGGCCGGCACGGCTGCGCCCGCGCTCCAGGCCTTGTCCGCGGGAAGGATGAGCGTGGCGATCTCGGCCGGCCGGCCCGAGGCGCGCCGCACGGCCTCCATGCAGTCTCCGGCCACCGTCTCCACCGACGGGATCGTGTGGACCCAATTCGACATCGGGGCCGCCACCGCCTCGACATCCGAGGTAAGCGGCGCGTTCAGCCCGAGGTGGGCCGTCGCGTGATCGCCAACGATGTTGACGATGCCCGAACGCGCCTTCTTCGCATTGTGCAGATTGGCAAGCCCGTTCGCCAGGCCGGGCCCCAGATGCAGGAGCGTCGCCGCCGGGCGCTGCGTCATCCGGTAGTAGCCGTCCGCCGCGCCGGTCACCACGCCCTCGAACAGGCCCAGCACGCAGCGCATGCCGTCGATGCGGTCCAATGCGGACACGAAATGCATCTCCGACGTGCCGGGATTGGCGAAACAGACGTCCACCCCGTTTTGCACCAGCGTGTGGACCAGCACTTCCGCCCCGGTCATCGCCTCGATTCCTCCAGCAAGCGCCCGCGGATGAAGTGGATCGCGTCGGTCAGCCGCTCTCCTTCCAGTTCGACGTGGGGGCCGGGATAGGCCACGAGCCGCTTGTCCGGCGATCCGATGGCATCGAACAGCGCCGCCGTGCCCTCCCTGTCGAAGAACTCGTCATTCCACTGCTGGGTGAACCACACGGCGCAGTCCATCTTGCGCGCAAACCCGGCCAGATGCTCGCTGGCCGCGTAGGTCGTGCTCCACAAGCCGATGACGGCGGCCTTTACGCGGCGGTCCGCGGCGAGATAAGGAATGCCGTAGGCCGTTCCCATCGACACCCCGACATACCCGACGGGAAGATCGGACCATTGCCGCGTGGCGAGGACCTGGTCCAGCGCCGCCGACATTTCTTCCGCCATGCTGGTCCGCCCCACCCCGGCGCGCCAGGCCTCGCGGAAGGATTGGCGAGCGACAGCCGGATCCAGGTTGCCGTCTGCGCGGCGCCGGCCTTGCACCGGCCCGTCTATGGCCAGCACGGCGATGCCCAGCGGCAAAAGCCGCGCCGCGATCGCCAGAATGGCGCGTGATTCTTTATGGCCGCTCCCGCCATGGCACGCCTGGACGATCGCCGCCGGCCGGCCTTCCGGCGTCCAGAGCGCCGCCGGCACCGGCACGCCCCGGTGCTCCACCACGAAACGTTCGGGCACGCCCGGCTCCGGGGTGGCGGGCGCCTCGCCCGATTCGATGGAACGGCTCACGGAATCTCCTTTTTCAATGATCGGGGCCTGGATGGCCGCGCAGGCGAACGCATTACATCACGCGGTTTTCGCCGGGCCCATATCGACGACGGCGATATGGGTATGGCCACAGGGCGATGGAATGGCGGCGACGCTCCTCCGGCTACCGGGGATCGAGGACGATCTTGCCGAAGACCGCTCCCTGCTCCAGCAGCCGATGCGCCTGTGCCGCGTCGCGCAGCGGCAGGCGGGCATGGATGTGGGGCGCGATCCGGCCCGCGGCCAGGTCAGGCAGCAGGGCATCCATCGCCACGCGCCTGAGCGCGGGTGCATCGTCGAGCGCATGCATGGAGAAAAACCGCACCGCCAGCGAACGGCCGAAATGGGCCTGCAACGCCTCCGCGTAGGAAGGATGCGGCGGGCCGTCGAGAATGCCGTAGCTGACGACCATGCCGAGCCTGGCCAACAGATCGAAGTTCTGCCCGAACCCCGCGCCGCCGACAGGATCGAGGATGAGGTCCACGCCTTTCCCGCCGGTCCACGCCTGCACGGCGGCGGGGATGTCGTCGACGCGGGAATCCGCGCAGGCATCCGCGCCCTGCCTCAGCGCGAAGGACTGCTTGGCGGCGCCACGGACGATGCCGTAGGCCCGCTTGCCGCCCAGTTTCGCCAGTTGGAGCAAGGCGGAGCCCACGCCTCCGGCGGCGGCCCAGACGAGTATGTCGTCGTACAGGAAACCTCGCGTCGCGCTGTTCAATACATGCCATGCCACCTGATAGTTGGACAGGCAGGCCGCGGCCTCCAGGTCCGCGGCGGGCGGCAGCGGATGGACGGCATGTTCGGGCACGCAGATGTACTGCGCATAGCAATTGCCGCGCACGGGCAGGTCGCGGGCCGATACGAACACCGGATCGCCCTCGGCCAGCGCCGTCACCCCGGGGCCGACGCCCGCCACCCGCCCCGCCATTTCGATGCCGGGGATGGCCGGCAGGGGCGGCATCCACGCATAGCGCCCGCTCCTGACGAGAAGATCGGGCATGCCGACGCCGATGGAATGGGCCTGGACGAGCACCTCTGCGCGCCCCGGCACGGGCGTGGGAACGTCGACATACTCCAAGACTTCCGGACCGCCCGTCACGCGAAGTTGAATAGCTTTCATCGTTGATCCGGTGCTCAATCCTGGAACGGAATATTCGCGCTTTTGACAATGGCGGAGTACCGCGCCAGGTCGTCCTGGATGATCCGGGCCAGGTCTTCCGGCGACCCGCCGGCCGGGACCAGGGAGAGGACCCGAGCCCGCTCCTTGAGCGCCGCCGCATCGACGGCCTGGTTGATCGCCTGGTTCAACCGCGCGACCACCGCCGGCGGCGTGCCCGCAGGCGCGGCCACGCCTTGCCACCAGACGATCTTGAAATTCTTCACGCCGGCCTCGGCCATCGTCGGCACGTCGGGGAAATCCGGGTCGCGCCGCTCGCCGCTCGTGGCGAATGCCTTGAGCTTGCCGTTCTGCACGTACTGCTTCACGTCGCCACCGCCCCATATGCAATCCGCCGTTCCGCCCAGCACGTCCTGCAAGGCCGGCGCGGCGCCACGATAGTGGACATGGAGCATGCGGCCTCCGGTCACCGAGTTGTACAAGCCGCCGAGCAGATCGTGTCCGGTACCCGGACCGGCCGTGGCATTCGTCAACTTGTCGGGATGCTCGGTGGTGTACCGGATCAGCTCGCCGATGGTGTTCGGCGGAATCGCGTGATTGCACACCAGCGTGGAGCTGTATACGAAGGCCCTCCCGACGGGCGCGAAGCTCTTTACCGGATCGAACGGCAAGGACCTCGACATGGCGGGCACGGTTCCGTGCGTGACCGAATTCGCGAAAAGCAGCGTGTAGCCGTCGGGCGGGGCATTGGCGACCGCCAGCGCGCCGATGCGCGCCCCTCCGCCGGACTTGTTCTCGACGATGATGGGCTGTCCAAGCCCGGCCGATAGATGTTCGGCCAACAGGCGGGCGGCCAGATCCGTGATGGCGCCCGGCGCATAGGGGACGATCAGGCGTAGGGGTTTATTGGGGTAGGTATCCTGCGCCATGGCGTTCGATACGAAACAGGCCGCCAGAACGGCGCTGGCCCCCGCGTGGGCGATGCGTCTCATTGGGATGTCTCCATGATTTTTTCGTTGCGCGCCGACAAGGCGGGTGCCGCGCTTCAAGCGGCGGCGGGCCGGCGACGGACGGGTCGTGGCGCGGGAGCACCCCGCGCGGACATCAAGCCCCCAATCGCTCTTCGGCGTCGAAGGTCATTCTTATCTTGGCGTATTCCTCGATCGTCTGGCGGCCGAAGCGGCGCTCGAAGTCCTCGCCGATACGGCGGGAGAACGACACGGTATCCTGCATCCGGCCCGGCCCCTGGATGATGACCAGCAGGCGGGAGGGCCGGCCCGCGGTATTCCGGAACGTGCGCATGACCAGCTTGGGCATCGCGATCAGGTCGCCCGCCTTGACGGGAACGACGGTCTCGTTGTCGAAGCCGGTACACATGTCGAAGGAACCGTCCAGCACGAAGAACGATTCCTGGGTGTCCGAATGCGCGTGGGGAGGCGGGCCATCGTTGCCCGCGCTGCACTCCGCGATGGAAATGTAGAGGCCTTGATGGCCATACATGGGAGCGGTGCGGGAGCGCCCCACGTGGCCCTCCGGCACGATCAAGGGGTACACCGAGCCGGCGGACAGCGACTCGGTGGCTTCGGCCGGGAGCCCTCCCGTGCGGTTGAGATCCTTCTTGTAGGGAACGAGCGTGTCGAAGCGCGTGACACGCTTCTCGATCCCGCCAGGCTCCGCATCGATGCCGGTGCCGTCCTCGAACCTCAGGCCAAGACGGCGGCGGGCCTCGACGCAAGCCGTATCGGCCAATGCGGGATCGAAGACCGCATCGTAGGTCCCGCCTTCCGGGACGCTCAGGCAGATCACCGCCCGCGCCGCGCCCGGTGCCCGGTTCACGATCTGGTGCAACAGGCCGGCAGGCACGGAAAACATGTCGAAGGGCCCCAGCGCGACCCGATGATCCAGCGCGGGGCCGAACGCAATGTCCAACCCGCCGTCCAGCGCGACGATATTCTCGATCGCATCGGCATTGCGCCAGGGTTCGGAGCGGGCGCCCGGCGGCAGGTCGAGCAAGCCGGTGCTGGCGGTTGCCGGGCAGGCGAGCGGCGCCTCCGAAAATCGCCCGCCGGTGCCAGGCGCGGCCATCAGCGGCTTGAGGCTACCCCCCCACAGCCGTTCGACCAGGGCGGTAAAGCGGCGTGCCGGCGCATCGTCGGCCACCCGGTAATCCGGCGCCGCGGCCAGTTGCCCCTGCATCTGTTCGAGGGTGAGCGCGCCGACACCAGCAACGTTGGCGTTCATGATGGACTCCAGCAGTGAAAGGCGTCATTGGACTGCCTTTGGCCAGAGGAAACCATGTTCGGCGGCAGATGCGGCCATGCCAGCGCATCAATGCGGAGAAGGCGCTTGCGTCGCGGCGACGCCGCGGCCCCGGGGCTCGGAAACACCGCGGCGCCCCAAGCCCCCCGGGCGCTAATACCGTACCGTGGACGCCTGGCCGTCCTGCCCGCCCCCGAACGCCGTCTTCCACGCCGCCCGGGCGGTCCGGACCTGCCCCAGCAACAGCCCCAGGTCGGACGCGAGCACGACGAAATCCGCCCCCTGCCGGGCCAGCGCGGCGGCCGATTCCAGCGTAGCCGCCAGCGTCCCCACCGGTTTGCCGATCCGCTTGCAACGGGCGATCGCCGACGCGGTGGCGGCCTGGACGTCGGGATGGGCGCCGTCGCCGTAGAGGCCCATGCTGCCCGACAGATCGGTCGGTCCGATGAACACGGCGTCGACGCCCTCGACGGCCGCGATGTCCTCGATGCGGTCCAGGGCCTGCGGGGTCTCGATCTGCACGATCAGCCCGACGCCGGCATTGGCCCGCCGGAAATGATCCGCCACGGCGCCGAAGCGCGACGCGCGGCTCAGCCCCGCCATGCCCCGCAGCCCCTGGGGCGGATAGCGGACGGCGGCGGCGGCGCGCGCGGCCTCCTCCGCGTCCTGCACGAAAGGCACCAGCAGGGTGGCGGCGCCCGCGTCCAGCAGCCGCTTGATGATCACCGGTTCGTTCCATGGCGCCCGCACTACCGCGAGCATGGGCGTGCTACCGATCGCCATGAGCATGTGGGCGACATCGGCGACATCGATCGGCGAGTGTTCGGCGTCGACGATCGCCCATTCGAAACCATTGCAGCCGATCGCCTCCGCGACGATGGGGCTGCCCGACATGAGAAAGATGCCGAGCGGAGCGGGACCGCCGCCGCGCAGACGGGCGATGAAGGGATTCATGGCAACGGTTCCCCAGGGGCCTGGACAGGAATGCCCATGGTCATTCGGGCTGGATGCCGGCCGTTTCGGCCACCGCGGCCCAGCGCTCGAGATCGCGGCGGATGGAGCTTGCGTAAGCCTCCGACGTGCTGCCCACCGGTTCGACGCCGATATCGAGAAAGCGCTTGCGGACGTCCGGCTTGGCCACCATCTTCACCAGTACATTCTGCAACCGGGCGACGACCTCGCCCGGCATTCCCGCCGGGCCGATCAACCCCACCAGCGTTGCCACCTCGATGCCGGGCAGGCCCGCCTCGGCCACCGTCGGCACGTCGGGAAAGATTTCGCTGCGCGTCTCGTTGGTATAGGCCAGCGCACGCAGCTTGCCGGATTTGATCAGCGCCGTCAGCGGCGGCAGGTCGGCGATCGCCATGGTGACCTGCCCGCCGACCAGCGCGGTGATCGACTCGCCGCTGCTCTTGTACGGAATGGCCAGGAAGCGCGTGCCGGTCTTCTGCTTGAACAGTTCGGTGGCGAGCTGGAACAGGGCCGCGCTCGACGCGTAGCTGACCTTCTCCGGGTTCGCCTTGGCATAGCCGACCAGTTCGTCCACCGTATGCACCGGCAGGGAGGCATTGACGGTAACCAGCAACGGCAGGCGCCCCACGATGGATATGGGAGAGAAATCCTTCTCGGACGAATATGGCAGCGACTTGCGCATGACCGGATTCATGACCAGCGGCCCCGACGGCGCCATCAACAGCGTATAGCCGTCGGGCGCCGCGTGCGCCAGATGCTCCATCGCCGCGATGCCCTGGGCACTGGGCCGGTTCTCGACGATGACCGGCTGCCCCAGCGCCTCGGCGATTTCCTTGCCCGCCATGCGCGCGAGGATATCCGTGCCGCCCCCCACTGAGTAGGGCACGATCAGGCGGATGGGCTTGGCGGGATACGCGGCGGGATCGGACTTCGCCGCCCCCGGGCCGGGCAGCGCGAGCGCGGCCGCAAGCACGATACAGGTCCAGATGCGATTCATGAGTGTCTCCTCGGATATTGTTGTGCCGCGGGTCGCGGTCGGAAGCTAGGACGCCGTTGCCGCGGTGGAAGCGGGGCTATCGTCTCTTTGCCGTCCCGGCTGCATGGGAAGCGAAAGCGGTTCGGCCCGCTTGCGCCAATGCTTGGTGGGCCGCCCCTCGCGCAGGGCGTCCAGCTCCCGCCAGAACACGCGGCGCAGCGTCACCACGCCCAGGTCGGATTTGCCGAGCATCTCGAGGCGGCGGTCCGCCACCACGCCCTGCCCTCGCTGCGCGACGTAGTCCTGGGCCGAAATCAGCCCGGCCAGGAAATCTTCCTCAGGCGGCGCCTTGCGCTGGTGAAAGAGCTCATCGTAGTGCTCGTCCGCGTTGTAGCCGCCGAACTCGCGGAAGTAAGCGCGAAAGCGCTCGTTGGCGTCGTCGTCGGCCGGCGCCATGGCGTAGATGGTGAAACGGGTGCTGTGCTCGTCGTCCTGGGGCACCATCCAGATGCCGAAATCGATCCACGGGTCGCCCTTGCGCAGGCCGGGCACCACCACGTGGTTGTTGTTGGGAAACGTCCAGTCGCTCTTGCGCACGTTGTCATGCGCGCGAACGGCGATCTGCTCGATGCCGGCTTCGTTCTCGACATAGGACAGGTCGGGCATCATCGTGGTGACGGCGTCGCCGAATGGTCCGACCCGCAGCGCCTGGTGGACGAAGCTGACGTGGACGGCATCCAGCGAGTTCTCGATCTGCTGGAACCAATTGATGCGCCATGTCTCCTTGGTCACGGCGATCAGGACGCCGGGCACTTCGAAGACATCCTTGCGCGGCAACTCGAACGCCGGCGCCTCGCCCTCGCCCAGGTAAGCGAAGACCATCCCGCAGTACTCATGCACGGGGTGGCCCGGAATGCGGCAACCCGGCGGGACACGCGCTTCCTTCTCGGCCGGCCGCTGCACGCACCGGCCACTGCCGTCGAACTGCCAGCCGTGATAGATGCACCGTATCTTTTCCCCCTGCACCCAGCCGGTATGCAGCAGGGTCTGGCGATGGCGGCAGCGACCTCCCACCAGATAGGGGGTGCCGCTTTCCCCGCGAAACAGCGTGAATGTCTCGCCCAGCGCCTCGACCGGCACGGCATGGCCGGGCAGGACGTCGCTCGACAGCGCGACAGGATGCCAGAACCGGCGCAGCAGTCTTCCCATCTCGGTATCGGGCGCCGTCTGCGTCAACAAGGCGAGCTGTTCCGCGCGGCCGGGCGCGGCGTTGGGCATATCCATGCAATCTCCAGGTAGATGAAAGGCGGGCGCGGTCCTATGGCTCAGAAGCCCACGGCCTCGGCACCCTTGAGGTTCAACATGTCGCGCGCCTGCGCCGGCGTGGCGACGGAAAGTCCCAATTCCTCCAGGATGCGGCGCATCCGGGCCACTTGTTCGGCATTGCTGCGGGCCAGCGTGCCGGGACCGCTCCAGAGGCTGTCTTCAAGGCCGACCCGCACGTTGCCCCCCATCACGGCCGCCTGCACGCCGGTGAACATCTGGTTGCGGCCGCAACCGAGCACGGACCAGAGATACTCGTCGCCGAACAGGCGGTCGGCGGTCCGCTTCATGTGGAGGATGTCCTCGGCATGGGCGCCGATTCCGCCGCGGATGCCGAACACCGACTGGATGAACAAGGGTCCGGGCAGCAGGCCGCGATCGCGGAAATGCGCCGCCGTGTAAAGGTGGCCGATGTCGTAGCACTCCAGTTCGAAGCGCGTACCATTGCCGCCGCAGGATTCCAGGATATGGGCGATATCCTTGAACGTATTGCGGAACACCCTGTCCTCGCTCTGCTCGAGATAGAGACGCTCCCAATCAAAGCGAAAGTCGCGGTGGCGCTTCAACATCTCGTACAGGCCGAAATTCATCGACCCCAGATTCAGCGATGCGATTTCGGGCGCAAGGCGCAGCGCGGGCTGCAACCGCTCTTGCACCGACATGGTCGGCGCGCCACCGGTGGTGATATTGACCACCACGTCGGACGAGGCCTTGATGCGCGGCAGGAAGCGCATGAAGGCTTCCGGCGTCTGGTCCGGCCGCCCATCCCCCGGGTCGCGGGCGTGCAGATGGACGATGGCGGCGCCCGCCTCGGCCGCCTCCAGCGCCGCCCCGGCGATTTCCTCCGGCGTGATCGGCAGGTACGGCGACATGCTGGGCGTGTGGATCGAGCCGGTCACGGCGCAGGAGATGATGACAGGGCGGACAGCCATGGTCAGGCCTCCCCCGCCACCGCCGCGCGCACCAGCAGCGCGCGCTCGGCAACCGACAGCTCCTGGCCGCGCAGGTCCTCGGGCCGCTCGTCGGCCAGCCAGGCGACGACCGCGGCGGCCAGGCCCGGCGAGGCCAGCCGGTCGCGCGGAATCCTGCTGATCTCGTTCATGCCCGACTGGCGGATGATCCCCTGCATGTCGGTATCGACCACCCCGGGTTGCAGGCTGTAGGCCGCGACGCCAGCGGCTCCGTACTCGTGCGCGACGCAGCGCGTCAACATGGCAAGGCCCGCCTTGGCGCTGCAATACGCCGACCAGCCCTCGCGCGGCGCCAGCGCGGCTCCCGAGCTGAGATTCACGACGGCCCCGGCGGCATGCGCCAGCGCCGGCAGCGCGGCGCGCAGCAGCCGGTACGGGCCGACGAGATTGGTCTCCAGGTTGCGGATCCAGGCCTGCGGATCGCCATCGGCAATGTGCGCGATCGGTTCGATAAGGCCGGCATTGTTGATCAGGACGTCGAGGTGGCCATGCTCGTCCAGCACCTGCCCGACGACGGCCCGCGCGTCGTCCGCGGACGTGACATCGCACCGCGCGACGCGGCATGGGATTCCCAACGCCTCCACCTCCCGCCTGACCGGCTCCGCCTGGACCGGATCGCGCACGGCGAGCACGCTGCCTATGCCCCGCCGCGCCAGCGCTACGGCAATGGCCGCGCCGATGCCGCGCGATGCGCCGGTGATGATCGCCACGCGCCTGGATGATGTCGATGTCATGAAGCCTGTCTCTCGTATCGTCGTTGGAACCGGCGGATCGGTCGGCCCGCCTTGGCGACATGTTCGCGCCGCGCACTGATCCAGTCCAATTGAAAATTCGGCTCAACTGATACACGATACGTATCATCACAACCGAGCACGCAACGGAGACGGAAATGGAGATGCGACAGTTGAAGTACTTCGTCGTCCTGGCGGAAGAGCTGCATTTCCATCGGGCCGCCGCGCGGCTGTCGATCTCGCAGCCTCCGCTCAGCAGCGCCATCAAGCAGATGGAAGCCGAACTCGGCACGCAGCTCTTCGAGCGCAATACCAAGACGGTGGCCCTCACGGCCGCGGGCCACGCCCTTTACCCGCAGGCCGTGCGCACGCTCGCCCAGTTCGAACAGGCCTGCACGGTCGCCCGGCGGACCGGCAGCGGCGTCCTGGGACAACTCCGTCTTGGCTATACCGGCGGCATGCTGCTGCGGGGCGCGCCGCAGATGGTGCACGAGTTCGAGTCGGCGCAACCGGGCGTGGAGGTCTCCTTGTGCGAGATGGCGTCGGCCGCACAGGCCGACGCCATCTCGCACCGCCAGCTCTCGGGCGGCTTCCTGCATGCCATGGTGGTGCCCCCCGAACTCGACTTCATCACGCTGCAGCGCGAGCCCTTCGTCTGTTGCCTGCACGCCTCCCATCCCCTGGCCTCGCGCCGGCGCATCAGCCTGCGCAAGCTCGCCGGCGAACCCTGGATCCTGTTTCCCCGGCACATCTCGCCGAGCTATTTCGACGCCGTCATCGCGCTGACCACCGCGGCGGGGTTTTCCCCGCAGATCAGGCACGAGGTCACGCACTGGATCAGCGCGGTCATGCTGGTCCGCCAGCAATCCGGCGTAGCCGTTCTTCCACAGGCCTTCGCGGCATCGGGCCTGGACAATGTCCGCTATCTGGCCATCCAGGAGACAGCCAGCGAATCGCTCGCCCACTTCGTCTGGCGCAGGAACGACGACGACCCGGCCTTGCAGCGCTTCGTTCGCCATGTCCGCGACTGGTCTGACCAATCCCGAGAATCCTCACATCGGCGGCCCAGGACCTTATAGAATTTTGATTCGAACCCGCTCTTCCCCGGAACCGGTCAGACCAACGCAAGGCATCCCGGACACTCCTTGGACTCATCCCCTTCCGTCCCCATGCGCCTCTCCGACCACGTCGCGGAGCAACTGCTGGCCTTGATACGCGCACGCGGCATGGCGCGCGGCGAACGTCTCCCGGCCGAGCGCAGCCTGGCGGCAAGCCTGGGCGTGTCCCGGGCGTCACTGAGGACGGCCATCCAGAAACTGTCCGGCCACGGCATCCTGTCCACCCGGATCGGCGCCGGGACGTTCCTGCATGCGGACGTGGAGGCATGGCCGCAGCCATCCCTATCGCCGCTGGCGGCGCTGATGCTGCATGACCCGATGTACCGCTACGACGTGCTGGAGACACGCCGGGCGCTGGAGGGCAGCGCCGCCGCGCATGCCGCCCTGCGCGCCAGCGCGCGGGACAAGGACAACATCCGCCGCTGCTTCGACCAGATGGTCGAGCACCAGCAACGCAAGGACGCGACGCTGTCGGCGCGCGCCGATGCCCGGTTCCACCTCGCCATCGCGGAGGCGTCGCACAACCTGGTGTTGATCCAGGTCATGCGCAGCCTGTTCGATCTCGTGCTGTCCACGGTGGCCCGGAGCCGGCACGCGATGCTCGTCCACGACCACCCACGCCGGCAGGACAGGCTGAACGCCCAGCACGGCGCCTTGATGCGCAGCATCCTCGACGGCAGGGCCGACGAGGCGCGCGCCGCGATGGGCGAACACCTGGACCACGTCCACGCCACCCTGAAAAAACTCGACGAAGACACCGCCCGCCAAGATCGCTCCCTGCGCCTGACCTCACCTGGCCACTCCCTATGATCATCTCTTCCGCCAGCGACTTCCGGGCCGCGGCCCAACGCTGCCTTCCGCCGTTTCTCTTCCACTACATCGATGGCGGCGCCAATGCCGAGCACACCTTGCGGCGCAACGTCGAGGACCTGGCCGACGTCTCGCTCCGGCAGCTCGTCCTGCGCAACATGACGGACCTGAGCCTGGAAACCCGGCTGTTCGGCGAGTCCCTCTCCCTGCCCGTGGTCCTGGCTCCCGTGGGCCTGACCGGCATGTATGCGCGCCGGGGCGAGGTCGCCGCGGCGCGCGCGGCCGCGGCGAAGGGCATCCCGTTTACGATGTCCACCGTGTCGGTGTGCCCCATCGAGGAAGTCGCGCCCGCCATCGGCCGGCCGATGTGGTTCCAGCTCTATGTGCTCAAGGACCGCGGCTTCATGCGCAATGCGCTGGAGCGGGCCCGGGAAGCCGGTTGCTCCACCCTGGTATTCACGGTCGACATGCCCGTGCCCGGCGCGCGGTATCGCGATGCCCACTCGGGCATGAGCGGTCCGCACGCCGCGCTGCGACGCTACGGGCAGGCCATCGCTCACCCTCGATGGGCGTGGAACGTGGGCCTGCGCGGCCGGCCCCATGACCTGGGCAACATTTCGGCCTACCTGGGCAAACCGACCGGCCTCGAAGACTACATCGGCTGGCTGGGCGCCAACTTCGACCCGTCGATATCATGGAAGGACCTGGACTGGATCCGCGAGTTCTGGCAAGGCCCCATGGTCATCAAGGGCATACTCGATCCGGAAGATGCGCGCGACGCGGTGCGTTTCGGCGCCGATGGCATCGTCGTGTCGAACCACGGCGGCCGCCAGCTCGACGGCGTTCTTTCGTCGGCCCGCGCCCTGCCCGCCATCGCGGAGGCGGTCAAGGGCGACATCAGGATCCTGGCCGACTCCGGCCTGCGCAGCGGCCTCGATGTCGTGCGCATGCTCGCGCTGGGCGCCGACGCCGTGATGCTGGGCCGCGCCTATATCTACGCGCTGGCCGCGGGCGGCGAAGCCGGCGTGGCCCGGCTGCTCGACCTGGTGGAAAAAGAAATGCGGGTGGCCATGACGCTGACGGGCGTCAAGTCGGTGGACGCCATCTCGGGTGACCTGCTGGCGCGCTGATGCGCGCGCTGGGCGGCGTCTCAGTGATAATCGTCTTCGCGCTGATGACGTACTGCAAGAACAGTGACCGAATCGGGTCCATCGATCTCGAACAAGGCGACATGGCCCGCACGACCGAACGGAATCACCAACTCACGCAAGTAAGGTGAATGCGGTGTCGCCTTTCTGCAGGTGTAGGGCGAACGCTCGAGAATGCAGATGCCATCCTGGATCGCAACCAGAGCATGGACAGCCAAGTCCATGGCATCGGGATCCCGCTCCAGGATAAAGTCATAGAGCCGGATAAGATCCTGCTCGGCTTCCCGCGTGAAGCGAACACGGTACGTCAAGACCGCTTGCGCCGGTCGGCCTGGGCGGCCTCAAAGCGCTGCCGCAGCGTATCCAATACGGCTTGCGCTGGAACGTAGTCGCCTGATTCCCGCGCCAGGTCGCGCGATGCCAAACCTCTGGCCAGAAAAACCGTCTGCGCCTCACGGCGCGACACCGCCGAGCGGACCGCCTGCTCGACAAAGCTGGACAAACTCTCGCCCGCCTCGAGAACTCTTTCGGCAGCCTCACGCAGTTCCGGCTCGACCCGCAAGGGAGGAAGCGTGGCAGTTTTCATGGCATTCCCAGTACGCATCGCATTTGCAATACACTAACTCGACGAAAGTCGATTGGCAAGCCGGGCGAACCCATCAAACGACCACTTCGGCCCGGATGGCCTCGCGCACGCGCGCGGCCATCGCATGGCGGTGATCCTCGTCGCCGCCGTCGGCGGCGACGGCGGGCAGGTAGACGACCTGGACCGCCATGCCGGTCGAACCCAGGACCCGCCACGCATTGCCCAGCAGGGTTTCCTCGCCCACGTACGCGGCCACGGCGGTGCGCTGGCCGTGCTGGAGATAGCGCAGCGCGACCGGCACCACGGGTACGCCGGCGCGCCGCGCGGGCTCGAACAGGGCGGCATGGAAGGGCAGCACGTCGAAACCGTCCGAGGTGGTCCCCTCGGGGAACAGTCCGATCAACTGCCCCCGGTCGAATCGCTCGCGCATGGCCTGGGCCACGTGATGCAGCGCGCGCCGGTTGCCGCGTTCGATGAACACCGTGCCGACTCCGGCGATCAGCCAGCCCAGCACCGGCCAGGAACGCAATTCCTGTTTGCCGACGAAGATGGTGCATCGCACGCTGCTGAGCGCGTAGATGTCCAGCCACGACACGTGGTTGGCGATCAACAGGGCCGCCCCGTCGACAGGCGGGTGGCCGCTGACGTAGACGTCGACGCCGCACCAGCGCAGCAGCCAGCGGGACCACCAGTTGTTGATCCGGTCGCGCCGCGCCACCTCGAACCGCCGGAACACGGTGGCCAGCACGATGAGCCCGAATATCACCCACAGGGTGACGAGCAGGAAACGCAGCGAAAACCGCAGCAGGTGCGCGGCCAGGCGAAACCAGGCAAGCACGATCAGGCCGTCGCCTCGTAGGCCACGTGACCCGCGACGATGGTCATGCGGACCTTGCCGGGCAGCTCCATGCCCAGGAACGGCGTGTGCTTGCCCTGGCTCAGCAGGCTGTCCTCGCTGACCAGCCAGTGTTCGTCCAGGTCGACCAGGCAGAGATCGGCCAGCGCCCCGGCGCCCAGTTGCCCGCACGAGGCCAGCACCTTGGTGCCCAGGACCCGGGCGGGTTCGCTGGTGACCCGCGCCACCGCGCGCGCGACCGGCAGGTCGGCGTCGCGGGCCCATTTCAGCGCCAGCGACAGCAGCAGCTCCAGGCCTGTCGCGCCGGGCTCGGCCTCGGCGAAGGGCAGCAGCTTGTAGTCCTCGTCCACCGGCGTGTGGTCCGAGCAGATCGCGTCGATGGTGCCGTCCGCCAGCGCCGCCTGGATCGCGTCGCGGTCGCGCTGGCCGCGCAGCGGCGGCGTCAACCGGCAATGCGCGTCGAAGTAGCCGATGTCCACGTCGGTCAGGTGCACGTGGTGGGCGCTGACGTCGCAGGTCACGGGCAGGCCTTCGGCACGGGCGCGGCGCACCAGTTCGATCCCGGCGGCGCTGGAGATGCGGCACAGATGCAGGCGCGCGCGCGTGGCGCGCTGCAGCTCGAACAGCGTGTGCAGGGCGATGGTCTCGGCCTGCTCGGGAATACCTGCCAGCCCCAGGCGCGACGCCATGGCGCCGCTGGCGGCCACGCCCTCGCGGGCCAGCCAGGGATCTTCGGGGCGCAGCCACAGCGCGTAGTCGAAGGTACGGGCGTACTGCATGGCGCGCAGCAGCACATTGGTGTCGGCGATGTGCGCGTCGGCCTGCGAGAACGCCACGCAACCGGCCTCGGTCAGCTCGGCCATCTCGGTGATGATCTCGCCCTTCAGGCCGACGGTCATCGCGCCCAGCGGGTAGACGTGCGACTGGTTGAGCTGGCGCGCGCGGTGCTTGAGCATCTCGACCAGGCCGGGCTCGTCCAGCACCGGGTCGGTGTCGGGCGGCAGCACCAGGCTGGTCACGCCGCCCGCCAGCGCCGCCTGCAATTCGGACTCCAGCGTGGCGCGGTGCTCGAAGCCGGGCTCGCGCAGCCGGGCGGACAGGTCCACGAGGCCGGGCAGGACCGCCAGGCCGCGCGCGTCGATCAGGCGATTGGGCACGAAGCCCCCTGGCGCCTGGCCGATGCCGACCACGCGTCCCGCGGCGATGTAGATGTCGTTGACGGCGTCCACGCCGTTGGCCGGGTCGATCAGGCGGCCGCCCTGGATATGGATTTTCATGGGTCAGGCTCCTGCGACAATGCTCATGACGGCCATGCGGACCGCGATGCCGAACGTGACCTGGTCCAGGATGACGGCCTGCTTGCCATCGGCCACCGGGGAGTCGATCTCCACGCCGCGGTTCATCGGTCCGGGGTGCATGACGATCGCGTCGGGCTTGGCCAGCGCGAGCTTCTCCTGCGTCAGGCCATAGTGCTTGAAATACTCCTGCGCCGAGGGCAGCAGCGCGCCGCGCATGCGCTCGTTCTGCAGGCGCAGCATGATGATCACGTCCACTCCCTTGAGCCCCTCGGCCATGTCGGTGAACACGCGCACGCCCATCTGTTCGAGGCCGGACGGCAACAGCGTCAGCGGGCCGATGGCCCGCACCTCGGGCACGCCCAGCGTGGTCAGCGCGTGGATGTCCGACCGCGCCACACGCGAATGCAGGATGTCGCCGACGATCGCCACCGTGAGCTTGGTGAAGTCCTTCTTGTAGTGGCGGATGGTGTACATGTCCAGCAGGCCCTGCGTCGGGTGCGCATGGCGGCCGTCGCCGGCGTTGATCACGTGCACGTGGGGCGCCACGTGCTGGGCGATCAGGTGCGGCGCGCCGCTGGAGGCGTGCCGCACCACGAACAGGTCGGCCTGCATGGCCGACAGGTTGTTGATGGTGTCCAGCAGCGACTCGCCCTTGCTGGCCGACGAGGCGTTGATGTTCAGGTTGTAGACGTCGGCCGACAGGCGCTTGGCCGCGATCTCGAACGTGGTGCGCGTGCGCGTGGAGTTTTCGAAGAACAGGTTGAACACGCTCTTGCCGCGCAGCAGCGGCAATTTCTTGATCTCGCGGTCGGCCAGCGGCACGAACGACTCCGCGGTGTCGAGGATCTGGTTCAGGATCGCGCGCGGCAATCCCTCCACGGTCAACAGGTGGGTGAGTTCGCCGTTGCTGTTGAGCTGCGGGTTACGCATGGTGCGGCTCCTGGGGCGGCAGGGTTTCGAAATCGATCTTGAAGGCATCGCCGGCGCGCGACAGCACGAGGCTCTGTCCCGGCGCCAGCTCGACGGTGGCCGCGGCGAAATCCGCCGCCACGGGCAGTTCGCGCCCGCCCCGGTCCACCAGCACGGCCAGCCTGATGGAGGCCGGACGCCCATAGTCGAACAGCTCGTTCATGGCGGCGCGTATCGTGCGGCCCGTATAGAGCACGTCGTCGACCAGGATCAGGTGCTTGTCGTCCACGCCGAAGGCGATGTCCGAAGGCTTGACCTGGGGATGCAGGCCGATGCGCGCGAAGTCGTCGCGGTAGAAGCTGATGTCCAGCTTGCCCGGCGCCTCGGGCAGGCCGAAGTCGCGGTGCAGCCGCTCGGCTATCCACGATCCCCCGGAGTGGATGCCGACGAGGTGGGTACGGTCGGCCGGCAGGGTGTCCAGCAGCTTCCGCACGGCGTCGCGCAGCCGCGCATACAGCGCCTCGGCGTCGAGGTTGGGAGGGGTTGGGTTCATGGCAGTCTCGGATCAGGGAGAACGGGGCGTGTCGAAATAGCTCTGCAGGATGATGGCCGCGGCCACCGCGTCCACGCGCAGCCCGCGGCCGGCGGCCCCCATCTCGGACTGGGCGGCCAGGCTGGTGCCGCGCTCGTCCACCAGTTCCACCGGCAGCCCGTAGCGGCCGTGCAACTGGTTGGCGAAACGCCGGCACAGGCCCGTCATGGGCTGTTCGCCGCCATCGGTATCCAGCGCCAGGCCCACCACCAGGCGGGACGGCTGCCATTCGCGCAGCAATTGCTCGACGCGGCCGAAGCGCGTCTCGCGCGTGGTATTGGCGATGACTTCGAGCGGACGTGCGTGGCCGGTCAGCGTATTGCCGACGGCAACGCCGATGAATTGGGTCCCGTAGTCGAAGGCGAGCAGCGTTTCGTCAGGCATGGCCGGCTTCGCCCGCCAGCATGATCGGGGCAATGCCCAGCAGCGCCAGCGCGGCGTCGAAACGCTCGGCGGGCGGCACGTTGAAGATGACGTCGGACGACGCCGACACGCTGAGCCAAGCGTTCTCGGAGATCTCGTCCTCGAGCTGGCCCGCACCCCATCCCGCATAGCCCAGCGTGACCAGCAGCTTGCCCGGCCCCTGGCCGTCGGAGACCGCCTGCAGCACGTCGCGAGACGTGGTCAGGGCCAGGTCGCCGACCTTGATCGAGGAGTTGTAGTCGCCCACCGGGGCGTGCAGCACGAAGCCGCGGTCGGTCTGGACCGGTCCGCCGAAGAACACCGGGGATTCGGCCTGCGTGGCATCGTCCAGGGACAGCTCGATCCGCTCGAACAGGCCCGCCAGGGTCAGGTCGGTGGGCCGGTTGATGACCAGGCCCAGCGCCCCCTTGGCGGTGTGTTCGCATACATAGATGACGGCGCCGGCAAAGTTCGGATCGGCCATGGCGGGCATGGCGATCAGGAACTGGTTCGTGAGATCGATATTGGCGCGTTCGCTCATACCTGTGAATTGTAAACGCCCGGGGCGGGTCAGATCTCGACCATCTCAAAATCTTCCTTGCGGGCGCCGCACTCGGGACAAACCCAATTGGGCGGCACGTCTTCCCACTTGGTTCCGGGAGGAATACCCTCTTCCGGCACACCGGCTGCCTCGTCGTAGATCCAGCCGCAAATCAGACACATCCAGGTACGCATCGTCGTTCAATCTTACCAAGCCCCGCCCCCGCGAACCGGGAACCACCGGGCATCCATTAGAATCTCGCATCTTACCGAAACACCGTGGGCCCCGCCCGGATCCCGCCGGACTGCCCCACCTTTCGAGACTTTTCGTTGCCAGCCGCCCCCACGCCTCCTCTCGTTCTGACCTTCGCCCCCTCCGACCCCAGCGCCGGCGGGGGCATCCAGGCCGACCTGCTGACCTGTGCCAGCATGGGCTGCCACGCCTTGACCGTGTTGACCGGCTATACCGTGCAGGACTCGGCCGGCCTGGAAGACGGCGAAGCCATCGCGCCCGAATGGATAGACGACCAGGCACGCAGCCTGCTGGAGGACATGCCGGTACGGGCCTTCAAGATCGGCGGACTGTTCTCGGCCGAGGCCGTGGCGGCGGTGGCCGAGATCCTGGCCGACTACTCGGCCGTCCCGGTCGTGCTGCACCTGGGGGCCGATCCCCCGGACACGGACGATGCGGAAACCGAGGACTCGGCCGAAGAAATCATGGCCGCCACCATCGAACTGCTGGTGCCCCAGGCCACCCTGGTCGTGGCCGACAGCCTGCGGCTGGAGCAATTGGCGGCGGACGGACTGCTGGACCTGGAGGCGTCCGACGAGACCGCGGCCCAGGCGCTGCTGCGCCGGGGAGCCGCCTGGGTGCTGGCGACCGGCCTGCACCAGCCCGGCGACATCGTGGTCAACACCCTGCGCGGCGGCGGCGATACCACCGCCGAGCCCGCGGGCGAGTACCGCTGGCCGCGGCTGCCCGGCAATTTCCGCGGCGCCGGCCCGACCCTGTCGGCCGCGCTGGCCGCCCTGCTGGCCAGCGGCATGGACGTGCGCGACGCCACCGCCGAGGCCCAGGAATATACGTGGCAGGCGCTGGCGTCGGGCTTCCAGCCCGGCATGGGCCGGCTGCTGCCCGACCGTTTTTTCTGGGCCAAGCAGGGCAGCGAACCGGCGGCGGCCGGTGACGACGCCACGCCCGACACCGTGGAGCCCACGCCATGACCACGGATCCGGCCCTGGCCCACCCGCTGCGCGGCCTGTACGGCATCACGCCCGAGTGGGACGACACCGCCCGGCTGATCGCCGCCGTGGAAGCGGCCGCCCGGGGCGGACTGCGCGCCGTGCAGCTACGCCGCAAGCTGGCCGAACCGGCCAAGCGGCTGGAACAGGCCCGCGCCCTGCGCGCCGCCTGTGATCGCCTGGACCTGCTCCTGATCATCAACGACGATTGGCGGCTGGCCATCGAGGCCGGCGCCGACGGCGTCCACCTGGGCCGCGGGGACGGCGACATCGCCCAGGCCCGCCAGGCCGGGGGACCGGCACTGCTGATCGGCGCCTCCTGCTATGCCGAACCAGGGCTCGCCCGGGCCGCGCTGGCCGCCGGCGCCGACCACGTCGCCTTCGGCGCGGTGTTCGACTCGCCCACCAAGCCCGCGGCCGTGCATGCCCCGCTGTCGTGCCTGACCGAGGCACGCGGGCTGCGGCGGCCGGGCACCGTCCCTCCCGCCCGCCCTGCCATCGTCGCGATCGGCGGCATCACGCCGGCCAACGCGAAGCAGGCCGCCACGGCGGGCGCCGACGCGCTCGCCGTCATCACCGCGCTGTTCGGCGCCGACGACATCGAAGCCGCCGCGCGGGCCTTCGGCCAGGCCTGGGCCGAAGACTCCGCCGGCGCCCCCACCAAGGCATGACCATGATCCGCAACGCAGAACTCTTCGAACGCGCCTGCCGCACCATTCCGGGCGGCGTCAATTCGCCGGTGCGCGCCTTCCGCTCGGTAGGCGGCACCCCGCCCTTCATCGAACGCGCCGCCGGTCCCTACACCTGGGACGCCGACAAGAAGCAATACATCGACTATGTGGGCTCCTGGGGCCCGGCCATCCTGGGCCACGCCCATCCGGCGGTGATCCGGGCCGTGCAGGAGGCCGCCGTCAACGGCCTGTCGTTCGGCGCCCCCACCGAGGCCGAGATCGAACTGGCCGAGATGCTCGTGCACCGCCTGCCCTCCATCGAGCAGGTGCGCCTGGTCAGCTCGGGCACCGAGGCGACCATGAGCGCGATCCGGCTGGCCCGCGGCTACACCGGCCGGGCCAAGATCATCAAGTTCGAGGGGTGCTACCACGGCCATGCCGACAGCCTGCTGGTGAAAGCCGGCTCGGGCCTGCTGACCTTCGGCAACCCGACCTCGGCCGGCGTGCCGCCGGAGTTCACCGCGCACACCCTGGTGCTGGACTACAACGACATCGCCGGCGTGGAAGCCGCGTTCAAGCAGTACGGCGACGAGATCGCCTGCGTGATCGTGGAACCCGTGGCGGGCAACATGAACCTGGTCCAGCCCGTGCCCGGCTTCCTGCAGGCACTGCGCGACCAGTGCACCCGCTACGGCGCGGTGCTGATCTTCGACGAGGTCATGACCGGCTTTCGCGTCGGGCCGCAAGGCGTGCAGGGCCGCACCGGCATCGTGCCCGACCTGACCACCCTGGCCAAGGTCATCGGCGGCGGCATGCCCATCGGCGCCTTCGGCGGCCGGCGCGACATCATGGCCCACATCGCCCCGCTGGGCGGGGTTTACCAGGCCGGCACGCTGTCGGGCAACCCCGTGGCCGTGGCGGCGGGCCTCACCACCCTGCGCCTGCTGGCCGAGCCGGGCTTCTACGAGAAGCTGGAAGCCCAGACCGGCAAGCTGGTGCAAGGCCTGCGCGCGGCGGCCGCCAGCGCGGGCGTGCCCTTCAGCGCCGACCACGTGGGCGGCATGTTCGGCCTGTACTTCCGCGACTCGGTCCCCACCACGCTGGCCGAAGTCTCGGCCTCGGATACCGCCGCGTTCAACAAGTTCTTCCACGCCGCGCTGGTGCGCGGCGTGAGCTTCGCGCCGTCGGCGTTCGAGGCCGGCTTCGTCTCCATCACCCACGACGACGACGTCATCGCCCGCACCGTCGCCATCGCCGGCGAAGCCTTCGCCGAACTCAACCCCTGACCCGGCGGGGCGCAGGCCGCGCCCCGCCCCTTCCGCCCCGCGAGGACAGCCATGGCCGTCAATCTGCACATTCCCGCTCCCGAACTCGTCTTTCCGGTGGACGGCGTCGAAATCGGCGTCACCGAAGCCGGCATCCGCAAGGCCGGTCGCCGCGACCTGACCGTCTTCCGACTGGCCGAGGGCACCAGCGTGGCCGGCGTCTTCACGCGCAACCGCTTCCGCGCCGCCCCGGTGCAGGTGTGCGAGGAGCACCTGGCGCAATCGCTGCCCATCCGCGCCATGGTCATCAACACCGGCAACGCCAACGCGGGCACCGGCGAGCCCGGACTGGCCGCCGCCCGCGCCACCTGCGACGCGCTGGCCGGGCTGCTGGGCCTGGATCCGCGCCAGGTCCTGCCGTTCTCGACCGGCGTGATCCTGGAGCCGCTGCCGGTGGACCGCATCGAGGCGGGCCTGCCGGCCGCCGTCAAGGCGCTGGCGCCGGGCAACTGGACCGAGGCCGCGCACGGCATCATGACCACCGACACGCTGCCCAAGATCGTGTCCAGCAAGGCCAACATCGGCGGCCACCAGATCACGCTGACCGGCGTCAGCAAGGGCGCCGGCATGATCCGCCCCAACATGGCGACCATGCTGGGCTTCCTGGCCACCGACGCCGCCATCGCCCCCGCCCTGCTCAAGCGCATGGCGGGCCAGGTCGCCGACGTCTCGTTCAACCGCATCACGGTGGACGGCGACACCTCCACCAACGACTCCTTCATCATCGCCGCGACCGGCCGCGCCGGCCTGCGCATCGAATCCGAGTCGGATCCGCTCTACCCCGAACTGCTGGCCACGCTGAAGGCCGCGGCGACCGAACTGGCGCAACTGATCGTGCGCGACGCCGAGGGGGCGACCAAGTTCATGACCATCCGGGTCGAGGACGCCGGCAACCAGGAAGAGGCGCTCAAGGTCGCCTATTCGGTGGCGCATTCGCCGCTGGTCAAGACCGCCTTCTACGCCTCGGACCCCAACCTGGGGCGCATCCTGGCGGCCATCGGCTATGCCGGCATCGACGACCTGGACGTGGGCCGGGTCAACCTGTGGCTGGACGACGTGTGGGTGGCCAAGAGCGGCGGACGCAACCCGGACTACCGGGAAGAAGACGGCCAGCGCGTGATGAAGCAGGCCGAGATCGCCGTGCGCATCTCGCTGGGCCGGGGGAACGTGGCGGAGACGGTGTATACGTGCGATTTCTCGCATGAGTACGTGAGCATCAACGCCGACTACAGATCTTGATCCTCCACGCTCCAGCGCCGCGTTCGACTGACGAGTCTAGCAAGTGCGACATTCGTGCAGAGGGCTCACCTTGGGCGCCGGTTGTTGCTCGGCAACCCACAGGTCATAGTAGGCCTGCATGGTGACCCACATTTCGGCGCTGGTGCCCAAGGCAAGTTGCAGCCGCCGGGCCATCTCCGCCGAGATACCTGCACGCGTGTTCAGGATGCGCGAAAGCGCAGCCCGGGTTACGCCCAAGTGCTTGGCAGCGTCAGTAGTGCTCATGTCGCCCAGGTACTCTCGCAGGACAAAGCCGGGATGAGCGGGATTATGCATACGCATGGCTTGCTCTCCTAATGATAGTCCTGGTAATCCACCAGGACGGCGTCTCCGTTCTCGAAATAGAACGTGAGGCGCCAATTGCCGCTGACCGACACGGCCCAATGTCCGGCAACGGACTGCCCCTTGGGGTTCTTCCCGCTCAGTTGATGCAGATTCCAGCCCGGGGCCGACATATCGGCCTCCGACGTCGCGGCATGCTTCACCACGATCTTGGCTTTTGAACCCGTCTCGAAGAACAGTTGAATGCCTTTGTGCCGGAAGCTTTTGATCATTCGTATAGTGCATCTATACACTACTCAAACATCAATCGATCTCTATGGACTCGTTCTTGGCGGCCCCCCCTCGCCGGGCGCGCCATCGAAAAAAATGGTGCAATACCCGATGCCGTAGATGGATACCGGCCTCGGCGGCGTGCCCGCCCGGGCCGGTATCCGTCGTTCAAGAACACGATCCGGGGCCGCGCGGCTCCGGCCGAAGATAGGAACGCCGCTGTGCCGAACGAGTCCTCCCCACCTGTCGATCTGGCCTCTTTCCTGAAACGCGCCGAGGGCGTCCTCGCCCAGCTCGAAGCCTGGTTGCCCCCCGCCCCGCCTGCCGTGGACTGGAATTCCCGCGCCTTCCGCTGGCGCAAGCGCGGAACGCGGGGCTGGCTGGAGCCGGTGCGGCACATCGCGCGCATCGACCTGGACGACCTGCAGCACATCGATCGCCAGAAGGACGTGATCAACCGCAACACGGTGCAATTCCTGGAAGGCAAGCCGGCCAACAACGTGCTGATGACGGGCGCGCGCGGCACCGGCAAGAGTTCGCTGGTGAAGGCCATGCTGGCCGCCCATGGCGACCGCGGGCTGCGCCTGATCGAGGTCGACAAGAGCGACCTGGGCGACCTGCAGGAAATCGTCGAGACCGTGGCCGAGCGGCCCGAGCGCTTCATCGTTTTCGCCGACGACCTGTCGTTCGAGGAAGGCGAGCCCGGCTACAAGGCGCTCAAATCGGTGCTGGACGGTTCCATCGCCGCCTCGACCCAGAACCTGCTGATCTACGCCACGTCCAACCGGCGCCACCTGATGCCGGAGTACATGCACGAGAACCTGCAGGCCAAGCACCAGAGCGACGGCGAGATCCACCCCGGCGAGACCGTCGAGGAAAAGATCTCGCTGTCCGAGCGCTTCGGCCTGTGGCTGTCGTTCTATCCGTTCAAGCAGGACGACTACCTGGACATCGTCGCGCACTGGCTGCGCGAGCTGGGATGCAGCGAGGAGTCCATCGCCAGGTCCCGTACCGAGGCGCTGCAATGGACGCTGGAACGCGGCTCGCGCTCGGGCCGGGTCGCCTGGCAATTCGCGAAAGACTGGGCAGCGCGGAATGACTAAGATCGTCGATGTCGCGGTGGGAGTGATGCTGCAACCGGACGGACGCCTGCTGCTGGGCCAGCGGCCCGAAGGCAAGCCTTATGCGGGATGGTGGGAACTGCCCGGGGGCAAGCTGGAGCCGGGCGAGACGATCCTGCAGGCCCTGGCGCGGGAGCTGAAGGAAGAGCTGGGGGTGACGGTGCTGGAGTCGTCGACCTGGGTCACGCATGTGCACGCGTACTCGCACGCCACCGTCAGGCTGTATTTCTGCCGCGTCACGCGCTGGGAAGGCGAGCCGCGGGGACTGGAGTCGCAGGCGCTGCAATGGGGCCGGATACGGGACGCGAACGAGGCCGAGGCACAGGCGGCGCGGCGCGATCATGAAGCGCGGCTGAAGGCGCTGGAAGCGCGCCTCGCCCGTGGCGAGCAGCCGACCGACCTGGAAGCGGCCCAGGCCCGCGCGCAGTCGCCGGAGGATGCGCTGGGACTGGCGCTGGAGCCGCGCATCGGCCCGCTCCTGCCGGCCACGCTGCCGCCGCTGCGCTGGCTGCACGTGCCCGGCACCTATGCCATCACGAACATCGGCGCGCCCGCCAACGTCGACGCCTTCCTGCAACGCCTGGATACCGCGCTGGCCTCGGGCCTGAAGCTGGTCCAGTTCCGCGAACCGGGCTGGCCCGGCGGCGCGGCCGACGACACGCTGCGCCGGGTATTGAAACAGGTGGTGGCCCGTGCCCGATCGGCCGGCGCGCGCGTCCTGGTCAACAGCGTGCATCCGCGCGGCTGGATCGCCGACGCCGACGGCGTGCACCTGCGTGCCGCCGACATCCCGGCGCAACGCCCCGCGCTCCCGCCCGGCGCGATGCTGGGCGTATCGGCCCACGACGCCGCGGAGCTGGAGCGTGCACGCCAGTTGGACGCCGACTTCGCGGTGCTGGCGCCGGTGCTGCCCACGCCTTCGCATCCCGGCCAGCCCGGCATGGGCTGGGAAACCTTCGGCAAGCTGGCCTTGCACGCCGGCCTGCCGGTGTTCGCGCTGGGCGGGCAATCCCCCGGTACGCGCACGACCGCCATCGCCCATGGCGCCCACGGCGTCGCGGGCATAGGCGGCTTCTGGGGCAACTGACCCCAGGGCGCCAGGCCGGCGGCGCCCGCCCGCCGGCCCCCGGCCTCCCGCCAGCGTCACTGCACGGTGATGCTGGCCTCCTTGATGACCTTCTCCCACCGCGCGGCCTCGGTATCGATCAGGCGCTTGAACTCCGCGGGCGTATTGCCCACCGTCAGGCCCCCGTGCGCCTGGACCTTCTCCTTGACGTCCGGCGACCGGGCGATCCGGGCCAGCGCGGCGGCGAGCTTGCCGACGATCTCCGTCGACGTGCCGGCGGGAGCGACCACGCCATTCCAGACGGTCGCCTCCAGGTCCAGGCCCTGTTCCTTCAGCGTCGGCAGTTCGGGCATGGAGGCCAGGCGTTCGCCGCTGGTCACCCCCAGGCCGATCACCCTGCCCGACCGGATCGGCGCCATGCCCGAACCGGTGAAGGCGAAATGGATGCGACCGGCGTTGAGATCGACCTCGGCCGATGCGGTCGACTTGTAAGGCACGTGGAGGGTGTCGACGCCGGTCATGGAGGCGAACAACGCACCCACCAGGTGCGGCGAGGTGCCCGACCCCGGCGATGAATAGTTCAACTGGCCGGGCCGCGACCGGGCCAGCGCCACCAGTTCCTTCACGTTCTTGACTCCCAGCGTGGGGCTGGCCATCAGATAGAACGGCAGCGCCGCGACCATGGAAACCGGCGCGAAGTCGCGCTTGGGGTCGTAGGTGATGTTCGGATACAGGAAAGGGTTGATCGACAGCGTGGTCACGGATGCCATGAGCAAGGTGTAGCCGTCCGGGGCTGCCTTGGCGACGTAGTCCGCGCCTATCATGGTGCTGGCGCCGGCCTTGTTCTCGACGATGACCGGTTGCTTGAGTTCGCGCGCCAGGGCGTCGGCAAAGATGCGCGACACGGTGTCGGCGACGCCTCCCGGTCCGTGCGGCACCACCAGCTTGATGGGACGGTCCGGATAATCGGCGTGCGCCGCCAGCGCCGGGACGGCTCCCAGCGCCATGGCCGCGACGAAAGTCTTGATGCGTGTTTTCATGCTGTCTCCTGTTTTCATGCGCCGGACGGACGCCGGGCTCCCGGATCCGTCCGGCTGGAAAGGCCTACTGTGCGCCTGCGTCCAGCGATACATTCCAGGCGTCGTAGCCATAGACCCAGTCCGGGTTGGTGGACTCGCGCATCCAGTTGTTGGCGCTCGACCCGGCCTGCACCGCCGACGTGCGGGGCTTGCGGACCTGCTCGAACAGGCGGAACGCCATGTCGAGATCGGCGCCGTGCTCCGCCACGCAGCGCGCCAGGACGACCGAATCCTCCAGCGCCATGGCCGCGCCCTGGGCCATGTAGGGCGTCATCGGATGGCAGGCGTCGCCCATCAGCACGATATTGCCCCGTCCCCAGCTCGGCAGCGGATCGCGCTGGAAGATCGCCCATTTATGCACGTCCGGGCATGCTGCCAGCACGGCGCGCACATCGGGATGGAAATCGGCATAGGCCGCCCGCAGCACCTCCAGGTCACCCTTGGCCGACCACGACTCGGGAGTCAGCCAGCCCGCGTCCTCGGGTTGGCTGGTGACGAAATAGACCTCATCCTGGCGCCGGGTCACGTAGTAGATGACGATGTGGCGGTCCGGCCCCCACCATTTCGTGCGCGACCGGCCGATGTCGAGCGAGCCCAGCCGGCTCGCGGGAAACGTCGTGCGGTAGGCGACGCGGCCGGTGAAGCGAGGCTGCTCCTCGCCCAGCAGCAGCTCGCGCACCAGGGAATGCACGCCATCGGCGCCGATGACGGCGGCCGCGCGGGCCTCGCTGCCATCCTCGAACCGCAGCACGGCCTCGCGGTCTCCCTGGTCCAGGTGCATGAGCTTCTTGCCCAGCGACATGTGCTCCTGCGGCACCCGCGCGGCCAGCGCCGCATGCAGGTCGCCGCGATGCATGGCCAGGAAAGGCATGCCATAGCGCTCCAGGACAGCCTCGGCCAGCGGAAACTCGTTCGTCACGGCGCCGGTGTCGTGCGCCCGATTCAGGGACGACCGGGGCGAGAAAGCGATCTCTTCCAGCTGCGGGCGCAGTCCGAACCCATCCAGCACCCTCATCGCATTGGGCGACATCTGGATGCCCGCGCCGATGCGCGCGAACTGACGCGCTTGTTCGTACACGTGCACGGCCACGCCCTGCGCGCGCAGGGCGACCGCCGCCGCCAATCCGCCGATCCCCGCGCCGATGATCGCAACCGGCAACTCCGACTTCTTCATGAAACTCCTCCAATGATCCGCCATCGCGGAAGCACTCATTATTGAAGTCCAGACATATCGAGTAAATTGCAGAACAGCACTAGCAGCTATAGAACTTCTCTATGCGAGGAAAGGCCGGGGATGGATATCAAGCAACTCGAGTACTTCGTCCAGGTCGTCGACGCCGGCAGCTTCACCCGCGCCGCGATGGTGCTCGAAATGACCCAGCCTTCCCTGAGCCGGCAGATCCGCCTGCTGGAAGTGGAGTTGCACGAGCACCTGCTCTACCGGAACGGCCGTGGCGTGGAGCCGACCGAGGCAGGCAGGCGCCTGCTGGAACATGCCCGCGTGGTCCTCGATCGCCTGGCCACCGCGCGACAGGAAATCCACGAACTGAAGGCGGTGCCACGCGGCAAGATCGTCGTCGGCTTCCCCCCGCGCATCGCCCACCTGCTCGCCCCCAGCCTGGTGCGCGGCTTCCGCGAGCGCCTGCCCGGCGCCGCGCTGACCGTGACCGAAGGGCTGAGCGTGAGCCTGAGGGAATGGCTGCACGAAGGCCGGGTCGACGTCGCGCTGCTGTACGACCCCGCCCCGGGAGAGACGCTGGACTATGAACCCGTGTTCAAGGAGGAACTGATGCTGGTGGGGTCGGTACCCGGTCCGGGCGAGCGCCTGCCCGAATCGCTGCCCGTCGATGCGCTGGCGGACTACCCGCTGATCCTGCCCTGCGAGCCCAACACCATCCGCGCGGTGGTGGATGCCGCCTGCCGCCGGCGCGGCATCGCCCTGGACATCGTCGCCGAAGTCAATGCGGTGCACACCATGGTCGCGCTGGCCGAAAGCGGGGAAGGCTACGCGCTGCTGTCGGCCAGCGCCATCGGGCCGCAGCGGCGCGCGGGCACCCTGGCCACGGCGCGCGTACATTCGCCGTCCATGCACAACAACCTGATCATGTGCACGGCGCGGCTGCAACCCTTGACCCGGCTGACGCGGGAGACGATGCAATTGCTCCGGTCGCTGGACATCCGGACGCTGCTGGCCAACGCCTAGTTCAATTCACCGACGGCGGCGGAGGAAACAGGCGCCCCGAGGAGTCCCCGCTCAGGTCGTCGGTCTCCAGCGGCGCGCCGGGAATCGCGAATTTCTCGGCCGCCCAGGCCCCCAGGTCGATCTGGCGGCAGCGTTCGGAACAGAAGGGCCGCCAGGCGTTCTCGGGACTCCATGGGGCCGGCCTGGCGCAGGTGGGGCATTTGACTTTCTTGACCATGGCCGCATTGTAGCCAGGGGACGAGGGATCCGCCGCCCTCAGAAGCTGTTGCACAGCGTCAGCCGGAAGGGCACGTCGGCCGTCACCGGCTGGGGCTTCAGATCCCCCCCCTGGGACGAGAACCGCACCGACACCATGTATTTGTTGGCGCTGACTTCGGGAAACACACCCAGCGTGTCGTCGACATAGATGCGCAGCAACTGGTAGGCCTTGCCGCCCAGCATCTGCTGGAAGGCGCCGCCCTCGGCCACCACCGCGACCTGCCGGCCCGATTCGCGCAGCATCTTCAGCACGATGGCCAGGCCGTCCCGTATGGGCAGGAAGGGCTCGACCCACTGGGCGAGATCCTGGACCCGCTGCTCGACCGGCTTGTGCTTCCAGGCGTGAAAGGACGGGACATCGAACTCGCAGGCCCCGCCCGGGATCGCCAGGCGGCTGCGTATGCTGGTCAGCCATTCGTTCTGCCGCAGCGGCTGGCCGGTCTTGCCCTGGGCCACGAGCGAGCCCGTGGCCTGCTCGATGCTGGACAGCATGACGTCCAGGGTCTGGCGGTCGACGCCGGGATGCTCGCGCAGCGAGCTCAAGGATTGGCGGTAGCGCTCCAGGTCCTGCAGCAGCTCGGACTTGAGGTCGGCGCGCGCCGACACGTCCAGGATTTCAAACAGCGTGGTCAATGCGACGTGATGCCCGCGGGCATCCGGTTGCCGCACGAAGAAGAACAGATTATCGAAGAGGCTTTCCAGACGCAGCAGCGTACGGACGCGCTCGTTGAATGGGTATTCGTAAAGAACCACGTAGACCGTCCGGAATCGGAATTTCGTAGAAATATACCTGTACCGCATGGACACGGCGACACTTGCCTTGTCCGCTTCCGAACGGCCCTTGCGCGGGCGCTTCGGAACACCTCCATCATTGTAGGTACGGAGCAGACAGGAAAACACTCAACCGTAGCCCGATCCCCCCTTACTTTGAAGCAGGCCGCCCGGCAATGCGGTTTCGAGTTGTGACGCCGGCCGCCCCGGCCGCCTCCAGCAAGGCCGCGTGGAAGTCGCGATGCAGCGTGGTGTCGGGCGCGTCGCGGTGGCGCAGGATGCCCACCATGCCCTGCCGGCGGGTGGGCAGGTCCAGCGCGACCAGTTGGCCGGCGGCCTGGAAATAGTCCAGTGCGCGGCGCGACAGCGCGGTCAGCAGGCTGGCCCGCTGCATCATGGCCACCAGCATCAGGATGCCCACCGCCTCCACACGGTAGCGGGGCGCGGGCTGCCCGGCCAGCGCGAACTCGGCGTCCAGTTCGCGCCGCAGCGGATTGCCCTTGGGCGGCACCACCCAGCCGCATCCGTCCAGATCGGCCCACGTCAGGCCGCGGCGGCCGGCCAGCGGATGCGCGGGGGGCGCGGCCACCGCGATGCTTTCGCTGTAGACCGGCGTGCAGCGCAGGCGGTCGTCGATGGCATCGCCTTCGAGACGCGTCACCACGAAGTCCAGGCGGCGTTCCAGCAGCGGTGGCAGGAGCTGGTCCAGGGTCGATTCGGTGATGGACAAACGGGTTTCGGGACGGCGCGACAGCAGCAGGGCCACACTGTCGGGCAGTAGCCCGGTCGAGACCGTGGCCGTCACCCCGATGGACAGATGGCCGTCCGCCCCTTCGGCCATCAGCGCCATGGTCTGGCTGGCCCGCTCGACCTCGGCCAGCATGATGCGGGCATGCTCGGCCATCGCCGCGCCGAAGCGGGTGGGCACGAGGCCCCGCGAATGGCGTTCGAACAACGGCACGCCCAGTTCGCCCTCCAGTTCGGCCAGCCACTTGGACAGTGCTGGCTGCGTCATGCAGAGGCGATCGGCGGTGTGACTGAGATTGCACGTATCGGCCAGGCTGCTCAGCACTTCGAGCTGCCGGATGCGCAAGCGCCGGGTCCAGTTCATTGCCATGAATTTTATGTATGACAGCCCGGCATTTTATCATTGGAAGGAAATACCTCTCCGTTCCCATAATGCAGGCACGGCGCCGACCAGACTGGCCCAGCCAGCCCGCCCCCCTTCCACGGAGACATCTCATGCGACCGCTTGCGCGCCTTTTCCTCGCCTTCTTCCTTCTTGCCGCCGCGCCCTGGGCCCGGGGCGCCGACTACCCCGACCGCCCGGTCAAGCTGGTCATCAACTTCGCCGCCGGCGGGCCGCTGGATCTCATTGCGCGATTGATCGCCGAACAGGCGGCATCGCGCCTGAAACAACCCGTCATCGTCGAGAACCGCGCGGGAGCCGGCGGCAACATCGGCGCCGAATACGTCGCCCGGTCGCCCAAGGACGGCTACACGGCGCTGGTCAGCATCGACCACCTGCTGACGATCAATCCCTCGGTCTACAAGAACATGGGGCTGGACCCCTTCCGCGACCTCGTGCCGGCCGGCATCTTCGGCACCACCTCGCAGGTACTGGTGGCCCACCCCAGGCTGGGCCTGAAGAATTTCCGCGACTTCCTGGACCGGGCCACGAAGGAAGACCTGACCTACGCCTCGGCCGGCCTGGCCTCGCCGGGCCACCTGACTTTCGAGCTGCTGAAGGCCAGGACCGGCATACGCGGCACGCACGTGCCCTACAAGGGCAACGCACCCGCCCTGTCCGACGTGGTGGCCGGCCATGTGCCGCTGGCTTTCGTGGCCTCGACCAACACGCTGCCCTACGTGCGGTCCGGCGCGCTGCAGGCGCTGGCCACCTCGGCCACGGCCCGCAACCCGCAGTTGCCGCAAGTCCCCACCGTACAGGAACAGGGCGTACCCGACTTCGACGTGCAGTTCAGCCAGGTGATCCTGTTTCCCGCGGGCACGCCAGCGTCCGTGGTGAAGAAGTGGGGGGACCTGCTGCGCGAGATCCTGGAAAGCCCCGAAGTACGCCGCCAACTGGACCAGATGGCCGTGACGCCCTTCTGGGCGGACTCGGCGCGAACCACGGCCTGGCTGCATGACACGCGGGCGCGATGGGACGCCCTGATCCGCAAGCTGGACATCCAGTGAGTCCGGCTCGACGCCGCGCTCAAACGGGCAGCGCGGACAGGTCGAGCCAGGCGCGATGCCGGTCCAGCGTACGCGCCGCCAACTGGGCGGGCGTGGTCTGGCCATCGTTGACGATGACGTCGTCGGCCACCGCGAGGCGCTGGGCGCGCGTGGCCTGGGCGGCCATGATGCGGGCGACCATCTCGGGCGCGAGGCCGCTGCGGCGCCGGACGCGCAGGACCTGGGTGGCCTCGTCGCAATCGACCACGCAGATGCGGTCCACGCGATCCCGCCAGCGGCCGGACTCCACCAGCAGCGGCACCACGAAGACCTGGTAGAGCCCCTGGCGCGCGGCCGCCTCGCGCTCGACCTCCTGGCCGATGAGCGGATGGATCAACGCCTCGAGCCGCGCCTTGGCGCGGGCATCGGAAAACACCAGCGCCCGCATGCGGGGGCGATCCATCGCGCCATCGGCGCCTATCATGTCCGGGCCGAATTCGCGCCGCAGCGGCTCGATGGCGAGGCCGCCCGGCGCGGTAAGCGCATGCGCGATGGCGTCGGTGTCGATGACCGCCGCGCCCTGGGCCTCCAGGAGATCGGCCACGGCCGTCTTGCCGGAGCCGATGCCGCCCGTCAAGCCCACTCGCAGGGGCCGCCCGCCGGAAGAAGAAGGTGTGCCTACCATGCCAGCAGCTTAATCCATGCGTCGCCGGCGAACAGCGCCGCCACGCCCGCCACCGCCAGATACGGACCGAAGGGCAGCGGCTGGTCGCGCCGCACCCGTCCGGCCAGCAGCAGCCCCCCGGCCACCGCCACGCCGGCCAGCGACGCCGCCACCATGACCAGTGGCAGGCTCTGCCACCCCAACCAGGCCCCGATGGCGGCCAGCAGCTTGAAATCGCCATAGCCCATGCCCTCCTTGCCCGTCAGCAGGCGGAACAGCCAATACACCGACCACAGCACCCCGTAGCCGGCCATCGCGCCGATGACCGCGTCGGGCAGGAAGGCGAAGCCGCCCCACAGATTGACGAACAGCCCCCCCCACAACAGCGGCAGCGTCAGGTCGTCCGGCAGCAGCGAAGTCTGGAGATCGATCACCGCCAACGCCAGGCAGGCCGCGCAGAACGCCATGGCCGCCAGGCTGCTCCACGTCACGCCGAACACGGCCACGCAGGCCGCGAACAAGGCCGCCGCCGCGAGTTCCACCAGGGGATACTGCCAGGAAATGGGCGCGGCGCAGTGGGCGCAGCGGCCGCGCAGCACGAGCCAGCCCAGGACCGGGATGTTGTGGCGCCATGAGATGGGATGCCGGCATGCCGGGCAATGCGAAGCGGGACGCGCCAGGTCGAAACGCTCCTGCCCGGACGGCGCGTCGCCATGCAGCTCGGCGCACTGTGCCTGCCAGGCACGCTGCATCATCTGCGGCAGGCGCGCGATCACGACATTGAGGAAGCTGCCCACCACCAGCCCCAGCACGGCGGCGGCCGCGCCTGCCAGCCACGGGGTGGCCGCGAGTATCTGCACGAATGACATAGACAAAGATGAAAAACGCCGCCACGGCGGCCCCCCGCAAGCTTAACCGCCCCCCGGGTCCCGCGTGGAGCGGGCCGTGCAATAAATGTCATCCCCCGCGAAACGGCAACCCGCCCATTCGCCGCCTTGTCCATCGCATGCCGGCAGACGCAACAGGGTAGACTTGCGGTAAATCTCAAGAGCCGGAGCCGTCATGACCAACCCGCCCCTTTCGCCCCGTCCCGCTCCTTCCCGCCTTGCCACCCTGGCCGCCGCCCTGGTCGTGGCGGCCGGACTGGGCGCGTGCTCCATCCCCCTGCCTGACCGCCAGCACTCCGGCACCCTGACCGCCGCCGACGCGGTGGTGCCGCCGCCTCCCGCCATGACGCAGGAACAGGCGGACCGGGGCAGACAGGACCGGGGCGTGCCCCTGGCCCAGCCGCAAACCTTCCGCGGCGTCATCCCCTGCGCCGATTGCGCCGGCCAGCGCGTCACGCTCACGCTGCTGCCCGACTGGACCTGGCGCATGCGCCGGGTGTATTTCGGGACCCGCGACAACAAGGAACAGAGCTTCGTCAGCACCGGCCGCTGGGAGCGCCTGGTCGACTCGTCCGACCAGATCCGCCTGATCGGCGACCGCAACGAAGGCGGACTCTACGAGTTCATTTCGGGCACGACGCTGCGCATGCTGGACCAGAACGGCGACCCCATCCAGTCCACGCTGAACTATGCGCTCACCCAGCAGTTCGACGTGGATTTCATCACCGACAGCTTCACGATGCGCGGCAAGGTCGTGTCCAAGGACGGCCAGCCCACCTTCGCCATCTGCAGCACCGGCAAGCGCTATCCCGTATCGCCCACCGGCCAGGCACAGGCACTGGCCGACGCCTACGCCAAACTGCGCGTGGCGCCCGGCACCCCCGTGCTGATGTGGATAGACGGCCACATCGCCCGCACCGGCGAACCCCCGGTGGAATCGGTCGTCGTGGACAAACTCGCCCGCGGCACCCTGGACAGCCCCTGCGAGGACTAGGCCCCCCCCTACGCGCTGACGCGCGCCCCCCAGGGGGCGAAACTGGCGGACCGGAAGGGAAGGCCACCCCCACGCCCTTCGGGCGCCCCCTCAAGGGGGCGATGCGAGTGGACCGGCAAAGCCGGATCCACCGCATCCTGGGTCTAGCTCCAGTTTCTTGGATTGTGGCACCGTTGCCATCGCTGGCAGCCAGCGGTAGCCAGGATGATCCAATCCAAGAAGCGCGTACCAGACCCAGGAAACCGCGGATCCGGCTTTGCCGGTCCGCCGGTTTCGCCCCCTGGGGGGCGCGCGTCAGCGCGTAGGGGGGGGTCTTCTACCTTGCCCTGGAAATACGCACTTCCGCGCCGCGGCGCTTCACCTCCAGGCCTTCGGACGGCAGGATCTTCAGGCCTTCCAGGCCCTTGGCGTAGCTCGATCCCTGCATCTGCATGACGCGGATCTTGTTGCGCATCACGCTGGGGTTGTGCACCGGCATGCCGAACAGCCAGACCTCGTCCAGGATGCGGGCTGAGTTGAATTCGCCGGTGTGCTGGGCGGCGGGGCCCAGGCACAGCATGTGGCCTTCGCGGCCGAAGAGCGGCAGGCGGTCCAGTCCGCACTCGAAGGTCCAGGTCGTGCCGCCCTCGTAGCGCCAGCCCGTGTTCAGGTCCCACCAGGCCTCGCCCTTGGGGAAGTAGACACGGATCTGGTTGCCGGGCTGCACCGCTGGCGCGACCAGCAGGGCCGGGCCGAGCAGGTATTGCAACTCGTGGGCGTGCGCCTCGGGATCCTCCGGGAAGGACAGGGCCATGGAGCGCTGCACCGGCAGGCCGGTGCGGGCCGCGTCCTCGATCACGCCCAGCACGTAGGGAATGAGCCGGTAGCGCCACTGCATCAGCGTCTGCGCGTGCTGGAAGGCCTCGTCGCCGAAATCCCAGGGCAGCAGGCCCGGCACCGCATGAAAGCGCAGGTGCGAGCTGAACACCCCGGCCGCCAGCCAGCGCAGGTACAGCTCGGGCGTCATGGTGCCCAGCGGATGCTCGGGCGAACCGATGTCATGGGCATGGGCCGGCAAGCCGCTGGCGCCCGAGGTCAGCGCGGCGCGCAGCGATTCGGCCAGGCCTTCCCAGGTGTTGGGCACGGACACGGGCGCCTGCATGGGCAGGCGCTGGCCGGTCGGGAAAAGATCGCGGCTCCACACCACGCCCTCGGGCGGCGTCTTGTTCCAGGCCGCCGCCTCGAACAGGCAGCGCTTGGCCAGCATGGGATAGGCCGTGCGCAGCCTGGCGCCGGTATCGCCGTTGCGCGCCTCGACGCCGTCGGGGATGTCGAACTGGATGTCGCAGGACACCGCATCGACACCTTCGTCCATGATCTGGCGGATCTTGTCGCGCCAGAAGGTCCAGACGTCGCGGTGGGTCAGGTCGAGCAGGCCGAAAGCGGCTCCCGCGCTGGCGGGCACGCCGGCGAACACCTGGGCGCCGCCCGTGTCGTCGGTCAGCAGCCAGCCCTTGTCCTCGAGCTCGGCGAACATGGGACTCTGGGTCGGTACGCCCGGAAAGCCCGGCGCGCACACCTTCAGGTCCAGTCCCTTGAACTCCCCCAGCACCTGGCGCGGGTCGGGGAAGCGGGCGGCGTCCCATTCGAGGTTCAGCTTGGCGCGGATGTCCCAGGCCGCGGGCGGCCTGAACGACACGGCATCCACGGGCATGCCGCGGCTGCGCATCTGGCCCGCCACGGCCGCCAGTTGCCCGGCTCCGGTGCCGGCCGCCTCGTGCAGCCAGGCCCCCATGCTCCACAACGTGGGCTGTCCGGCGCGGCCGGTCAGCTGGGTGTACTGGTTCAGGATCTCGGCCGGTTCGCCCACGAACAGGAACAGGTCCAGCTGGGCATCGGCGATGGTCACCACGTAGCTGTCGGGCGCGAACTCGGGCAGGCCGATGTCGTGCACGACGGACTCGAGCGTATTGACGTAGAGCCCCCAGCCACGCGGGCTCCAGGCCAGCGGCAGGGCGCGCGACTCGGCCTCGTCGGATACGACGCGCTCGGCGCGGCGATCCAGCATGATGCGGCTCTCGCCCAGGCCGTGGACGGCTTCGCCGGCCGCGAGGTCGAAGCACAGGGCCCATGATGCCGGAGCCGCCGCGTCCTCGGTGCCGAGCGGGCACAGGTCCTCGTCCGCGGAGGAAGCCAACACCTGCTGCCCCTTGCGGTAAAGGGCCAGCCGCACGGGATTGGCGGCGATCTCGAGCACGTTGTCGCCCTGGACGATGCGCCAGCCGGGCTGGCCGGCCACGTCCGCCTGTTCAACCACGGCCTCGCCTATGGCCTCGTCCCGGGCCAGCAGGTCATGCAGGGCCGCGGCGCGCGCGGCCGGGCCGGAGGCCGGCTTGCCCGTCACGGCGGGCGTACCCATGCTCAACCTGAACACGCCAGGCGCGCTGGCTTCGACCAGCACCGGCTGGCCCTGGTCCGTGGTGAAGCGGACGGCGGCCGGACCGGTCGTGTTGAGAGACAGGGATTCCAGACGCTGGTAGCGGGAGGAGTCGAATTGAAGTGGCACAGGTTTCCCTCGATCGCTTTCGACAGATTGGCAATAGCAAAGACGCAACCCTCGCGAGGCCCCGCTATCCGCCCCAAATGCGGCAAAAGACCGCACTTTTTCGCCAAAACCTCTATTTTGACGGATTCGGGGAGGCAAATAAACCGTGGAAGCAGCCGTCTCTCGCTCATCCATGCGCTGCCGAGGCCCACGGGCCAGGCACCGCGCGCCCACAGGGACGTCTTTTTGCTGTTAATCCCTCTATTTTCCCACGATTCGGACCGGAATCAGCGCCAGGCGATCATGCGCAGCAAATCCCCTTCCAGCACCATAGGTTCTCCCTCCAGGAAAGCGGCCAGAATGTCGCCCCCCAGGGCCGACCAGCTGAGTCCGCGCGAGGCATAGCCCGACGCCGCCCAAAGCCCGCCCTGGACAGGCGATTCGCCGATCACCGGCAGCCGGCCGGGCAACACGGCGCGCCAGCCCGCCCAGCCCATGGACGCACTGGGATCCAGGCCGGCGCCGGCCAGCTCCGGCAGGAGCCGGCCGGCCCGCTCGAGGTTGACCGCGTGGCCCTCGGCCGTGGCGACCGCCCGCGGGGCGTCATGCACATAAGTGCTGCCGGCCACGCACATGCCATCCACGGCGGGCAACACATAGCCGTCGCCCGCCACCACGCAATGCGGCGGGTGCCAGGCGGCCGCTTGCGCCGGCAGCAGCGTGATCTGCCCAGCGATGGCTTTTTGCCCGAAGAAGCCCGGCAGTTCGCCTCCGGTCGCCGCCAGGCCGCTGGCGGCGAGCAGCCGCGGCGCCTCGGCGGCATTGGCCAGCACCACGATCTCGGCTTCGGCCAGCGTGGCGCCATCGCCATCGATAGCCCGCCACCGCCGCCCCGACGGCACGTCCGCCGGCAGCGCCTCGATGCGGGCCACCCGCGCCGCCCGGACCGCGATGCCCGGCCGGGACAGCAGCGCCGCGCCCAATTGGCGGGGACGCACCCGTAACCCGCCGGGGAAATACACGCCGCCGCGCGCCGTCGGGCAGCCCGCCAGCGCGCTGGCCTCTTCCCGCGTCACCGGGCACGCCCAATCTGCCGGAAACCCCAGCTCCGCCAGCATGGCACGCATGCCGGCCTCTTTCTCGTCGGACTTGGCCAATTGGACGGTGCCGCAGCGGTCGACGATCCCGCCATCCACCCAGGGCGCCCAGCGCGCCGCCGCGCGGAAGGCCCCGGCGCGGCTCAGGCGCGCGCGCGGGCTGTCGTCGCGAGCCAGCAATGGCGTCAACGCGGCGGCCAGGTGGCCGGCTTCCGGCGGCCGGGCGCCCCACGCCGGATCGAACACGGACACGCGCCAGCCGCGCAACGCCAGCGCATGCGCCACGCCCGCCCCCGCGATGCCCGCCCCCACCACCACGGCATGGCGCTCGGCGAAGGACGGCGGCTCGGCCGGCGCGTGGCGGCGCTCGAAGCGCGGTGCAAAACGCGCCACGGTCATATGGAGCTTGCCACCGAAACCGCTCCGGCGCTCGACCTCGAACCCTGCCGTCCGCAAGGCCCGGCGCACCGCGCCGGCGCTCGCCCAGGTCGCCGCCGTGGCATCCGGCGCGGCCAGTCTCGCCAACGCCCGCATCAGCGGCTCGGACCACATGTCGGGATTCACGGAGGGCTTGAAGCCATCCAGGAAAAAAGCGTCCGCGCGCAGGACCAGCCGGGGCACGACCTGTTCGGCCAGCCCGAAGGCCAGGGTCAGCGTCACCTCGCCGCCATCCAGGTCCAGCCGGTGCAGTCCCGGCAAGAGCGGCGGCCATTGCGCCAGCAACTGCGCGGCCATGTCCTTCCACCCGGCGGGCAGCCGGGGCTGCAACAGTTCCGCCAGATCCTCGCGGGAGAAAGGATGGGCCTCGATCGACACCACGTGCAGCCGCCGGCTGCGCCGGGGATCGTCGCGCCATGCCCGCCACAGCGCCAGGAAAGTCAGCCCCAGGCCGAATCCGGTCTCGCACACCGTAAAACGCTCACGCCCGCGCCATCGCTCCGGCAGCCCGTTGCCCGCCAGGAACACATGGCGAGCCTGCTCCAGCGCTCCCTGGGCGGCATGATAGATATCGCCGTAGCGCGGGCTGTAGGGCAGGCCATCCTGATCGAAGGCGGGCCGGGAGGGGGTCAGAGGCGTAAACACGGCGAGGATGATAACCCCCCCCTACGCCCTTCGGGCGCCCCCCAGGGGGCGATGCGGGTGGACCGGCGGAGCCGGATCCACCGCATCCTGGGTCTAGTACCTGTTTCTTGGAGTGTGGCGGCGGTGCTTCGCTGGCTGCCAGCGGTAGCAACCGTGCTTCAGTCAGGATACTTTCCCTAGACCCAGGAAACCGCGGATCTGGCTTTGCCAGTCCGCCGGTTTCGCCCCCTGGGGGGCGCGCGTCAGCGCGTAGGGGGGGACCCCTACGCCGCCTTGGCGGCGTCGGCGTCGGCGCCGGCGGCGACGACGTGGATGGGGAAGCGGCGCGTCGTGGCGCGGGGCGGGGGCAGTTCGGTGGCTTCGGTGCGGCCGCCGGCGGCCGAGATGGAGGCTTCGTAGGCGTGTTCGCAGGCGCTGGCGCCGGCCGGCAGGTATTGGCAGGCGGTGTCGGCGCAGGAGCCGCAGCAGGTCGCCACGCCCAGGTCGAATTGCAGGTCGGCCAGGGTGGTGGCGCCGGATTCCACGCTGCTGCGGATCTGGCGTTCGGTGATGGCGTTGCAGACACAAACGTACATGGCGGGACTCGGTTGCGGCGCAATGTGAACCGCAGTGGTCATCGTAATGAGATTAATTATCGATAATATTCTCAAGATTTGCAAGAGGCCGGTTTTGCGTGGGTGATACGTGATACGGCAAACTTTTCGACCATCGAAAAGTTGGAGAATATCGGGTGCGGGCCGCGCCACGTGGCGATACAGTCCCTGCTGTAAACACGTAGAGTTGGATATGACCCAAGACAAGCAAGCCCCGTCGGCCGCCGGCGCCCGTCCGCTGTTGTTCGATTCGCACGCCCACTTGGTGGCGGATGACCAGGTGCGCTATCCGCGCAATCCCATGAAGCGGGCCGCCGATGCGCCGCCGCGCGCCCCGGGCGTGATCGGCAAGCCGGGCGGCAAGCACGGTCCCAATCCGATCAATGAAGTGCCCGACGTGGCGCGCATGCTGGTCTGGATGCAGGAAGAAAACGTCGACGGCGCGGTGGCCGTGCAGAAGCGCATGATCTACCGCTACGACAACAGCTACATCCTGGATTCGTCCGACGCCCATCCCGATATCTTCTCGGCGGTGGTCATCCTGGACGCCGAGGATGCCGGCACGCCGGGCCTGGTGCGCAGCTACATCGAGAAGAACGGCCTGGCGGGCGTGCGCCTGTTCGGTGGCCGCCAGCCCGACGGCAGCATGCCGTGGCTGAACTCGCCGCAGGCGCTCAAGACCTGGGACGTGGCCGAGGAGTTCGGCCTGGTCATCGATCTGGAAGTGCTGGCCGTGGGTGGCGGCGGTCCGTCGGTGCCGACCATCATCGAACTGGCCCGCCGCTATCCGAACGTGCGCATCGTGCTGGACCACCTGCTGGAGCCCGAGGCCACCGAGGAACACTTCGGCCTGGACGAACGCTTCGAGAAGCTGGCGCACGAACAGAACATCTTCTTCAAGTTCACCTCGATCAACCTGGACGAGTACCGCGAGGCCGACGTGCCGGCCGAGCAGGTGCTGCGCCGCGCGGTCGACCTGTTCGGCGCCGACCGCATCATGTGGGGCTCGGACATCGGCACCTCGTCGGGCACCTACAAGGAAATGGTGCAACGCATGCTCGACGCCTCGGTCCTGCTGAACGACGAAGAGAAGCGCGCGGTCTGGCACGATACCGGCAAGCGCGTGTTCGTGAAGGGCGGCGCCCGGCGCTGATTTTCACCAGGACAGCCGTACGGAAGATGGAACGCATCCGGCAATGCGATAATCGCCGGCCGGCGTTCTTTCCGTACGGAGGTCCGCGTGCCTTCTTTTCCGCCCGTCCAAGCCGTTGTCCGCGCCATCGAACTGCTGCAGGCTCTCAACCGCCAGCCGGTGTCGACCCTGGACGTCCTGCACAAGCAGACGGGCATCCCCAAGCCATCGTTGATCCGCCTGCTGGAGTCCCTCGCTTCCAAGGGGCTGGTGCGCCATGCGCCGCAGTACGGCGCGTATTACCTGACGTCGCTGGTCAACACGCTGTCGTCGGGCTATCACAGCGAGCCGCGCATCGTCGAGGCAGCCCGGCCGCGCCTGGACGCGCTGACCGAGGCCATCAAGTGGCCGCTGGCCATTGCCGTGTTCGACACCGATGCGATGGTGGTGCGCTACAGCACCATTCCCCATTCGCCGCTGTCGCTGCTGCATTCCACCATCAACATGCGCCTGAGCCTGGTCAGCCGCGCCATCGGGCGCGCCTACCTGGCCTTTTGCGAAGAGGACGAGCGCGAGACCATTCTCGCGCTGCTGCGGCAGTCGAAGAGTCCCGAGGATGAGCCGGCACGGGACAAGGACGCGGTCCGGCGGATGATCGAACGGACGCGGGCGCAGGGTTACGCGTTGCGCGACCCCGCGGTGCGCCCGGTATCCGGCACGCTGGCGGTGCCGGTGTTCGACGGCAAGCACGTGGTGGCCTCGTTCGGCATGACGTGGTTCGCGTCCACGCTCACCAACGAGCAGGTCGTCGAGCGCTACCTGGAGCCGTTGCAAGAGGTCTCCCGGGGCATCTCCGAGGACCTCGCCAGACTCTAGGCCGCGGCGGCGGCCGGCGCGGGCATGGGGTACTCGTCCGCGTTGCAGACCAGGCCCGGCTTGCTGGAAAAATCCATGCGGGGCGGGCCGAAGATGTCGATCAGCCAGCAGTCGCCCTGGCTGACGTTGCGGCTGGTGTGCAGCACCTTCGCGGGGATGACCGTGACGGACGGGCTGCCGATCTCGACATGCTCGTCCTCTTTCCACATGTCCATGTCCGGCGTCCACGGCCAGCGCAGGTGATGCGCATAGGTGCCCTGGATCGCCAGCGAACCCTGTTCGAAGTCGGCGTGGGTGTGCGGGCTGAGCTTGTGCACGTCGCGAGGCACCACGCGCTTGGCCAGGAAATTGACCATCAGGTTGGTGCTGCGGAAGATGCGCATGTTGCTGTCCGGCCGCACATGGTCGGCCAGCACGTAGTGGCGCAGCTTGAAGCCGGCCGGCGGATCGGGCCACGGCACCAGCGGCGCGACCTCTGGGGCGCCGTCGGCATAGACGGCCTGGTTGACCGAGGCCGCCGCCAGGTCGGCGGCGCGGTTGGAGAACACGCGCACGATGGTGCCCGCCGCCGTGGCTTCGACGCGGCTCGCGCCGGGGGGAACGATGGTCACGGTCTCGGGGGCGGCATCGATCAGGTCGGCGCCCGCCTGGATGCGGGCGCCGCCGCTGTGCACGAAGACGAAGTACTCGTCGGGATTGGCGTCGCGCGCCAGCACGGCACCCGCTTCGACCTGCGAGACGGCGACGACGAAATTGGCGCCCCGGGTCAGCCAGGTGCGCGCGCCGGCGTCCTGTTGCTGCGGGGCCGTGTCGTAGTGCGCGGCATAGGTCGCGGACCGCGGTTGTTGGACAGTCATGGGCTTCACCTTTGCATGAATGAGCGCCGCGTCAGCCGTGCGACCGGTCGCCGGCCACGGCAACCGATTGCGCGCCCTGGCGCAGCAGGGATTGGTCGGATCCGATCACGAACCAGGTCACGCCTTGGGCGGCGAATTCGTCGCGCTCGGCGGCATTGGCCACGAACATCGCGGCGATCTTGCCGGCGGCCAGGGCCGCGCGGACGATGCGGGCGGTGGCTTCCAGCACGGCAGGGCTGCGCGAGCCTTCCTCGCCCATGGACAAGGCCAGGTCGGCGCGGCCCACGAACAGTCCGCCCACGCCGGGAACGGCGGCGATGCTTTCGACGTTGGCCAGGCCTTCGACGCTTTCGATCTGACACATCACCAGCGTCTGGTCGCCCGCCTCCTGGGCCTGCTTGTAGGTCATGGTCCCGTAGCCGGCCGCCCGCGGCGAGCTGGAAAAACCCCGCACCCCGCCCTTGTAGCGGGCGCGCGAGACGATCAGCTCCGCCTGCCCGGCGTCATCGACGTGCGGCACCACGATGCCGGCGGCGCCCAGGTCCAGCGTCGACAGGATGGTCGAAGCCTCGTAGTCGGCCACCCGCACGAAAAGCGGCAGCCGCGCGGCCCGTCCGGCCATCATCATCAAGTCCAGCGCCACCCGGTCGAACGGCGCGTGCTCGGCATCCAGCACCCCGAAGTCCAGCGCCGTCGTCCCCAGTATTTCCACCACGTGCGGCGACACCGTCTTGATGAACGTCCCGGCCTGCACCGACCGGCTGAAATCCCCAGATGAACCCGTCATCAACATTCCTTAAAAAAATTAAGAACTCCAAACCCCCGCCAGCCCGTTGGTTTCCAGGGCACAGCGGATCCGGCTTCGCCGGTCCGCCAGTGCCGCCCCCTGGGGGGCACGCGTAAGCGCGTAGGGGGGGTCAGATCGGCGGCGCTTGCAGCATCGGCCGATGGAAGATCTCGCCCAGCCCCGCGTAGTACGGTCCGCCCAGCCGGGCGATGGGCCGCATCGCCACGGCATCGATGTGCCGGCCGTTGAAGATGGCCTCGGACAGGTGGAAGGCCACCACTTCGCCGATGTAGAGCGTGTTCAGGCCCCGGCCCAGCGGCAGCACGTGTTCCAGCCGGCATTCCATCTGGATCGGCGTGGCGGGAATGCGCGGCGGCCGCACCACCGTGCTGGGCGCCAGCTCGATGCCCAGAGCCTGGGGCTCGCCGATCTCGGGCGGGTAGTCCGCGCCCGAGGCATGCATCAGCTCCAGCGTGGCCTCCGTGGCCACGTTCACCACGAACTCGCGCGTCTCGACGATGTTGCGCGCGGTGTCCTTGAGCTCGCCCTTGCGCGAGCCGATGTTCACCGCCAGCATCGGCGGGCTGTGCGCCACATAGTTGTACGAGCTGAACGGCGCGGCATTGACCCGCCCCGACTCGTCCTGCGTGGTGATCCACGCCACCGGCCGAGGCGCCACGCAGCCCACGATCAGCCGATAGGCCTCCTCGGTGCTCATGCCCTCGGTCTTCAACGTAACGAAACCGCTCATTCAAAACTCCATGGGGAGAACCCCCCACAAACCCGTGTCCCACAATTCAAGAAGAACACCCCGGCCCCAAGAAGAACACTCCAGACCGAGGATGCGGTGGATCCGGCTGCGCCGGTCCACCCGCATCGCCCCCCTGGGGGGCGCCCGAAGGGCGTAGGGGGGGCTCCAGTCCTTAGTCCAACTTTATGTTGGCGTCCTCGATGATCCGCTTCCACTTCGCGCTTTCGATCTTCATCAGCGAATCCAGCTGCTCGGGCGAACCGCCGCCCACGACCGCGCCGAACTGCTCGAGCTTGGCCCGGCCCTCGGGTGAGTTCAGCACGAGGTTGATCTCGCGGTTGAGCTTGTCGACGATGGGACGGGGCATGCCGGTGGGACCCGCCACGGCGAACCAGACCGAGGCCTCGACGTCGAAACCCTGCTCGATCGCGGTGGGCACCTCGGGCGTGCCGGGGAAGCGTTTCTTCGAGGTCACCGCCAGGCCGTTCATCTTGCCGCTCTGGATCTGCGGGATGAAGGCCGTGATGGGCGCGACGATGGCCTGGATGGAGCCGCCCAGCAGGTCGGTCATGGCCGGCGTGTCGCCCTTGTACGGGACGCCCAGGAAATCGGTCTTGGTGTTGTGGCGCAGCAATTCATAGGCCAGGTGGCCGATGGTGCCGTTGCCCGGGTTGCCGATGGAATACTTGCCGGGCGCGGCCTTGGCCAGCGCGATGAATTCCTTCAGGTTCTTGGCCGGGGTCTTGTCGGTGGACACGATCACCAGCGGAATTTCGCCCACCAGCACGATGGGGGTCAGGTCCTTGGCCGGATCGTACGGCATGGACTTGTACAGGTACTTGTTGTTGGCCAGCGGGCCCGAGGTCGTCAGCGTGAGCGTGTAGCCGTCCGGGGACGCCTTGGCGACCTGGTCGGTGCCGATGTTGCCGGCCGCGCCCGGACGGTTGTCGACGACGAATTGCTGGCCGAGTTTCTGGCCCAGCCGTTCGGCGATCAGGCGCGCGACCACGTCGGTGCTGCCGCCGGCCGGGAACGGCACGATCAGCCGCACCGGCCGGGTGGGCCACGACGCGGCGTCGTCCTTGGCATGGGCGGTGGTGGCGCCCAGTGCCAGGATGGCGGTGGCGCAAACGAGAAGTCGATGGTTCTTCATGGGGTCTCCGATCTGTCGTAATGATGAAGAAGGTTGCCGCACTCAGTGCGTGGAATCCGCGCGGTGCTGGTCGAGTTCTTCGAGGATGCCGGGCAGCCGCTGCTGCACGTTCTCGCGCAACTGGTGGTAGAGGCTGTTGCCGTGGGCGTCGATGCCCACCGTGGCGGGTCCCAGATCCTTGACGCGCAAGGTAACCAGGCGGAATTGCGAGATGTAGTCTTCCCAGTGCACGGACACGACCTCCTGGATCGCGCGCGCGAGCAGGGTGCAGCCGCCGCCCAGGAAGGACAGGTAGATGCAGCCCGTCTCACGCATGGCCTGGACGCTTTCTTCACCCAGGCCGCCCTTGCCGCCCACGATGCGCAGGCCGTAGGCGCGGATCAGCGTCGGCATGAGCGCGTCGTAGCGCGTGCTGGTGGTGGGGTTCATGTACAGCGCCTCGTAACCGGAGGGCGTGTCGCTTTCGCGGTTGTACGAACTCAGGTGCAGGAAGGCGCCGCCGTGCACGTCCACCGGCAGCGGCTTGCCCTCGCTGGCGTAGGCCACCATGCGCTGGTGGGTGGGCAGGCCGATGGTGACGACGATGTCGCCGGTCAGGTAGACCAGGTCGCCGGCCTGGACGCGGGCGATGTCGTCCGCGCTTGCCGGCAGGGTCAGGCGATGGGTATTCACGATGCTCGTCTCCGTTCTGGCTATTCCAGGCGCTCGACCGTGCCGTCCTGGTAGATGCGGGCACAGGTGCGCCGGTTGATCCAGCAGTTGAAGGCCACGGCCACGGGCATGAAGCCGTGGCTGGCCGAGTAGTCGATGTGCACCGCCATGGCGGTGGTGTCTCCGCCCGTGCCCATGGGGCCGAAGCCGGTGTCGTTGATGGCCTTGAGCAGCCGTTGCTCCATGGCCGCCAGGATGGGTTCGGGGTTGGTCTGGCCGAAGGGCCGCAGCACGCATTCCTTGGCCATCTTGGCCGCGTAGTCGAAGGTGCCGCCTATGCCCACGCCCACGACGATGGGAGGACAGGGCTGCGATCCGGCCTTGAGCACGGTGTCGAGCACGTATTTCTCGATCGTCTCCAGCGACGGGTAGACGAAGGTTTCGATGGCTTCCCACCGGCCGGTGCCCATCGCCTTGGGCGCACAGACGATCTCCATGTAGTCGGCGCCGTCGATCATGTCGAAGGTGACCAGGGGCATGTTCTTGCCCTCGTAGCTGCGCTGCAGGGTCAGCGGATTGGTCACCATCTTCAGGATGGGCGGGTCGGCGCGCGCGACCAGGTCGGCGAAGCCGTCGACGATGGCCTGGCGGACGTTGCCTTCGAAGCTCACGCCCGTGCCCACGCGGATCATGTAGGTGGGTACCCCCACGTCCGAACAGACCAGGTGGCTTTCGGTCTCGGCGGCCTCGGCGCTTTCGAGCATGATGCGCAGCGTCTGCTTGCCGAGCTGGACCGTTTCGCGCTGCTGCGCCTGGGCGAGCACCCTCTTGGTGTCGTCCGGGACTTTCTTCAGGGACCACTCATACAGGGACGAGGTGACCGATCTGATGGTTTCGCTGGAAATGGACATCGCATACCGCCGTGCGCCGGCTCTCCGTGCTTACGCTAGGATGGCAGGATGCGGCGTGGGCGGCCGCGGTTCAAGCGATGTTTTGGTGTTTTTCGCCTATAGAAAAGTTGAGAGGACGAAACCGGCTCAACCGGGATACAGCCCCAGGGTCTGGGCGCGCATGCGCGCCAGCGCATAGACGGTGTCCAGGGTGGGGGTGGGGAACTGCGCCGCGGCCGCGGTCTCGACCAGCGCGCCCAGGATGCTGTCGATCTCCACCGGCCGTCCTGCTTCCACGTCCTGCAGCATCGAGGTCTTGATGTGGCCCAGGCCCCGGGTGAAGGCGATGCGGCCGCGCGACTCGACCTGGGCCGGCAACCCGAGCCGGGTGCCCAGCGCCAGCGCCTCGTCCATCATGGCCACGAACCTGCCATGCAGGCGCGGGTCGTCGATCATGTCGTCGGTATAGGCACCCGTCAGCAGGCTGGCCGGGTTGAAGCAGGCATTGCCCAGCAGCTTGGTCCAGATGTCCGCGCGCACGTTCTCGCTGGCTGGCGCATCGAAGCCCGCTTGCGTGAACAGCGCGGCCACGGCGCTGGCGCGTTCGCTGGTCCCGCCCTTCGGCTCGCCCAGCACGATGCGGTTGCCCGAGGCATGCCGGGTCAGGCCGGGCTCGGGCGTGGAGGCCGAGGCGAAGACCACGGCGCCCAGCACCTGGTCCACGGGCAGGCTGGCTTCGATGCTCCCGTCCGGGTCGACGCTGCGCAGCCGCGTGCCGCCCAGCGGCAGGCCGGCGTCCAGGAAGAACCACCAGGGGATGCCGTTCAACGCCGGGATCACGACCGTGTCGGCGCCGACCAGGGGGCGGATGGCCCGTGCGACGTCCGGCAGGGCGGGCGCCTTGACGGTGATGACGACGACGTCTTGCGGGCCCAGTGCCTGGGCGTCGTCGCTGGCCCGGACCGGCGAGGCGACGAGCTTGCCCGCGGAGTCGAGCCGCTGGCCGTGCTCGCGCAATGCTTCCAGGGTGCGGCCACGGGCCAGCAGGGAAACGTCGTTGCCTGCCTGGGCCAGGCGTCCGGCGACAAAGCCGCCTATCGCGCCGGCGCCGACGATGCAGATGCGGGGGTGATCGGTCATGGTCTTCCTCTTCCTTGGGGATGCGGTCCGGCGCTGCGCACCGGTCGGACATGCGAGCGCCGGCATCTTACCCGAGGCGGCCCGGGGCGCCTTCGTTTGCCCAGGGGGGGCCGGGCGTTCCCTCCGGACTTCCGGCACAATGGAAGCTTGCAGTGTTGGAAATTCACGATATCTGGATGAACGTATTCGACTCCGTATCGGCCCGGGCACAGGTCGATCCGCCTCCCGACTCTCCCCGGCTGCGTATTGCCGGCCATGATTGCGGCTGGGTGGCTCCGGACGTGCCGCACTGGCTGGCCGCCTTCCCGGACGAAGTGCTGATCGAACCCGGCGTGGTCCATCTGTTGCCCGAACTGGCCGGCGCATCGGCCGCGGGCGCGCGGTCCCAGGCCGTCAGCGCGCTGCTGGCCCGCATCGCCACGGCTCTTTTCGAAGCCGGCCGGCTCAATGGCTGGCGCAACGAACTGCTGGACGTGGTGGCCGACGACGGCACGGTGCTGGGCGTCATCGAGCGGGCGTCGGTGCGGCCGCTGGGCCTTGCCACCCATGCCGTCCACTTGAATGCCTGGACCGACAGCGGGCAATTGTGGATCGCCCAGCGGTCGTTCACCAAGACGACCGATCCGGGCATGTGGGACACCTTGGTTGGCGGCCTGGTCAGCGCCGCCGAAACGCCAGAGTCGGCCTTGCTCCGGGAAAGCTGGGAGGAAGCCGGGCTGTTGCCCCACCATCTGAAGGATGGCCGGCGCAGCGGCCAGTTCACCGTGCGCCGGGTCCTGCCCGAGGGCTACCAGGTCGAGCATGTGACCGTGGTCGATACCGTGCTGGGGCCCGAGGTGGTGCCGGAGAACCAGGATGGCGAAGTGGCCGCCCTGCGCACGGTGTCGCCGGAAGAGGTGCTGGAAATGGTGGCCGATGGCGTGTTCACGCTGGAAGCCGCGTTGTCCATGAAGGCCAGCCTGGGCGCGTTCGCGCCGGCATCGCTGGTCGTGACTCCGGCCGAATCCGCCCGCGTCAGCCTTTGACCGGGGCCAAGGCCTGGCGCGCCTGCCGCCAGGCCGAGACGGCCGCCCGCGCCGGCTCGGACATCGCCGCTTCGTCCAGCACGGGCAGGTGATGCATGATCATGGCGGCATACGGCCCGGCCAGCGCCGAGGCTTCCATGCACAGCACGCACGCTTCGCTCGTCGAGGGCTTGCGCGCGCGCCAGAAATTGATCGCGTCCTCGAGTTCGGTCAGGGTGATTTCCATGCGGACCATTCTGGCAGACTTTGCCGGCCCGGGGCGGAAACATTCGGTCAGTTCCGATACAGAAAGCGCGAGATTCGGCTGCGCCGCGAAACAACCTGGAAGGTGTCTTGGCAGTAACTTACGTGAATCTTACGAGCGGAGTGATGCCATGTTTTCCGGTCCTTCTTCCGGTCCCCGATCGCCTGTCGATGCCGCGTTCGCGCGCGCGCATCGCTCCATGCGGGGTGCCGTCGCGCTGCACCCGCTGGTGGCCGCAGCGGCCATCAGCGTCATCGTCCTGGCCGCGGTTGGCGTGGGTGTCCTGACCGGACTGCTGCCCTCGCCGCTTGCCAAATCGGCGCCGTCGCAGCAAGTGGCCGAGGCTTCCGCCCCGGCTGGCGGGCGCGATTTCGGCAAGGCCTTGGCGTATCAACCGGCGCCCGCGAAGCCGGTGGCGCCCGAACGCGTGGCGCCGCCGGCCCCGGCCCGTACCGCCAGCCGCCCCGCACCGGCCTACCGCGAGCCGGCGCGGCCGGTCGCGGCCACCTGCGGCAATTGCGGAACGGTCGAAAGCGTGCGCGCCTTGCAGGTCCAGGGCCAGGGAACGGGCCTGGGGGCGGTGGGCGGTGGAGTCGTGGGCGGCGTGGTCGGCAACCAGTTCGGCGGCGGTAGCGGCCGCACCGCGCTGACCGTGCTGGGCGCGCTCGGCGGCGCCTACGCGGGCAACGAGGTCGAGAAGCGCGTACGCAGCTCGACGCAGTACGAGATGACGGTCAGGATGGAGGATGGCAGCATGCGCACCTTCCACAGCGCCTCGGCCTATCCGTGGCGCAGCGGCGATCCGGTGCGCGTGGTGAACGGCTCGGTCGTGTCCCGCAACGGCGGCGACTCCCAGGCGATGCGGGTCGGCGGCTACAACTGAACGGCAGGGCCGGGCGGCGCGGCCGTCCGGCCCCCTGCCCGCCGCTAGGCTTTCTCTTTCTTCTTCTTGCGCCGCTTCAGCGCCAGCATCGTGCCCCGGCACGTCTCGGCGCCACACAGGCACTGATAATTCTTCTTCAACGTCGGCGTGATGCGCTCGTCGATGACCAGGCCGTAGTCATAATTGAGTTCGTCGCCGCGGTCGATGGGATGTTGCGAGACGATGAAGACGCGGCCGTCGTCCGTTTCTTCGGCTTCGCAGTTGGGTTCGCAGGCGTGGTTGATCCAGCGCGCATCGTTGCCCTGGCTGCCGCCGTCGATCACCTTGCCGCTTTCCAGCGCGAAGAAGAAGGTGTGGTACGGATCCTCGGGATTGACGGGATGGCGGCGGTCGGCCTCGGCCGCGCTGATGCGTTCGCCCGTGTATTCGATGACGCGGGTGCCGGCCGGGATCTTGCGGGCCGCGAACACGCCGGTACCGTGCACCCGCGAGCGGCGCACGATGTACCAGGGCTTGCCGCCGGGGCCGGGGTCGACGTCCACGCGATCCTCGGCGGGCTGTTCGACAACAGGAGACTTGCGCGCCCGTGGGGGCGTTTTCTTCTTGGTCATTAGGCTGTGGCTCAGCTGGAGGTCTTCGCGGCCGCCTTTTTGGCGGCTTTCTTCGCGGGGGCTTTCTTGGCGGCGGTCTTGCGTGCAGCGGTCTTCTTGGCTGCCGCCTTCTTGGCGGGAGCTTTCTTCGCCGGTGCCGTGGCAGCTTCGTCCTGGCCGGCGGCCGCCTTCTTCGCCGCTGTCTTCCTGGCCGCGGGCGCGTCCTCGCCCGCCTTGCCGCCCTTGGCGGGGCGGGGCTCGAACTCGAAGCCGATCTTGCCGTCGGGCTGCCGCACCAGGAAGGCCTTGAACTTGCGGTTGGTGCGGCTGGAGACGAAGTTCTGCAGCAGGTCGGTGCGCCCTTCGGCCAGCAGCTTGCCCATCTGCTCGGCCGTGATCTCCTGTTGCAGGATGACCTTGCCGGAACGGAAATCGCACGAACGTTGCGGTCCGACCGATTTCTCGCATATGAAGCTCATGCCGTGATCGAACACGTTCGAGCCGCATTTCGGGCACGGGCCCACCGGCGTCTGGCCGGAAAAGTCCACGGCTTCCGAGGCTTCTTCGTCGGCCTGGCCGAAGTCGAATTCCAGCTTGTAGTCGTCGGTGATGCGCAGGATGGCCGAGAAGGGCCGGCCCATCTTGCTGATGAAGCCGTTCAGCGGGCCGATCTCGCGCTTGGCCAGCAATTCCTCGACTTCCTGCTGCTCGAAGGTGCGCCCGCCGGGATGCTTGCTGATCGAGAAGTCGCAGGCGGTGCAGGCATAGCGCCGGTAGTTTTCCTTGACCACGGCGCCGCATTTCGGACATGGCGTGGTCAGGGTGGCGTAGTCGCCCGGCACCGTGTCGCGGTCGTATTCTTTCGCGCGCTTGACGATGACCTGGGTCATTTGCGCGATCTCGCGCATGAAGGCCTCGCGCGCCAACTGGCCGCGCTCGATCTGCGACAGCTTGTGCTCCCATTCGCCCGTCAGTTCAGGCGAGGTCAGCTCGTCCACGTCCAGGCCCGACAGCAGCGTCATCAACTGGCGCGCCTTGGCGGTCGGCACCAGGTCGCGGCCTTCGCGGCGCAGATAGACCTCGTTGATCAGCCCTTCGATGATGCCCGCGCGCGTGGCCGGCGTGCCCAGGCCGCGCGCCGACATGGCTTCGCGCAGCTCTTCGTCGTCGACCAGCTTGCCCGCGCCTTCCATGGCCGACAGCAGCGTCGCTTCCGTGTAGCGGGCGGGCGGTTTCGTGACCAGGCCCACGGCCTCGACTTCCTCGGTGCGGACCGGTTCGCCGGAGGCGACCGGCACCAGGTTGGCGTCCTCGCCCTGTGCATCGCGGCCGTAGACCGCCATCCAGCCCGGATTGATCAGGACCTTGCCCTCGGTCTTGAACTTGTGGCCGGCGACTTCCGTGATCCGGGTCGTGACCAGGAATTCGGCCGCCGGGAAAAATACCGCCAGGAAGCGCTTGACCACGAGGTCGTACAGTTTGGCCTCGGCCTCGCTCAATTCGCGCGGCGCCTGCAGCGTCGGGATGATGGCGAAGTGGTCCGACACCTTCTTGTTGTCGAACACGCGGCGGTTGGGCTTGACCCAGCCGCTGTCCAGGATCTTCAAAGCGAACGGCGCGTAGCCGGGCCGGTTGGCGGCCAGCGTCTGCATGGTCTGGCTCACCGTGCCCAGGTAGTCCTCGGGCAGGTAGCGCGAATCGGTACGGGGGTAGGTCAGCGCCTTGTGGCGTTCGTACAGGGTCTGGGCCAGCGCCAGCGTGGTCTTGGCCGAGAAGCCGAAGCGCGAGTTGGCCTCGCGCTGCAGCGTGGTCAGGTCGTACAGCAGTCCGGACAGCTGGGTGGACGGCTTCGATTCCTCGGTGACCGAGCCGGTGCGGTCGCGGCAGGCCGCCACCACCGATTCGGCCGCCGCCTTGCTCCACAGGCGCGATTCGCGCTTCTCGGGATCCTGCGGATCCTTGACGTGCTTGGGATCGAACCAGCGGCCTTCGTACAGGCCGGCGGCGGCGACGAACTGCGCGCGCACCTCCCAGTAGTCGCGCGGCACGAACTGGCGGATGCGCTCCTCGCGCTCGGACACGATGGCGAGCGTGGGGGTCTGCACCCGGCCCACCGTGGTCTTGAAGAAGCCGCCGTCCTTGCTGTTGAAGGCCGTCATGGCCCGCGTGCCGTTGATGCCCACCAGCCAGTCGGCCTCGGCGCGCGAGCGCGCCGCGGCTTCCAGCGGTTGCAGCGCGGAGTCGGAGCGCAGGTCGGCGAAAGCGTCGCGGATGGCCTGCTGGGTCATCGATTGCAGCCACAGGCGCCGGATGGGCTTGTTGGTCTTCGCGTACTGGGCGATGTAGCGGAAGATCAACTCGCCCTCGCGTCCCGCGTCGCAGGCGTTGATCAGCGCGTCCACGTCCTTGCGCTTGATCAGCCGCACCAGCAGGCGCAGCCGTTCTTCCGAGCGCTTGTCGGCCGGCCCCAGTTCGAACTCGGGCGGAATCACCGGCAGATGGGTGAAGCTCCACTTGCCCTTGACCGGATCGTTGGGCGCCACGAGGGTGAGCAGGTGCCCGACGCTGGACGAGAGCACATAGTCGTCGCTTTCGAAATAATCGCCTTCGCGCTTGAACCCGCCCAGCGCGCGGGAAATGTCCAGCGCGACCGAAGGTTTCTCGGCGATGATCAGAGTTTTGCCCATTGACTTCCAGTTGACGGAGCCGACGCGAACAAATAGCGCGTCAAAGCGCCGGATGATACGGGGGGATTTTTAAGCAACGCAAGTCGGGCCTGTGCCACCCAGGCCGAAAAATGCTCCCCCTGCGCCCTTCGGGCGCCCAGAATGGTGGGCCCCCAGCCGCTACGCGGCAGCCCCCAAGGGGGCCGGGATCCGCCTTGGGGCGGCCCGGCGCCGGGTCCCGTGGGGCAACGCGGGTGGGCCGGCGGTGCCGGATCCACCGCATCCGGAGTCTAGTGGAAGTGTCTTGGTTTGTCGCGCCAGAGCTACGTGGCTGCTCTTAATGGAGCTGCCGGGCGCTGCCGTCTTCGAGCAGTTCTTCCAGGATCAGGTTGTCGATCTCGGTCTCCTGGCTCCAGAGCACCATCAGGACGATGATCTTGAGTTTTTCCAGGGGAACGGGCGCCTCGCCCAGGGCGAACGAGCGGTCGATCACGATTTCGCGCAGGGGGGACGACAGCACGCCGGCCGCTTCCAGGAAGGCGATGAAGCCGATCGCTTCCGAACCGAGCTGGCGATACTCGGCCTCGGCATAGATACGGCAGCCGCTACTGGGAACAAGGGCGAGATCGACACAGCGATGAGTGGATTCGGCAAGCCCGGACAGCCAGGTCAGGGCGTCGTCGATTTCATCGTCTTCGAAGCCGGCGGCGGCAAGTTTGCGCGCCAGCGTTTCCGGGTCCGGGCACGCTTCCGGCGTGTAGTAGTTCTCGAAGAGGTAGACGAGAATATCGAACATAAGTCAGCGTGTAAGGCTGGATCCACTGTACGCTGAATTGCATCCCTAGGCAAATGGCCCGGCATTTGCTGCTCATGCGTTGTGCGTGCGGTACACAAGGGTATTCAGCGCCTGGCCGCGACCTGGTAGCGGCCGCCATCCAGCCGGGTAATCCGTCCCTGCAATTCCAGTTCGAGCAGCCTGTCCTGCAGTGCCGGGACCGCGAGGCCGGTGCGCGCGGCCAGCGCATCCAGGTGGATGGGGCCGTAGCCCATGCCGGCCAGCAGGGGGTCCCGCGGGAGCGGGGGGGCCGGTGCCGGCTGGCGGGATGCGGCCGGGCCCAGCAGTTCGTCCAGGATGTCCTGCGCCGATTCCACCAGCTTGGCACCCTGCCGGATCAGCGCGTGACAGCCGCGCGACAGCGGCGAATGGATGGAGCCCGGAATGGCGAACACCTCGCGGCCGGCTTCGGCGGCCAGCCGGGCGGTGATGAGCGAACCGCTGCGGGCCGCCGCCTCGGCCACCAGCGTGCCCCGTGCCAGGCCTGCCACCAGCCGGTTGCGCCGGGGGAACTGGTGAGGCAGCGCCGGCAGGCCCAGCGGGAACTCGGAAACGATGGCGCCCTGCGCGGCGATCCGCTCGGCCAGCTTCCTGTTCCGTGGCGGATAGACCACGTCGACGCCCGTTCCCACGACCGCGACCGTGCCGCCCGCATCGGCGCCGGCTTCGAGCGCGCCTTCGTGCGCGGCGGCATCGATGCCCAGCGCCAGCCCGCTGACGATGCACCAGCCCTGCCGCGCCAGGTGCCGCGCATAGGCGCGCGCGTTGGCCAGGCCGTCGGGGGTGGCGTTGCGCGCGCCGACGATGGCGATGGCGTCGGGCGACAGCCGGGCCGGATCGCCGGCCACGTACAGCAGCGGGGGCGGATCGTGGATGTCGAGCAGCGTCCGGGGGTAGGCGGCGTCGGCCAGGGTCAGGAGGTGGTGGCCGGGATGCTCGGCCCAGCGCAGCGTGCGTTCGAGGGCGGCCAGTTGCCCCGGGGACGGCGGGCGGGCCAGTTGCCCGGCCAGCGGCGGCGGCAACCAGGCCGCCAGATCGTCGCGGGACAGGCGGTACAACTGCTGGGGCAACCCGACCGCCCGCAGCAGTTCGCGCGCGGTGACCGGCCCGATGCCGGGTTCGAGGGTGAGCCGCAGCCAGGCGGACAGTTCTTCCGGTGTGTGGGCGAGGGGCATGCCGCCATCTAAACACGGCGGGCGAGGCATCGCGGGTTCAGGCAGGACACCGATATCCTGCCCGCCGGAGGCGCCGGGAAGCTGTGGTATCTTGCCCCTTGGACTCCGGCCAGCCGGCCCCATATTCTTTGATAGGCGCCCCACGCTGGGGACAACGGCATCACGATCATGGCATTGCTACCCATTCTTCACTATCCCGACGCAAGGCTGCACAAGAAAGCCAAGCCGGTGGGCGTGGTCGACGACCGCATCCGCCGCATCGTCCGCGACATGGCCGAGACCATGTACGCGGCGCCGGGGATAGGGCTGGCCGCCACCCAGGTCGATATCCATGAGCGCATCGTGGTCATCGACGTTTCCGAGCACAGCGACGACCTGCTCGTCCTGATCAACCCGGTCATTACCTGGAAGAGCGAGGAAACCCAGGTCTACGAGGAAGGCTGCCTGTCGGTGCCGGGCATCTACGACGAAGTCCAGCGTTCCGCCCGTATCAGGGTCGAAGCCACCAACGAACAGGGCGAACGCTACGAACTCGACGCCGAAGGCATCCTGGCCGTCTGCGTACAGCACGAACTCGATCACCTCGAAGGCAAGGTGTTCGTCGAATACCTCTCTCCCCTCAAGCAAAGCCGCATCAAGACCAAGCTGCGCAAACTGGAAAAAGTCTAGAGGGGAGGCTAAACGCGTAGGGGGGTACTCGAGATGCATCTGGTCTTTGCCGGTACGCCGGAATTCGCAAAAATCGCCCTGCGGGCCCTCATCGAGGCCGGGCATACGATCGCCCTGGTGCTGACACAGCCGGACCGGCCGGCCGGACGCGGGCTCAAACTGACGCCCAGTCCGGTGAAGGCGGCGGCGCTGGAGGCGGGGGCGCCGGTGCTGCAGCCGCGCAGCCTGCGGCTGGACGGCAAGTATCCCGACGAGGCGGCCCAGGCGCACGAGGCCCTGCGCGCGGCACGGGCCGACGCGATGATCGTGGCCGCCTACGGCCTGATCCTGCCCCAGGGGGTACTGGACATCCCGCGGCTGGGCTGCCTGAACATCCATGCCAGCCTGCTGCCGCGCTGGCGCGGCGCCGCGCCCATCCAGCGCGCCATCGAGGCGGGCGACGCGCAGACGGGAATCACCATCATGCAGATGGACGCGGGCCTGGATACGGGCGACATGCTGCTCGAAGGCGCGCTGCCCATCGGGGCGGGCCAGACCGCCGGCGATCTGCACGACCGCCTGGCCGTGCTGGGCGGGGAGTTGATCGTGCAGGCCCTGGCACGACTGGAGGCAGGCGGCCTGCCGGCCACGCCGCAGCCCGCCGAGGGCGTGACCTACGCCGCCAAGCTGGACAAGGCCGAGGCGGCGCTCGATTGTTCGCGGCCCGCCGCCGAACTGGCGCGCCGCATCCTGGCCTTCAATCCGGTCCCGGGGGCCACCGTGCGGTTGCCCGGCCTGGCCGACCCGGTCAAGGCCTGGCGCGCCGAGGCGCTGGACGAGGCATCGCAGGCCAGCCCGGGAACCGTCGTGCGCGCGGGCGCGGCGGGGGTGGACCTGGCCACCGGCCAGGGGGTCCTGCGCCTGACCGAATTGCAGAAGGCGGGCGGCAAGCGCCAGCCGGCCGATGTCTTCGTGCGGGGCTGGAACCCCGATCTTTCCTGATGGCGCCGCCAGCCACCGGGCCCGTGTCGGCCCCCTTGTCCGACGTGCTGCTGGCCGCCGCGCGCGCGGTGCAGGGCGTGCTGGGGGGCGTTTCCCTGACCGATGCGCTGTCGCGCGTTGCCGCGCCGCTGCGGCCGGCGGCCCAGGCGCTGTCCTTCCACGCGATGCGTCAACTGGGGCGCGCGCGCGCGGTCAAGCAGGCGCTGATTCCCCGCAAGCCGGCCGATCCGCTGCTGGACGCGCTGCTGCTGACGGCATTCTCGCTGCTGGTGGCGGACGAAGCCGAGGCCGCCGCGGCCGGTGTCAGCTACGCGCCCCACACCGTGGTGGACCAGGCCGTGCGGGCCGCCGCCGGCCAGCGTCCGCTCGCGCCGTTCAAGGGCCTGGTCAACGGCAGCCTGCGGCGTTTCCTGCGCGAGCGCGAGAGCGTGCTGGAAGCCGCCGGCCGCCGCCCCGAGGCCGTCTGGAACCATCCGGAGTGGTGGGTGCGGCGCCTGCGCATCGACTATCCCGATCATTGGCAATCGCTGCTGCGCGCCGCCAACCGGCCGCCTGCCATGGTCCTGCGCGTCAATCGCCGCCGTACCAGCCGCGAGGCGCTGGTCGAGGCCTTGCACGCCGCCGGCGTCGAGGCCTTGCCGGTGGGCGAGGCGGGGCTCGCGCTGGCCCAGCCGCGGCCGGTGCAACAGTTGCCGGGCTTTGCCGAGGGCTGGTGGTCGGTCCAGGATGCCGCCGCGCAGCTGGCGGCACCGCTGCTCCAGGTGAAGGACGGCATGCGGGTGCTCGACGCCTGCGCCGCGCCGGGCGGCAAGACGGCGCATCTGCTGGAACTGGCGGATCTCGACCTGCTGGCGCTGGACGTCGATGCCGGCAGGCTGGAGCGGGTGGATGCCAACCTGGCGCGGCTGGGGCTGTCCGCGCGCACGCAGGCCGCCGACGTGGCAGATCTGGACGCCTGGTGGGACGGGCGGCTCTTCGATGCGGTGCTGGCCGACGTGCCCTGTACCGCATCGGGCATCGTCCGGCGCCATCCCGACATCCGCTGGCTGCGGCGCGAGGGCGACGTGGCCAATACCGCCGCGCTCCAGGCCCGGATTGCCGATGCCTTGTGGCAGGTGGTGGCGCCCGGTGGTAAATTGCTCTATGCAACCTGCTCGATTTTCCCCGCGGAGGGAGCCAGGCAAGCCGAGGCTTTCCAGCTCAGGCATCCCGATGCGGCGCGGCTGCCTGCGCCTGGGCAACTGCTTACGCAGGCGGAGCCTGATCGGCCGGCCGAGCAGCACGATGGTTTTTTCTACGCGTTGTTTGCCAAGGTTTGATCATTCTCCGACTTCATCGCGTCCTGATCCTGCCGGTCGTTGCCCTGATGTTGCTGTGGGGCGGCCAAGCCCCGGCATCCGAGCCAGCCGTCCAGTCCGTGACGGTGACCGAACGCGGCCGTGATCTGCTCCTGAGCGCCGATGTCCTGCTGAATCTGAACAACCAGCTCGAAGATGCCGTCGCGCGCGGGCTGCCGCTTTATTTCTCGGTCGAGGTCGAGATCCGCCGGCCCCGCTGGTATTGGTTCGACGAAGTGGTGTTGTCCTCTAACCAGACGTGGCGGATCGTCTACAACCCGCTGACGCGCCAGTGGCGCGTGCATTCCGGCAATCTCGCGCTGCCCGTGGGGTCGCTGGTCGAAGCCCTGTCGGTCGTGCGCCACGTGCGCAACTGGCGCATCGGCGACCGCGACGCGCTGAGCCCGGACACGCGCTACCAGGGCCGGCTGCGCGTGCGTTTCGATATTTCCCAGCTTTCCAAGCCGTTCCAGGTCAACGCCTTGAACAGCAGCGACTGGTCGCTCGCGACGCCATGGACGGAGTTCAACGTGCGCCTGAGCGGCGAACCGCCGCCGCCGTCCGGTTCCGGCGCGCCGCCGCCCGCCGCCGCCCAGCCGGGACTGCCGCCGCCGCCCCTGCCGCCTCCCGCCGGCCCCGCTCCGTCCGCACCCATGCAGTCCGTTCCTGCCCAGCCGGCGTCGCCGGCTTCGCCCATCGTGCCTTCCAACGGCGCCCCCGCCGGCGGCCACGGCCTGGTCCTGCCAGGTGGTTCGCCCCATGCGGCCCCCGGGGGGCTGGGCCTGACTCCTCCCACGGAGTCCCAATGATGCGAACCCGCCGCGTACGTATCCTGAATCGCTTCCTGCGCGTCCTCCTTGGCATGGGGGGAGTGAGCGCCCTGCTGCTGCTGTTCCTGCTTGCGTGGTCCACCGGCAACTCGTCCCGCCTGGAACAACAGTACGGCCTGTTGCTCGGGCTCAACGCCATCATCGCCCTGGCGCTGTTCGCCTGGGTGGTCGCGCTGACGGTCCGGCTGCTGGGGCAATTGCGGCGCGGGCAGTTCGGCGCCCGGCTCACCTCCCGGTTTGCGCTGGCTTTCGCGCTGGTGGGGGTGGTGCCCGGGGTGCTGATCTACATGCTGTCGGTGCAGTTCCTGTCGCGGTCCATCGAGTCGTGGTTCAACGTGCGGGTGGACACCGCGCTCGAATCCGGCCTGAATCTCGGCCGGGCGGCGCTGGATTCGCAGCTCCAGGAGATGAACGCCAAGGCGCGCACCATGTCGATCGAACTGGGCGACAACCAGGAAGCGAACGTGGCGCTGTCGCTGACCCGGCTGCGCGAGCAGGTCGGCGTCCAGGACGCCATGGTGTTCACATCCAGCGGCCGGGTCATCGCCTGGTCCACCAATTCCTACGGTTCGCTGGTGCCCGAGACGCCGACGCCGCAGGTGCTGCGGCAACTGAAGATCGCGCGCTCCTACGCTGCCGCCGAGGCCAACAGTACCGCCAGCCCGACCACGGTGGACGGCGTGCAGGGGCCGCTGGGCACGACCCGCGACACGTCCACCGGCGGCGCCCTGCGCCTGCGGGTGATCGTGCCGATCGCCCCCGTGGGCGGTTTCGAGCTGCCCGGGGTGCTGCCGGCCGAGTCGCGTTACCTGCAGCTTCTGCAAGGGGTGCCGGAACAGATCGCCAGCAACGCCGAGGAGGTCCAGAGCGGCTACCGCGACTACCAGGAGCTGTCGCTGTCGCGGCTGGGGCTGCGCAAGCTGTACGGCATCACGCTGACCCTGGCGCTGCTGCTGGCGGTGTTCGCGGCGATCGCGGCGGCGTTCTCGCTGTCGTCCCGCATGGTGCGGCCGCTGCTGCGCCTGGCCGAGGGCACGCAGGCGGTGGGGGTGGGCGACTACCGGCCGATCCCGGAGCCGCCCCAGAGCGACGAGCTGGGCCAGTTGACCCGGTCGTTCAATGCCATGACCCGCCAATTGGACGAGGCGCGCCGCATGGTCGAGAGCAACCGGCGCCAGCTCGAACGCAGCAACGTCTACCTGGAAAGCATCCTGTCGAACCTGTCGTCGGGCGTGCTGGTGTTCGACGAGGCCTTCCGCGTCGCCACCGTGAACCGCGGCGCCCAGCAGATCCTGCGGGTGGACCTGCGCGCGGTCACGGGACGGCCGCTGGAAACCATAGACGGACTGACCGCTTTCGCGCAGACCATCCGCACGGCATTCGCCGAGCACGCGGCGGCCGGCACCGGGCGCCAGTACTGGCAGCAGCAGTTCGAGATTGTCCGGCGGCCGGCGGCCACCGGGTCGGACGCGGCGCGCGGCGAAGGTAACAATTCGGATCCCACCGGGGACGACAATACGATTACCCTGCTGGCGCGAGGATCACACCTGCCGGTGGCGGGAGCGAGTGGGGGCTACGTGGTGGTGTTCGACGACATTACCGAAGTCATTTCCGCCAACCGCGCCGTCGCCTGGGGCGAGGTCGCGCGGCGGCTGGCGCACGAGATCAAGAACCCCCTGACGCCGATCCAGCTGTCGGCCGAGCGGATCGCCATCAAGCTGGCCGACAAGCTCGCGCAGCCCGACGCCGACATGCTCAAGCGCTCGACCACCACCATCATCAACCAGGTCAGTTCCATGCAGCGCATGGTGGACGACTTCCGCGAGTACGCCAGGACGCCGCCGGCCCAGCACCAGTTGCTGGACCTGAACGAACTGGTGGCCGAGGTCCTGACCCTGTACGGATGGGATACGGCCGGCGGCGTGCTGAAGGCCGGCACCGGCAATGTCGCGCTGTCGGTCGATCTGGAGCCGGCGCTGCCGCGCGTGCGCGGCGATGCCACCCAACTGCGCCAGGTGATCCACAACCTGATCGCCAATGCGCGCGATGCCATCGAAGAAAAGGCCAAGGAAGCGGCCCGCCAGGCGGGAGACGGGGCGCCGGCCGGGCCCACGTCCAGCGACCGCATCTCGGTCGGCACGCGTCTCATCCAGACGCGGTTGCCCGACGGCCGCGAGCACGCCTCCATCAAATTCATGGTGACCGATTCGGGCACCGGCTTCGCCGCCCGCATCCTGCAACGCGCCTTCGAGCCCTACATTACGACCAAGGCGCGGGGGACGGGGCTGGGGCTGGCCATCGTCAAGAAGATCGTCGAAGAGCACGGAGGCAGAATTGATCTTGCCAACCGGCCCGAAGGAGGCGCAATGGTCTCTATACTATTCACTCGGCTTGCCGGGGGTACGGACGTTGCGCACGACGCCGCGCGTTTTTCCGAGACTGCGGGGGCGCAGTCCGCGTAACAGAGGTTGCTAAAGATATGGCCAGAATTTTGGTGGTTGACGACGAGGTCGGCATCCGCGAACTCCTGTCGGAAATTCTTTACGACGAAGGGCATACGGTCGATCTGGCCGAAAATGCCGCGGCGGCACGCGCGCTGCGTGCCGCCAATCGTCCCGACGTGGTTCTGCTCGATATCTGGATGCCCGATACCGATGGCGTGACGCTGCTCAAGGAATGGGCGGCGCAGGACCTGCTCGACATGCCCGTCATCATGATGAGCGGCCACGCGACCATCGATACCGCGGTCGAGGCGACACGCATCGGCGCCATCGATTTCCTGGAAAAGCCCATCACCATGACGCGCCTGCTCAAGACCATCGCCGGCGCGCTGGAGCGGGGCCGGGCGGGCGGCAAGCCGGCCGCGCCGCAAGCCTCCGTGCGGCCCGCCATGCCGGGCTACGCGCCGTCGCCGCCCTCGGCCGGCGACGGCATGCGTCCGCCTGCCCCCGGGCCCGCGCCGGCCGTCGATCGCTCGGCGGGCACCGTTGCCATGCATGATAGCCAGCCACGTTCGCCGCTGCTCACCCTCTCGCTCGACCTGCCGCTGCGTGAAGCGCGCGACGCGTTCGAGCGGGTGTACTTCGAGCACCATCTGGCGCGCGAGGGCGGCAGCATGACCCGCGTGGCCGACAAGACGGGGTTGGAGCGCACCCATCTGTACCGCAAACTGAAACAGCTTGGAATCGAACTCTCGCGTAAACGAGGCGTATGAAAATCCTGATACTCGGCGCTGGCCAGGTGGGGACCAGCGTGGCCGAGAACCTGGTATCCGAGCACAACGACATTACCGTCATCGATACCGACGGCGCGCGCCTGTCCGTGTTGCAGGACAGGCTGGACCTGCGCGGGCTGGTAGGCAACGGCACCCACGTGTCGACCCTGCAGGAGGCCGGCGCGGCGGACGCCGATCTTTTCATTTCCTGCGCGACGTCGGACGAAAGCAACCTGGTCGCCTGCAAGATCGCCAAGAAGGTGTTCAACGTGCCGCGCTGCATCGCGCGCGTGCGTTCGTCCGAATTCCTCGACCACGAGGAACTGATGGCCGAGGACGGGTTCGACGTCGATCACCTGATCTGCCCCGAACGCAGCGTGACCAGCTATATCGAGAAACTGGTCGAGATCCCGGAGGCCCTGCAGGTGGTCGAGTTCGCGGGTGGCCGTGTCTGCGCGGTGACCGTGCGCGCGGCCGCCGGCAGTCCCCTGGCGGACCAGCCCATCCAGACCCTGCGGGAACGCCTGCCGGGCGCCGAGGTCCGCATCATCGCGATATTCCGCAACAACCGGCTGGTGCCGCCCGAGGGCGACACCCGCATCGAGCCGGGCGACGAGGTCCTGTTCCTGGCCAACACCCGCCACGTGCGCCAGATCATCCGCGAGCTGCGCGAGAGCGACAAGCGCGTCAAGCGGGTCATGATCGCCGGCGGCGGCAACATCGGCCTGCGGCTGGCCCGCGGCATCAGCGACCAGTGCGACGTCAAGGTCATCGAGCGCAACCGCCGGCGCTGCGAGTTCCTTGCCACCCAGCTCCCCAGCCGTTCCCTGACCCTGAACGGCGACGCCACCGACGAGAACCTGCTGGCGGACGAGAATGTCGCCGAGATGGACCTGTTCCTGGCGCTGACCAGCGATGACGAGGACAACATCATGTCGTCGCTGCTGGCCAAGCGCATGGGGGCCCGCCGGGTGATCGCGCTGATCGGGCGCAAGAGCTACGGCGAACTGATGGAGGGCGGGCGCATCGACATCGCCATTTCGCCGTCCGAGGCCACCATCGGCGAACTGCTGCGCTACGTGCGGCGCGGCGACGTGGTTGCCGTCCACCGCCTGCGGCACGGCGTCACCGAGGCCCTGGAGGCCATCGCCCATGGCGACGCCAAGTCCTCGAAGGTCGTGGGCCGCCGGATCGAGGACATCGGCCTGCCCCAGGGCGCCACCATCGGCGCCGTGGTGCGGCAGGATGAAGTGCTGATGGCGCACCACGACACCGTCATCGAATCGGACGACCATGTCATCGTTTTCGTGGCGCACCAGCGGCTGATCGCGCAAGTGGAAAAGCTGTTCCAGGTCTCGGCGACTTTCTTCTGATCCTTCCGGCCCCGCTGCATGCGCAAACTGCTTCCGGTCCTGCACGTCCTCGGACTCGTCATCGCCTTGTTCTCGATGACCATGGCGATTCCGCTGGCGACGTCCTTCATCTTTTCCGATGGAGCGCGGGACGCGTTCATCCGCGCCATGGTCGTCGGCCTGATCGCCGGCCTGCTGCTGTGCCTGGCGACGCGCAGCCAGCGGCGCGAGTTGACGCCGCGCGACGGCTTCCTGCTGGTGTCGCTGGTCTGGAGCGTGCTGGCGCTGATCGCCACTTTGCCGCTGCTGTTCTACTACCACCAGATCGGCGCGCCGCTGTCCATGACCGACGCCTATTTCGAGGCCATGTCCGGCCTCACGACGACGGGCGCCACGGTGCTGTCGGGGCTGGACAACCTGCCGCCGTCGATCAACGTCTGGCGCTGCACCCTGGTCTGGATAGGCGGCATGGGCATCCTGGTGCTGGCGGTGGCCATCCTGCCCATGCTGGGCGCCGGCGGCAGCCAGCTGTTCCGGGCCGAGACGCCCGGCCCGATGAAGGACGAGAAGCTCACGCCGCGCATCACCGGCACGGCCAAGGGCCTGTATGCCATCTACATGCTGATCTCGGCCCTGTGCCTGCTGGCCTACCGGATGGCGGGCATGAACTGGTACGAGGCCTATTGCCACATGGCCTCGACCATCGGCCTGGGCGGCTTCTCGACCCGCGACGCGAGCTTCGCGGCGTTCGACTCGCCGGCCATCGAGATGGTCGCCGTGGTGTTCATGACCATCGCCGGCATCAGCTTCACCCTGCACTTCCAGGCGTTCCGGCGCCGCAGCCTGGGGCCCTACTGGCGCAGTACCGAGGCCAAGGCCTACCTGGCGGTCCTGGCCATCTCGGTCGCGGCCATCACCGCGCTCCTGCTGCAGCGGGGGAACTACGATTCGGTCTGGACCGCCCTGCGTTTCGCGTTGTTCAACACGGTGTCGGTGGCGACCACCACCGGCTTCGTCAGCACGGACTACTCGACCTGGCCTATCTTCGCTCCGGTGTGGATGCTGGTGCTTTCCTGCTTCGCCACCTGCGCGGGCTCCACCGGCGGGGGCATCAAGATGATCCGCGTGGTGATCCTGGTCAAGCAGGCGCGCCGGGAGCTTATCCACATCCTGCACCCGCGCGCCATCAACCCGGTGCACATCGGCGGCCTGCCGGTGCCCAACCGGGTCGTGTTCTCGGTAATGGCCTTCATGCTGCTGTACTGGGCCTCGCTGATGGCGCTGACCATGGCCATGCTGTATACGGGCCTGGATCCGGTGACGGCCTTCACCGCCGTCCTGGCCAGCCTCAGCAACACCGGCCCTGGCCTGGCGGAGGTCGGTCCGGCGGGTACCTTCGCCGTGCTGACCGATGCCCAGACCTGGATCTGCACCTTTGCCATGCTGATCGGACGCTTGGAATTGTTTGCTGTGCTTGTCCTCTTTACCCGGGCATTCTGGCGGAAATGAAGCCCGTTCCCGTTGTGATATTGGTTGGTGCTCACTTGCGTGCTGGGCGAAGCCTGGCCTTGGAGGGCGCGAGGCAGCATCTGGAAGAAGGCCTTCAGGCGGTGATCGTCGAGGGGGGGCCGGGAACTTTGTCCGCCCCGCCGGGGGTCGAATTGGTACAGCTGGCTCCGGGGTGCGTCTGTTGCGTGGGGCAGCTACCGTTGCGGGTGACCGTGGCGCGGCTGCTCAGGCAATCCCGGCCGGCCCGGCTGTGGATAGAAGTCAGCGCGGCCCAGCACGTCGCCGAGTTGCGCAGGCAGTTGAATGGACCAGGTTTTGCAGGAGCGGTGAAGCTGTACGAGGGTTAGCCCGGTATCGAGCATGGTGTAGCCGATAGGCGGTATCAATCCGGTCGGCCCTCTTGATTTCCAAACGCAGGCACCAACTTAATGAACAGGTGGTCGGTCAGACCCCTGTCTCCAGGAGCCAGACCATGGAAATGATCTACAACAGCCCCAACTACGTCGTGGTGGAGTTCGCCCAGCTCGATGGCGCCTCCGCGGGGGGATTCGAAATCGTCGACAAGCAGGCACGCCGCGAGATCTACATCGCGGGTGAATCGGCCGAGCAGTTCCGCACCCAGGTGCGGGAGCTGATCGCCACCGAGCCTTCGATGGAAGACGTGGACGAATTTCTCAGCCAGTTCGACGTCTACATGCACCATCCTGTCACCTTGCATTGATCCTGCCGGACCGGCGCTCTGCGCCGGTTTGGAGGTAAGTGCATACTCTCAAACGATGGGGCTATAATGGCCCCTGTCATCGCGTCGGCAGGCGCGGCATTCTTACGACATCTCCAACCCGCCTGCCTCGCTCTCTTCGCCCGTTCCCAGGCCGGCCGGGCGTTTCAGGCGGGTTTCTCCCGCACCCCCGCGGTTTTGCTGATTTGTTAGTGGATGCTTACTCCTGGATCCCGGTTTTTCGGGCTTCTGTCTAGGGGAAACACTTAAAATCTGCCAATTTTCCGGAATCTGTCATCAATCAGCGGCTAAACTCGCCCAACGATTCCATCACGTGATGCTGCCCCGACGCTCCGCGCGTCCGGCGTCGCCCCCCGGGTAGATGACTCACCCCGGCCACCTTTCCAAAGGAGACCCCGATGCAGTCCATCGCATTCACGGCATCCGCGCCCCACACGCTGGGCATCGAGCTCGAGCTCCAGATCGTCGATCCGCAAACCTTCGACCTGCGGGGTGCCGCCGAAGAACTGCTTGCCCAGATCGCCAACCATCCCTACGCGGACCGGGTCAAACCCGAGATCACCCGGTCCATGATCGAACTGAATTCATCGGTGCACACCGATCCGACCCGTTTGCTGGAAGAGATGCGGGAGATGCGCGACCTGCTGGTCGAGGCCGCCGACGCCGTTGGCGTGCGCGTGGCCGGCGGCGGTACCCACGCGTTCATGCGCTGGCATGACCGGACCATCTTCGATTCGCCTCGTTTCCAATACCTGTCCGAGATGTACGGCTACCTGGCGCGCCAGTTCACCGTGTTCGGCCAGCACATCCACCTGGGCGTGCCCAGCGGCGATACGGCGATCGCCATGACTCAGAAGCTGTCGCCCTATGTGCCGCACTTCATCGCGATGTCGGCCTCGTCGCCCTACTTCGAGGGGGTCGACACCCAGTTCGCGTGCAGCCGCCTCAACGCCCTGAACGCCTTTCCCATGTGCGGGCACCTGCCCCCGGAGGTCCTGGACTGGCACGGCTTCGAAGCCTACTTCGCCCAGTTGCAGACCTCGGGCCTGATCGAAAGCATCAAGGACCTGTACTGGGACGTGCGGCCCAAACCCGAATTCGGCACCGTCGAGATCCGCGTCTGCGACACCCCGCTCACCGTCGAGAAGGCGTGCCAGCTGGCGGCCTTTGCGCAGGCGCTGGGCATGGTCCTGGCCGACGAACCCATGCCGGGGGCCGATGCGTGGATGGCCTACCGGACCAACCGTTTCCAGGCCACCCGCTTCGGGCTGCATGGCAACTACGTCGACCCCGCCCATGGCCGTATCCGCCTGAGCGAACACCTGCGCATGACTTTCGACCGGTTGATGCCCGTGGCGCGCGGCCTGGGCACGTCGGACCTGCTGGAGGCCCTGCGCGACGAGGTCCTCACGAACGGCGGCGATTGCAACTGGTTGCGGGCCCAGTACAACCGCGGCGAGGAAATCGCCGAGGTGGTCGAAGCGGCGGTGGGCGCGTGGCGCGGGGAAGCCCCGGCCCAGGGCGAGCCGCGCCTGCCCGACATGCCGGCGCGCCGGCGGGTGCGGGCCAGTTCCGAGCCCATCCTGAACCTGGACGGCATGAAGCCGTTCGCGTTCAAGCGGCTGGGGGGCCGTCTGCACTGATCCGGCCAGGCCGCTTTCCCGTGCGCGGCGCGGTCACTCTCGTTATAATGAAATTTATTTCATTGAATAAAATAACGAGACATGGCAGTCTTGCCCGAATCCCTTCTGGCCGGCCGTGTGGCCGGCCTGGCCGTTTCCCCGCTTGACCCGGCCACGCGGGAGCGTCTGGCGCAGGCGTTGCTGGACTGGTTCACCGCGGGCTGGTCCGGCGCTCCGGCGCCTCTGGCCAGCCGCTTCCGGACCGTCGCCTTGGACTGCCACCCCGGGGCGGGCCCGGCGCCGACGTTCGGTGGACCTGTCACGTCGGTGCCGGCGGCCGCTTTCGCCAACGGTGCCATCGCCCATATCCGCGAAATCGACGACGCGCATCGCGCCGCCATGCTGCATCCGGGCGTGGTCGCGGTGACGCCTGTCATGGCGCTGGCCTACGATGGTCAACTGACCCGGCGCCGCATGGCGGACGCCGTTCTCGCGGGATACGAAGTCGCCCTGCGCGTGGGGGAAGCGATGGGGACGCGTCATGCGGCCGGTTTCCACGCCACGGCCACCGCCGGCACCCTGGGCGCCGCGGCGGCCTCCGCCATGGCGTTGGGCCTGCCCGAAAACGCGTTGCATCATGCCCTCGGTCTCGGCGCCACGCAGGCTCAGGGATTGTGGCAGTTGATGGAGGACGGCGCGCAGGAGTCCAAGTCGCTGCATCCGGCATTGGCCGTGCGTAACGGCCTGACGGCCGCCTGGGCCGCCCGCGCGGGCCTGCCCGGCGCCCGGGCCTTCGTCACCGGCAAGCGCGGCCTGTATGCCATGTTGTCGGGCGATGGCCCGCTGGAAGCCCTGACCGTCGACCTGGACGGTCCCCTGCGGCTGCATACCGCCACCATCAAGGCCTGGCCCTGTTGCGCCCAGCTGTTCACGCCCCTGGACGCGGCGCAGGAGCTGTTGTCCACCCACTCCCCCGATGTCGCAACGATCCGCGAGGTGGAGGTGGCGATCTTTCCCCATGCGCTGAAGATCGCTGGCGTCGACTGGCCCGCGCGGCCGGCCGAGACCAGCTTCAGCCTGCGCTACGTGCTTGCGGTCCTGTTGCTGCGCGGGCGGTTGACCATCGAGGACATGGAGGCGCCATGCCTGGACGATCCCGGGCTTCGCGACCTGGCCGACCGCATCGTCATCAAGACGGAAGAGGCCTTCCAGCGTGAATTTCCGAATCGCCGTCCCAGCATCGTGACTTTCTCCATGGCCGACGGCAGCCGGCTGTCTGCCAGGCGGGATCTGCGCCGCGGCGATCCGGAAGATCCGTTCGACTGGGGGCAATTGCGGGCGCGCATGCGGGCGTTCGCGCCATCGATGGACGACAGCACCGCCCAGGCGATCAACGATTGGTGCATGGCCTTCGCAGATCCGGCGCGTGACGGCGAACCCGCGGCGCCACCCCCGCGCCTGTTCGGCGTCGTGCCGGCGTGATCCGGGGCGGGCCCTGCATCAAGGCTGGGGTTGCCATCCCGCGGGCGGAACACAGGCGAATCCTTGCGCGGCGAGTTCGCGTCGCACCGCCTCCACGGCGGTGGCCTGCGCGTCGGGTTTGAACCGCGAGGCCAGGCCCAGCACCACGACGGCTCCGATGAACGTGCTGTCGGCATCGAAGACGGGGAGCGCCACGGAGGTCATTTCGGGGACGCGTTCCGCCTGGGTCATGGCATAGCCCTTGGCGCGGATCTTGTTCGCCAGCGGCGTCGCGCCGCCGGTATAGACGCGCAGCACGTGCGCCGACGAGCCCCCGTGGTCCAGCGGCAGCCGCGTGCCAACTTCCACGTGGTGGCGAACTTCCCGCGAAGAGTTCTCCCGGTACAGGCAGATGCGGTCGTCGCCGACGCGTACATACAGGGCGACCGTTTCGCCCGTCTCCTGCATCACATTGCGCAGCACGGGCTGGATGCGCGCGCCCAGGTCGAAGGTGCTGCGATAGAGCATGCCCATGTGCAGCAGCGCGGGACCGAGCGCGTAGTCGCCGTTGTCGAAACGGTGCAGCAGGCGCGACTTGGTCAGGACGCCAGCCAGCCGCAGCAGCGTTGCTTTGTCCAGTCCGGTGTATTCGGCCAGGTCACGCAGGGACAGCCGCAGCCGGTCCGCGCTGAAACTTTCCAGGATGGTAATGCCGCGTTCCAGGACGCCGGCAGGCGGGGTAGGGGAAGACTGGCTTGACACGTGCTTCGAAGCCTTTTAGGATTTTGTTCAATAAAATCTATTTTATTCAATAAAACGATCAGAGGCTTGGCGCGGATCTTCCCACGCCTGCGGTCTCGATTTCTTCGGCGGTCCATGTCCATGCATTCCGATCCCCTGGTCGCGGAACTCGCGGCCATTGTAGGCGAGCCCCACGTGTTGACCGCGGCCGGGGATACCGCGCGCTATTGCAGCGACTGGCGGGGCCGCTACCCGGGCATCGCCCGGGCCGTCGTGCGGCCGGCCGGCACGGCCGAGGTCGCGCGCGTCGTGGCGGCATGCGCGGCGCACGGCGCGGCCGTCGTGCCCCAGGGGGGCAACACCGGGCTGGTGGGCGGGTCCACGCCGGACGACTCGGGGGCGGAGATCGTGCTCAGCCTCGAACGCCTGAGCCGGGTGCGCCGGGTGGATCCGCTGGACAACAGCATGACGCTGGAAGCCGGCTGCACGGTCCTGGCCGCGCAGGAGGCCGCGGCGGTCCACGGGAAACTGTTCCCGCTGGCGCTGGCATCCCAGGGGACCGCCACCATAGGCGGCGTGGTGTCGACCAATGCCGGCGGCGAACAGGTCGTGCGCTACGGCAATACGCGCGAACTCACGCTGGGCGTGGAGGCCGTGCTGGCGGACGGCTCCGTCCTCGATGTGCTGACGCCGCTGCGCAAGGACAATACCGGCTACGACCTCAAGCAATTGTTCATCGGCGCGGAAGGCACGCTGGGCATCGTCACCGCGGCCACGTTCAAGCTGTTCTCCGCGCCTCGCAAGGCGATCACCGCGTGGGCAAGCGTTCCGGACCCCCAGGCGGCCGTCGGTCTCCTGGCCTGCCTGACGGATGCGGTGGGAGAACGCGTGACCGCCTTCGAACTGATCAACCGCGAGGCGCTGGACCAGGTCCTGGCCCATCCTCGGGACGGGATGCGGGATCCGCTGCCGGGACGGTATCCGTGGGCGGTCCTGATGGAGATTTCCGAGACCTCCGGCGCGATCGATCCGACGCCCGTGGTCGAGGGCGCGCTGGAAGCGGCCATGGAGGGCGGCCTGGTCACCGATGCCGTCGTGGCCGCGTCCAGCCGCCAGGCCGAGGAGCTATGGTCGCTGCGGAACCACGTGCCCGAGGCGCAGCGCGCCCAGGGACATTCCATCAAGCACGACATCTCGGTATCCATTTCCCGCATTCCGGAATTCATCGCCTGGGCGGACACCGCGCTGGCCGCCCGGGTGCCGGGCATACGGCTGGTGTGCTTCGGGCACGTGGGCGACGGCAACCTGCACTACAACCAGAGCCGTCCGTCCGGCATGAGCGATGCAACTTTCCGCGCCGTCGAGGACGAGGTGCACGCCTGCGTGCATGCCGTCGTCGCGGCGTTGCAGGGTTCGGTCTCGGCCGAGCACGGCATAGGGCGGCTCAAACAGGAAGCCTTCCTGCAATACAAGCCGGCCGTGGCCGTTGCGCTCATGCGCCGGATCAAGCATGCGCTGGATCCGGATTCCCTTTTCAATCCCGGGCGCCTGTTGCCGCGTCCTTCCTCCACCCTCTGACGCCAGGACTTCGTCATGCCTTCATCCGTATTCGACATCCAATCGCTCCAGCATCTGTGGAGCACCGAAGAGATGCGCGAGCTCTTTTCGGAAGAGAACCGCGTGCAGAAATGGCTGGATTTCGAGGTCGCGCTGGCGTGTTCGCAAGCCGAGCTGGGCATCATTCCCGCCGCCGCGGCCGATGAGATCGCCCGCCATGCGCACGTGTCCGGGCTGGACCTGCCGGCCATGTCCGCCGAGATCCGCCGGATCAAGCATTCGCTGGTTCCCGCGCTCAAGCAGGTCCAGGCCCGTTGCAAGGAGCACGGGGAATGGCTGCACTACGGCGCCACCACGCAGGACGTGCTGGACACCGGGATGGCGTTGCAGGTCAGGCAGGCCCATGCCGTGGTTCTGCGGGACGTGCTGGCGGTGATCGGCGAGCTCAAGCGCCTGGCCGCGGAGCATCGGGACACCCTCATGGTCGCGCGCACCCATGGCGTCCAGGCCCTGCCCATCACTTTCGGGCACAAATGCGCGATCTGGCTGGACGAGATGACGCGCCACCTCGAGCGCCTCAAGGAGTCCGAGCCGCGCGTGATGGTCGGCATGCTGGCCGGCGCGGTGGGTAGTCAGGCTTCGCTGGGGGAGCAGGCGCCGGAGCTGGAGCGCCGCATGCTGGATCGCCTGGGGCTGGGCACTCCCGCGATAAGCTGGGCGCCGGCGCGCGACCGCTTCGCCGAATATGCCTGCCTGCTCGCGATGATCGGCGCCACGCTGTCCAAGATCGGCAACGAACTGTTCAATCTGCAGCGCAATGAATTCGCCGAGGTCGAGGAAGCCTTCTCCGACGGCAAGCTGGGGTCCTCGACCATGCCCCACAAGCGCAATCCGACCTCGGCCGAGAACCTGGCCGGGCTGGCGCGTCCGCTGCGCTACAACGCCGCGCTCATGATCGAGGGCATGGTCAGCGAGGGCGAACGCGACGGCATCGCCTGGAAGGTCGAATGGAAGGCGCTGCCCGAGTGCTTCCTGATCCTGGGCGCGATGCTGTTCCAGGGCAAGGGCCTGCTGGCCGGGCTGCGCGTGGATGCCGAAGGCATGGCGCGCAATCTCGACATGATGCGCGGTTATCTGTTGTCCGAGCGGGTGATGCTTGCGTTGAGCGAGCGCGTGGGCAAGGCGACGGCCCATGAATGGATCTACGAGGCCTCCATGCACGGCATCACGAACAAGCTCGATTTCGCCGATGCGTTGCGGCACCACCGCGGCCTTTCGGGCCTGCTCGGCGACGACGAGATTGCCCGGCTGACGGATCCCGCCGGCTACCTGGGGCAATGCGCGGCGTCGGTGGACCGCGTGATCGCACGGTCCGACCAGGTGATCGGCCGGCTGTCCTGAACGGGCCGCCGGCATCCGGACCGGCGTCCATCACAAGCAAAAAACCAAAGGAGATGATTGATGGCATACATCAAGACACTGACGCGTCGCGCCGCCATGGCGGCCAGCGCGCTTGCCTGCGCGTGCGCCGCGCTGGCCGTTCCCCAGGGGGCGGCGATGGCCGCCTATCCCGAGCGGCCGATTACGCTGCTGGTGGGCTTTCCGCCCGGAGGGGGAGGCGATCTGTATGGGCGGCTGATCGCGCTGGCCATGAGCAAGACGCTGGGCCAGACGGTGGTGGTGGAAAACCGTCCGGGCGCGGGCGGCAACATCGCCGCCGAGCAGGTGGCGCGCGCCAATCCCGACGGATACACGCTGATCCTGGCCATGAGCGGCAATTTCGCGGCTTCGCCGGCCTTCAAGCCGCAACAGCTGCGCTACAAGGTGCCGGGCGACTTCGCGATGATCGGTCTGATCCTCGAGGCGCCGCACGGTATGTTCGTGTCGCAGAATTCCCCGTACAAGAGCGCGGCCGACGTCCTGAAGACGGCCCGGCAGAAGGAGTTGACCTTCGCGTCCACGGGCACCGGCGGCGCCGCCCATATCGGCATGGAGCGCATCAAATCGCTGGCCGGACTGAATCTGCTCCATGTTCCGTACAAGGGATCGGGCCCGGCGATCTCCGATCTCATCGGTGGCCAGGTCGATCTGTTCTTCGCGACCGCGTCGCCGTTGATCGGCCAGGTGCGGCAGGGGCAGTTGCGGGTGCTGGCCCTGACCGGCCAGGAGCGGAGTCCCGCCCTGCCGGAGGTGCCCACTTTCAAGGAGCTGGGCGTGGATATGACCATGACGCAGTGGTATGGCCTGGCGGCTCCGGCCGGCACGCCCAAGGAGGTGGTCGAGACGCTGTCCCGCCACCTGAGCATGGCGCTGAAAGACCCGGCCGTGCGGGAGTCCATCCGCAAGGATGCGGCCGTCGAAAGAGACGTGCCCATGGACAAGTTCCGCCAGTATGTCATCACGGACATCGAACAGTACCGCGAAGCGGTCACGCCCGAACTGATGAAGATGATGGGGCTGTGACCCCGATTGGATGAAGGAAGCAGACATGTCGTACGAAACCCTGATCCGCGCGGATGTCCTGGCGCGGGAGCTCGCGGCGGGCGGCGCCGGATGGCTGGTGATCGATTGCAGTTTCGATCTGGCCGATCGCGGCGCGGGCCGGCGCCTCTATGACGCCGGCCACATTCCGGGCGCCCGCCATGCCGATCTGGAGAATGTGCTGAGCGGCGCCAAGACCGGCGCCAACGGCCGCCATCCGCTGCCGGACCGGGAGGCGTTCGTCCGGGCCATGCGTGGGTTCGGGGCCGACGACGATACGCAGATCGTGGCCTATGACAATGCCGGTGGCATGTTCGCGGCTCGTCTGTGGTGGCTGTTGCGATGGACGGGGCACCGTGCGGTGGCCGTGCTCGACGGCGGCCTGGCCGCCTGGCGCGCGGCGGGCCTGGACCTCGACGCGGATCCGCCCGCGCCGCCGGCTCAGGGCCGCTTCTCGGCGCGCGAGCCGCTGGTGCGCACGGTTGCCTACGGCGCCTTGCGCGCTGGCCTGGATCGTGGCGACCACCTCGTCATGGACGCCCGCGCGGCCGATCGGTTCAGGGGGGAGAACGAGACCCTGGACCCCATGGGCGGCCATATCCCCGGGGCCCGCAACCGTTTCTTCCGCGACAATCTTACCGAGTCCGCCACGTTTCGCGCGCCCGAGGAACTTCGGCGCGCTTTCGAGGAATTGGCGGGCGGCGTGCCCGTGCGGCAGTGGGTCAACCAGTGCGGCTCCGGCGTCACGGCCTGCCACAACCTGCTGGCGCAGGCGGTCGCCGGCCTGCCGGGCGCGGCCTTGTATCCGGGATCGTGGAGCGAATGGTCGGCGCAGCCGGGAGCGCCCGTGGCCACCGGCCCGCGGGGCTGAGGCTGGCCATGGCCGATACGGTATTTCCAGCGCCGGGCATGTTGCCGCATAGCGCGCATTGGGGCGTTTTCCAGGCGCGCCTCGATCAGAACGGCCTGGTCGTCCAGCCGCATCCCGATGATCCCGATCCGAACCCCATCATCGAGAATTTTCCCGGCGCCCTGGATCATCCGGCGCGCGTCGCGCAGCCGATGGCGCGGCGCGGCTGGCTGGAGCATGGACCCGGGCCTGATGCCAGGCGGGGCCGGGACGAATTCGTGGCTGTGTCCTGGAGCGAGGTGCTTGACCTGCTGGCCGCCGAACTCGCGCGCGTCAAGCAGGACCATGGCCCGCAGGCGATATTCGGCGGCTCCTACGGCTGGTCCAGCGCCGGGCGCTTCCATCATGCCCAGAGCCAGGTTCACCGGTTCCTGAACACCGCGCTGGGCGGCTATGTCCGATCGGTCAACAGCTACAGCGCAGGGGCCTCGGGAGTCATCCTGCCCCACGTCATGGGGGGTATGGACGAGGTCGCGCGGCGCAATGTCACCTGGGAGCAGATCGTTGCCCACTCCGACGTCGTCCTGTCCTTCGGCGGCATGGCGCTGAAGAATTCGCGCGTCGCCAGCGGCGGCATCAGCCGCCATGTCGAGCGCGGCGCCATGCGCGATGCGGCGCGTCGAGGCTGCCGCTTCTTCTGCATCAGCCCCCTGCGCGCAGACATGCCGGAGGAAGCGGGCGCCCGCTGGCTGGCGATCCGGCCCGGCACCGATACGGCCCTGATGCTCGGGCTGATGCATACGCTGGTCGCGGCGGGGCTGCACGACCGTGCGTTCCTGGAGCGCTTTTGCGACGGCTGGGCGGTTTTCGAGGACTATCTCATGGGCCGCGGCGACGGGCAGCCGAAGTCCGCCGCGTGGGCCGCGCCGCTGTGCGAGATCGAGGCGGGCGAGATCGTCGCCCTGGCGCGCGGCCTGCCGGGCAGGCGCGTGCTGGTGACCGTGTCCCATTCGCTGCAGCGGGCCGAATACGGCGAACAGCCCGTCTGGGCCGGCGCGGTGCTGGCGGCCGTTCTTGGCCAGATCGGTCTTCCCGGCGGCGGCTACGCCTACGCCCTTGGCACGCTGGCCCACTATGGCAAGCGCAGCAATCTGGTGCCGGTCGCCGCCCTGTCCCAAGGCACCAACGGGGTCAAGGATTTCATCCCCGTCGCCCGCATCGCAGATATGTTGCTGCATCCCGGGCAGCCCTATGCCTACAACGGCCAGGCAAGGACTTATCCGCACATCCGGCTGGCGTACTGGGCCGGAGGCAATCCCTTCCATCATCACCAGGATCTGGCAAGGCTGGCCCAAGCGTTCCGCAGGCTGGATACTTTCGTCGTGCACGAAATCGCCTGGACCGCCACGGCCCGCCACGCGGACGTCGTCCTGCCCTGCACCATGACCCTGGAGCGCGAAGACATCGGCGCCACGCCCACCGATCCGCTGGTCGTCGCCATGCACCGCATCGCGGCCCCGAACGGGCAGGCGCGCGATGACTACGACATCTTCGCCGACCTGGCCGGCCGGCTGGGCGCGCGGGACGCCTTCACCGAAGGACGGACCAGCCGCCAGTGGCTCGAGCATCTGTACGAGCGTACCCGCGCCGCTCTGCGCGAGCGCGGCGTCGCGGCTCCGGACTTCGCCGCATTCTGGCGGCAGGGAAGCCTGGCGCTACCGCAGCGGGAAGACGATGGCGGCATCCTGCGCGCGTTTCGCGACGACCCCGCCGGCGCGCCGCTGCCTACCCCGAGCGGCAGGATCCAGGTGAGTTCTCCCGTGGTGGCCGGATTCGGCTACGCGGACTGCCCCGGGCACCCGGCCTGGCTGGCGCCGACGGAAGCGCCCACCGGGGAGCATCCGCTTCACCTCGTCGCCAACCAGCCCGCCACCAAACTGCACAGCCAGCTGGACTTCGGCCGCCATAGCGCGGCGGCCAAGCGCGGCGGCCGGGAGGTATGCACCATGCATCCGGACGACGCTTCGGCGCGCGGCATCCGTGAAGGCGACATCGTGCGCCTGTTCAACCGGCGCGGCGCCTGCCTGGCCAGCGCCACGCTCAGCCGGGACATCCGGGCCGGCGTGGTCCGCCTGCCGACGGGAGCGTGGTACGACCCCGCGGAGCCCGGGGCCGACGGGCCGCCCTTTTGCGTGCACGGCAATCCCAACGTGCTGACGCGCGACGTGGGAACGTCGTCGCTGGCCCAGGGGTGCACGGGGCAGCTCACCGTGGTCCAGGTCGAGCGCTACGACGGTCCGCTGCCCCCCGTCCGGGCCTTCGAACCCCCGGCCGCGTCCGGTTCCTGAGAGGGGAAAGCGCGGATCGGGGCAGCCGCCTGGCTGCTTGGTAAAATGGCGGGTTAGCCAGTCCATTCCCTGGCCCGGCCTTTTCCAGAGGCCCGGCGCCAGGGATTCTTGCGAGGCCCCGTGTCGTCCATGTCTTTCCCCGCCCTCCCGTACCCCCCTTCGTCCTACACGCGAGGCGCCGACTTCGCGCGTCTGCTGACCCAGCGCATCCTGATCCTGGATGGCGCGATGGGCACCATGATCCAGCGCTACAAGCTGGACGAGGCGGCGTTCCGGGGCGAACGCTTCGCCGGGCACGGCAAGGACGTGAAGGGCAACAACGAGCTGCTCAGCCTGACCCGGCCCGACGTCATCCTGGAAATCCACCGGGGCTACCTGGCCGCGGGCGCGGACATCCTCGAGACCAACACCTTCGGCGCGACCTCCATCGCCCAGGGCGACTACGAGCTGCCCGGGCTGGCTTACGAGCTGAACCTGGCCTCGGCCAGGCTGGCGCGCCAGGCCTGCGACGAATTCAGCACGCCCGAGCGTCCGCGTTTCGTGGCCGGCGCGCTGGGGCCCCAGCCCAAGACGGCATCGATCTCGCCCGACGTGAACGACCCCGCGGCGCGCAACGTGACGTTCGACGAACTGCGCGCGGCCTATGCCGAGCAGTTGAACGGGCTGCTGGATGGCGGCATCGACCTCGTCCTGATCGAGACCATCTTCGACACGCTGAACGCCAAGGCGGCCATCTTCGCCGTCGAGGAAGTGTTCGAGGCGCGCGGCGAGCGCCTCCCCGTCATGGTCTCGGGCACGGTCACCGATGCGTCCGGGCGCATCCTGTCGGGGCAGACGGTCGAGGCCTTCTGGAACTCGATGCGCCACGCGCGCCCGATCACCATTGGCCTGAACTGCGCGCTGGGCGCGGCGCTGATGCGGCCCTACATCGCCGAACTGTCCAAGATCAGCGATACCTTCGTCTGTGTCTATCCGAACGCCGGCCTGCCCAATCCGCTCAGCGACACGGGCTTCGACGAAACCCCGGAAGACACTTCGCGCCTGTTGGAAGAGTTCGCGCGGGCCGGCTTCGTCAACGTGGTGGGCGGCTGTTGCGGCACCACGCCGGACCACATCCGCGCCATCGCCGACAAGGTGGCCGGCCTGCCGCTGCGCCAGCCCCCGGTGGTGGAGGCGAAGCTGCGCCTGTCCGGCCTGGAGGCGCTGAACATCGATGAACAGACCCTGTTCGTCAACGTGGGCGAGCGCACCAACGTCACCGGCAGCAAGATGTTCGCGCGCCTGATCCGCGAGGAAAAATTCGACGACGCGCTGGCCGTGGCCCGCCAGCAGGTCGAGAACGGCGCGCAGATCATCGACATCAACATGGACGAGGCCATGCTGGATTCGCAGGCCAGCATGGCGCGCTTCCTGAACCTGATCGCCTCCGAGCCCGACATCTCGCGGGTGCCGGTCATGATCGACAGTTCCAAGTGGAGCGTGATCGAGGCCGGCCTGAAGTGCGTGCAGGGCAAGTCCGTCGTCAACTCGATTTCGATGAAGGAAGGCATCGAGCCGTTCCTGCACCAGGCCCGGCTGTGCCGGCGCTACGGCGCGGCGGTGGTGGTCATGGCCTTCGACGAAAAGGGACAGGCCGACAGCCTGCAGCGCCGCATCGACATCTGCGGACGTGCCTACAAGCTGTTGGTGGAAGAGGTGGGTTTTCCGCCCGAGGACATCATCTTCGACCCGAACGTATTCGCCATCGCCACCGGCATCGACGAGCACAACCACTACGCCGTGGACTTCATCGAAGGCACGCGCTGGATCCGGCGGAACCTGCCGCACGCCAAGGTGTCGGGCGGCATTTCCAACGTCAGTTTCTCGTTCCGGGGCAACGAGCCCATGCGCGAGGCCATCCACACGGTGTTCCTGTACCACGCCATCCGCGAAGGCCTGACGATGGGCATCGTCAACGCTGGCCAGCTGGGGGTGTACGCCGACCTGGACCCGGTGCTGCGCGACCTGGTCGAAGACGTGGTGCTGGACCGGGCCGAGCCGCTCGGCCGCAAGGACCCGGGCGACGAGCGCACCTCCACCGAGCGGCTGGTGCAGTTCGCCGATACGGTCAAGGGCTCGGGCGCGAAGAAGGAAGAGGACCTGGCCTGGCGCGGCCTGCCCTATGGCGAGCGGCTGACGCATTCGCTGGTGCACGGCATCAACACCTACATCGTCGAGGACACCGAGGAGGCCCGCCAGGCGGTGGACGCGCGCGGCGGCCGCCCCATCGAGGTGATCGAGGGGCCGCTGATGGACGGCATGAACGTCGTGGGCGATCTCTTCGGCTCGGGCAAGATGTTCCTGCCGCAAGTGGTGAAGTCCGCCCGCGTGATGAAGCAGGCCGTGGCGCACCTCATCCCCTTCATCGAGGAAGAGAAGCGCCAGATCGAGGCCGCCGGCGGCGACGTCCGCTCCAAGGGCAAGATCGTCATCGCCACGGTCAAGGGCGACGTGCACGACATCGGCAAGAACATCGTCAGCGTCGTGCTCCAGTGCAACAACTTCGAAGTCGTCAACATGGGCGTCATGGTGCCGGCCACCGAGATCCTGGCCAAGGCCAAGGAAGAGAATGCCGACATCGTCGGCCTCTCGGGCCTGATCACGCCCAGCCTGGAGGAAATGGCCTACGTCGCCTCCGAGATGCAGCGCGACGACTACTTCCGCGAACGCAACCTGCCGCTCCTGATCGGCGGCGCCACCACCAGCCGCGTGCACACGGCGGTGAAGATCGCGCCGCACTACGAAGGCCCGGTCATCTACGTGACCGACGCCAGCCGCTCGGTGGGCGTGGCGCAGAACCTCGTGTCGGACCAGGCCGCGCAATACATCGACGGCATCAAGGCCGAGTACGAACGGGTGCGTCAGCAGTACGCCAACCGCAAGGCCACGCCGCTGATCCCGCTGGCCGAGGCGCGCGCCAACAAGCCGCCCATCGCGTGGGACGGCTACCTGCCGCCGCGGCCCAAGTTCATCGGCCGCCGCACGTTCAAGAATTTCGACCTGGCGGAAATCGCGCGCTATATCGACTGGCAGCCCTTCTTCCAGACCTGGGACCTGCACGGCGCCTTCCCGGCCATCCTGGACGACGCGGTGGTGGGCGATTCCGCCCGCAAGGTCCATGCCGATGGCCTGGCCCTGCTCAAGCGCGTGATCGAAGGCCGCTGGCTGACGGCCAACGGCGTCGTGGCCTTCTACCCGGCCAACAGCGTCAACGACGACGACATCGAGGTCTACGCCGACGAGGCGCGGCAGAAGGTCCTGTTCACCTGGCGCAACCTGCGCCAGCAGACCGCCAAGCGCGAAGGCGTGGACAACAAGTGCCTGGCCGATTTCATCGCGCCCAAGGATAGCGGCATCGCCGACTACATCGGCATGTTCGCCGTCACGTCCGGCCTGGGCATCGAAAAATGGGAAGCCGAGTTCCAGAAGCAGCTCGACGACTACTCCAGCATCATGCTCAAGGCCATCGCCGACCGGCTGGCCGAGGCTTTTGCCGAAGCCATGCACGCGCGGGTGCGCAAGGACCTGTGGGGCTACGCCGCCGACGAGACGCTGGACAACGAGGCGCTGATCAAGGAGGCCTATCGCGGCATCCGCCCCGCGCCGGGCTACCCGGCCTGCCCGGAGCATACGGTCAAGCGCGACATGTTCGAGGTCATGGCCTGCCAGGACATCGGCATGGAACTGACCGACAGCTACGCCATGTACCCCGCCGCCGCCGTATCCGGTTTCTACTTCAGCCATCCCGAGTCGCAGTATTTCAATGTCGGGAAGATCGGCGAAGACCAGCTGGCGGACTACGCGGCGCGCAGCGGGCGCAGCGAGGATGAGCTGAGGCGGGCGTTGATGAGCAGTTTGTAGGGGCCCGCGGAGCTATGCTTGCATCGCGGCCAGCAAGGCTGGACGCATAGCTCCAACGACCTGTCCAGGGACACCTGCGCCAATCCATTCTTGTGCAGGAAAGCCTCCCACTGCTGCTTTTTCCGCCTGTCGGATGCGAAGCCGTCAGCCAGCCCCACGGGAATGCCGCCGGGGATGCGCGTCCCACGCCGAGCAAAGGTCGCATGCACGGCTTGGGCCAGGATTGCATCATTGATTTCGGCATGCCGTGCCAACACCCATAGATCGAAATAGTCTTTCATGCGCGTGTTGCCCATGCCCAGCGAGACGATGGCTTCCAGCTTTTCCGCGATGACGGCGTATTGCGGATAGACATGCAGATGCGGTGCGGGCATATCGTCCAGGATGACAGGGTATTGCGCGCATTCGTCATTCCAGGCTTTCCAGATACGGACGCATGACGTTGGCCACCCGGCAGAGTCTTGCGTAGTGCCACAGTTCTTCATTGGCCATGCGCTTTTCCCGCCATGATTCACGCAGCGCTTCCAGGGCCACGTCCAGGCCGATCTTGTTGCGGTACTTGAAGCAGTCTGCCACGGTCTTGGCAATCCCGGTAACACGGATGAGGACACCATCGACCAGGTGTTCTTCCACGCCGTCGCTCAAGGCTGTGGCGGAAAACCGCACGATGCGCAGCGGCGGATAGCCGAGCCTGGGCATGGCGGCCTTGCCGCCGATGGCTATCCATACCTCATGCGGGGCCTGAGTCGTCAGATCGTGGAACCGTAGGGCCGATAGCAGGCAAATGACCCCCTTGGGAACACGTCGGGCGACCTCTGTCAGCGTCGTGTGTTCGGAGGTCTGGCGAGACGACAGGCCATACAGCCCTCGACCCAGACGCTGCAACTGCCCCTGGCGCACGGCACGAGTCAGGGTGACGCGCGCAATGCCCAGCGGAGCCAGATCCCGCGCGCGGATCAGACCCGCCTACGCCCCAGCCGGAGGCCGCAGCGTGCACCCAGGATTGAACGTCAGTGGATAGGCCCCCGGTCCCGCCTGCGGATCGGCCGCCTCGCCGGACTCCTGGATGCGGGCCAGCAGATAGCGCATGGCGTCCTGGCCCATCCGTTCCGCCGACACGACGATGGCGCTCAGCGCCGGGGGAGCGATCCCGCCGTATCCCAGCAGCGAGAGCTGCTGCGGGATGCGGATTTCCCGCAGCAGGCTTGCCTCGAAGACGAGCTGCGCGTGGATGGAGTGCGGGACGAACAGCGCGGTGGGACGCCGGTCGGCGGGAAGGGCCATGAGCTGGTCGAAGGCCGCCAGGACCTCCTCGCGGGACCGCACGTCGCTGACTACCGTCGCCTCGACGCGGGGCGTGGCGTCGTCGGCCACCTCCTTGAAGCCCTCCAGGCGCGCCTGCATGTTGGCCAGGCGCATGTCCCCGAGGATGGCCGCCACGCGCGTATGCCCCGCCTGCAACAGCAGCCGTGCGCCGAGGCGTCCGGTTTCCCGGTCGTCCGGCGCGAAGCAGGGGGTGCCCAGGTCGCCCTCGATCGGCCGGTTGATGACGACATGGGGCAGGCGCGCGCGCCGCAGGGGGGCGAACCGGCCGTCGTGGGCGCGGCCCGCGGCGATCAGGACGCCGTCGCACTGGCCTTCCGTCAGCGGGGTGACGACATCGGCGCCGGACTCGTCGATGTCGCTCAGGTGCATGAGGATGACGTTGTAGCCAGCCTGCTGGGCCACGTGTTCGGCGCCGCGGAATATCAGGGAGTGAAAGGGGTTCGTGATGTCCGGCGTCAGCATCGCGACGATCCGGCTCCGTCCCGTCTTGAGCGACCGGCCCAGGCGATCCGGGCGGTAGCCCGCGTGTTCCGCCAGCGCCAGTATCCGGGCGCGCTTGGCTTCCGATACCCGCACGCCCGGCACCTGGCGCAGCACGCGCGATACCAGCGAGACGTCGACCTGCAGCTCGGCGGCCAGGGATTTCAGGGTGGGCTTGGGCATCGACTCTTACGCTTCCTGGAAAACTGTTTTGTCAGATTATCGCGCCAGGGCGGGGGCAACTGCTTCATAATGGTCAAACGTTTGATCAAAGCACATTATGAACGATACCCGTCCTTTGCGAGGCTTGTCGGTCGTCGAATTCGGCAATTTCATCGCCGGCCCCTACGCCTGCATGCTGCTGGCCGACATGGGGGCCGACGTCATCAAGATCGAAGCCGTCGACGGCGGCGACATGGCCAGGCACACCCCGCCGTTCGTCGATGGCCACAGCGCCAGTTTCATGGCATTGAACCGCAACAAGCGGAGCATCGCACTTGATCTCAAGACGGACCAGGGCCGGGAGATCGCGATCAGGCTGATCCGGCGCGCCGATGCGCTGGTCGAAAATTTCCGGCCGGGCGTGATGGACAAACTCGGCCTGGGCAAGGAGGCCATGACGGCGCTCAATCCGCGGCTGGTGTACGTGGCGGTCTCGGGATTCGGCCAGACCTCGTCGGAACGCGGCCATGCCGCCGTGAACCTGATCATCGAGGCGGCGTCCGGCACGCTCTCGGTCAGTGGCGAACCGGGCCGGATGCCGGTGCGTCCCGGCATTCAGACGGGCGACATGATAGGCGCGCTGTTCGCCGCCTATGCCGCCTTGAGCGGACTGCTGGGAGCCGCGCGGCAGGGCGAGGGACGCTTCGCCGATGTCTCGCTGATCGAGGCATCGGTCGGCGCCGCCGCGTTCGAGACGGCCGAATACCTGGCGACCCATCGCATTCCCCAGCCGCTGGGCAACCGGCACCGCCTGACCGCGCCCTACCAGTTGTTCGAGACGCAGGATGGGCGCCATATCGCGCTGGGTGCGCCGAACGATGCGCTGTTCGGGCGCTTGTGCGGGGTGCTGGAGGTCGAGCACCTGGCGGCGGATCCGCGTTTTTCCCGCTATGCCGACAGGAAACGCCACGAGGAAGAACTGGTGCCGCTGATCCAGGCCGAGGTGGCCGGGCGGAGCGCCGATGGGTTGATCGAGGCCTTGAGGCAGGCCGGCGTGCCGTGCAGCCTCGTGCGCAACTACGAGGAAGTGCTGCGCGGGCGGCATGGCACGGAGCGGGGCCTGGTCGCCGTCGCGCCGCACGCGGAATTGGGGCAGTACGAAACGGTGCGCAATCCCATCCTGTTCGACCATGGGGCGCCGGCCATCATGCGCGGCGCGCCGCTGTTGGGCGAGCACACCGACGAATTGCTGGCCGAGCTGGGTTACGCGGAGTCCGAGAGGCTGGCGCTGAAGGGCGCCGGCGCGGCGGCGGGGCGGACATGAACGACGATCGCCACGCCAAGACCTGGCTGTTCGTTCCCGCCCACCGGCCGGAACTGGTGCGCAAGGCGCTCGCATCGGCGGCCGACGGCGTCATGCTCGACCTCGAGGACGCCGTGCCGGACGAGTGCAAGGAGGCGGCCAGGGCATCCCTGCCGGAGATCCCGGGAAGGATGCGCGGCAGGACATGGGTGCGCATCAACGGCAAGGCGACACCCTGGCATGCCGACGACGTGCGGGCGGCGATACAGTCGCCGGGCATCCAGGGCATGCTTTGCCCGAAGGTCGAGGATGCGGCCGATCTGGTCGCGCCCGCCGTCCTGGCCGCGCGGCCGGGGATGGCGCAGGGCGCGCTGGTGGAAAGCGCCCTGGGCGTCATGCGCCTGTTCGGCATCCTGGAGCGGGTGCCGGACGTGGGCATGGTCATGTTCGGCGGCGCCGAGGGGGCCGACCTCATGGCCGACCTCGGCTGCGGCTGGAGCATCGACGGCCCGGAACTGCTGCATGCCCGGCAACACACGGTCCTGTCGGCGCGGGGCTTCAAGCAGGTCGCGCTGGTGGACGGCGTCTATGCCCGCGTGGACGACACGGAAGGCCTCGCGCGCGACACCCGGCTGTCGCGCGGCCTGGGCTTCCGCGCCCGGGCCGTCGTCCACCCCGGCCAGATCGGCGTGGTCCATGACATCTACGCGCCGACCGCCGACGAAACCGCGTGGGCCTCGGAGGTCGTCCAGGCTTTCGAAGCCGCCGTCGATCGCGGGACGGCCGCCATCCGCCTGCGCGGCCGGCTGGTCGACATGGCGATGTACAAGGCGGCCCGCCGGACGCTGGGCAAGAGCGATCAATAACGACACAAGAGGAGACACCCCATGCACAGGAAGACCCGTCGATCGGATGCCCTCTGCATCCTGCTGCCCGCCGTGGCCGCGTTGCTGATATCCCCGATCGCGTCGGGGCAGGAGGGCCATGCCCGGCCGATACGCCTGATCGTGCCGTTCTCGGCCGGCGCCTCGCCCGACGTCATGGCCCGCATCGTGGCCGACACCCTGAGCCGGCAGCTCGGCACGCCGGTGATCGTCGAGAACAAAGCCGGCGCCGGCGGCAATATCGGCGCGGAATACGCGGCCCGGCAGCCGGGAGACGGCCACACCATCTTCGTGGGCAGCACGGCGAACCTGGCGGTGAACAAGACCCTGTACGCGCATCTGCCCTACGATCCGGAACGCGACTTCCGTCCCGTCAGCATCGCCTGGGTGACCCGCAACGTGCTGATCGTGCCGGCCGGCGCGCCCTACCGTTCGGTGCAGGACGTGATCGCCCGCGCCCGTGCCGAGCCCGGCCGGCTGACCTACGGATCGCCGGGGCCGGGTACCGCCGGCCACCTGATCGGCGAGCTGTTCCAGACGGCCACGCAGACGAAGGTGACCCACGTTCCCTACAAGGGGCAGAACCAGGTCGTGACCGACCTCCTGGGCGGGCATATCGATTTTTCCTTCGAAACCATAGGCAGCGCGTTGCCCAACATCGAATCCGGCAAGGTCCGGGCCCTGGCCATCACCGGGTCGGACCGCCATCCCAAGCTGCCGGATACGCCCACTTTCTCGGAGTCCGGGGTTCCCAGCGTGGATCGGCTGCAGGGGTGGGCCATGTTCGCCGTGCCGGCCGCGACCCCGTCCGCCGTGGTCCAGCGCCTGCAGGCGGATCTGGCGAAGGCGCTGGCCGACGAGGGGACCCGGAGCAAGCTGACCGCCTTGGGCGTCGACCTGCGCATCACCACGCCCGAGCAGACGCGCCGGTTTCTGAAGGAGGAAGTCGAGCGCTGGGGCGAGGTGGTCCGGACCGCGGGCATCCGCTTCGATTGATCAGGCCCGTCGGGCCAAAGAGGAGACATGAGATGAAGTACTTGACGCTTGCCGCGCTCGGCGTATCGCTTGCCGCGCCGACGTTGGCCGCCGCCCGCGACGCCGGCGGGTTTCCATCGCACCCGATCACCATCGTCGTGCCCTTTGCCGCCGGCGGCAGCACCGATACGCTCGCCCGGTCCGTGGCCCAGAAGCTGGGGGAACGCCTGGGCGCCACGGTCGTGGTCGAGAACAAGGCGGGCGCGGCGGGGGCGATAGGCGCCCAGGCCGTGGCAGCGGCGGCCCCGGATGGCTACACGCTGCTGGTGGCCACCACCAGCACGCACAGCATCCTGCCGGCGCTGCGCAAGCTTCCCTACGACAGCGACGCCAGCTTCGAGCCCGTCGTGGGGCTGGGCACCGCGCCCAATGTGCTGGTCGTCAGTCCCACCCTGCCGGTCGCCAGCATCGCGGAGTTCATCCGCTATGCGAAGCAGAATCCGGGCAAGCTCAGCTTTTCTTCCAGCGGGGCGGGCACCATCACCCACCTGATCGGCGAGAACTTCAAGCTTCTGACCGGCATCGACGCCGTGCACATCCCCTACAAGACCGGCGTGCAGGCCGTGCCGGACATTACCTCGGGGCGAGTCAGCTTCGCCTTCGACAGCGTGGTGTGGACCCTGCCCCAGGCACGGCAGGAAAAGGTCAAGGCCCTGGCGATCACCAGCGCCGCGCGCTCGCCGCTGGCGCCCGATCTGCCCACGCTGAGCGAAAGCGGCCTGAGCGGCTTCGAAGGCATCACCTGGTTCGGCATCATGGCGCCCAAGGGCGTAGCCGCGCCCATCGTCGGCAAGCTGAACACCGAAATCAACGCCATCCTGCAGGATCCGTCCATCAGGAAGCAGCTCGAAGCGCAGGGCGCGGAACCCATGGGCGGTCCGCCGGCCCGGCTTTCCGCCCTGATGCGCGCGGAAGCGGAGAAATGGCAGGCCGTCATCAAGGCGGCAAAAGTTACCTTGGAGTAGGCAGCATGCAGCATTCCGACAATACCCACAGTTTTCGCCAACTGGTCCAGACCGAGCGCCCGTTGGTGCTGCCCGGTGCCCACGATGCCCTCTCCGCGCTGCTGATCAGGCAGGCCGGCTTCAAGGCCTACTTCATCGGCGGGTTTCCGCTGGTAGGCGCGCGCTACGGGCTGCCCGACATCGGCCTGGCCGCGCTGGGCGAGATCGCGGCCGGCATCCGGGACATCATGGCCGCTTCCGACCTGCCGGTGCTGGTGGACGTCGACAACGGCTATGGCGACATCAAGAATGTCATCCATTCGGTGCACACCTACGAGAAGCTCGGGGCCCAGGCGCTGTTCTTCGAGGACCAGGTCTCGCCCAAGCGTTGCGGACACATCGCCGGCAAGACGCTGCTGTCCACCGAGGACATGGAGACGCGCATCCGCGCCGCGGCCGAGAACCGGCTGAACCCGGACACCTTCATCATCGCCCGGACCGATGCGCGCGAAGTCTATGACCTGGACGAGGCGCTGCGGCGCGGCGAACGCTATGCGAAGGCCGGGGCCGACGGCATCTTCATCGAGGCGCCCGAGTCGGTCGAGGAGCTGGAGACCATAGGCAGGTCGCTGGACGCCACGCTGATGGCGAACATGCTCGAAGGCGGGCGCACGCCCATCCTGCGGCCCGACGAACTCGAACAACTCGGTTTTCGCATCGTGATCTACGGCATCAATCTCCTGATGCATGCCACGAAGACCATGCGGGAGTGCCTGGAGGACATCCGTTCGGGCGAACTCAGGTTGACCGGCCGCGGCGTGAGCTTCGAGGAATACAAGCGGATCGTCGGCTTCTATGACTGGGCCGCGCTGGAAGACCGCTACGCCAGATAAATCAGTGGAGTAACGCCATGTTGTATGTCTTTCATCTGCTGGACAGCCGGCAGCCGGGGACCCCCGATCTGAGGGCGCGGGTCCGGCCGGACCACAAGCAGTACCTGGAGCGCGTCCGGGACCGGATCGCGTTCGCCGGTCCGTTGCTGGGCGGGGGAGGCGACGAGGATTTCGTCGGCAGCCTGCTCGTCATCGATTTCGACAGCGAAGCGGACGCGCGCGCCTGGCTGGAGGGCGAGCCGTTCACCCGCGCCGGCGTGTATGGCGAGCGGCGGGTGCATGCGTTCCAGAGCCTGTGGCCCCAGCGGGCGGGGTTCGTGGCGGGGTGAGCGCCAGGCCGGGCCTCAGCGCGGCTGGAAGATGATGATGCCCATGCCGGCCAGCGCCACCAACGCGCCCGCCACGTCCCACGACGTGGGGCGTATGCCGTCCACGGCCCACAGCCATACGATGGCCGCGCCGATGTAGACGCCCCCGTAGGCGGCATAGACCCGGCCGGCCGCGGTGGGGTGCAGGGTCAGTAGCCAGGCGAACAGCGCCAGGCTGGCGGCCGCGGGGACCAGCAGCCAGGCGGAGCGCCCTTCCCGCAGCCACAGGTAGGGCAGGTAGCAGCCGACGATTTCCGCGATGGCGGTCGCGGCGTAGAGAAGAAAGGTGCGCATGCCGGCATTGTGGCATGCCCCCCGTCGTTCACACGGCGGCCGGGTCGGGTTTGTCGGCGGCGATGCCGTAGCGTTGCATGGCCTGTGTCACGGTGGCCGGCGAAATGGCGCCTTCATCGGCCAGGGCCTTGAGCGTCGCGACCACGATGAAATGCCGGTCCACCTCGAAGAAGCTCCGCAGCGACTCGCGGGTATCGGAACGCCCGAAGCCGTCCGTGCCCAGCGCGACGAAGCGCCGGCTGCCGACGAAGGGGCGGATCTGGTCGGCGACGATCTTCATGTAGTCGGTCGCGGCCACGATGGGGCCGTGGCGCCCGGCCAGGCGCTGTTGCACGTAGGACGCGCGGGGCGCGGCCTCGGGGTGCAGCAGGTTCCAGCGTTCGGCGGCCAGGCCGTCGCGCCGCAGTTCGGTCAGGCTGGTGGCGCTCCAGACGTCGGCGGCGACGGAAAAATCGCGCTCGAGCAGCTCGGCGGCCGCGATCACCTCGCGCAGGATGGCACCGCTGCCCAGCAGTTGCGCGCGAGGCCGCGAGGCTGGGGCCGAGGATTCGCGGAACAGGTACAGGCCCTTCAGGATCCCCTCCCGGTCCGCTTCGCGCAGGGCGGGGTGGGGGTAGTTCTCGTTCAGCAGCGTGATGTAGTAGTAGATGTCTTCCTGTTCGACAAACATCCGGCGCAGGCCGTCCTGGATGATGACCGCCAGTTCATACGAGAAGGTGGGGTCGTACGAGACGCAGCTGGGAATGACCGAGGACAGCACGTGGCTGTGCCCGTCGTCGTGCTGCAGGCCCTCGCCCATCAGCGTCGTGCGGCCGGAGGTGGCGCCCAGCAGGAAGCCCCGCGTGCGCGCATCGGCAGCCGCCCAGGCAAGATCGCCCACGCGTTGCAGGCCGAACATGGAATAGAAGATGTAGAAGGGGATGGTGGCGAGGCCGTGGGTGCTGTAGGACGTTCCGGCGGCGATCCAGGACGAGATGGCGCCCGACTCGTTGATGCCTTCCTGGAGGATCTGGCCGTCGCGCGCTTCCTTGTAGTAGCTGAGCTGTCCGGCGTCCTGCGGGGTATAGAGCTGGCCCAGGTGCGAATGGATGCCGATCTGCCGGAACAGGCCTTCCATGCCGAAGGTGCGCGATTCGTCGGGCACGATGGGGATGACCAGGGGGCCCAGCACCGGATCCTTCAGCAAGGTGCCCAGGATGCGCACGAAAGCCATGGTGGTGGAGGCGCCGCGTTCGCCCGTGTCCTTCAGGTGCGTGGCGAACGCATCGAGCGCGGGTATCGGCAGCGGGGCCATGGCGCCGCTGCGCGAAGGAACGTGGCCGCCCAGGCTGGCCCGCCGATCGGCCAGGTAGCGGGCCTCCAGGCTGCCCGGCTCGGGTCTCAGGTAGGGCAGGTCGGCCAGTTGCTCATCGGTCAATGGCAGCGCGAAGCGGTCGCGAAAGGCCCGGACCGAGTCGTCCGCCATTTTCTTCAACTGATGGTTGATATTCTGGCCTTCGCCCGATTCCCCCATGCCGAAACCCTTCACCGTCTTGGCCAGGACCACGGTGGGCTGGCCCGCGTGCGCGGTGGCGGCCGCATAGGCGGCATGGACCTTTTCGTGGTCGTGGCCGCCGCGCGCCAACTGCCAGATATCGTCGTCGGTCAGGTGCGCGACCATCTCCAGCAGTTCCGGATACTTGCCGAAGAAGTGCTGGCGCACGTAGGCGCCGTCCTGCGACTTGAAGGTCTGGTAGTCGCCATCCACGCATTCCATCATCCGCCGGTGCAGCAGGCCGGCATGGTCGCGGGCCAGCAGGGCATCCCAGCCGCCGCCCCAGACGACCTTGATCACGTTCCAGCCCGCGGCCCGGAACGTGCCTTCCAGTTCCTGGATGACCTTGCCGTTGCCGCGCACGGGGCCGTCCAGCCGTTGGAGGTTGCAGTTGACGACGAAGATCAGGTTGTCCAGTTTCTCGCGCCCGGCCAGCGCGATGGCGGCCAGGGATTCCGGCTGGTCCATCTCGCCGTCGCCCAGGAAGGCCCATACCTTGCGTCCCTGCTGGGGCTTGAGGCCGCGATAGTCCAGGTAGCGCATATAGCGCGCCTGGTAGGCGGCGGTCAGCGGGCCCAGGCCCATGGATACGGTGGGGAACTGCCAGAAGTCCGGCATGAGCCGGGGATGGGGATAGGACGACAGGCCGGGACGCCCGGCCTCCCGCCGGAAGTCGTCCAGCCGGGCTTCGTCGATGCGGCCTTCGATGTAGGCGCGGCCGTAGATGCCGGGCGCGGAGTGCCCCTGGATGTAGACCAGGTCGCCGGCGAAGGTGTCGGTCCGGCCGCGGAAGAAGTGGTCGAAGCCGACGTCGTACAGCACCGCGGCCGACGCGTAGGTCGCGATATGGCCGCCGACGTTGGAGTGCCGTCCGGCGCGCAGCACCATGGCCATTGCGTTCCAGCGCACGTAGGCGCTCAGCCGGCGCTCGATGGCCAGGTCGCCGGGGTAGGGGGGCTGGCGCGTGGGGGCAATGGTGTTGACGTAGGGCGTGGTGACCCGGCCGTGCAGGCTGCCGTGCTGCGCCACGTCCTCGTCCAGCAGCTGGTCTATCAGGAAGTGCGCGCGATCGCGGCCTTCCACCGCCACGACGGCTTCCATGGCGTCCAGCCACTCTCGGGTTTCCTGGGGATCGATGTCGATGGATGGTGTCGGTCGGGACATGCGGCGGCTCCACTAAGGCTGCGGGCCTGGGGGTCGCCCGCGGCCACGCATATGATTGCAATTACAATGATAGCAAGTGCAATTCTAATCCCGGGCCATATAATTGCAACTGCAATATCAACCCACGGAGCATTCATGGCCGCAGAGCAAGCCGATCTTTGGTTCTCGTTCGTCCGCGCGCATCGCTGGATGATCCGGGAGATCGAGCGCCGCCTTGCCGCCGCGGACCTGCCTCCCTATGCCTGGTACGACGCCTTGTGGGGGCTGGAAAGCGGTCCTGGCGGCACCCGCCGCATGCACGAGCTGGCCGATGTCCTGGCCATCGAACGCTACAACCTGACGCGGCTGGTGGACCGCCTGGAGCGCGAGGGACTGGTCACGCGGGCGCGTTCGGCCGAGGACGGCCGGGCGGCCTTCGCCTCGATCACCAAGGAAGGGCGGGCGCTACGCCGCAAGATGTGGAAGGTGTACGAGACCGCCGTGGAGGAGCTCTTCCTGGCCCGGTTCAGCGGCGCTGAACGGGACTTGTTCGCCAAGGCGCTGGACCATGCCGCGGCGGACGCCAAGCGGTCGATGGAGGCGGGTGGCGCCGGCTAGCGGCCCGCGTCCTGCAAAACCTTGATCGCCGCCAGGGCCAGCGCCCGGGATGACAGCGGATCGTCCCTCGGCCCGATGGCCGTGGAGTCGCTGCCCAGGGCCATGAACGGCCCGCGTACATGGGCGCCGATCTGTTCGGCGATGCGGCGGGGATAGGCGGTGGCCGCGATGACGGGACCGCATCCGCGCGCCAGGCAGCGAACGAGATGGGAAGTTTCCATCGGCTCGTCCGGGTGCAACAGTTCATGCCACGAGGCCAGCCGCGCTTCGCGCGCCAGCCGGGTGTAGCTCGGGCAACTCCAGACTTCCGCGCCTATGCGCCAGCCCCGCCACAGCAGACGCGCCGCGCGCAACGCGGCATGCAGCACCGTGCCCGCCGCCAGCAGCCGGACGTGGGCGACGGCGGACCCGGCCGGTGCGGCGCGGGCCAGGTACATGCCGCGCACCGCATCGGAGGCCCTGGCGGGATCCAGCGGCGACCGGGGCCGGGTTGGCCGGTCGTGCGCCGACAGATAGTAGAAGCGGCGGGAGCCGCGGCCATACATGTCCTGAAGCGCGCCCGCCAGGATGGCCCGCGCCTCGTCCGCGCAGGCCAGGTCGTAGGGCACATAGTCCAGGTTGTCGGCCAGCCACAGCGGCAGTTCCGCGTGGCGCTCCAGGGTGCTGCCTTCCCGCCAGGCGGCGGCTTCGTTGCACAGCACGCCGCGTTGGCGCAGCTGCGCCGCCAGCCCCCGCATCCCGGCCACCGATGGAATGCGGCACAGGCAGACCAGGGGCCGCTCGTAGCGGGCCGCGTCGCGGCGGAACCATAAGGGCCACGCGCTGGCCATCGGCGCCGCGCCGTGAACGGCGCGGCCGCGAACCACCCACGCGCGGTTCGCCGCGGCATCGGTTTCCAGTACCCGCGCGCTGGCTTCGATGGTCTGCCAGGGGGTGAGGGGGACCGGTTCCGTCGATTGTCCGCCGCGACTCAACGCCGCCAGGCAACTGGCCGCCGCCCGGCGGGTGGCGGCGTCGTCGTTCGAAACGAAGGAAAAGGACATCGATCGTCTCCTCTTGCGCAACGCTTCGTGGTGCGTCATAGTTGCCAATACAATAATTGTAATTGCAATTCATAGACGATGACAAGGAGCTTAGCCATGACCCGGACAGACGCCATCACGCTCTATACCGCCGATACCCCCAACGGATTGAAGATCGGCATCTTTCTTCAGGAAGCGGACATCCCGTACGCGCAGGTCGCGCTGGACCTGGGGCGGGGCGACCAGCACCGGCCGGACTACCTGACCATCAATCCCAACGGCAAGATTCCCGCCATCGTGGATGCGGATGCCGGACTGGCGATATTCGAATCGGGCGCCATCCTGGAGTACCTGGCGGACAAATACGGACGGTTCTCGGCCTCGACGCCGGCGGGGCGCACGCAGGTGCGGCAGTGGCTGTATTTCCAGGTGGGCGGCATCGGCCCCATGCTGGGGCAGTTGTGGTGGTTCCTGCACGGCGCGGGCGGCACCAACGTCGAGGCCATCGCGCGCTACCGGAAGGAGTCCCATCGCCTGTTCGGCGTGGCCGAACGCCGGCTGCGGGCGTCCCGCTTCCTGGCGCTGGACGACTACACGATCGCCGATATGGCGGCCTTTCCCTGGCTGCGCACGCATGAGGAACTGGATCTCGACATCGCGGACTATCCGGCGGTTCGCCGCTGGCTGGCGGCCATCGCGGCCCGGCCCGCGGTGCAGCGGGCCATCGCGGCTAATCGCGTTCCGGGCGCCTCGCGGCACGACGCCCCGGCAGCCATGCGGGAGTAGGGGCATGGCCTGGACCTACCTGTTGGCGGCGGCCTGTCTGGAAGTGGTCATGGGCCTGGGGCTCAAGCTCAACGCCGGCTGGACCCGCCCCGTGCCCAGCGCGGTGGCGGTCGCGGCGGGGCTGGGCAGTATCTTCCTGCTGGCGCACGCCTTGCGCGCGCTGCCCCTGGGCATCGCCTACGCGGTCTGGACCGGCGTGGGTACCGTCGGGCTCACGGTGCTGGGCATGGTGTGGTTCGGCGAAGGCGCGCCGCCCGCCCGCTTGTTCTTCCTGGCGCTTGCGGTGGCGGGCATCGCCGGCCTGCGCTTCACCGAGTCGGCCGGCTGACCGGATCGTCGCCCCGCGCGCCGGCGAACTCCCGCTCGATCCAGGCCAGGAAGGCGCGGGCCGGCGGGTGGCGCTCGCGGCCCGGGGCGCACAGCACGACGTAGCGGTCGCCCGGTACGCGTATCCCGGGCTTGAACGGCCGCAGCAGCCCGGTGCCGACGGCATCCGACACCATGACCGAGCTTGCCAGCACCAGGCCCTGGCCCGCGATCGCCGCCTGCAAGGCGTAGTACTCCTCCTCGTAGTGCCGCATGGGCGGCCGCCCGTCCAGCCAGGGCAGGCCCGCCGCCGCGCACCACTGCCGCCAGCCGTGCTCGTACAGGGTGGAGTCGCGCCATTGCACCGAGATCAGCGCCGGCCTGGCCTTGGCGGCCGCGCGTACGGCGGCCGGCGTGCCATAGACGCCGAAGGACTCGGCCAGCATCGTCGGTGCCAGCAGGCCAGGCGGCTCGCTTCCGCCGTAGCGGATGGCCACGTCCACGCTCGCGTCCAGCAACAGGTCGACCACGCGTTCGGTGGCATCCAGCCGCACTTCGCAACCGGGATGCTCCTGGTAGAAGCGGCCCAGCCGGGGCACGAGCCACAAGGCCGCGAAGGAGTGCGTGGTGGTGACGGTGACCACGCCCGTGCCCGGCCGCGGCCGCAGGGCGTCCATGGCCTGGCCGATGTCCAGCAGCGCGCCGTGCACGGTTTCCAGCAGCCGTGTCCCCGCGGCGGTGAGCGTCACGCCGCGCGCCGCGCGCTGGAACAGGGCTACTCCCAGATGCTGTTCCAGCGTCCGGACCTGATGGGACACCGCGGTGGGCGTGACGTGCAGCTCCTGCGCGGCCAGCTTGAAACTGCGCAGCCGCGCGGCGGCTTCGAAGGTGCGCAGGGCGTTCAGGGGCAATCGGGCGAACACGGGGTTGATGGCCTGGAGATGAATTCAATTCATCTTATTGGAAAGAAGCTCACTCGCCAAGAACGGGGCCTGCCTCCTACATTCATTCCATCCCCGGCGTGTCCGGGCAACTCCTTTCCACAGGAATGCATGACATGGACTCATCTTCGTCGATACTCATCCTGGTCGGCAGCCCCCGCCGTGACGGCAACAGCGCGCTGCTGGCGCGCGCGGTCGAGGCCGGAGCGCGGGAGGCGGGCCTTGCCCCACGCCTGCGCTTCCTGGACGACTACATCGGCGGATTCCTGGGCGACCGTACGCCTTCGTCCGAACCGCCCGCCGACCGCTACGGCGAACTCTTCCTGGAAGAATTCCTGCCCGCCGCCGGCGTGGTGTTCTGCACGCCCATCTACTGGTATGGAATGTCGGCGCAGACCAAGGCCTTTTTCGATCGCTCGTTCGCCTACTATTCGAGCACCTATCCGCATCACGCGGACGTCATGAAGCGCATGCAGGGAAAAAGGCTGGCGCTGACCCTGGCCTCGGAAGAAAGCTACCCCGGAGCGGGGCTGGGCATCGTGCATCAGGTGCAGGAATTCGCCCGGTACAGCCACTCGGCCTTCGTCGGCCATGTGCACGGCGCGGGCAACCGCCGCGGCGAAGTCGCGCGCGATCCTCGCGACCCGGTCGCGGCGGCCAGGAGGCTGGGGGCCGAGCTGTTGCGGCGGCCCTATACGGACTATCGCATCGATACGCCGCGCAGCCACGACGTGTGGGATGCGGCGGCGTAGGAAGGGGCGGAGCGTTGCCGCTCCGCCGTACCGTCAGGCGGCGTTGGCCAGCGCGGGCTGCTGGCGCGGCGCCGGGGCAGCGGCGCCGATCTCGATGCGCCGGGGCTTGGCGGCCTCGGGCACTTCACGGACCAGGTCGATGTTCAACAGGCCGTTCTCGAGATGCGCGCCGCGCACTTCGATATGGTCGGCCAGCCGGAACGACAGCTTGAACGCGCGCTGCGCGATGCCCTGGTGCAGATAGGTGACGGGACCTTCGCTTTTCTCGCGCCGGCCGCCGGTCACGGTCAGCACGCCGCTCTCGACCTGCAGGTCCAGGTCCTCGTCGCGCAGCCCGGCCGCCGCGATCACGATGCGGTAGTCGTCGTCGCCGCGCTTCTCGACGTTGTAGGGCGGATAGGTGCTGCCGGTGTCGTTGCGCAAGGCCGACTCGAAAAGGTCATTGAAGCGGTCGAAGCCGACCGATTGGCGGAACAAGGGCGCCAGAGAAAAAGCAGCGTTCATGGCTAGAATCTCCTGATGATCAGCAAGTTTCACGGGGACCCGGTTGCGGCATCCCTTGAATCCAATTTCTGGACGATCGCCTGCTTTTCAAGCCCTTTTTTTCGCCGGTGGCTAGGCCGGGGGAAACATCGCGTCCTTCAACTGCTGCAATGCGCTGGCGTCCTCGATGGTGGTGAGGTCGCCGGGATCGCGTCCCTCGGCGACGGCCTGGATGGCCCGTCGCAGCAACTTGCCCGAGCGGGTCTTGGGCAGCGCATTCACGAAGAACACCCGCGCCGGACGGGCCACGGCGCCCAGGCGGCGCTCGACCGTCTGCATGACCTCGCCTTCCAATCGCAGGCGGCCTTCGGGCGTCGCGGCGCGGTCGGCGCTGCGGGCGATGGCGAAGGCCATCGCGACCTGGCCCTTCAGCGCGTCCTGCACGCCCACCACGGCGACCTCGGCGATGTCCGGATGGCTGGAGACGCTTTCCTCGATCTCGCGTGTGCCCAGCCGGTGTCCCGCGACATTGATGACGTCGTCGGTGCGACCCAGGATGGTGACGTAGCCGTCCTCGTCCTGGATGCCCCAGTCGAAGCTGGAATACAGCAGCTTGCCGGGAAAGCCCGACCAGTAGGTGGAAACGTAGCGCTCGTCGTCGCCCCAGACCGTGGTCATGCAGCCCGGCGGCAACGGCGCCTCCAGCGCCACCACGCCCTTGCGGCCGGGCGGGCAAGGTTCGCCTGTCTGCTCGTCCACGATCTCCAGCCGATAGCCGTACACCGGCAGGCCGGGCGAGCCGAACTTGGTGGGCAGGTCTTCCACCCCGCGCGGCAGCGCCAGCATGGGCCAGCCGGTTTCGGTCTGCCAGTAGTTGTCGACCACGGGTTTGCCGATGGCCTCGTGGATCCAGCGCGCGGTGGGTTCGTCCAGCGGCTCGCCGGCCAGGAACAAGGTGCGCAGCGTGGAAAGATCGTGGCGGCGCAGCGTTTCCGGATCCTGCTTCTTCAGCACCCGTATCGCGGTGGGGGCGCTGAACATGTGGGTGACGCCGTACTGTTCCACCAGCTTCCACCAGATGGCGCCGTCGGGGCGCACCGGCGTGCCCTCGTACATCAGCGTGGTCATGCCCGCGATCAACGGTCCGTAGACGATGTAGCTGTGGCCCACCACCCAGCCGACGTCCGAGGTCGTGAACATCACATCTCCCGCTTTCGCGCAGAAGATGTGCCGCATCGACGCGGCCAGCGCCACGGCATAGCCGCCCGTGTCGCGCTGCACGCCCTTGGGCCTGCCGGTGGTGCCTGAGGTGTAGAGGATGTAGGAAGGCTCGTTCGACTCCAGCCAGACGCAGGGAATGCGGGCATGGGCATGGCGTTCGCGCAGCGCCGCGTAGTCGTGGTCCCGCCCTGCCTGCATGGGCATGGGCGCCAGGCCCCGGTCCACCAGCAGCACGCTGGCCGGCGCATGCGAAGCCAGTTGCAGCGCTTCGTCCAGCAGCGGCTTGTAGGCAATCACCTTGCCCGCGCGCGAGCCGGCGTCGGCCGACACCACCAGGGCCGGCCGGGCATCGTCGATGCGCGTGGCCAGGCTGGCCGAGGCGAAGCCGCCGAACACCACCGAGTGGATGGCGCCGATCCGCACGCAGGCCAGCATCGCGAACGCCGCCTCCGGAATCATGGGCATGTAGATCAGCACCCGGTCGCCGCGCCGTACGCCCAGCGCCTGCATCACCGCGGCCATCCGGTTCACTTCGTCATGCAATTGCGCGTAGGTGTAGGCGGACTCGGTGCCGGTCTCGGTCGAGACGTGGACCAGCGCGGGCTGGTCGCCCCGTTCGGCCAGATGCCGGTCGACCGCGTTATGGCAGAGATTGGTCAGTCCGCCAACGAACCAGCGCGAGAAGGGGGGATGTGACAGGTCCAGGGGCTGGGTGGGCGGCGCGTGCCAGTCGACGAGCCGGGCCTGCTCGCTCCAGAACGGTCCCGGTTCGTCCACAGATCGGGCATGGAAGGCCTGGTAGCTTGCCACGGCTGTCTCCTCCTGATTGTCGGATGATGGTGAACCGGCGCCGGGCGGGGGGGTATCCCGGGTTTACCCCGGGTTTGAATATGGCTTGATTCCTTATTATGGTAAAGTAAGAAAATAAGATTTCTTGGTTTGTGGAGTTTCCCTATGCTTGCCAAGCTGACATCGAAAAACCAGATCACCTTGCCCAAGGCCGCAGTCTCTAGTGTGGACGAGACGGATTATTTCGACGTAACGGTCGAGAATGGGCGCATCGTATTGACTCCGGTCAGGGTCCATCAGGCTCAGGCCGTCCGTGACAAGCTGGAGCAGTTGGGTATCACCGAGCAGGATGTGGAAGAGGCCCTTGCGTGGGCACGGCGATGACGCGTCGCGTCGTGCTCGACACCAACATCGTGCTGTCGGCGCTGATGTTTACCTCGGGCCGGTTGGCCTGGATACGCCGGGCCTGGCAGGATGGCAGGCTTGCGCCTTTAGTCTGCCGGGCTACCGCCAATGAATTGCTGCGTGTCCTGGCTTATCCCAAATTCCGGTTGTCAGCGAGTGACCAGAACGACTTGCTCGCGGATTTTCTTCCGCATGCAGAGGTCGTCACGTTGCCTGCCGTTTGGCCTCTCCTGCCCGAATGCCGTGATAAGAAGGACCAGGTCTTCGTCGTGCTCGCCCATGTTGCCGAGGCCGAGGCCCTGGTGACTGGCGATGCGGACCTGCTGGCCTTGCGGCCGCAGGCTCCGTTTCCAATATGGACGGCCGATCATCTCGCCGACATCGCCGGTGCCTGATGGCGTTGTAGTTTCCCCAGGCGGCTTGCCAGCAATCCGGATTTGTGGTTGACTATCACATCTATCCGCATTTTTCCCAAGCACGATCGCAACCATGGCCACCTCCGCCATCCGCTCCGCCGCCTCCCTGCGCCAAGCCGCGCCGGGTGCCGACGTGCGCGCGATCGTCGCACTCATCGCTTCCTCGCTACTACTACCGATCGGTTGCCGGGCCTAGCGTCCTCGTGGCAGTTCGGCAGCCCCCTCTCGGCCACTCACACGGTCCATCCGTCCATTCCGAGTCCGCAGTAGCAGGAGCAGTCCATCATGTTGAAGAATCCCGAGGCGAAATACCGCCCCTTCCCCGCCTACGACTTTTCCGAGCGTAGCTGGCCCAACCGCCGGATGACCAAGGCGCCGATCTGGATGAGCACCGATCTGCGCGACGGCAACCAGGCCTTGATCGAACCCATGAACGGCGAGCGCAAGACGCGCATGTTCGAGAAACTGGTCCAGATCGGCTTCAAGGAAATCGAGGTCGGTTTTCCATCGGCTTCGCAGACGGATTTTGATTTCATCCGGGGCCTGATCGACCAGAACCGGGTGCCCGAGGACGTCACCATCGAGGTGCTGACGCAATCGCGTGAGGAACTGATCCGCCGCACCATCGAGTCGGTCGAGGGCGGCCGCCGGGTGATCGTGCACATGTACAACGCCATCGCGCCGGCCTTCCGCCGCATCGTGTTCGGCATGTCGCGCGAAGAGGTCAAGCAGGTCGCGCTGGAAGGCACCCGCCTCATCAAGGCGTTGACCGACGAGCGTCCCGATACCGAATGGGTCTACCAGTATTCGCCCGAGGTGTTCAGTTCATCCGAACTCGATTTCGCCAAGGATGTGTGCGATGCGGTGGTCGAGGCCTGGGGCGCGACGCCCAGCCGCAAGATCATCCTGAACCTGCCGGCCACCGTCGAGTGCGCGATGCCCAACATCTACGCCGACCAGATCGAGTGGATGCACCGCAACCTGGCCAACCGCGACAGCATCATTCTCAGCGTCCACCCGCACAACGATCGCGGCACCGCGGTGGCGGCGGCCGAGATGGCCGTGCTGGCCGGCGCCGACCGCATCGAGGGCTGCCTGTTCGGCCACGGCGAGCGCACCGGCAACGTCGACCTGGTCACGTTGGCCTTGAACTGCTACAGCCAGGGTGTTTCGCCGGGGCTCGATTTTTCCGACATCGACGACGTGCGCCGCTGTGTCGAATACTGCACCCAGCTGCCGGTGCATCCGCGTCATCCGTACGTGGGCGACCTCGTCTTCACCGCATTCTCGGGGTCGCACCAGGACGCGATCAAGAAGGGTTTCGCGCAGCGCCAGCCGGACGCCATCTGGGACGTTCCCTATTTGCCCATCGATCCGGCCGACCTGGGGCGCAGCTATGACGCGGTCATTCGCGTGAACAGCCAGTCCGGCAAGGGCGGGGTGTCCTACTTGCTGCAACAGGAATACGGCTTCGACCTGCCGCGCCGCCTCCAGATCGAGTTCAGCCGCGCCATCCAGCGCGTGACCGATGCAACGGGCAAGGAAGTCGTCGCCGCCGATGTCTACTCCATCTTCAACCACGAATACCTGGAGCAGCACGAGCCCTATCGCTTCGTCCGTCATCGCATGGCCAGCATCGACGGCGGCGTGCGGGTCGAGGTCGACGTACAGGCGAATGGCCAGGCACGCACGCTGGTGGGGACCGGCAACGGTCCCATCGACGCCTTTGTGCAGGCGTTGGATATGCCGATGCGGATGATGGACTACCACGAGCACTCGATAGGCGTGGGCGCCGACGCGACCGCCGCCTGCTATGTGGAAGTGCGCGTAGGCGACGCCCCCACGGGCTTTGGCGTGGGCGTGGACAGCGACATCGTCACGGCGTCGTTCAAGGCCGTGCTGAGCGCCGTCAACCGGCACATCCGCGATAGCGGACAGCCTGCCGCGACAGTAGGCACCAAGCTTGCCGAAGTGAGTGTGTGATCTCTACGCGCTTGGCGCGCCCCCCAAAGGGGCCGATGCGGGTGGACCGGCACAGCCGGATCCACCGCATCATGGGGTGCTGTCAGAGTGGCTTGGGGGGCGTCAGAACCCCGATCCCGGCTGCTTCAGAAACTCCAGCTCCTGCCCCGTGCTTGCCCTTCCCAGGGCGGCGTTGCGATGGGGGAAGCGGCCGAAGCGTTCCACGATGTCGCGATGGCGGATGGCGAAGTCCAGCGAGTTCTGGGAGGCGGGGTGTTCCTGCGCCAGCGTGGTGTACAGGGCCACGCACCGTTCCTGGATGCCGGGGTTCTCGCTGTGCATCAACGGCAGGTAGACGAATTCCCGTTTCACGGGGGGTAGTTGCAGGTAGCGGCCCGAATCGATCAGTTCCAGCGCGTCGGCCAGCGCCTGGGGGTCGCCGGCGAAGGCGCGGGGCGTGCCGCGCCAGACGTTGCGGGGAAACTGGTCCAGCAGCACGATGCGCGCCAGCGCACCGCCCAGTTCGCGTTTCCACTCGCGCAGGCCTGCGGCCATCGCCTGTTCGATTCGCGGCAGGAAGCGCCGTTCGATCTCGGCGTCGAAGTCGGGATTTTTCTGGAACCAGACGTGGCGCGGCTTCAGGTAGCCGGGATCGTCGGGTGGCAGGAACCAGAAGTCCAGGACGTCCTGCCAGGGTGGTCGGGTCATGCGGCGGCTCCTCAGTTTTCCCAGGTCACGTTGACGTTCTGGGCCTGCGCCTTGCGCAGCATGTCGAGCAGCGGAAAGGCGCGTTGCTTCAGCCCCACGTGGCTGGCGGCCTTCTCTTTTTCCTCGGGGTTGTCCTCGTCGAAACGGGGTTCTTTTTCGATGCCTATCGCCGTCTCGATGCGGCGGATGGCCTCGGGCAGTTGCTCGGGCGTGAAGACGCCGCGCGTGCCCGCGGCGATCTCGGGCATCTTGCCGGCCAGTTCCAGCAGCGGCCTGGCGTGTTCGCCCAGCATGATGACTTCGCCGGCGGCCTTGGATCTGAAGGTGACGATCATGGCGTTGCGTTTCCCGTGTCGTGGACCGGACTCCATTATGGCGGAAGTCGACGGCCGACCCGTGGCGGGGCCGGGTGTTATTCATACGCATCATGTGCTACCTTCGATGACAGAACGGCGTCAGGGGGAGACCGCCGCAAGCGCGGGGGCGCCGTTTCATCGATCAAGCATACGAACAAGGGGAATGGCAATGAACAAGACGAGGACCGCGGCGGCCGCCGCATTGCTGGGATTGCTGGCGGCCTGTGGCGGAGGAGGGGACGGGGGTGGCGGGGCGCCGGTCGTCAACGCCAACGCGGAAGGGTTCTGGGACGGGGCGACCGGGGCGGGAGACCCGCTGGCGTTGCTCGTGACGGACGATGGCAAGCTGTGGGGTTTCCATCTTGCACGCAGTGGTGACCTTGCCATGGTACTGGGCACCGGTTCCACCCAGGCCCAAAACTATACTGCCAACGGCAAGATATTCATGTCGGCCTCGTCCGGCAGCGCCTTCTCTCTGAATGCCACGGTCCAGGAAAAGAAGACCCTGCAGGGCAGCCTGTCCGGCGGCGCGGCCTTCAGCTTCAAGCTCGACTACGATTCCAGTTATGAGCGCAAGGCCAGCCTGGACGACATCCAGGGGACCTGGGTGGCCGAGTCGAGCTCCACGATCGCCACGACCATTTCCGCGACGGGCGCCCTGACCGGCTATGTGGTGGCCAACGGCGGGCGGTGCGACTTCTCCGGTTCGGTGGCGCCGCACGCCAGCAAGAATTATTTCCGGACCACCGTCACTTTCGCCAACACGTGCGCCCGGCCCTACGCGGGCGTGACGACCTCGGGCTTTGCGCTGGTCGAGCCGGCGGCGGGGGGCGGCGCGGCATCGATGCTGGCGGCGTCCGCGCCCGCCGATGGCTCGTTCGTCTTCCCCCTGGCGGGCGTGCGCGCCAGCGGCGGCTGAGCGGCTACACGGCGGGGAGCGCCGGGAGGGGGGGCTTTTCCCCTCCCCGGCTCGCGGCTGTTAACATTCCGCTCTTGGTCTTTCATTTAGCGCGATCATTCCAGCCATGCTCCCCGAGCAACAGGAACAACTACTCGGCCTCCTGGGCGCCGCCGTCAAGGCTGTTGCCCCCGAAGCCACGCCCACCTTGCTGCTCGAGCGGCCCAAGGTGGCCTCCCACGGCGACGCCGCCACCAACGTGGCGATGCAGATCGCCAAGCCTCTCAAGCGCAATCCCCGTGAGCTGGCCCAGGCCATCGTCGATGCGCTGCTGGCGCTGCCGGGCGCGGCCACCCTTGTCCAGGGTGCCGAGATCGCCGGTCCGGGCTTCATCAACCTGCGCATCGCGCCCGCCGCCAAGCAGGCGGTGATCGACGCCATCCGCGTGCGCGGCGCCGAGTTCGGCCGCGCGCCGGCCAACGGCCGCAAGGTGATGGTCGAATTCGTGTCGGCCAATCCCACCGGTCCGCTGCACGTGGGCCATGCCCGCCAGGCCGCGCTGGGCGATGCGATCTGCCGCCTGTTCGACGCCAGCGGCTGGAACGTCACGCGCGAGTTCTACTACAACGACGCCGGCAACCAGATCCAGAACCTGGCGATCAGCGTCCAGGCCCGCGCGCGTGGCTTCGGCCCCGAGCATCCGGATTTCCCCGCCGACGGCTATCGCGGCGAATACATCTCGGAAATCGCGGCGGACTTCCTGGCCGGCAAGACGGTGCGGGCGGCCGACGCCGAGCCGGTCACCGCCTCGGGCGATCCCGAGAACCTCGACGACATCCGCAGGTTCGCCGTGGCCTACCTGCGCCGCGAGCAGGACCTGGACCTGCAGGCTTTCGACCTGAAGTTCGACAACTACTACCTGGAAAGCTCCCTGTATACGTCGGGCCGGGTCGAGCAGACCGTGCAGCGCCTGGTCGCCAGCGGCCACACCTATGAGCTGGACGGCGCGCTGTGGCTGCGCACGACCGAACTGGGCGAGGGCGACGACAAGGACCGCGTCATGCGCAAGTCCGAGGGCGGCTATACCTATTTCGTGCCGGACGTGGCCTATCACGTGACCAAGTGGGAGCGCGGCTACACCAAGGCCATTAACATCCAGGGCTCGGACCACCACGGTACCGTGGCGCGGGTGCGCTCGGGCCTGCAGGCGCTGGAGGTGGGCATCCCCAAGGGCTACCCCGACTACGTGCTGCACAAGATGGTCAAGGTCATGCGCGGCGGCGAAGAGGTCAAGATCTCCAAGCGCGCCGGCAGCTACGTGACCATGCGCGACCTGATCGACTGGGTCGGCCGCGATGCGGTGCGCTACTTCCTGATCCAGCGCCGCGCCGATACCGAATTCGTGTTCGACGTCGACCTGGCCCTCAAGCAGACCGACGAGAATCCCGTCTATTACATCCAGTACGCCCATGCGCGCATCTGCTCGGTGCTGGCGCAATGGGGCGGCGGCGAGGCCGATCTGGCACGGGTGGATACATCGCTGCTGACGGCCGAACGGGAGTTCCTGCTGCTGCAGCGGCTGGCCGAGTTCCCGTCCATGGTGGGGCTCGCGGCCAACGATCTGTCGCCGCACCATGTGGCTTTCTGGCTCAAGGATTGCGCCGCCGATTTCCATGCCTACTACAATGCCGAACGCGTGCTGGTGGACGACGAGGCGCTGAAGCTGGCGCGCCTGGCGCTGCTGGCCGCAACCCGGCAGGTGCTGGCCAATGGGCTGGCGTTGCTGGGCGTGTCCGCTCCGCAACGGATGTAACGATTCATGGCCTCCACAGCGAAGACGAAGACTCCCCGCGGCGGGAAGCAGGGCGGCGCCAGCCATCGCCAGGCAGCACCCAAGCGAGCGGTGGGCGGGACCATGTTCGGCCTGATGGCGGGATTGCTGGTCGGCCTGCTGGTGGCCGTACTGGTGGCGTTCTACATCACCAAGGCGCCGGTGCCCTTCGTCAGCAAGGGAACCCGGCCGCCGGCAGCACCCGCGCAGCCGTCCGATCCCGCCAACGCTCCCGATCCGAACCGCAGTCTTTACGGCAAGGACGGCCCCGCCGGCGCGCCCTCGGCATCGGGACCCTCGGCCTCGCAGCCGGCGCCCGCGCCGGTACCCCAGGCAACCCGCGATCCCTTGGGGGACTTCCTGGCCAGTCAGAACGTCGACAAGGACAAAAAGGGGGCGCAACCTCCCGCGCCGTCGGCCGCCGCGCCGTCCCAGGCACCCGCACAGGCGCCCGGCGCCACGGGTTCGGGCACTTATTTCCTGCAAGTCGGCGCCTACCGCGTGATCGAGGACGCCGAAGCGCTCAAGGCCAAGCTGGCCTTCATGGGGTTCGAGGCGCGCCTGGAGACGGCCGATGTGGCTGCCGGCACGGTGCACCGCGTACGCGTGGGGCCCTTCACCCGTCTGGACGACATGAACCGCACGCGGGCGCGCCTGGCCGAGAACGGCATCGAGGCCGCCGTCGTGAAGAAATGATCCGGGTGGAACTTCGCGCCGCCCGCCGCGGTCCGAGTTTCCACCACGCCCGGCCGGTCCGCCGTCCGGGCCACGTTATCAGAGGAATCCTATGATCGGTCGCTTCTCTTTCCGCCATATCGTTGCCAGCCTGGCCCTGGCCGCCGGTTTCGTCGCCGCCCTGCCGGGTACCGCCCAGGCGCAGCAGCCGCGCGAGGGCACCGAGTACATCCGCCTGCAGCAGCCCCAGGCCACCGACTCCCCGGGCAAGGTCGAGGTCACCGAGTTCTTCTGGTATAGCTGCCCGCACTGCAATGCGCTCGAGCCGAGCCTGGAAGCCTGGATCAAGAAACTGCCGCCCGATGTCGTGGTGCGCCGCGTGCCGGTGCGTTTCAACGCCGGCATGGAACCGCAGCAACGCCTGTACTACACGCTGGAGGCGCTGGGCAAGGTCGACCAACTGCATCGCATGGTCTTCACCGCCATCCACGAACAGCGCCAGCCGTTGAACACGGCCAACCGCATCTTCGACTGGGCCGAGAAGCAGGGCCTGGATCGTGCGCAGTTCACGGCCGCCTACAACTCCTTCGGCGTCCAGAGCAAGGTGCAGCGCGCCACCAAGCTGGCCGAAGCCTACAAGATCGACGGCGTGCCCACGCTGGCCATCAACGGCCGCTATCTGACCTCGCCGTCGATGACCGGCAGCAATCTTGGCGCCCTGCAAGTCGCCGATTTCCTGATCGGCAGGGAAAAGAAGTAGGCCCCCCCTACGCGCTGACGCGCGCCCCCCAGGGGGCGGCACTGGCGGACCGGCAAAGCCGGATCCGCGGTGCCCTGGGTCTGGATGGTAGAGACAAGAACGGCCTTGCATTCAATGGTGCAAGGCCGTTCTTGTTTTTCTGGAGAAAGTCAGGGTTTGGAAGATGGGCCGAAATAGACTTGGCCCAGCGTATGCCCGGGGTCTATGGCTTGCTGGATCTTGCCCGACAGCGCCTGCGCTTCGGGCGACGCATAGCGGTGGTAGAAGCGTTCGTTGTAGGGGCCGACGCCGTGTTCGGCGCTGAAGCTGCCGCCGAACTGGCGGACCACCAGGTCGTAGATCGCCAGCCGGAGTTTTTCCACGGTGTCCGCGTCGTAGGCGGGCGTGGCGTCGTGGGGCCAGACGATGTTGAAGTGGGTGCCGCCGTCGGCCCAGTGGCCGAAGTCGAACAGGCGCAGCCAAGGGAAGCCGGCTTCCAGCATCCGCCGCGCGGTGGTCTGGAAGTCCACCATCGAAGAGCGCGGCACGGCGATGTCGAAGGCGATCAGCTTGCCCTGGTGGCGGATGGATTCGCTGATGGAATGGCGGATTTTCCAGAGGTCGGGGCCGCCGTCCAGCACGGCGTTGGCCACCAGCACGTCGAATTGCCGTTCCAGGAAATCGTTCAGCGCCGATTGCAGGTCCACGCCCAGCACTTCGCGCGACGAGGTGGCGGCCAGCTCCACCAGCAGGCAGTAGTCGGGGATGGGCTCGGGGGCGAAGGGGTTGGCGACGCCGGGCACGTGGTCGATGACCGACTGGACGGTGGAACGGGACATGCCCTCGTAGGCGGTCAGGAAATCGCCGAACTCGCTTTCCAGCGCGATCAGCAGTTCCAGCACGGCTTCCTGGCTGGTGGGTACGATTAGCGCGGTGGCCGTCTGGCGGGGCAGGGGATGGACCTGCACGACGGCGCGGGTGATGACGCCGCCCGCGCCGCCCACGCCGACGAAGAGCTGCTTGAGGTCGTAGCCGGTATTGTTCTTGCGCAGCCCGCTCATCAGGTCCAGCACCTGTCCCGGCGGATCGGCCAGCACGACTTCGATGCCCAGCAGGTTGTGGCGCACGTCGCCGTAGCGGATCAGCCGCGAGCCGCCGGTATTGGTGGCGATCATGCCGCCCAGCGAGGGATTGGCGCCCAGGTCGATGGGAAAGCACAGGCCATGTTCGGCCAGCTTGTCGTTCAGTTCCTGCAGCGTGACACCGGCGCCGACGGTGGCGGTGCGGTTGGCGCGGTCGATCGCGATCTCGCCGCGCAGCCGCTCCAGGCTCAGCACGACCTGAGTGCCGCTGGCGTCCGGCGTGCTGGCGGCCACCAGGCCGGTGTTGGCGCCCTGGGCGATCAGCGGCGTGCCGGTGTCCACGCAGTAGCGCACCACCGCGGCCACCTCGGCGGCCGAGCCGGGCCGCACCACCAGGGCGGCCTTGCCGTCGCCGTAGCGGGCGCCGGTTTCGTAGCGGGCCTTGTCCGCGGGATCGGCATAGACATTCGCCTGGCCGACCAATCCGGTCAGCGCGGCTTGCACATCGGAAATGGGAAGGGACGTCATCTTGCTCTCTGTGGTGCCGCGGACGCGGTTCTTCCCGCAGTATCGCAGATTCATCCAGGGCCGACCGGCTTGGCGTCCTGGCGACAATAGGGGTGGCGCGCGGGCCGTTTCTTAATGATTTCCAGTAAGAACTACATGATTAAAGGTGATAATGATGAACTCACGAGAGGGGAGCATGAACGTCTTCATCACCGGTGCGAGCAGCGGCATCGGGCAGGCGCTGGCGCGCCGCTATGCGGGCCTGGGCGCCACGCTGGGCCTGGTGGGCCGGCGCCAGGAGGCCTTGCAGGCGCTGGCCGCGTCGCTGCCGGGCAGCCACCGCTGCTATGCGCTGGACGTGCGTGACCGCGATGCCCTGCATGCGGCGGCCGGGGATTTCCTGGCCTTGGGCGGCACCGATCTGGTGATCGCCAATGCTGGCATCAGCACCGGTACGTTGACCGAGGAAATGGAGGATTTCGACGCTTTCCGCGCCGTGATCGACACCAACCTGATCGCCATGGTGGCGACCTTCGAACCGTTCATCCCCGCCATGAAGCAGGCCGGCCGTGGTCACCTGGCGGGCATCGCCAGCGTGGCCGGCATACGCGGACTGCCCGGCGCGGGCGCGTACAGCGCTTCCAAGGCGGCCGTCATTGCCTATTGCGAAAGCCTGCGCAACGAGTTGTCGCCGCAGGGCATACGCGTATCGACCATCGCGCCGGGCTACATCCGCACGCCCATGACCGCGCGCAATCCGTATTCCATGCCGTTCCTGATGGACGCCGACGTGTTCGCCGACAAGGCTTCCCGCGCCCTGGAGCGCGGCGTCCGCTACACCGTCATCCCGTGGCAGATGGGCATCGTCGCCAAGCTGATGCGCCTCTTGCCCGATGCCGTCTACGACCATTTCGCCGTGCGCGCGCCGCGCAAGCCGCGCCATCTCTGACTACCTCGCCGGTCCCGATCCGGCGCATTTTCCATGTCCGCTCTGCTCGCCCGCTATCTCCCCTTCCTGAACTGGCCCCGGCCCAACGCCGCCGATCTCGCCGCCGATGCGCGGGCCGGTTTCACGCTCGGCCTGATCCTGGTGCCGCAGGCCGTGGCCTACGCCATGCTGGCCGGCATGCCGCCCATCACCGGGCTGTACGCGGCGTTGATCCCGCCGGTCATCAGCGTGTTGTGGGGATCGTGCCAGCTCCTGGGCGCGGGCCCGGTCGCGCTGACCAGCATGTTGGTGGCCGGTTCGCTGTCCGGCATGGCGGCCGCCGAGTCCGCGCGCTGGGTCGAGCTGGCGATATGGCTGGCGTTGATGGCGGGCGCGATACAGATGCTGATCGGCGCGACCCGCCTGGGCATGGTGGTGAACTTCCTGCCAGGGTCCGTCGTGGGGGCATTCACCCAAGCCGCTGCGCTGCTGATCATGCTGTCGCAATTGCCTGCCATGCTGGGACTGGAATGGAGCCAGGCCCGCGTCGCGCTGGCCGCGATCGACCTGCGCGGCCTGCTGGGCAGCGTCGACTGGACGGCGTTCGCTTTCGGCGTGGGGACGCTGGTCTTTCTGTCGGCGCTGAAGAAGCACAGCAAACGCCTGCCCATCGTGCTGGCCGCCGCGCTGGTGACCGGCCTGGTCAGCTGGGCCATCGGCTACGGCGAGCGGGGCGGGGCGGTGGTCGGCACCCTGCCGGCGGGCCTGCCGCAGTTCACCGTGCCCCAACTGCTGGATTGGGAAGACTATCGCAGCCTGCTGCCCGCGGCGGCGGTGATCGCGCTGGTCAGTTTCGTCGAGGCGCTGTCCAGCGCCAAGACCATCTCGCGCAGCACGCGCCGGCGCTGGAACGAGGACCAGGAGTTCATCGGCCAGGGGCTGGCCAAGATCGCCAGCGGCCTGAGCGGCGCCTTTCCCGTCAGCGCCTCGTTCTCGCGCTCGGCGCTGAACCTGTTCGTCGGCGCGCGCTCGGGCTGGTCCGCGCTGTTCGCCTTCGTGTGCGTGCTGGCGAGCCTGCTGTTCTTGACGCCGGCCATTGCCCACCTGCCCCGGGCCTTCCTGGCGGCCGTCATCATCGTGCCGGTCTCCAATCTGATCACCCCGCGCTTCTTCGTCCGGCTGTGGGCCACGTCGCGTGCCGAAGCCGTCATCGCCGTGTCCACGGCCGTGGCCACCCTGATCGCCGCTCCGCAGTTGCAGTGGGGCATCCTGGCGGGTTTCATCCTGTCCCTGGGCTATTTCCTGTACCAGCGCTCGCACCCCCGCATCGTCGAGGTTGCCGTCCACGCCGACGGCACGCTGCGGGACCGCCTGCGTTTCGGCCTGCCGCCGCTGGCCCCGGACCTGCTGGCCGTGCGCATGGACGCGGGACTGAGCTTCGTCACCGCCAACCCGCTGGAGCATTTCGTGATCGAGCGTTGCCGGGCCGATCCCGGCATCAAGCGGGTGCTGATCTATGCGGGGCCGATCAACAGCATCGACGTGACCGGCGTCGATACGCTGATCTACCTGATCGGCACGCTGCGCGACCAGGGCGTGGACCTGTACCTGGCGGGCGTGAAGAAGCAGGTGGAGGACGTGTTCGATACCGCAGGCGTCACGGCCATGCTGCCGCCTCATCATATATTCCGTACCGAGCGCGAGGCCATCGCCGCACTGACCGCGGGCGCGCTCAGGCCTTGAGCAGTTCCTCCAGCATCCAGGCGCCCGCGGGGCCCATCGGACGCTGGTTGGACCACACCACATCCACCGGCAGCAGGCGCTCCTGGCCAGGCACCTGCAACTCCACCAGCCTGCCGGCGGCGAAGTTGGTCACCAGCCAGCGCGGCATCCTGGCCCAGCCGAAATTCATGACCGCCATCTCCAGCAGCATCAGGTAGTAGGGCGCCGACCAGGTGCGGCCCCGCGCGATGCGGCGGCCGTCGTCCTCGTAAGGCGCGATCCGCAGTTCCCGGGCCGCGCGCAGGTCGGCCTCGGTGACCGTGCGGCGTTTCGCCAGCGGATGGTCCTTGCCCGCGACCACCACCATTTCCGACAGGTCCGGCAGCGTGCGGTGTTCCACGTCGGGCGGATACTGCTCCTGCGCGCGCACCAGCCCCAGGTTGGCGCGGCCGCGCTGCACGGTGGCGACCGTATCCCAGTCCTCGGACATCATGCATTCGAACTCGATGTCGGGATACTTGCGGTCGAGCGCGGCCAGGATGGCTTCAAAACGTTCGGACTGATAGGTGTCGGACAGCGCCAGCGTAAGCCGCGCCTCGTGTCCCTGGGCATAGCGGCCGGCGGCGCGGCCCAGCTGCTCGGCGCTGGCCAGGACCTGGGCCGCCTCCACCAGCAATGCCCGGCCCGCCGGGGTCAGCGTGGGCTGGCGGGTGGCGCGGTCGAACAACTGCACGCCCAGGTCGATTTCCAGGTTGGCGATGCTTTCGCTGATGCTCGATTGCCGCTTGCCCAGTTTGCGCGCCGCGGCCGAGAACGAGCCCAGCGCGGCTGCCTGGGTGAAGGCCGCCAGCGCTTCCAGAGAATAGGCCATGCTTGGTCTTGTATCGGAAAATCCGATGGTAATTAGGTTTTCTTTAACGGAAGTATGGCAGAAAATGCCGATACGACATCAACGGAACGAGGTTGAACGTGCTGCAGAACAAGAAATCGCTGCGTGAGCGCCTGGCGCACGCGCTGTGCTTCGAGATCATCGCGGTGGCGCTGTGCGCGCCCGCGCTGGCCTGGATCATGGGAAAGCCGCTGCTCCACATGGGAGCACTGACGGCGGTGATCTCGCTTATCGCCATGCTGTGGAACATGGTCTACAACGCCGGCTTCGAGCGTGTGGAGCGCAGCCTGGGCTGGGTGCGCGATACGCGGGTCCGGATGACCCACGCGCTGGGCTTCGAGTTCGGTTTGATCCTGATCGTGGTACCGCTGGCGGCGTGGTGGCTGAGCATTTCGCTGTGGGAAGCGCTGGTGCTGGATATCGGGTTGTTGCTGTTCTTCCTGCCATATACCTACGTGTATAACCTGGCATATGACCGGCTGCGGGTGCGTTGGGTGGGGGAGGCGTGTCCGGGGGCTTAAGCCACGGTTAAGCCCCGGCCGCCATCATCCGCGGCACCGCGCCGGCCTTCGGCCGGCATTTCGGGAGAACCGCTCATGACTCCGCAAGAACGCGCCCTGCTCGACAATTTCCTGGACCGCCTGGCTGGCGTCCAGGGCATGGACAAGGACCCCGAGGCCGATGCCCTGATCCGGCAGCGCGCCGCCGGCCAGCCGGATGCCTTGTACCTGAGCATCCAGCGCGCGCTGTTGCTGGAACAAGGACTCGAAGGCGCGCAGGCCCGGATCGCGGCGCTGGAGGGGCAGGTGGGCGAGCTCCAGGCCGTCTCGCGGCAGCAGCAGGAAGCCCGGCCCGCGCGCAGTTTCCTGGGAGGATTGCTGGGCGGCGATACGTGGGGCAAGGCGCCCGCGCGATCTGCGCCCGCCAGTGGTTCCATGATCGGCAGCGATATCGGCCAGCGCCCGGAGTACCGGCCCGCCGCGCCAGCGGCGCCCTATGCCGGCGTACCGACCGCCGGCGGCGCCATGGGCAGCTTCCTGGGCAACGCCGCCGCCACGGCGGCGGGGGTGGCGGGCGGGATGTTCCTGTTCAACGGCATCGAGCACCTGATGGGTGGCGGCGCGGGCCAGGCCGCGCATCTGGCGGGCAGCGCGCCGGCGTCGGAAACGATTACGCAGAACGTCACCAACAACTACTACGACAGCGGAAATGACGACCGCCCGGATGCGGGCGCCGATGCGCAGACCTATGACACGTCGGCGGACGATTCCTTCACCGACGATACGTTCTCGGACGACGACTTCGTCTGAGGAGGCGGGGCGGTTCGCTGGGCACGCGAGCCAGCCCCGATCCGTAACTGGCGGATCTAATTGAGGATCGACGCCGGCAGTTTCTTGGGCAGCTCTGTTCCGACTACCTTTTCGAGCCAATCAGACGATACCTGTAGAAGCTCCGGATCTGTTCCATATTGTGGAGCCCGGGCGTCATAGATAAGGCGAGACTTCTTTTGCGCCCGGACAAGTGTGAACGCATGGGCGAATCCGCGGCTGTTGTCGAACATCAGGCTCATGTCGGCGACTTTCGATGCCTCACCGATCGCCTTTTGCGTGCGGGGAAAGCGCTCTCGCAGCTTCTTCACCGCTACATCGTGCCCGCCCATTTCCTTGCGCGTGCTCACCCGCAAGATGGACATATCCACATTCGTCAGCCCGACGAATAGCAGGACAACGAAGTAACCCGCTTCCTGCATGGCTTTTATGTCGTCGATCTTGGATTGATGCTCGCCGTTCGGTAGCAGCTTCCAGTGTGAGAAGACCGTTTCAAAGGCAAACGGCATACGTCCGTTCATGACTAGCTGCTTGAAAACACGAACGCCTTCTTGTGCCAGCTTTTGCCACCGCTCATCATCATCGCGCAGTCTTTGCGCCCATGGAGGAATGAGGCCATCCTCGGGCTCTGGAAGAATCGATAGCATCAAGCGATCCGCATTGACCAGCGGAATCTTCAATGTCGGCGCAAGCTTCTGATACCAGAGGGTGGATTTACCGGAGCCGTTATGCCCCGCAAGAACGAAGGCAATCGGCTTCGTGCTCCTTCTGACTTCGTGGAGCAACTGATCAATGCTGGGAATCGCTCGACTCATGGTCGGAGCTGGACAAATTTTCCGTTCTTCAGCCGACCTATCGTGCGCGTGCCGTCCGGGGCTTCACGAATGACTCGTGTCGTGTCCGAGGGATCGATCGCATAGGAGAAAATCGCACCGGGCTTGGTCGTTGCTGCCTTGAAGACAGTCTCACGGGGAATGCCTGGGCGCTTCAATGCGGAGACAGCCTTTCTGAACAGGGCTTCCGTTTGCTCTTGCGGTGCAGTGGCAGGTTTGCTGCTTCGCTTGGCCACCCGAACCAATTCGATCCCCCCGCTCAGGGAGGCCAGCGTGATGCCGCCAACCGCTGTCTTGCGACGAACGGGAGGTACGGACTTCTTTGCGGCAGGGCTACGCTTGGGTGTGCTCACGGCTGTCAGATGTCGTCTGGTGGTGTTCAGCAACGACGCTGGAACCTGCTTGAGAGATGAGAGGTCAGTATAGTCGAATCGATGTAGCGGACATGGTCATAGTTGTCCTGGGCCCTCTGGGAAAAGGGGGGCGTTGGTTTGCTGGACGCGGCCTCAGGCCTGGTCCAGCGCCCGCACGTCGGCCCGCCGCCACCACAGCAGGGCCATGCCGGGCAGGGCGATGGCCACGGTGACCAGGAAGAAGGCCGGCCAACCGTAGTTTTCCACCATGGGCGGGGCCAGCGGCCCGGCCAGGTAGGTGCGCCCCACCGCGGACAGGGCGGACAGCAGCGCGAACTGGGTGGCCGAGAAGCGGTGGTCGCAGAGGCCCATGAGCAGGGCCACGAAGGCCGCCGTGCCCATGCCGCCGCACAGGTTTTCGATACCGACGGCGGCGGCCATCAGCAGGATGCTCTTGGGGCTGATGGCGAGCAGCCAGAATCCCAGGTTGGAGACGGCTTGCAGCAGGCCGAACAGCATCAGCGACCGGAACAGCCCCAGCCGCGCCAGCAGCGAACCGCCCGCCAGCGCGCCGATGATGGTGGCGCCCAGGCCCAGTACCTTGTTGATGGTGCCGACCTCGGTGGCCGAAAAACCCGCGCCGCGGATCAGGAAGGCGGTGGACAGGCTGCCGGCGAAGGCGTCGCCCAGCTTGTAGAACACGATCAGCACCAGCAGCACGATGGCGCCGGGGCGGCGGAAGAATTCCAGCAGCGGCCCGGTCACGGCTTCGGCCAGCGTGCGGGGCGCGAGGGCGGGGGCCTCGGGTTCGGGGGCCCACAGCGTGGCCAGGACGGCCAGGGCCATCAGGCCGCCCATCAGTACGTACATGTTGCCCCAGCCCAGCCAGCTGTCGGCGATGACCAGGGCGAGGCCGCCCGATACCAGCATGGCCAGCCGATAGCCCAGCACCGACACCGCGGCGCCGGCGCCCCGTTCTTCCTTGCGCAGCACGTCGGTCCGGTAGGCATCGAAGGCGATGTCCTGCGACGCCGAGCAGAAGGCCACGAACACGGCGATCAGCGCCAGCGGCAGCAGGGCCGAGCTGGGCGACAGCAGGCCCATGGCCATGATGGCCAGCGCCAGCAGCAATTGCGTGATCACCATCCAGCCGCGCCGGCGGCCCAGGAGCGGCGGCGTGTAGCGGTCCATCAGCGGCGCCCATAGGAACTTCAGCGTATAGGCCGAGCCGACCAGGGTCAGGAAGCCGATGGCCTGCAGCGACACGCCGTCGACGGTGGCCCAGGCCTGCAGCGTGCCGCTGGTCAGCGCCAGGGGCAGGCCGCTGGCGAAGCCCAGCGCGAGCAGAGGCGCGACGCGCCGGTTCGTATAGAGCGACGAAGCGGCCGCCGGCGCCTCCGGGCGGGCGTTCAAAATATCTTTCCGCTGCGGCCGTAGTCCAGCACGATCCAGTTCAGGGCGGCCACGAGATCCTGCGCCGTGCCGGACCTGAACGCTTCGTCGAGCCGGTTCATGTAGGACAGGAGCTGGGTCTTCGCGGTTTCGGCGAAGGCGGGGGCGATGCCCTGGTCTTCATACAGCAGCACGTAAGAGCGGGCGAAGCCGTAGATCAGGAAGTAGGCGGCGGCATGTTCGGAATCGCTGGAGACCAGCGCCAGCGAGCCTTCCTTGACCTTGAGGAAACTGTCGGTACCGGGGGCCTGGGCGGCGAAACGTTGGATCAGATCGGTGAAGTTCATAACACGTGGGGTAGCGATAAGAGTCACGGAAGGCGGGAGATGCCGCCGTGGGCCTTGGACCATTCGGAAGTATGGAGCAGGAATCCTTCCGCTTTTTCGATGTCGGCCGCGGTCAGGACCGTGCCCGTCCTGGCCTGCGCGATGATGTCCTGCCAGGTGGCCAGCGCATGCATCGTGACACCGATTTCTTCCATGGTACGCCGGCTTTCGACAAACGTATCGTAATAGAAGATGCTCAGGACGTGGGCCAGCTCCAGGCCCGAATCGCGAACAGCCTTGCAGAAGTTGCGCTTGCTCTGGCCGTCGGTGGTCAGGTCGTCCACCAGCAGCACGCGCGCGCCGGCCTGCGCGATGCCCTCGATCTGCGCGTTGCGGCCGAAGCCCAGCGGTTTCTTGCGCACGATGAGCAGCGGCAGCGACAGCCGGTCCGCCAGCCACGCGGCATAGGGCACGCCGGCCGTCTCGGCGCCGGCGATGGCATCGATGTTCTGCACGCCGATGCGGTGCCGGACCACCGCTTGCGCCGCGTCCACCAGCACCTTGCGCCCCGCCACCGACGAGATCAGCCGCCGCACGTCCACGTAGACCGGGCTGGCCCAGCCCGAACGCAGGATGAACGGCTTGCCCGCGCTGACGTGCACCGCCCCCGATTCCAGCAGCAGCTTTGCCACGGTCGATCCGATTGAGGTTTCTTCCATTTCATTTTTCCATTTGGGGGCAAACAACCCGGGATCAGACCACCTTCAGCATGCTGCTCAGGAGGTCCGCCGCCTGCTGTCCTTTGTAGGCGCGTTCCCAGAGGTTTTCCACCATTTTCGTATAAAGCTCGACTGCCTCGGGCGCCGAGGTGACCTGGGCGATGCCGGTCGCGACGTTGGGCAGCTCGCCGAAGCGGAACGGGCTGACCGCCACGAACGAGGCGCTGGGCCTCTCGAACACCTGGAACGTGGCGTTGGGCATGCTGTCGTCCACGATGCCGATCTGCATGTCCATGGGGTGTTCGCGCAGGAGGCCGACGATGCGCTCGACTTCGCGCCGCGCCGCCAGCGAGCGTTCCATGCGCACCGAGGGCGGCAGGTCGATACGCCCCACCAGCCCGAAGTGCACGAAGCGCTCGATCTCGCGCAACCCGATCAGGCTGATGATGGGCGGGCGGCGCCGGGCGAAGGCGCGCTTGCGCTCGCCCAGGATCTTCATCAGCGCCTGCATGCGCTCGGGGTCAATGCCGGGATGGGCCTCGTGCAGCATCTGTTCCAGGTAGCCGCCGTACTCGTCCGAGGTCAACAGGAAGGAGATGGGCTCGAAATGCGCCATGATGCGCGTGGCGTCGGTTTCGAGCTGGCGCATGCGTTCGATGTACGCCACCGGCGAGGTGTAGTACTCCGCCCCCACGCCCAGCAGCGAGGCCAGCGAGGTGTCCAGGATGTGGGCCAGCCGCTCCAGCGTCTCGATCTTGACGATCTCGCCCTTCTCCATCCGGTACACCGCCGCCCGGGAAACGCCCAGCTGGGTCGCCACGTCCTCCGCCCGCAGCGAGGCGCCTATCCGATAGGCGCGCAGCCGTTCCCCGATGGCGTGGAAGTCGACGGCGCGCGATCTGGAAGAGGTGTGCATCGAAATTGTCTAAAAAATGAGAATTCTGGATTTCGGCCGGATGGTGTTCATTGCCCCGCAAGCGGGCGTTCAACTTCGAATTGCCCAGCATTAGTGCGGGTTTGCACTAGTATTGTGCGCTCCTGGCAACGTCGGGATTTACCTTATCAGCTTAGTGAAATTTTGCTTGAAAGGTAAGAAAAGTTGTCTTAGTCTAAAAAAAAAGACTTTCGGCGTAAATGGTTTTTGCCTGCTCCATGCCACAAGCATGTCCGGCACGGGCCGTCTCCTCCAGGGGGCGGCGCCGGCGGGAGGCAGTCGCCGCCTGGCAGCACTTTTGATTGATGGATACCTCTTCTTCCTTTCGGAGATAGGAAATGGCAGACAAATACGCCGCAAGTCCCGGGGACATCCCCGCCGGCAAGGCGAACGAGGGCGAAGACTACGCCCGCAAGGCCGTCATCGCGTCGACGGTGGGCTACGCCCTCGACGGCTTCGACCTGCTCATCCTGGGCTTCATCCTGGCCGCGATCTCGGCGGACCTGGGGCTGTCCAGTACCCAGGCCGGGTCGCTGGTGACCTGGACGCTGGTCGGCGCCGTGGTCGGCGGCATCGTGTTCGGCTGGCTCAGCGACAAGTATGGCCGCGTGCGCGTGCTGAACTGGACCATCCTGCTGTTCGCGGTCTTCACCGGCCTGTGCGCCTTGGCGCAGGGCTACTGGGACCTGCTCGCGTACCGCACCATCGCCGGCCTGGGCCTGGGCGGTGAATTCGGCATCGGCATGGCGCTGGCCGCCGAAGCCTGCCGTCCCGAGCAGCGCGCCCGCATGAGCTCCTACGTCGGCCTCGGCTGGCAAGCCGGCGTGCTGGCCGCGGCGCTGGTCACCCCCATCCTGCTGCCCATCGTGGGCTGGCGCGGCATGTTCGCCATCGGCGTGCTGCCGGCGGTCGTGGCCTTCGTCATCCGCCATTTCATCGGCGAACCCAAGATCTTCGTCGAGAGCCAGAAGTCCACGGCGCCCAGGGAAAACGCGTTCAAGCTGCTCGTGGCGGATGCCAAGACCACGCGGACCAGCCTGGGCGTGGTCATCCTGACTTCGGTGCAGAACTTCGGCTACTACGGCGTGATGATCTGGATGCCGTCGTACCTGAGCAAGCAGTTCGGCTATTCGCTGACCAAGTCGGCGGGCTGGACTGCCGTCACCATCCTCGGCATGGCCTTCGGCATCTGGTTGTTCGGCCAGTTGGCGGACCGCGTCGGCCGGCGTCCCATCTTCCTGCTCTACCAGGTGGGCGCGGTGCTGTCGGTGCTGGCCTATTCGCAGCTCGAAGCGCAATACGCCCTGCTGATCGGCGGCGCCATCATGGGCATGTTCGTGAACGGCATGCTGGGTGGCTACGGCGCGCTGATTTCCGAGCTGTACCCCACCCGGGCGCGGGCCACGGCACAGAACGTGCTGTTCAACATCGGCCGCGCCGTGGGCGGATTCGGGCCGCTGGCCGTGGGCGCGGTGGCCGCGAAGTATTCGTTCAGCCACGCGATCGCGCTGCTGGCGTCGATCTATGTGCTGGACATCATCGCCACGTTGTTCCTGATCCCGGAACGCAAGGGTGCAAAGTTGGAGTAAGGCCCCCCCCTACGCGCTTACGCGCGCCCCCCAGGGGGCGGCACTGGCGGACCGGCGGAGCCGGATCCGCGGTGCCCAAGGTAGGCAGTAATCGAGCGCTGGGAGTTCTCCAGCGCAGAGGAATCAGAATGGAAGTTGTGTCGTCCGAATCGCAGGTCGGGTGTTGCGCCGGACCGGCCGCGCCGGATACGCAGGGCGCGGTGATCAGCAATGCGTGGGTGAACCGGGACTACAAGCACCTGGTGCTGGATGCCGGGCTGCCGGCCGCGGGGGCGAAGGCGGGGCAGTTCTTTCATCTCTTGTGTCCTTCCACTGAGCGGGATTCGCCGTTCTTTCGCCGGCCCATGAGCACCTACCGGGCCGATCCGGCCACGGGGCGGGTGGAGTTCCTGTACAAGGTGACGGGCGCCGGCACGCGCGGGCTGGCGACGCTCGAGGCGGGCGACAAGCTGCCGATGCTGGGGCCGCTGGGCGTGGGATTCACGCTGCCCGCGGGCGCGCGCCACATCGTCGTGCTGGGGCGCGGCGTGGGGCTGGCGACGCTGGCGCCGCTGGCCGAGCTGGCGGCGCAGGCAGGGGTGGGCGTGACGGCCATCCTGAGCGCGCGCGATGCCGCCAACCTGATGTCGCAGGACCGGTTCGCGGCCATTGGCGCGACCATCGTCGAAGTCACCGACGAGGCCGGCACCAGCGCCGTCGAGAATGTCGAGCGCCTGCTGCGCGAGCTGCATGCCGCGGGCCGCGCCGATGCCTTCTATACCTGTGGGTCGTCGCGCCTGACGCTGTTGATGCAGCGCCTGGGCGCCGAGTTGTCCGTGCCGGGCGAAGTGGCGATGGAGCAGCAGATGGCCTGCGGCATCGGCATGTGCTATTGCTGCGTGCGCGCCTTCCGCGAAGGCGACAGGCTGGTCAGCAAGCGTGTCTGCTGGGACGGCCCCGTGTTTCCCCTGGCGGAGGTGGCGTGATGATAGACCTGTCCGTGGAGGTAGGCGGACTGCGCCTCTCCAATCCCGTGATGCCGGCCTCGGGCACGTTCGCCGACGGGCTGGCCAACACCATCGACTTCAACCGCCTGGGCGCGTTCGTCACCAAGACCATCACGCACGAGAAGCGCACCGGCAACCCGGTCCCGCGGGTGGCGGAGGTGCACAGCGGCATGCTCAATGCCATCGGCATCCCCAGCAAGGGTTCCGACTATTTCATCCGCGAGAGCATTCCCTTCTACCGGAAGTTCTCGCCGCCGCTGGTGGTCAGTATCTCGGCGCCGTCGAACGACGGCTTCGCGCGGCTGGCGGCCGAGCTGTCGCGGGTCGAGGGCGTGGCCGCCATCGAGGCCAACATCTCGTGCCCCAACATCGAAGAAGACGGCAAGGCGTTCGCGATGCATGCCCGCTCCACGGCCGCCGTGGTGAAGGCGCTGCGCGCCTCGACCTCGCTGCCGCTGTGGGTCAAGCTCACGCCCAACACCGGCGAGATCGCCAACGTGGCCCGCGCGGCGCAGGAAGAGGGCGCCGACGCCATCGTGGCCGCCAATACCATCCTGGGCATGGCGATCGACATCGACACGCGCCGGCCCAAGCTGGGCAACGTCATGGGCGGCATGTCGGGGCCGGCGATCAAGCCCATCGTCGTGCGCATGGTGTACCAGTGCCATCGCGCGGTCTCGATTCCCATCATCGGCTGCGGCGGCATCTCCACCGCCGAGGACGCGATCGAATACATGCTGGCCGGCGCGAAGGCCGTGCAGGTCGGGACCGCCACCTTCATCCATCCCACGGCCATGATCGACGTGATCGACGGCCTGGTGCAGTATTGCCGTCGCAAGGGCCTGCCCGGCCTGCAAGGGCTGGTGGGGGCGGTGGAGGACACCGGCTTCGTGCCTTTCGAGGCGATGGCTTGAGGTCGACATGACAGCAGCAACCACGATGGCCGGCGCCAAGGCCGTTCCCGGACGGCAGGAAGCGATCGATCTGTTCGAGCGGATCCGCCAGCTCAGTTTCGATGGCGTCGGCGTCTCGCGCGAGAGCTATGGTCCCACCGAGACGGCCGCGCTGGGCGCGCTGGTCGACTGGGCGGGCAGGCATGGCATCGCCGCGCGGACCGATCCCGCGGCCAACGTGGTGTTCTCGCTGGCGCAGGCGGGCGACCAGGCGCCCATCGTGTGCGGATCGCACGTGGATTCGGTGCCCCAGGGCGGCAACTACGACGGCCTGGCCGGCGTCATCGCCGGCCTGCTGTGCCTGAAACGGCTCAAGGAGGAGGGCGTGCGGCTCGCGCACCCCCTGTGGGTCGCCGGCATGCGGGGCGAGGAAAGCGCGTGGTTCGGCAAGGCCTACATGGGCTCCGGCGCCATCCTGGGCAAGCTCAAGGCGGACGACCTGGCGCTGCGCAACAAGCGCAGCGGCCGCACCCTGGCCGAGGCCATGGCCAGCGTGGGCGCCGACGTGGACAGCATCGCCGCCGGCAAGCCCGTGCCGTGGGTGTCGGGCGTGCGGGCCTACCTGGAACTGCACATCGAGCAGGGGCCGCTGATGGTGGCCCGCAAATGGCCCACGGCCATCGTCTCGGGCATACGCGGCAACATCCGCCACAACCTGGTGCGATGCATAGGCGAGCCCGGCCACTCCGGCGCCGTGCCGCGCTGGCTGCGCAACGATGCGGTGTTCGCGGTGTCCGACCTGCTGATGCGGCTGGACGAGCACTGGCGCGTGCTGCTCGAACGCGGCAACGACCTGGTCGTGACCTCGGGCGTGATGGGTACCGACCCCGCCGAGCACGCCGTCTCGCGCATCCCGGGCAGGGTCGATTTCAGCTTCGAAGTGCGCAGCGAAAGCACCGAGACGCTGGAGGAGTTCTACCGCGTGATGCGCGCCGAATGCGACGAGGTGGCGCGCCAGCGCGGCGTGCGCTTCGAGTTCGACCGGCGCATCGAATCGGCTCCGGCGACCATGGATGCGCAACTGGTGCAACTGCTGCTGGACACCTCGGCGGAACTGTCATTGCCGGCCGAGAAAATTCCCAGCGGGGCGGGGCACGACGCGGCCCTGTTCGCCAACGCCGGCATTCCCTCTGGCATGATCTTTATCCGCAACGAGAACGGCTCGCACAACCCGGCCGAGGCCATGGAGATCGACGACTTCATGGCGGGCGTGGACGTGCTGTACCGGTCGTTGCCCAAGGTGGCCTGAGTCCCCTAGCGGGAACCCAGCGCCTCGATGACGGCCTCCCGCAGGGCCTCCGAGGCCGCCGTCGGCGCCGCCGCGGCGCGCATCATCCAGTGCACTTCCCAGCGCGTGTCGCCATGCTCGATGCCGCGCACGTCGTAGTGCGCCGCATCCAGGTGGCGGGCGGCGAACGCGGGCAGCAGCGTCATCCCCAGGCCGCACCGGACCATTTCCAGCGCCGTCGAATACAGCCTGACTTCCTGCACCGCGTTCAGCGCCACGCCGGCCCGCGACAACTGTAGAAAGACCTCGCGCCATTGTCCGCTGACCCGGTCCGTCAGGATCACCTCGGCGTGCTGCAAGGCCTGCCATTTCATCCTGCGCCCGCCCGCCGGGGCCGGCGGTGCCTTGCCGCGCGCATACACCGCGTGCATCCGGTCGCGCACCAGCGGTTCGGTGCGCAGCACGGTGGCCAGGGCCGGACTGGCGCCGGGAGAGCCGATGGCGACGTCCACTTCGTCGGCTGCCAGTCGCTGCGAGGCCTGTTCCACCGGCACGTCCAGCACGTCGACCGCCACCAGGGGATGCCGTGCGCGGAACAGCGCCAGCGCGCGCGGGAAGAAGGTGGCCGCGGTCAGCGGTCCCACGGCCACGCGGATGCGGCCGCCTTGCAGTTCCCCGACGCTGCGCAGGCCAGCCACCGTGCGATGGATGTCGGCCAGCACGCGGTTGGCCGTCTCGCACAAGGTCTTGCCCGCGGCCGTCAGGCGCACGGTCCGGCCCCGCTCCACCAGCACCACGCCCACCTGTTGTTCCAGTTCCTTGATCATCACGCTGACGGCGGACTGCGTCAGCGCCAGCGCATCGGCCGTCGCGGTGAAGCTGCCGGTGTTGGCCAGGGTCGCGAGCGCGTGGAGCTGACGGAGCGTCACCATGATTTTTATGAATCCATGGATTAGAAAAATGAATTTTATTAATTCCAAGGCTTGCTGGATACTGGCCCCTCGCTTTCATGGCCGACCCGCAACATGGCTTCTCCCCCTCTCTTTCGCTTCGCCGTCATCGCCGACAGCCACGTCAATCCTTCGGAGCAGGACAACATCTCGCCGTTCGCGTCGCACCGGCTGACCAATGAGCGGCTGCGGCATACCGTGGCGATGCTGAACGCGCTGGGACCGGCCTTCGTCGTGCACGTGGGGGACATGATCCATCCCGTGCCCGAGGCCGTCTCCTATCCGCGGGCCGTCCGGCAATTCCGCGACACCATGGCGGAACTGGCCTGTCCGGTCCATCTGGTGCCGGGCAACCACGACGTGGGCGACAAGCAGGCCGACTACGTTCCGGCGGGCGCCATCCGCCCCGAGTACGTGGAGCTGTACAGCCGTCACTTCGGGGAACATTTCTACGGCTTCGACCGGCAGGGCTGCCACTTCGCCGTCATCAACACTTCGCTCATCAACTCGGGGCTGCCGCAGGAGCAAGAGCAGGCAGAGTGGCTGGAGGCGGACCTGGCGGCGCACGCGGGGCAGCGCATCTTCCTGTTCATGCACTATCCGCCCTTCGTCGCCACCCCGGACGAACATGGGCACTACGACAACATCGACGAACCGGGACGAAGCTGGCTGCTGGCCGCCGTCGCCCGGCACAAGGTGGCGGCGGCGTTCACCGGCCACGTCCACAACTTCTTCCTGAACCGCCACGCGGACACGAATTTCTACCTGATGCCGTCCACCGCCTTCGTGCGCGCCGACTATGCGGAAACGCTGCACGTGGGCCAGCCGCCGGAGCACGAGAACGGCCGCAACGACGTCGCCAAGCTGGGGGTCATGGTGGTCGACGTCCATGAAGAGCGGATCGTGACGCAGTTCCTCCGCAGCTTCGGCGACGGCCCGGAGCGGGCGGCCGCGCAGCGCGACTGGCCGCGCCTGCCGCCCTCGGCCGGTGAATTGCCCGCGCCGGGCGTGGAGCTGCGCCATGGCTGGACCGTGCTGTACGACATCCCCTACAGCAGCATGCTGGACGAATTCCGGCGCAAGCGGGCGCGCAACGACTACCCCATCCTGGCGCTATGGGAGATGGGCGTGCGCCGGCTGCGCGTGCCCCTGGACGACTTGCTCGACGTGGCATCGCGCGCGCGCATGGAAGCCGTGGCCGTACAGGGCTGCCGCTTCGCGGTGTTCCACTTCGGCTGGCCCGGCGAGGCCGCGCTCGATGCCGTGCGCCGGCATCGCCACCTGCTGGATGGGCTGGAGCTGGTCCTGAGATGGCCGCCCGCGCCCGACCTGGATGCGCGGCTGGCGGCGGCACGGGAGCGCGCGGGCGTGCCGCTCGTCCTGTCGCGCTTCTGGAACGCTTCGGGCGAGTCGCGCGACGGCAAGCAGATCAAACTGCTGGTGGATCATGGCTTCACGGTCGACGACGAGTTGCCCGCCGCCCCGGCGGCGGACGGCCTGGTCTTTCGCATCGCCCGCGACACGTCCGCGCACGAGGGAATCGCGCGGGCTGCCGAGGCTGCCGAGGGCAGGGGGCTGTGCGCCCAGGTGCATGTGCGCCTGGCCGACGACAGCCCCGCCCGGGCGCAGCACGACGAGTGGCGCAATACCTGCCGCGTGCTGGAGACGGCGCTGTGCAGCCACTTCCACCGTGGACATCGCGTTTTCCTCGATACGTTGGGCGACGTGGACCGCGGCTATTTTCCGCGGACCGGCCTGATCGACCGCCGGGGCAATCCGCGCCTGGCCGGCCGGGCGCTGCGCAACCTGAACGGCGCCTTGTCGGAGCTGCCGCCGGTGCGGACGCTGGACTGGCACGAGACCACCGATGGCCTGCTGGGCGAGGCCCGGGCGGGCGAGATGGTGCTGCTGCTGCCCCTGCCGGATACGCCCGGCCGGGTCTGGCATGGTCCGGTGCCGGGCCTGCCGGACCGCTGCGAGGGATGCCGAGTGGACCTTGGCAGCGGCGCGCAGGCAGTCGTGGAAGGGGATGCGGGCCGTCTTGTCCGTGGCGATGCCGGCGGGCCGGTCTTGTGGATCCTGCGCCCGGTGTCGTGAACGCACCGCCGACCAGGATGTTTCGATTCACGATGGAGAATGCCATGATGTCCCGATTGTCCTGTCTGACCGCTATCGTCCTGTTGTCGGTTCTCCAGCCGGCGGCGGCCCAGTCCTATCCCGCGCGGCCCTTGAAGGCCGTCGTTCCCTTTCCCGCGGGCGGCGCCATCGACGTGGCGGCGCGGCTCGTCCTGGATGGCATGGCCGCCTCGCTCGGCCAGCCCATCGTGGTCGAGAACAAGCCCGGCGCCTCGGGCAACATCGGCACGCAGCAGGTCGCGCGCGCGCCGGCCGACGGCTATACCCTGCTGCTGGGCGCCGCGGTGAACACCGCCGTCAGTCCCGTCATGTACACGAAGCTCGACTACAGCGTCGACAAGGACCTGGCGCCGCTGGCCCAGTTCGGCAATGCCGCCAACCTGATCTACGTCCATCCGTCCTTTCCCGCCAGGACACTGGCCGGCGTGCTGGAGGAGCTCAAGCGCCATCCCGGCAAATACGCCTATGCGTCGCCGGGCAGCGGCACGACCGTCCACCTGACGATGGCACTGCTGGGGGCGCGAGAGAATCTGTCCGTGCAGCACGTGCCTTTCAAAGGCAGTCCTGCGGCGATCACCGCGGTGGCGGGCGATCAATTGAAACTGGGCATCGACGCGGCCGGCCCCGCGCTAGCCTTCGTGCAGGGACTGAAAATCGTGCCGGTGGCGGTGACGGCATCGAAGCGATTGGCGGTCCTGCCGGATGTGCCCACGTTCGCGGAGTCGGGCGTGAAGGTCGCGCTTCCTTCGTCCTATCTGGGCTTCTACCTGCCCGCCGGTGTCGAAGCCGGTATCGTCGAACGGCTTGCCGCTGAAGTCGGCCGTGCCCTGGCGCGCCCCGACGTTGCCGACAAGCTGCGGCAACTGGGGGTCGAGCCTGAATACCTCGGACCCCGGGATTTCGGCGACCGGGCAAAGAGGGAGCGGGCCATGTGGGCCGAGGCGGTCAAGTTGTCGGGGGCGACGATAGACTGAGGGAGCTTCCCGCGGCAGGCTCAGTCCAGCTTCCAGTCGTAGTCGACCGTCAGCGGCGCGTGGTCGGAGAACCGCTCTTCCTTGTAGATGGCCGCCGCCTTCGCCGTGCCGGCGATGCCGGGGGTGGCGATCTGGTAGTCGATGCGCCACCCGACGTTCTTGGCCCAGGCCTGGCCCCGGTTGCTCCACCAGGTATAGGCCTCGCCGGTGGTTTCGGGATGCAGCCGGCGGTAGACATCCACCCAGCCGATCTCGTCGAGCACCTTGGTCAACCAGGCGCGTTCCTCGGGCAGGAAGCCGCTGTTCTTCTGGTTGCTCTTCCAGTTCTTCAGGTCGATTTCCTGGTGCGCGATGTTCCAGTCGCCGCAGATGACGAACTCGCGTCCGGTGTCGCGGTGTTCGTCCATCAGGCCCGTGAGCCAGGGCGCGAAGCGGTCCAGGAAGCGGTATTTGGCCTGCTGGCGTTCGTCGCCGCTGCTGCCCGAGGGCAGGTAGGCGCTGACTACGGACAGGCCGGGCCAGTCGATGCGCAGGATGCGGCCCTCGGCGTCGAACTCTTCCTTGTCAAAGCCGACGATGACGGATTCGCAGGCGCGCTTCACGTAGGCGCCGACGCCGCTGTAACCCTTTTTCTGGGCGGGGAAGAAATGGCCTTCGTAGCCCGGCGGGTGGCGCATGTCGTCGGTCAGGTCGGCGTCCTGGGCCTTCAGTTCCTGCAGGCAGACGACGTCGGCGCCGGTCGCGCCGAGCCAGGGGAGGAAGCCCTTGCGGGAGGCCGAACGGATACCGTTGAGGTTGATGGAAACGATGCGCAGCAAGACCGGCTCCTGGAAAACGGATGACTGGCCGAATTCTACGCGGTGTGTCCGGGACGCGTCGCGGCGCCTCGGTCAGCCTTCGTCGGGTGGCCCTTCTTCGTCGTGGCAGGCTCGCCGCAATTTGTGCAGCGTCCGGTACAGCACCTGCCGTTCCTCGTTGCTGAGGACGCGGATCATGGCGGCCTGGGCGCGTTGGGCGACGGGCATGGCGCGATCGTACAGCGCCTGGCCATCGGTCGAGAGCCGGCAGGTCAGTCCCCGGCGCGGCGAGCCGGCCACCGGTTCGAGGACGACGAGACCGCGCGTTTCGAGCAGGCGCATGGCGCGGCTGACCAGCGACTTGTCGGTTTCCGAACGCGTGACCAGTTCCGAGAAGGGCAGGCACCGGGCCTCGGCCACGACCGACAGCATGCGCCATTCAGCCATGGTCAATCCGAATTGATCGGAATAGGGCAGGGTCACGACCCGGCGCAGCGAGTTGCCGGCGCGCACGACCAGCGTGGTGATGAAATCGTCCACGGACAGGCCGGTCCCCTGTGCGTCGATATCCGTCCAGGGGTCGCCGCCGGTGGACGGGGGGCGTAGGGGGGCCTTCTTTTTCGGGGGCATGGATGGCTGTCGGCTAGAGGGTTCCGGCTTGGGACGGGCGATTATTCCACAGTGCCTGGAGCGTTATATCCATGTGAATATTTTGAAATCCAATGAAATTTTGTCCGGGCTTGTCAATCGGTACAATCTTAGTGTTGATGCATCAACAATAAAAGTGGATGATCGCGTTTCCTGAGTGAACAATTGTTTCACTAGTGAATTGATGTGTGTGCGTATCCCTACCCGATCGTCCCTTCGGAGCCAGTGATGAATCTCTATCGCCGCCAGATGTTTGCCGCCGCCATGGCGATCACCACCTGCTGTGCCGGCCTGGGCGTCGCCCAGGCGGCCGGTTATCCCGCCAAGCCGATCACCGTCATCGTGTCCTACCCCCCGGGCGGCGACACCGACGCCATCGCGCGCCTGTTCGCCGAAAAGCTGGGCGAGCGCCTGAAGCAGTCGGTCGTCGTCGAGAACAAGGGCGGCGCCGGCGGCACGGTGGGCAACGGTTACGTCGGACGCGCCGCGCCCGACGGCTACACGCTGCTGTTCACACCCAATCCGTTTACCACCGCGCCGATGGTGCTGGGCCTGCCGCCTGCCCAGAGCTACGACGTGCTGAACGGTTTCGAGTCGATCAACCAGACCGCCGTGCAGCCGCTGGTGCTGGTGGCCAATCCCAAGACCGGCTTCAAGACGGTGAAGGACATGATCGACGCCGCCAAGGCCGGCAAGACAGTGTCCTACGCCACCCCGGGCGCGGGCTCGCCCATGCACGTGATCGCCGAATGGCTCAACCGCGAGGCCAAGGTATCCATCCAGCACGTGCCCTATCGCGGCGTGGGCCCTTCAGTGACCGACGTCGTCGCCGGCCACGTCGATACCGCCTGGGTCACGCTGGGACCGGTCACGCAGTATTTCGCCACCGGCCGCCTGGTTCCGCTGGCCATCGGCGATGCCAGGCGGTCGCCGCTCGCGCCCAACATCCCGACGCTGGTCGAGTCCGGCTACAAGGACATCGTGGTGGGCGCCTGGAACGGCTTCTTCGCGCCCAAGGGCACGCCGGCCGACATCGTCAAGCTGCTGAACGGCCACCTGAACGAGATCCTCAAGCAGCCGGACGTGGTCCAGAAGCTGGCCACCTATGGCGCGTTCCCGCACGGCGGCGAGCCGGCTGAACTCAGCCGCACCAACGCGCGCGAATACGAGGTGGTCGGCGGCATCATCAAATCCCTGGGCATCAAGGCGCAGTAAGCCGGGATATGCAGGGGCGGAAACAGGAGGTCGGGATGAACGCATCCACGCTGGGCAAGGATACGCCCCAGGTCAACGCGCGCGCCAAGGTGCTGGGCCGCGCGCAGTACGCGGGCGACGTCAAGGTCGCGGGCATGCTGCACGGCAAGGTGCTGCGCAGTCCCTACCCGCATGCGCGCATCGTCCGCATCGACGTCTCGGCGGCGCTCGCGCTGCCGGGGGTCAAGGCGGTGCTTACCGGCGCCGACGCCCCGCGCGCGATGTGGGGCGTGCATCACAAGGAGCGCCGCATCCTGGCCGAAGGCGTGGTGCGCTTCGCCGGCGAGGAGGTCGCCGCGGTGGCGGCGATTTCCGAGGAGATCGCGCGCGACGCGCTCGACCTGATCGAGGTCGAGTACGAAGAGCTGCCCGCCATCCTGACGACCGAGGAAGCGCTGGACGAGGAAGCTCCCGGGGTGCACCCGGGGCGGAACAATGTCTCGCACGAGATCCGGTTCCATCTGGGCGACGTGGAGGCCGGCTTCGCCGGGGCGGACCTCGTCCATGAGGCCACCTACGATTGCCATTCGCAGTATCCGGGCTATCTCGAGCCCATGGCCACCGTGGCGACCCTCGACGCCGAGGGCCGCCTGCAGGTCTGGACATCCACCCAGTCCGTGTACCAGGCGCGGATGCGCCTGGCGGCCGCGCTGGAGATGCCGGTGTCGCGCATACGCGTGATGCAGGCGACCACCGGCGGCGGCTTCGGCGGCAAGATCGTGGAAGACGCGAACAGCCTGATCGCCGGTTTGCTGGCGGTCAGGACCGGCAAGCCCGTGCGGCTGGTCAACAACCGGCTGGAGGATTTCCTGGCCTGCTGTTCCAGCGTGCCCGAACGGGTCACGCTGAAGCTGGGCATGACCAAGGACGGCATCATCGTCGCCAAGGACGTCCGCATCGTTGCGGAATGCGGTGCCTACAGCGGACTGTCGGCCGAAGTCATGCACGTGACCGCGATGCGCAGCGACAACATGCACCGCCTGAAGAACGTGCGCTCGCACGCGACGCTGGTCTACACCAACAATCCGCCGCACGGTGCCTTTCGTGGCTTTGGCGGATCGCAGATGCTGTTCGCGCTCAACAGCCACCTCCACATGATGGCCGAGAAGCTGGGACTGGATCCGATCGAGGTCCACAGGCGCAATGCGCACGAGGCGGGCGACACCTCCATCCACGGCTGGAAGATAGGCAGCACGGGCCTGCGCGCATGCATGGACCAGTGCGCCGAGGCCATCCAATGGCAGGCCAGGCGCGCCAGCCGGGACCGGGGCACGGGCGCGAAGCGCCGCGGTGTCGGCATGGCGGCCGCCATGCATGTCAGCGGCAACCGCACCATCGGCAACTGGGATGGCTCGACCGTCGTCGTCAAGGTCAACGAAGACGGCCGCGTGGTGATCCACAGCGGCGAATGCGACATGGGGCAGGGCGCCATGACCATGCTGGCCCAGGTCGTCGCCCATGAACTGAACATCCCGCTGGACCATGTGCACGTGGCGCCGCCCGACACGGACGTGTCGCCGTATGCCATCGGCACGCTGGCCTCGCGCGTGACCATCGCCGCCGGCAATGCCGCCATCCTGGCCGGCCGCAAGGCCCGGCAGGCGTTGTTCGACGTGGCCGCCACGAAGCTGGAGGTTCCCGCCGACGACCTGGAAATCGCGGACGGCTTCATCTTTTCCCGGCGCGCGCCTGACAGGCGCGCCACCATCGCCGAGATCGCCAGGCTGCACATCTGGCGCCACGACGGCGAGGGCCTGCAGGTCAGCGCCACCTGGGACGCCAAGACCGTCATGCACGGCGACGTCCACGGCAACATCGCGCCGGCGCACTCGTACGCGGCGCAGGCCGTCGAGGTCGAGGTCGACACCGAGACCGGCCGGGTCACGGTGCTGGATTCCTATGTGTCGGACGACTGCGGCAAGGCCTTCAATCCGCTGGCCGTGCACGGCCAGAGCAACGGCGCGGCGGCCCAGGCCATGGGCTGGGCGCTGTACGAGCAATTGCAGCTGGAGAACGGCCGGCTGGCCAACGGCAATTTCGCCGACTACAACATGCCCACCGCCGATTCGATTCCGCTGCTGCGCTCGGGCATCGTGGAGTCCAACGATCCCAACGGACCCTATGGCGCCAAGGGCGCGAGCGAGACGGCCATCCTGCCGGGCGCGCCGGCCATCGCCAACGCGGTCTACGACGCCGTCGGCGTGCGCATCACGGACCTGCCGATCACGCCCGAGAAAGTGCTGGCGGGCCTGCGCGCCCTGCGCCAGGCCGGCGAACAGGAACAAGGAGGCTCCCGCCATGCGTGATTTCGATTTCCTCGAGCCGGCATCGGTGGCCGAGGCCAGCCGCATGCTGGCGGACCTGGGCGAGGACTGCCGGGTCATGGCCGGCGGCACGGCGCTGATGCTGGCCATGCGCCAGCGCATGCTGGTGCCTTCGCACATCATCTCGGTCGCGCGCATCGAGGCCTTGCGCGGGATCCGCTTCGATCCCGTGGAAGGCCTGCGCATAGGCGCGCTGGCGCGCCACACGGACGTGGCCGATTCCGCGGTCGTCAAGCAGCACTATCCCATGCTGGCGGCCATGGCGGCCCAGGTCGCCAATCCCCAGGTGCGCAACCAGGGCACGCTGGGCGGCAACCTCTGCTATGCCGATCCGTCCACCGATCCGCCCACCTGCCTGATGTCGCTGGGCGCGCGAGTGGTGCTGGGCAGCGCGCGCGGCGAGCGGGTGCTGTCCATCGAGGAGTTCCTGGTGGACTACTACGTCACCGCCATCGAATCCGACGAGATCGTCGTCGAGATCCGCGTGCCGGCGCCGCCGGCGGATTTCTCCGGCCTGTACACCCGCTTCCTGCGCACCGCCGCCGAGCACCGGCCGCTGATCGGCCTGTCGCTGGCCACGCGCCGCAGCGGCGGCACCTGCCGCGAGGCGGTCCTGGCGGTGGGCGCGTCCACGCCCATTCCCTGCCGTGTGCCGCGGGCGGAGCACTTCCTGGCGGGCAAGACCATCACCCCCGAGGTGGCGGCCGAGGCCGCTTCGATCGTCGCGGCCGACATCCAGCCGGTTTCCGACGCGCGGGGGTCGGACGAATTCCGCCGCGAGATGGTGCGGGTGGTCACCCGGCGCACCATCGCCGGCCTGTACGGGCTGGCCACGGACTGAGGAAAGACCATGAGCAAGCACCTGATCGAAGTCACCGTCAACGGTGAAAAGCACGGCGCCGAAGTCCCCGCGCGCCGCATGTTGTCGGATTTCCTGCGGGACGACCTGAACCTGACCGGCACCAAGCGCGGCTGCGAGACCGGCATCTGCGGCGCCTGCTCGGTGCTGGTGGATGGCGAGGTGGTCAAGTCCTGCCTGTCGCTGGCGGTGCAGGCCAACGGCCACAGCATCACGACGGTGGAGGGCCTGGCCAAGGGCGACGAATTGCATCCGTTGCAGCAAAGCTTCATGGAGTGCGGTGGCCTGCAATGCGGCTACTGCACGCCGGGCATGCTGATGACGGCCTGCCACCTGCTCGAACGCAACCCCCGGCCCACGGCCGACCAGGTCCGGGAAGGACTGAACGGCAACCTGTGCCGCTGCACGGGCTATGCCCAGATCGTCGAGTCCATTCTCGATGCTTCGGAGAAAATGCGTGGAAATTGAAAAAGTTCTGACGGTGGCGGCCCCGGTCGCCAAGGTATGGGACATGCTGCTGGATCCCACTGTGATGGGAAGCTGCGTGCCGGGCATGAAGTCTATCGAAGTGGTCAGCGACGTCGAGTACAACGCCGTCATCCACGTCAAGATCAGCTTCATCAGCGCCAAGTTCCGGCTCAAGACGCGGATCGTCGAGCAGCGCGCGCCCGAATACCTGCGTGTCGAGGGCTCTGGCGAGGATGCCTCGGTGGCCAGCTCGCTCAAACAGCAGAGCGAGATATTCCTGGCCGAACTGCCTGGCGGCCAGACCGAGTTGCGCACCAAAGTCACGGTAGACGTACTGGGACGCCTGGGCACGTTCGGCCTGGGCATCATGAAAACCAAGGCTGACCGCATGTGGGAAGAGTTCAGCCAGAACCTCGCGACCCGTCTGAACGGCGGCGAAGTGCCGGGCGCGGCGGCTGTCATCATTACGCGGGCCGGCGAGGCGTCGGCGGGAGGTCAGCCGGGGCCCGCCGCGGTCGCCCGGCCGGCCGTGGCAGTCAGCCCGGCCGGGCCGGCCAGTTCCGCTGCGGTGCCGGCTTCCCCTGCCGCCGCCGCGCCGCAACCGGCTTGCGCCCCGGCCGCCGGCACGGCGTCACCTCGGCGGGCCAGCGTCAATGGCGTCGACGCCACCCCTGCCTCGGTATCCGACGGTGGCTGGTGGTCGCGCCTGGTGAGGCGCGCCGGACCGGCCCGCAACATCCACGTCGAGCTGCGCCGCGGAGACATCTCGATGGTGGTGGACTGGCCAGTGGAAGACTCGGCCGGCTGCGCGGCGTGGCTGCGAGATGTGTTGAGTCCGCCGCCGGCTCGATGATTCGCCTGCCTTGCCCGCCGTCGTCTGGTCGCCGCGACGGTGCCGAAGCACCCGAAGCGGTGGGGGACGACGTGGGCGTCTGCTAATCAAGCGTCAAACCCACGCTTTTTATCAGGGCTGAATTCTTCTCGGACATCCGCGAGAGATCGGCCTTGATTTCGGCCGGTTCGTGTCCCTGCGGGTCGAGGCCGTTCTCCAGGAAAATGGAGATGGTTTGCGGCGTGGACAGAACCTTGGCAAACGCATCGTTCAGAAAACCGACCTGTTCCTTGGACATCCTGGCCGAGCCATACACGATGAAGCTGCTTCGCGGCTGAAGCTCTGGAAAACCCGCTTCGGCAAACGTGGGCGTGCCGGGAAGCAAGGGGCTGCGCGTGGCGCCCGTGACCGCCAATGCATGCAGCGCACCGGTTTTCAGATGCCCCAGGGCGGGCGGGCTCAATGCCCCGGAAACCAGCTGAATCTGGTTTCCAAGGAGATCGTTGATCGCGGCCGCATACCCCTGGTATGGCACGTTGACGATGTCGACGCCACCTTGTTGCTTGATCGATTCGAGCAGCAGGTGGTGCGTGTTGCCAACCCCCAGCGTTCCGTAGTTGAGTTTTCCCGGATTGGCTTTCGCGTATTTGAAAAGATCCGCGAGATTATTCGATGCCAGCGCTTTCGATGCCGACAGCACGATACGCGCTTCGGCGAGATCCGCAATCGGCTGCAGGTCGCTCGCCTTGTATGGCAGCTTCTTGAACAGATGGGGATTGAGTGTGACGATGCCGGCGTCCGCCAGCAAAAGCGTATATCCGTCCGCTGGCGCACGCAATGCCGCGCTGGTGGCGATGATCTGATTGGCGCCCGGACGATTCTCGACCACGATGGTTTGGCCAAGCGAGGCGCGCAATTGGTGGGAGACGGTCCGGGCGATCAGGTCGACAGTGCCGCCGGGAGGATAGGACACTATCAAGGTAATCGGCTTCGCAGGAAACGTTTCCTGTGCCGGAGCCGGCGGGCTTGTCATGCAACCCAATACGGCGGTGGCCATGCACCATTTTTTCATGATGTTCATGATTGCTCCTCCAGCGCTGTTCTTATCGTTGTTCCAGGCCAATGATTTCACGGGCTTCCGCGGCCGTGGCGGGCTCGAAACCAAGGTCGCGGATGATGCGTATCTGGCGTTCGACCAAGGCTTCATTGGTGGCGAGTTCACCGCGCCGATAGTAGAGGTTGTCTTCCAACCCTACCCGGACATGGCCGCCCAGCAGGATCGCATGCGTGGTTGCCGCGACTTGTGAAGGGCCGATCGCCGACACGCAGAAAATGGAGTTCTCTGGCAGCAGATCGACCATCGATTGCAGTATTTTCGGCGTGTACGGCAGGGCGCCCTGGAACCCGCGATCCGCTCCCAGTACCATGTTCACGTAGTACGGCGCGCAGTCGTAGCCTGCCGCAATCAACCGGCTCACGTCTTGCAGGATGTGGGCCGGATTGAATACTTCCCACTCGGGCTTGATTCCTCGTTCCCTGAATCTGGCCGCCATCCGGTCGCATTGGCTGGGCGTCGTGGTGACCACGGTCTCCCTGCCTCCGTGCAGCGCCGCCATGGTGAAGCCATCGAAGGTGGCCATCTCGGCGCCGGCGTCCAGCCCCTTGAGCCGTTCCTCGAAGTTCTGCTCGAACATGCCATCGGGACGCGGAATCAGCATGTCGCCATCGCTGCCTCCGCCGGTGGAGTTGTTCAGGATGATGTCGCATCGGGCGCGGATCAGGGCGTTGATATGCCGGTAGATGTCGGCGTTGCACGTGGCTTCGTCGTCTGGCCGCCGGGCATGTACCGCCACGACCGAAGCCCCGGCGTCGTAGCAGCGCTTGACGCAGTCGGCAATCTCTTCCGGCTGGGTGGGAAGATTGGGATTCTGGTTTTTCTTGGCCATCCCCCCGGTAGGGGCGATGGTGACGATGATTTTCCTGGTTTTCATTCTTCTTCCTTGTCTCCCGTGGTGTCAGGAGGGTTGCCGGTTTCCGGCGCGAGCATGGCGCGTATCCGGTCCGGAATACGCGCCGGGTTCAGTCCGGAGTCTTCAGGGGATTTGAACGTTGCCCAGACCCGGGTTTCGTCGGCTTCCGCCAATAGATTCTCGCCACACAGGAATCGATGATGGAGGGTCAGGGATTTGCCCCCCAGGCGCCCCACGGAAATCTGGTGGATCACCGTCTCGTGAAGTCTGGGCGCGCCCAGAAACCGCATCGAGAGCTGGACGATGGGAATTCCGCTTCTTGTCCCGGGCGCCACCGCTGCGTTCGGGTCGATGCCTTCGGCGAGAAACATCTGATCGACGCCATCCGCCATCCAGCGCAGATAGTTGGGAAAGAAAATTATTCCCGCGGGATCGCATTCGCCCCATTGCAGGATTCTTGTGTAGCTGTGGGTTTTCATTTGGAGGCCGATGAGCCGTTGAGTGCCGTGGCTGTTTTCGCGGACCCATTGTGGATCGGTATTCTGTTAGCTGCTACATGCAAGAACGTTCTGCTGTTCAACGGAAAGTGTTAAGCTGAAATTCCGTACCGATCTATATCCGGAAAGCAATGGATCTCGACCTGGTAGAAAGTTTCCTGAAGGTCGCCGAACTCGGAAGCATCAACCGGGCCGCGACGGAAATGGAAACCACGCAGCCCGCGCTGGCCCGCAAAATGGCCAGGCTGGAACATGACCTGGGAACGCCATTGCTCATCCGTGGGGTAAGAGGGGTGCGGCTGACCGATGCGGGCAGGACGCTTTTCAACGGTGCCCGGCCGCTGCTCAGGCAATCAAGCTTGCTGCGCGATGAAGTCGGCAAACAGCAGCGAACGCAGGTTTCGGTCGGTTTTCCCTTTTCGATGCACAAGCGGGTCACGGCGCCATTCGTCGCGCAGCAATTGCGGGATCAACCCAAGGTGACCCTGCGCGCCTACGAAGGATTCGTGCATCAGTTGCACGAATGGATGGAGCAAGGCCTGATCGACGTCGCGATCCTGGACGCGCTCAGCGCCCAGACGCTGCAGGTCGAACACCAATTCTTCGCCAGGGAACAATTGGCCCTGGTGGGTCCCGCCGGCGCGGGCTTGCCGGCAGGGACGCCCGCCACGGCGGAAAAGGTAGGGGCCTGCCCGCTTATCCTGCCCGGCCGGCCCAACCATATGCGTTTGGCCGTGGATACCTATTTGAAGATCAATGGACAACGATTGCGGCGGGCAGCCGATGCCGAGAGCATGTCGCTGAGTCTGTCGCTGGTAGCGGGCGGCTTCGGTTACACGATCGTGCCTTGGTCGGCCCTGTACGAACTCGATAACATGGATCGGTTCGAAGCCGCGCCCATCGACGGTTTGTTCATCGATTGGTTCGTCTGCACCCAGATTGGCCGGCGGCATAACGTTTCGGTGAAACGCATTTCGTCGAACCTGACGAGAATGGTCTCGAGCCTGGCGCGGGACGAGCGTTGGCATTTCCAGGCGGCCGACCGGGAGGATGGCGCCACCGCCAATGGCGCCGTCCGACGGCCTTCCCGCAGGGGTGCCTGAGGCAGGTGCATCGGGCCGGATCGAAGAGATTTTTCCCGCGGTTGGCCCGGGGGGGCCGAGCCGTTTTACAATCACGCTGGCCCATCGCGCCGCCGGGGGAAGGCCTTCCCTCGTGCCGTTGTGACTTCGTACCGTGACCGCCGTGCCCCAGACCGCTACCGCCCCCCGCCCCGCCGACACCGAGCCCTCGATCGACGAGAGCCGTTTCCGTACCGATTTCGTCCGCTTCGCCACCGAGCTGGGCGTGCTGCGATTCGGCGCGTTCACGACCAAGGCGGGCCGGTTGAGTCCCTACTTCTTCAACGCCGGATTGTTCAACAGCGGCGCGGCCGTGGGACGGCTGGCCGAGTTCTACGCCCAGGCGCTGCTGGCCTCGGACGTCGAATTCGACATGCTCTACGGCCCGGCCTACAAGGGCATCCCCTTGGTCACCGCCACCGCGGTCGCGCTGGCCGCCCGCGGCCGCGACGTGCCCTTCGCGTTCAACCGGAAGGAAGCCAAGGACCACGGCGAAGGCGGCTCGCTCGTCGGCGCGCCGCTGGAGGGCCGCGTGGTCATCATCGACGACGTGATCTCGGCCGGCACTTCGGTGCGCGAGTCGGTCCGGCTCATCCAGGCCGCCAAGGCCAAGCCGGCCGCGGTGCTGATCGCGCTGGACCGCATGGAGCGGGTCGGTCCCGACGATGCCCTGTCCGAGCACTCGGCGGTGCAGGACGTGGTGCACACCAACGGCTGCCCGGTGGTCAGCATCGCCTCGCTGGACGACATCCTCGACATGATCCAGCAGGGTGGCGGGGGCGGTGAGTTCGAACAGCACCGCGAAGCGGTGCTGGCATATCGGGCGCGCTACGGGGTGATCTGAGCCTAGGAGCGCCGCGTCCCGGGCAGGATCAGCCGCCGCTCCAACTGGCGCGCGGCCAGCACGATCACCGACACCAGCGCCAGGTAGACCAGTCCGGCCAGCACATAGGCCTTGAAGAACTGGAAGTTGCGGATCGCCATGTCCTGGATCTGGGCGAAGAACTCGGTGTACTGGATCAGGAAGGCCACCGAGCTGTCCTTCAGGTTCAGGATCACCTGGTTCGACAGCGCGGGAATCGACAGCCGCAGCACCTGCGGCAAGGTGATCAACCGGAAGATCTGCGGCCCCGAGAACCCCTGAGCTCGCGCCGCTTCCAGCTCGTCCCGGTCCAGCCCGCGATACGCGGTGGCGAGATAGCGCGCGTTGTAGGCCGCCACGTTCATCGTGAAGCCGATGATCGCGACCGTCAGCGGCGACGGGCGCAGCCCCCATTGCGGCAGGCCGTAGTACATCAGGAAGAGCAGGGCGATCAGCGGCGTGCCGATGAAGAACGAGATATAGCCTTCGGTCAGGCGGCGGCACAGGCGGCTGGGACTCAGCGTCAGGTAGAACACCAGGATGCCGCCCAGCAGGCCGGTCACCGTGATGACGCCGGCCAGCAGCAGCGTGTGTTCCAGGCCGAGCAGGATCTGCGGTCCGAACTCCGCCACTTGCCCGAGGAAGGTAAGCAGGCCGTCCATTCAGCTGAAGAACGCGCGGATGCGCGGATCGACGTGGTCGCCGAAGAGTTCGGATGCCTCGCCCTCGGCCAGGATCTCGCCCTGGTCGAGGAACAGCACGCGCCCCTGGACCGCGCGCGCCAGCGTCAGGTCATGGGTGACGCACAGCATCGACACCTTGTCCCGGCGCAACTGGTTGATGACGTTGATGATCTCGCGCGACATGACCGGATCCAGCGCCGAGGTGGGTTCGTCGAAGAACAGCACCGCCGGGTCCATCGCCAGCGCCCGCGCGATGGCCACCCGCTGCTTCTGTCCTCCCGAGAGCTGTGCCGGATACTTCTGCGCGTGTTCGGCCAGGTTCATGCGGCCCAGCTCGTGCATGGCCCGTTCGTTGGCCGCGGCGGTCGCCATGCCGCGCAGCTTGCGCAGGCCCAGCGTCACGTTTTCCAGCGCGCTCAGGTGGCGGTACAGGGCGAAGTTCTGGAACACGAAGCCGATGCGCTGGCGCAGGGCCCGCACGTCGGTATCCGGCCGCATGACGTCCTCGCCCCGGAAGATGATCTGCCCGGAGGTGGGGGTGACCAGCCGGTTCAGGCAGCGCAGCAAGGTCGACTTGCCGCAGCCCGAGGGGCCCATCACCACTTTGAGTTCGCCTTCCTCCAGGTCGAGGTCGATGCCGTTGAGCACCGTCCTGCCGTCATAGGCCATCTTCAGATCGCGGACTGTCAGTAGTGCCATGGCCGTTCTCAATGCTCCGTCAGGCCCGGCACGCGGCAGCGCTTCTCCAGCGCCCAGATAGCCGTCACCAGTATCTTGTAGATCGCGAAGTACACCAGGCCCACCGCGAAATAGATTTCCACGCCGCGCAGCGTGGCGGCGGACAGCGCCATGGCCTGTTTCATGACTTCAGGGATGCCTACCGTATAGCCGAAGGGCGAGTACTTCAGTACGGTGGTGAATTCGTTGACCATGCCCGGCACCGAGAACCGCAGCATCTGCGGCAGCTCGATGTAGGCGAAGATCTGCACCCGGCTCATGCCCATCGCCTCGGCCGCCAGCACCTCGCTCGCCTCGACCGAATCCAGCGCGCCGCGGAACACCTCGCCCAGATAGGCGCCGGTGATCAGTCCCAGGCTCAGCATCATCGAGACCAGCGGCGGCACGCCGACGCCGATGGTGGGCAGCCCGAAGAACACGATGAAGAGCAGCACCAGCACCGGAATGCCGCGGAAGACGTAGGTGAATACCCCAAGCACCCCATCCACCGGCCGCCACCCCAGCCGCCCCAGGATCGCGATCGCCAGCCCGACGATCACCCCCGTGGCGCTGCAAGCCAGCGTGACCAGGACCGTATATCCAATCCCCGTCCCCAGCAGCCCGAATATCCGCGCCAGATCCATTGCGCTAGACCATGCCTATGGCAGGAAGCACCACTGCCACAACCCCAGATAGCGGAACCAGACCCAGGATGCGGTGGATCCGGCTCCGCCGGTCCACCCGCATCGCCCCCTTGAGGGGGCGCGCGAAGCGCGTAGGGGGTGGGCTTCCCCCGGGGACTATTGCATCCATTTGTTGATGATGGCCTGCACGCCTTCGGGCTTGAGTTCGTTCGCCATGTAGTTGTCGAAGTCCTCGCGCAGCTTGGAGCCCTTGGGGAAGGCGAAGCCGAAGCGGTCGAAGCCGGTGAACACATAGCTGTCCTGGATGGGCAGCTTCTTGCGGTAGACCGAAGCCACGGTGCCGTCCAGGAAGGCGAGGTCGAGGTTGCCGTTCTGCAGGTCGGACAGCACCTCGTTATAGGACGGGTACATCTTGACCTTGTCGAGCGTGTAGACCCCCTTGGGCGTCAGGTCGTTCTTGATGAAATCGCTGTAGGCCATGCCGCGCGGATAGCCGACGCTGTACTTCTTCATCTCGGCCAGGTCGTCGAACTTGATGTTGCGGCTCTTCAGGCTGACCAGGTTCCAGGTGTTCTCCATGTAGGGCTTGGAGAAATCCATGACCTCTTCGCGCTGCTTGGTGATGGAGATGCCGGAGAACGCCACGTCGGCCTGCTTGCTGACCACCGCGCCCAGCATGCCCTGCCAGTCGTAGGCCGTGATCTTGAGCTTGCAGCCCCGGGCCTTGCAGTAGCTTTCGAAGATATCGAGATCCAGGCCCTTGGTGGTGCCGTTCTCCTCGAACAGGTTGGGCGGGGAGGCAGGCGATACCGCCACCTTGATTTCCTTGTCGCCGCTTTTTTCGGAACACGCAGCCAATAGCAGGACGAGGCTCAACAGACCGATGAGCTTGCGCATGGGGAACTCTCCAGTGGGTGGGGGGTGGCGGAGACGGCGGAATGCTGCGCGAAATATTAGCAGAGGGTTGTCTGCTTCCGCGACGAAAAAAAACCGCTGCCCCGAAGGGCAGCGGTGAAGGTACAACCGCTCCAAAACGTGTTAGTCGGCGGTTGGCTGGAGATCGTAGGCGAAGGTCCACGTCTGGGCGCTGTTGGCGTCCTGGGGATCGGCGTAGGTGATGCCGCTCAGGTGCAGGCGTGTGTAGCTGCTGCCTTCGCCGTTGCGGATCAGGGTGCCGTTGGCCGGGTTGGCGTTGATGATGTGGGCGACTTCGGGCAGCCCGGCGTTCTTGGCGGCGGCCGCGGTGGGGTAGTAGGTGTACCAGCCGTAGCTCAGCGGGTTGGGGTAGGAACCCTGCACGGCGGGGTTCAGCGCCGAGGAGTTGCTGTCCTTGACCCATGCGGAGGTCCGGGCCGGCGCGGCCAGGTCCGCGGCGGTCAGTTCGGCTTCGGTGTCCGACGAGCTGGTCGTGCTGGTGAACTTGGCGGCAATCGGCTTGCCGGTGGCGTCGTAGAAGCCGGCCGGGGTCTTGCCGAGGAAACCGGCGACGGTGCCGGTGCCCGAGGATCCGCCGTTCAGCTTGACGTTGTAGCGGTTGAAGGCGATGTGCCACGTTCCGCTCTGGTCCACGGTGCGCTTGTTGACCAGGTCGTAGTAGACCCAGCCGCTGGTGGCATCGACCGTGGCGGTCTGGATGACGGGAGCGGTCGTCCGGGTGACCCAGCGGAACGAGATATGGCCGGAGGTCGTGCCGCCCGGTCCGCCGTAGTAGCCGGTGACCTGCAGGGCGAACACGCCGTCGCCGGTGGTGACCGGCGTGGTGGTCGCGCCGACGACCGCGGCGCTGTTGGCCGTGATCAGGAATACGCGGAAGTTGGGGTAGAGGCTGTGGTCGGTGGAGCTGCCCGTTACCCCATATTCGAACGCGGCGGCGCGGATGTCGTTGGTGCCGGTGAACACGCTGGCCGCGGCGTCGGCGGCGTAGACGGTGGCGGGGAGCGCCGCGCCGCTGGTGGGATCCGTCGTGGCATTCAGGTAGGTCTTCAGTTCGGTCCAGGTATGTTCGAACGGTCCGCCGAAGGCGCCGCCCGATCCGGTTCCGCTGGTTCCGCTATTGGTCCACAACGTGCCGGTCAGGCCGCTGCTGGTCAGCTTCAGGTCCCAGGTGTTGCCGGAGCAACTGGCGACGACCGCCTTGGTATCGAAGTCGTAGCAGATCGAAGCGCCGGCCGCGGGCAGCGTGAATTTCCATTCACCGCTTTGCGTGAACCGATTGGTGGGGGTAGGGGTCGTGCCGCCTCCTCCGCCGTCGCCTCCCCCGCTGCCGCCGCCGCCATCGCCACCGCCGCCGCAACCGGCAAGGACAAGGGCAGCGCACAAGGCGCCGAGCGTGAACAAGGATCTGGATTTCATGTTGGGTTCCCCCCTAGGAAAAGACTATTGAGCCGAGCCGAAGGCGTAGCGCGCCCCGACGTACACGAAGCGGCCGCGCAGCGGGCCGAAATCGGTTGGGTTGGAGAAGTCGCGCTGGCGATCGAACAGGTTGTTGATGCCGGCGAACACCGTGAGCTGGCGGCCGATCTTCTGGTTCACCATCAGGTCCAGCGTGGTCCAGCCCGGCGAGCGGCCGCCGCCGCCGGAGCCGCCGTTGGACTGCGCGACGTCGTCGGACGAGATCAGTTCGCTGCTCTGGATGCGGGTGCGCACGGATACCGTGGTGTCGGGCAGGGCGCGCCAGTCGGCGCCGACGCGGCCGATGTGGCGCGGCCGCCGGGTCAGCTCGCCGCCGGTGTCGAGGTTCTTGGCGTCGGTGAAGGTGTAGCCGACGTTCAGCGCCAGGGCGGGCGTGGCCTGCCAGCGCAGGCCGGTCTCGATGCCCTGGGTGCGGGCACGTGCGATGTTGCGGTAGGTGTAGGCCGTGACACCATTGATGATGGCGGTGTTGCTCATGTCCGTCTGGATCAGGTCCTTCACCCGGTTCATGAAGGCATTGACCTCGAAGGTGACGTCCTGGCGGAAGGTGAAGGTGCCGCCCAGCTGGAAGCTGTTGGACGCCTCGGGCTTCAGGTCGGGATTGCCCAGCACCATGTAGCCCAGGGCGCTGTGGTCGAACAGGTAGTAGCGCTCCTTCAGGTTGGGTACGCGGTAGCCCTGGCCGAAGCTTGCCCGCAGCACGCCGCTCCAGTCCCGGGTGTTGAGCAGCTTGCCGCGCAGGCTGGCCTTGGGCGCGAAGTGGCCGCCGAAGTCGGAGTCGTCCTGGTAGCGGGCGCCCAGCAGCAGTTCCCAGGTGTCATTGAAAATGATGTCGTTCTGGGCGAAGACTTCCTTGCTGGAGCGGTCGACCGCGCCGCCGCGCACGAACTCGGAGACGCCGTTGTTGTCCTGTTTCAGGTCTTCGTAGTGGTAGTCGGCGCCGAACTGCCACAACTGGTTGCGCCAGGCGGGCAGGTCCACCTGCGCGGTCAGGTGCCCCATTTCCTGCCTGGCGTTGCGGCGCGTGGTCGGGAATTCGTTGGAGTAGGCCTGGGAGGTGCTGTCGTAGCGTTCTCCCACGCCCTTCAATTGCAGCCTGGTGCCGTTGTCGAGCTCCCACTGGCCGCCGCCGGTGATGCGTTTGCGCTCGATGGTCTCGGTCTTGCGTTGGGGCAGCAGGTTGGGCGGCACGAAGGTGGTGTAGCGCTGGGTGTCGTCTTCGCGGTAGATGCTGCCGTCCACGAAGTAGCGCTGGCGGGCACCGGGCAGCCAATCCACGCGCGCCGAATACTGCTGGCGGCGGATCTTGTCGCCCTGGCGGCTCCACGCGTCGGGGTTGATGCCGAAGCCGTCGTCGTCCAGCACGTCGGCCGCGATGCGGCCGCGCAGTTGTTCGTTGCCGCCCTGGATGGAGAACTGGCCGTGGCGGTTGGCCGGCCGCCATGAGCCGCCCTTGCTGTTCTGGCCGCCATAGCTGCCGGCGTCGAGGGTGGCCGTGCCCGACAGGCCGGGCTGCGCGGGCCGGGTAATGACGTTGATGACGCCGCCCATGGCGGAGCTGCCGTATTGCGCCGAGGTGGCGCCCTTGACCACCTCGATGCGGTCGACGTCGGTCAGCAGGTACTGGCTCAGGTCCACCGTGGAGCCGGTACTGGCCGAGATCGGCAGGCCGTCGATCAGCACCAGCACCTGGTCGCTGCTCAGGCCCTGCAGGGACAGCTCATAGCCCGATTTGCCGTGGATTTCCCGCAATTGCAGGCCGGGGATGTTCTCCAGGGCCTGGGTCAGGGTGCGGGCGTGGGTGCGTTCGATTTCCTCGCGGGTGACGACTTCGGTGCGGATGGGGGTGTCGTCCACCGTTTTTTCGGTGCGGGTGCCGGTGACGACGACGGGGGCCAGGGTATGGGCCTCCTGCGCCATGGCGACGGCGGCCGTGGCAAGAGGGGCGCTCAGCGCGGCATAGACCGCCAGGCGCAGGCGGGACGGCGTGGGGCGAAAGGAGGACGGACTGGGCATGGGACCAACCGGGCCGGCGAGGGCGCAGAAACGAACGAACCCAGGATTCTTGAGCAAATACGGATTTTAATCAAGATTAATTCTCAATATCGTTCGTATTTCAATTATTGAGAAGATATGAAAAAACCCCGGAACCGGCTGGCCGGTCCCGGGGCGAGATGCTGCCGCCAGGCGCGGCGGTCAGTCGATCTTCAGGTTTTCTTCCTTGATCAGCCGGCCCCATTTCCCGGTGTCCTGCTTCGTGCGGGCGTCCAGTTCGGCGGGGGTGCTGGCGATCAGGTCCACGCTCTGTTCCCGCATGCGGGCCACCAGCGCGGGGTCGGTCAGCGTCTTGCGCAGTTCGGCGTTGAGCTTGTCGATCACCGGCTGCGGCGTGCCCGCCGGCGCGTACAGGCCATACCAGGTGGTGTATTCCATGCCGGGCAGCGTGGCCGAGATCAGCGGCAGGCTGGCGGTGTCCGACGCCTTGCTGGGAGCCGTCAAGCCCAGCGCCCGGATCGAGCCCTTGTCGATCAGCGCCTTCAGCGAGGGCATGCTGCTGAACAGGGCCTGGACCTCGCCCGAGGCCAGGTCCACCATCACCTGCGAGGTGCCCTTGTAGGGAATGTGCTCGATCTCGGTACGGCTCAGCGCCTTGAAGAGTTCCATGCCCAGGTGCGCCACGCCCCCGGTGCCGGCCGAGCCGAAGTTCACCTTGCCGGGATGCTGGCGGGCGTAGTCGATCAGTTCCTGCACGTTGCTGACGGGAATTTTCGTCGTCGAGACCAGCACGTGGGGACTGCTGGACACCATGCCGACCGGCATGAGGCGTTTCATCGCCTCGGCGCTGGTGCGCATGGTCAGGGGCTGGATGGTGACGTTGCCCGAAGCCGCCATCAGCAGGGTGTAGCCGTCGGGGGCCGCGCGGCCGACGGCGTTCATGGCCGGGACGCCGTGGCCGCCGCCCATGTTTTCCACCACGATGGTCTGGCCCAGTTGCTGGCCGAGTTTGGTGGCGACTTCGCGCGCCACCACGTCGGCCGGGCCGCCCGCGGCGAACGGCACGACGAAGCGCAGGGATTTGGCGGGATAGGATTGCGCGCCGGCGCTGGGCGCGGCGCACAGGGCCACGCCCGCGAGGGCGTCGGCCAGGAGGGGGCGTCGATACATGAGTCGTCTCCGGTTCGTTGGTTATCGGCGAAGGCGCGGCACGCGCGCTAGCGGGTGCCCACGGCAAGGGCGGCGCGGGCCAGTTCCGCATCCAGCCAGGCCGGCTTGAGATCGCCACGGGCGATGGCGGCCATGCGCTCCTGCTCGCGCAGGTATTTCGCATGGGCGGCGCCCAGCAGTTCGTCCTTGCGTTCCCGCGGCACGACCACGACGCCGTCGCAGTCGCCATGGATCCAGTCGCCCGCGCGCACCGGGGCGCCGGCGCAGACGATGGGATGCAGCACGCTGCCGTCGCCCTTTTTCGATGGGCCGGCCGGATGCGCGCCCGCCGCGAACACGGGCAGGCCGAGTCCGACCAGCTCCAGGCTGTCGCGGATCGCGCCGTCGATGACCGCGCCGGCCAGGCCGGCGGCCTTGGCCTGGGTGGTCATGATGCCGCCCATGACGGCGCGCTCCCGATAGGCCTGGGCATCGATCACCAGTACTTCGCCGGCCCGGCCGAGGGTCAGCGCGTGATGGATGGCGAGGTTGTCGCCCGGGGGAACGGATATCGGCAGGGCCGGCCCCCAGAGCCGCCAGGCGGGGTCCAGCGGCTTGATGCGCGCGGCCAGCGCGTAGGCGCCGACGTCGGCCAGCAGCGAGGAAGCCAGCCAGTCGGGATGTTCGAGGGCGGATGTCATGCGAGCTCCTGGAAGGGGACGGCGGCACGGGCGCGGCCGTTCGAAGGGGACTTTAATCCATACAATTTCGTTGTACTCTATACAACAACCATGGGCGCGCGAGGAAAGCCGCATGAGCAACGAAGGCGTGATCGCCGTGGAGCGGGCCATGGCCGTCCTGGACTGTTTCCGGCTGGACGCCGATCGTCTCAGCCTGGCTGATTTCGCCGCGCGCCTGCCGCTGCACAAGACCACCATCTATCGCCTGCTGAACTCGCTGGTGCGCACGCGCTATGTGGTGCGCCACGCCGACGGCCGCTATTCGCTGGGCCCGCGGGTCTTGTACCTGGGCCGGGTGTGCGAGCGCAGTTTCCGGCTGGCCGATGTTGTCGTGCCGCAGTTGCGCGAGCTGTCGCGGCTGAGCGGGGAAACCGCGTCCTACTATGTGCCCAGCGAAGGCCAGCGCTTGTGCCTGTTCCGCATCCAGCCGCACGAGGGCCTGCACGACCAGCTCACGGCGGGCAGCCTGCTGCCCTTCGACGACAGCGCCACCGGCCAGATCTTCCAGGTCTGGGTCGTGGGAGACCGGCGGATCGCGCTGCCCGAGGACCTGCCCACGCATTCGAGCGGTCTTTACCATCAGTTCGTCACGTCCTGGTCGGTGCCGGTGTTCGGCGACCAGGATGCATTCTCGGGAGCGCTGACGCTGTCCGGCCTGGCGCAGCGGGTAGAGCCGGGCGGTGCCGGCCACCGCGGCCGCCTGATGGCGCATGGCCGCGCGTTGTCGGCGGCGCTGGGCGCGTCGGCGTCCTGGTGCGACACCGTGTATGGGGACAAGGCATGAACGGGCCTGCCGCGCCGCGGACGGGAGACCAGGGGAGCAAGGACATGGACATCCGGCTGGACAACCGCGTGCGGGGCCGGCTACGGCTGCGGCACCTGGAACTGCTCGACGTGCTGGACAATACCGGCAGCATCCACAAGGCCGCGGCGCGGCTCAGCATGACCCAGCCCGCCGCCAGCAAGCTGCTGCGCGATGCCGAGGACATCTACGGTACGCAGTTGTTCATGCGCTCTTCCAGCGGGCTGCGGCCTACGCCGGGCGGCGAAGCGGCCATACGATGGGCCCGCAGCATCCTGCGCAGCGTGGGCGATTCCCTGACCGAGGTCCAGTTGATACGCGAGGGCGCGCACGGGCGCGTGCGGGTAGGCGTGTTCCCGGCGGCGGTGTCGGTGCTGCTGGGCACGGCGCTGGACCGGCTGCATGCCCGCTGGCCGGACGTGGTGGTGTTGGCCACCGAAGGCAGCAACGAGGTGCTGCTGCCGGCGCTGGCGCGGCAGGAACTGGACGTGGTGCTGGGCCGCCTGACGGCGGCCACCCAGGATCCGGCCTTCCAAAGCGAGCTGCTGTATGACGAGCCCGTCTGCGTGGTCGTGCGCAGCGGCCATCCCTGGGCGCGCCGGCGTCGGCTGGACCTGTCCGAGCTGGCCGCGTCGCAATGGATACTGCCCACCGAATTCGCGCCGATGCGGCCCCAGTTCGAGCAGATGTTCGTGAAAGCCGGCGTGGCGGTGCCCCGGCCGCGCGTGGAGACCGCGTCGCTGCTGCTCAGCCAGGCGGTGATCCAGAAGTCCGACATGCTGGCCGTGGTGCCGGGACGCGTGGCCGCGTACTACCGCGACCAGGGGCTGTTCGCCATCCTGCCCTTTGACCTGCCGCTGACCATCCCGCCCGTGGGCGTCATCACCCATGCCCATCGTCCGGTCTCGCCGGCGGTCGGCCATTTCCTGGACGTGGTGCACGAGATCGCGGGGCTGGAGGCGCGGGCCCGGGAAGCGGGCGCCCGCCCGCGCCCCGTCAGTCCAGCGGCGGCTGGATCTCCACCCGCAGGCCGCCGAGGGACTCGATCCGCGCGCTGACCACGTCGCCCGCGGCAAGAAAGCTGCGGCGCGCGGCGCCTACGCCGGCGGGGGTGCCGGTCAGCACCACGTCGCCGGGCTCCAGCGTCATGATGCGGGACAGCGTCGCCAGTTGTTCGCCGATGTCGAAGATCATGCCCGAGGTGCGCGCGTCCTGCCGGACGTCGCCGTTGACGTCCAGGCGCATGGCCAGGTCGTGCGGGTCGGGAACGAAGGCTGCCGGCACCAGCGGGCCGAGCGGACAACTGGTGTCGTGCGCCTTGCCCGCGACCCAGTCGAACTTGTAGAAGGTCTCGGGCGCGCGGTTCAGGTCGCGGGCGGAAAAGTCGATCGCCACGCAATAGGCCGCGACGTGCTCGCGCCAGTCCGTGGCCGCGATCGCGCGCGCCTCGCGGCCGATCACCAGCGCCAGTTCGATCTCCCAGTCGAAGGACTGGCAGCCGCGCGGAATGCGCACGGTGGCGCCAGGTCCCACCACCGCCTGCCGCGCGGGCTTGAAAAAAAAGAACAGCCGCTGCGCGGATTTGTCGTGCCCGTCGGGTACCTTCATCTCGGCCAGGTGGTCGTAGTAGTTGGCGCCGGCGCACAGGACCTTGCCGGGATATTGCAGCGGCGCCAGCTCGGGGGCGTCGGCCGGCACGGCCAGCGCGCGCAGCTCGCCTTCGGCGGCGGCGATGCGCGCCAGCCCGGACTGGTGGGCGGCCCAGTCGCGGAACAGGTCGATCAGGGCGTCCGGCATCGCGTCCAGCCCCAGCGCCCGGGCCGATGCCGCGATCGGATAGCAGCCCCGGGCGGTCTGCAAACAACCGGTCGGCACGCCACGCACCGAACGGGTAGTCAAAGAGAACATCGTTGTTTCCTCGTTCCATCTATCCATGAGCGATCCGTCGCATGTAACAGACGCCACTCGACCCAGGATGCGGTGGATCCGGCTCCGCCGGTCCACCCGCATCGCCCCCCGGGGGGCGCGCGAAGCGCGTAGGGGGGGGACCTCTAATCTGCACTGAAGCCCGAGGCTTGCACGGCTTGGCGCCATTGTTCGAGTTCACGGCGGCCTTGCTCGTCCAATTGCCGGGGCGTGCTGTCCACCGGCGTCATGCCCATCTGGGCCAGCTTCGCGCGCACGTCGGGCTCCTTCAAGGCGCGGACGATGGCCGCGTTGAGCTGGGCGATGCGGGCATCCGGCGTGCGCGCCGGCGCATAGATGCCGCCCCAGCCCTGGGCCGGACCCATGCGCAGGCCCAGTTCCGCCGCCGTGGGCACGTCCGGCAGCTCCGCCGCCCGCTGCGAACCGAAGGTGGCCAGGATGCGGACCTTGCCGGCCTGCTGCAGGTTCAGCATCTCGCCTATGTTCAGGATCGCTGCCGGGATCTGCGCGCCGACCAGCGCGGTGATGACCTCGGCGGCGCCCTTGTAGCCGACGTGCTCCATCCGGATGCCGGTCGTCTGCGACAGCGAGACGCCCAGGAAATGCTGGATGCTGCCCGCCGACGGCGTGCCGTAGAAGGCCGCCGCCGGATGGGCCTTGGCCCAGGCCAGGAAATCCTGGAGGCTGCGGGCCGGGGACGAGGCCGGCACCGCCAGCCCCAGTTCCCAGGTCGGCAGCTTGGCCACCGGCGCGAGATCGGTGAACGGGTCGTAGCCCAGTTGCTTGAACACGTGCGGATACAGGTAGATGGTCGCGCCCGGCGCCACCACCAGCGTGTTGCCGTCCGGCGCGGCCGCCTTCACGTGCTGGATGGCCAGCCGGGCCTGCGCGCCCGGCCGGTTCTCGACGATGGCCGGCTGGTTCAGCGAGATGCGCAGCTTGTCCGCCAGCAGGCGCGCGATGATGTCGAAGTTGCCGCCCGCGGGCAGGCCCACCACCAGCTTCAGGGGCTCCTGGGCCAGAACGGTCGGAGCCACCGCCACGAACAGCAAGGCGAGCGAGGCTCGCCGGATAAGGGTCGGGATCATGATGCGCCTCGTGTGCCCGGAGGGGCGTTGGACTACAGCTTGCGCGCCGCGGTCACGGCGATCTCGACCTCGTATTCGGGAAAGGCCAGCCTGGCCTCCACGCAGGAACGCACCGGCTTGTGGCCCGCGATCACCCACTGGTCCCAGATCTCGTTGAGCTTGGGCCACTTCTTGTAGTCGTCGATCCAGACCATGGCGCTCAGGATGTGCTTGCGGTCCAGGCCTATGCCCTCTAGCTGGGCGTCGAGCTTGGCCAGGATCTGGCGCAACTGGCCGTCGAAGTCCTGCGACGGATCGTCCGCGACCTGCCCCGACATGTAGACGAGGTTGTCGTGGATCACGATCTTGCTCATGTGGGCGTTTTCGTTCAGGCGTTCGATGGTCATGCGCGGCTCCTTGATGTGTGCCGGCACATTGTGGGCGCGATGCGCGCCGCCGCCGTAATGAAAGAAACTTATCTCCCGAGAACCGGGAAGAATCGCCCGTGGCGCCGCGTCAACGCAGCGCGTGGGCCGTCGCCTCGATGCGCACGATCTGCCCGTTCCCGATGGGCGATGCCAGGTCGGTCTCGCGGAAGCGCCGCATCCATTGCGGCGTGGTCTCCAGTCCCCGCGCGAGCGCGAGCTGGTAGGCGTGGAAGAACTGGCCGTGCCCCACGGCGACGATGAAGCCGCGCAGGGCGCGCAAGCGCTCGTCGAAGGCGCGCAGCCGGTCCGCGAACCCGGCGAACGATTCGGCGTCGTCGCCGTCGCGATAGCCGGGATCGGCCCGCTGCCAATAGGCATCGGCCAGCGGCCGGCGTTCGTGCACGGTCAGGCCCGCGCACTTGATGGCCGACAGGTAGGTGAACTCCTGGATGGGCCAGACCTGCATCGGCGTGCCGGGCCATCGTTCGAGGATGGGCGCGGCGGTTTCCTGCGCGCGCAGGAAGGGGGAGACGATCAGCAGGTCGGGGCCGCGGTCGACCTGGCGGGCGGCGCGCTGCGCCTGTTCGCGGCCCAGCGCCGTCAGCGGGCTGGCGCCCACCTCGGAGGTGGGCGCCCCGGCATTGGCCGTGCTTTGCCCGTGGCGGATCAGCCAGCGTTCGCCCTGTGCCATGGCCGGCCGCTAGGCGAGCTTCTGTTTCAGCAGCTCGTTGACCTGCTGCGGATTGGCCTTGCCCTTGGCGGCCTTCATCACCTGGCCGACCAGCGAGTTGAAGGCCTTGTCCTTGCCGGCGCGGTATTCGGCCACGATGGCGGGATTGGCGGCCAGCACGTCGTCGATCATCTGGCCGATGGCGCCGGTGTCGCTGATCTGCTTCAGTCCGCGGGACTCGATGATGGCATCGGCGTCGCCTCCTTGTTCGCCCTGCCAGATGGCGGCGAATACGTCGCGGGCGATCTTGTTCGAAACCGTGCCGTCGGCGATGCGCGCCAGCAGCTTGCCCAACTGGGCGCTGGAGACGGGGCTTTGCGCGATGTCCTTCTCGTCGCGGTTCAGCGCGGCGGCCAGCTCGCCCATGATCCAGTTGGCGGCCAGCTTGGCCTGGCCGGCGGGCAGGGCCTTGGCGGTGGCCTCGAAGAAGTCGGCGGTGTCGCGGCTGCCGGTGAGCTGGGCGGCGTCGTAGGCGGGCAGGCCGTAGTCGGCCTCGAAGCGGGCGCGCTTGGCGCCGGGCAGCTCGGGCATGTCGGCGCGCACGCGGTCTATCCAGTCCGGCGCGATGACCAGCGGCGGCAGGTCGGGATCCGGGAAGTAGCGGTAGTCGTGCGCGTCTTCCTTGGACCGCATGCTGCGGGTCTCGTCGCGGTCGGGGTCGTACAGCCGGGTTTCCTGCACCACCTTGCCGCCGTCCTCGATCAGTTCGATCTGGCGCCGCACTTCGTACTGGATGGCGCGCTCGAGGAAGCGGAACGAGTTGACGTTCTTGGTCTCGGTGCGGGTGCCGAACTCCTTCTGGCCGACCGGCCGCACGGACACGTTGGCGTCGATGCGGAACGAGCCTTCCTGCATGTTGCCGTCGCAGATGCCCAGCCAGACCACCAGCGCGTGCAGCGCCTTGGCGTAGGCCACGGCTTCCTCGGCCGAGCGCATCTCGGGCTCGGATACGACTTCCAGCAGCGGGGTGCCGGCGCGGTTCAGGTCGATGCCGGTGGACTTTTCGCCATGGGGGCCGGCGAAGTCGTCGTGCAGCGACTTGCCCGCGTCCTCTTCCAGGTGGGCCCGGGTCAGGTTGATGGTCATTTCCCGCTCGCCCACGAAGAAGGTGAGCGAGCCGCCCTGCACCACCGGGATCTCGTACTGGCTGATCTGGTAGTTCTTGGGCAGGTCGGGATAGAAGTAGTTCTTGCGGGCGAAGACGGAGCGCGGGGCGATGTGCGAGCCCAGCGCCAGGCCCAGCTTGATGGCGCGCTCGACCGCGCCCCGGTTCATGACCGGCAGCGTGCCCGGCAGCGCGAGGTCCACGGCGTTGGCCTGCATGTTGGCCGGGGCCCCGAAGCGGGTGCTGCTGCCCGAGAAGATCTTGGACGCCGTGGACAGTTGCACGTGCGTTTCCAGACCGATGACGACTTCCCAGTTCATACGTTCATTCCGCTGCGGAGGTCACAGGCTGCCGGGGCGGCGAGTGTGCCAATCCGTGGTTCGTTGGAAAACATCGGCGATGGCCAGCAACCGGCCTTCGTCGAAATAATTGCCGATGATCTGCAGGCCGACCGGGCGCTGGCCATGCACCGGGCCCAGGCCGAAGCCGCAGGGGATGGAGACCCCGGGCAGGCCCGCCAGGTTCAGGCTGAGCGTGTAGATGTCGGCCAGGTACATGGCCACCGGGTCGTCGGCCTTTTCGCCCAGGTTCCAGGCCACGGAGGGAGACACGGGGCCGACGATCACGTCGCACTGGTCCCGCAGTGCCTTCTGGAAATCGTCCGCCACCAGCCGGCGGACCTTCTGCGCCTGGAGGTAGTAGGCGTCGTAGTAGCCGTGCGACAGCACGTAGGTGCCGGTCAGGATGCGGCGCTGCACTTCCAGGCCGAAGCCTTCGGCGCGCGAGCGGCTGGTCATGTCGGCCAGGTCGCGGTATTCGGCCGCGCGGTGGCCGTAGCGTACGCCGTCGTAGCGGGAGAGATTGCTCGACGCCTCGGCCGGAGCGATGACGTAGTAGGCCGGGATGGACAGTTCCGTGCGCGGCAGGGAGATGTCCACCCGCTGCGCGCCCAGTGCCTCGAACTGCTGCAAGGCGGTCTCGATGGCCATGCGCACGTCGTCGGCCAGGCCGGCGCCGAAGAATTCGCGCGGAATGCCGATGCGCAGGCCGGCCAGCGGCTTGTCGCCCCGGGCCTTGGCGGCGAATGCGTCGAACGCCGCGCGCACGCGGCCGGGGGCGTTGGCCTCGGCGCCGCAGCGCTCCAGGCTGGTGGAGTCGCGCTGGTCGAAGCCGGTGATGGGATCCAGGAGTTCGAGCAGGTCGCGCGCATGGCGGGCGATGGGGCCGCCCTGGTCCAGGCTGGAGCCGTAGGCGATCATGCCGTAGCGGGATACGGTGCCGTAGGTGGGCTTGATGCCGCTGACGCCGCATAGCGATGCCGGCTGCCGGATCGAGCCGCCGGTGTCGGTGGCGGTGGCGCCCACGGCCAGGCCCGCGGCGACCGCGGCGGCCGAGCCGCCGGACGAGCCGCCGGGCACGGCCGCGGTGTCCCAGGGGTTCAGGACGGGGCCGTAGGCCGAGTTCTCGTTGGACGAGCCCATCGCGAACTCGTCGCAGTTGAGCTTGCCCAGGGTGACCGCGCCCGCCGCCGCCAGCCGTTCGACCACGGTGGCGTCGAAGGGGCTGACGTAGTCCTTCAGCATGGCGCTGGCCGCGGTGGTGCGCCAGCCGCGGGTGACGAAGACGTCCTTGTGGGCGATGGGGATGCCGGCCAGCGGGCCGGCCTGGCCGCTCGCCAGCGCGGCGTCGGCGGCGCGGGCCTGGGCCAGCGTCAGGTCGGGGTCCACGTGCAGGAAGGCATTGAGCTCGTGGCGGGCGGCGATGGCGTCGAGCGCGCTTTGCGCCAGCTCGGCGGCCGAGACCCGGCGCTCTTCCAGGGCCTTGCGCAGTTCGGCGATGCCGGCGAATTCGGTGTGCAGGGGTTGTGTCATGGACTTACTCGATGACCTTGGGCACCAGGAACAGGCCGTCCTGGAGGGCCGGGGCATTGGCCAGCAGGGCGTCGCGCGCCGCGGGCGTGGCCGGCTCGGTGGCGGCGTCCTCGCGCAGGCGCAGGGCGACGTCCTCGATGGCCGAGATGGGATGGGTGAGCGGTTCCACGCCCTGGGTATCGACCGCCTGCAGTTGCTCGATCAGGCCGAAGATGCCGTTCAGGTCCTTCAGGACGCGGGCCTGGGTATCTCCCGCAAGTTCGAGACGGGCCAGCCGCGCGATGCGCGAGACGTCGGTTTCGGTAAGCGCCATGGCAGTGTGATGGAAAGGCGGCGAAACGGCGTCGGACGGGGCTCTGGCGCGCTTCGGGGCCGGGTGGGTCGTAGCACTGCTTCGAAGGCCGCAGAATCGGGAATAATGCAGAACTTTGATGCAGTTTCAGGGTATTGAAGCAGGATTATAAGTTATCATTTCACGTTTACCGGACCCGCCCACCCCGCATCCGTTCTTCATAAAAGATTCCCGATGTTCAGTTTCCTGCGCAGTTATTTTTCCAATGATCTGGCGATCGACCTTGGCACCGCCAACACGCTGATCTACGTCCGCAGCAAGGGCATCGTGCTGAACGAACCCTCGGTGGTGGCCATCCGCCAGGAAGGCGGGCCCAGCGGCAAGAAAACGATCCAGGCGGTGGGCAAGGAAGCCAAGCAGATGCTGGGCCGCGTGCCCGGCAACATCGAAGCCATCCGTCCCATGAAGGACGGCGTGATCGCCGACTTCACCGTGACCGAGCAGATGCTCAAGCAGTTCATCCGCATGGTCCACCCCAAGGGCCTGTTCGCCCCCAGCCCCCGCATCATCATCTGCGTTCCCTGCGGTTCCACGCAGGTCGAGCGCCGGGCGATCCGGGAGTCCGCGCTGGGCGCGGGCGCCAGCCAGGTGTTCCTGATCGAGGAACCCATGGCCGCGGCCATCGGCGCCGGCCTGTCGGTTTCCGACGCCAGCGGCTCGATGGTGGTGGACATCGGCGGCGGCACCACCGAGGTCGCGGTGATCTCGCTGGGCGGCATGGTCTACAAGGGTTCGGTGCGTGTCGGCGGCGACAAGTTCGACGAGGCCATCGTCAACTACATCCGCCGCAACTACGGCATGCTGATCGGCGAACCCACGGCCGAACTCATCAAGAAGGCCATCGGATCGGCGTTCCCCGGCTCCGAGGTCAAGGAAATGGAAGTCAAGGGCCGCAACCTGTCCGAAGGCATTCCCCGCAGCTTCACCGTTTCTTCCAATGAAATCCTGGAGGCGCTGACCGATCCGCTGAACCAGATCGTTTCGGCCGTGAAGATCGCGCTGGAGCAGACCCCGCCCGAACTCGGCGCCGACATCACCGAGAAGGGCATCATGCTGACCGGCGGCGGCGCGCTGCTGCGCGACCTCGACCGCCTGTTGCAGGAAGAAACCGGCCTGCCCGTCATCGTGGCCGAAGACCCGCTGACCTGCGTGGTGCGCGGCTGCGGCCAGGCGCTCGAGCGCATGGACAAACTGGGCGCCATCTTCACGAACGAGTAATCTTTCCTCGTGGTTGTCATCGCGACGGGGCGAAGCGGCTGACAAGCGGTTCGCCCCGGTGTTTTTTCCTCGGGACCTGTCCCGGCATCGCCGGACGCTGGACACACTTCCATGCAATACAGTCCACCGTCGTTTTTCAAGCAGGGGCCGCCGGCCTTGGTCCGGCTGGCGTTCTTCGTTTTCCTGTCGCTGGTCATGCTGGTGGTCGACACCCGCATGCGCGCGCTCGACGCCTTGCGCGAAGCGGTCAGCGTCGTGCTGTATCCGTTCCAGCGCGTCATGCTGCTGCCGCGCGACGGTGTGCGCTACGTGGCCGATTTCTTCGAGGTCAACAGCAGCGTCCAGCAGGAAATCGAGCTGATGCGCCGCCAGCGCATCGAGATGGCCCAGTCCACCGCCCAGGCCGCGCAATTGGCTTCCGAGAACGCCCAGCTGCGCCGGCTGCTGGGCGCCGGCGAGCGCGTCCCGGCCCCCGCGGTCCTGGTGCAGGTGCTGTACGAGTCGCGCGATGCTTTCTCGCGCCGCCTCATCATCGACAAAGGGAGCCACTACGGGATCAGCGCCGGCATGCCGGTCATCGACGATGGCGGCGTGGTGGGGCAGGTCGTGCGCACTTCTCCCATGACCTCCGAGGTCGCGCTGCTGACCGATCGTGTGCAGTCCATTCCCATCCAGGTGTTGCGCAACGGTTTGCGCGGCATCACCTCCGGGGGCGAGATCCCGGGCCGGCTGGGCCTCAGGTTCATGGCGTCCGACGCCGATATCCAGGTGGGAGACACCCTGGTCACCAGCGGGCTGGACGGCATCTATCCCGAAGGCCTGCCCGTGGCCACGGTCGAATCCGTCGAGCGCGATGCGAGTTCCGGCTTCGCGCGCATCCTGTGCAAGCCGGTGGCCGGCGTCGACCGCTATCGGCACTTCCTGGTGCTGCAGACCCCGACGCCGCAGGAACTTCTCGGCGCGACCGGGGACGAACCCTCCAAAAGCGAGCCGTCCAAGAAGTCGCCCCCGTCATCCATAAAGCCACGCGCCACCAGCCGATGAAAGCAGATCTCCTCATCCAGGGCACCGTGGATCCGGCCTGGCCGGTCCACCGGTGCCGCCCCCTGGGGGGCGCGCGTCAGCGCGCAGGGGGGGGCTTGCGTTGAAAGCGCCCTCCACGCTGCCACGTTCCCGGGTGCCGGCCGAACACCTGCTCCTGCCCGTCGAGCCCCGGTTCATCTGGCTCACGCTGTTCCTGGCCTGGCTGCTCAACCTGCTGCCCTGGGGCCAGGTGGGCGGTATCCCCGACGTGCTGGCGATCTGCCTGGTATTCTGGAGCGTCCACGAGCCCAGGCGAGTAGGCATGCTGACCGCCTTCGTCTTCGGCATCCTGATGGACGTGCACGGATCGGCCCGGCTGGGCGAGCACGCGCTGTCCTACACCCTGATGGTCTATCTGGCCCTGCTGATGCACCGGCGGCTGTCGTGGTTCTCGCCCTGGCTGCAGGCCTTGCACGTGCTGCCGGTTTTTTTCGTCTCCGAACTCACGGTATTCTCTATCCGCGGTTGGCTCGACGGCACCTGGCCTGGTTGGTGGTGGGCGCTGAACAGCGTGATCTCGGCCCTGCTGTGGCCGCTGGCGGGCTGGATCCTGCAGGCACCCCAGCGCAGGCCGGTGGATCCCGACGACACCCGGCCCATCTAGGCTTGGCAAGCCCCGGCACCCTGTAACACCGTCCGGCCCCACGAGGGCCGGGTTTCCGCAGCACATGACCGAACTCAAGAATACCGAGCGCGAACTCCAGCATTTCCGCCTGCGCCTGCTGGTGGCGGTGGGGCTCGTTCTCGCCTGTTTCGGTCTGCTCGGGTCCCGGTTCTGGTACCTGCAGGTCGCCAACCACGACGCCTATGCCGCCCGGGCCGAGCAGAACCGCATCTCGGTCGTGCCGATCACGCCCCATCGGGGCATCGTCGTGGACCGCAATGGCGCGCTGCTGGCCCGCAACTATTCGGCCTATACCCTGGAAATCACGCCGTCCAAGGCGGGCAAGCTGGACGAGACCATCGATCAGCTGGGCGGGGTGGTGAACATCGACGCCCGCGACCGCCGGCGCTTCCGCCAGTTGCTGGGTGAGTCGCGGCGCTTCGAGAGCCTGCCCATACGCAGCCGGCTGACCGATGAGGAAGTCGCCCGCTTCGCTGCCCAGGCCTATCGGTTTCCGGGCGTGGAGATCCGCGCGCGGCTGCTGCGCAACTATCCGCAGAGCGAGACCGCGGCGCATGTGATCGGTTATATAGGGCGGATTTCGCAGCGCGATATCAACAGGTTGGAGGAAGATGGCACTATTTCCAACTACCGGGGTACCGACTACATTGGCAAGGAAGGCCTGGAGAAGTCCTACGAGGCGGTCTTGCACGGGAAGACCGGCGTGGAGGAGGTCGAGGTGACCGCCTCGGGCCGCGCGGTGCGCACCCTGTCGCGCACGCCCCCGGTCTCGGGCAAGAACCTGGTCCTGTCCATCGACGTCGAGCTGCAGAAGATCGCCGAGACGGCATTCGGCAACCGGCGCGGCGCGCTGGTGGCGATCGAGCCCGCCACGGGCGACATCCTGGCCTTTGTCTCCCGCCCGTCGTTCGATCCCAACCTGTTCGTCGATGGCATCGACGTGGACAACTGGAAGGCGCTGAACGAATCGCCCGATCGTCCGCTGATCAACCGGCCGCTGTACGGCACCTATCCCATCGGCTCCACCTACAAGCCCTTCATGGCGCTGGCCGGGCTCGAACTCGGCAAGCGGACCTTCACCGGCACCATGTACGACCCCGGCTATTTCGAGTTCGGCGACCGGCGCTACCGCAACTCCGGGGAGCGGGCCTACGGCACGATAGACATGCGCCGCGCGCTGGAAGTCTCGTCCGATACCTACTTCTATTCGCTGGCCGCCGACCTGGGCGTGGACGCCATCCACGACTTCATGAAACCCTTCGGTTTCGGCCAGATCACCGGTATCGACCTGGGCGGGGAGAAGACCGGCATCCTGCCGTCCACCGCCTGGAAGCGGCGGGCCTATTCCAAGCCGGAGCAGCAGCGCTGGTACGCGGGCGAGACCATTTCCATCGGCGTGGGCCAGGGCTACAACGCGTTCACGCTGCTGCAACTGGCGCAGGCCACCTCGGTGCTGGCCAACGACGGCGTCTACATGAAGCCCCACCTGGTCAAGTCATTGCAGGACAGCGCCACCGGCGAGCAGACCCTGACCGTCCCGCACGAGAGCTACCGCATTCCGCTCAAGCCCGAGAACATCAAGATGATCAAGCAGGCCATGGCCTCGGTCACGCGCAGCGGCACGGCGGCGCGGGCCTTCGCCGGCGCGCCCTACGTCGCGGCGGGCAAGACCGGCACGGCGCAGGTCTACAGCCTGCGCTCGGGAGAACGCTACAACGCCAGCCGCATCGACGAGCGGCTGCGCGACCACGCCCTGTTCATGGCCTTCGCGCCGCTGGACCATCCGCGTATCGCGGTGGCCCTGATCGTCGAGAACGCCGGCTGGGGCGCCACGGTGGCGGCTCCCGTCGCGCGGCAGGTATTCGATTTCTGGCTGCTGGGCAAGCGCCCGGGCGGGCCCGTGCCCGACACGCCACCCCAACCTGTGGAGGCTTCCGGTGATTGATGGACCGGGCCTGTTCAACCGGCTGACCTGGCGCGCCGTCATGCTGCGCACCGTCGCGGTGTTCGACGCTCCCATGCTGCTGATCCTGATGGCCCTGGCCGGCATCGGGCTGATGTCCATGTACTCGGCCGGAGGCGGCTTCGACGGCCGCTTCGCCGACCAGTTGCGCAACTACGGCATCGCGCTGCTGGCGATGTGGCTGCTGGCGCAACTGTCGCCGCAGACGCTGATGCGGCTGGCCCTGCCGGTCTATCTGGTCGGACTGGTCCTGTTGTTCGGCGTGGAGTTCGCCGGCGAAACCAGCAAGGGCGCCACGCGCTGGCTGAACCTGGGCTTCACCCGCATCCAGCCGTCCGAGGTGATGAAGATCGCGGTGCCGATGATGCTGGCCTGGTACTTCCACAAGCACCAGGGCACCCTGCGGATCCGCGACTTCATCGTGGCCGCGGTGCTGATGCTGACGCCGTTCTCGCTGATCGTGCTGCAGCCCGACCTGGGAACCGCGCTGCTGGTGTTCGGCGCGGGGTTCTTCGTGCTGTTCTTCGCCGGCCTGTCGTTCCGTCTGCTGGTCCCCATCACGCTGGTAAGCGTGATCGCCCTGGGCACCCTGGTTTCGCTGGAAGACACCCTGTGCACGGACGGGCTGGACTGGGTCGTGCTGCACGACTACCAGAAGCACCGCGTCTGCACCCTCCTGAACCCCGCCTCCGATCCTCTGGGCAAGGGTTTCCACACGATCCAGTCGGCCATCGCGGTCGGTTCGGGCGGGATGCTGGGCAAGGGCTACATGCAGGGCACGCAGACCCATCTCGATTTCATTCCCGAACGCACCACCGACTTCATCTTCGCGGTCTTCGCCGAGGAGTTCGGGTTTGTCGGCAACCTGCTGCTGCTGTTCCTGTACCTGCTGTTGCTGGCCCGGGGGCTGACCATCGCGGCGAACGCCCCCACGGTCTTCTCGCGCCTGCTGGCGGGGGCGCTGACCATGGTGTTCTTCGTCTATGCCTTCGTGAACATGGGCATGGTCAGCGGCATCCTGCCGGTAGTGGGGGTGCCGCTGCCCTTCATGAGCTATGGGGGCACGGCGTTGCTGACGCTGGGATGCGCGGCGGGCATCCTGATGGGGATACAGCGCCACCGGGCGCTGGTGCAGAGCTAGTGCGCCGTCCCGGAGATAGGCCCCCGCGGGGGCCGTATCTCCGGGCACTAGTCTTCCGGCAGCGCGGGTTGCGGCGAGAACGGCGCCACGTTCATGATCTTCACTTCCTGGGCGACGAACGACCCCCGGTTCATCTGCCTGAACGCGGCCCATTCGGGATCCGCCTCCAGATGCCCCCGACGCCGTTCGCGTTCGGCCAGGCTGGCGTAGGCCCAGATGTGGACGACCTGGTTCAAGGGGCCGATTTCGCTCACGTAGAAGCCGACCAGCCCGCCCAGGTGCCGCATCTGCACGGGCAGGCCGTGCGCGCGGTAGCGTTGCAGGTAATCGTCCATGGTGCCGTGCTTGAGCGTGTAGGTGCGGTGCTCGACGATCATGCGGGGGATTCCTCGTGTTTCCTCTAGGGCTGGACCTGGATGCCGGTCTTCTTCAGGAAGGGGATCCAGCGGTCGAAGTCGCTGGCCAGCTTGGCCTTGAATTGTTCCGTGTCCATGGGGCCGATCAACCCCATGCCGCCCAGCCGTTCCGATACTTCCGGCGAGCGGGCGACCTTCAGGATGGCCTGTTCCAGCTGCCGGCGGGTGGCCTCGGGAGTGCCGGCCGGCGCGAGGATGCCGTAGGCGTTGCTCATCTGCAGGTCCGGGTAGCCCGCCTCGACCGAGGTCGGCACGTCGGGAAGCTGCTTGGAGCGCTGCGTGTCGAACAGCACCAGGCCCCGTACCTTGCCTTCGCGCACGTAGGGCGCGAGGATGGTCACGTCGGCGTTCAGCGCGTCGATCTGTCCGGCCAGCAGGTCGGCGATGGCCGGGGCCGCGCCGCGATACGGGACGTGCAGCATCTGCGAGCCGGTGTAGACGTTCACCATTTCGCCGCCGATGTGCATGGTGGAGCCGACGCCGGACGAGCCGTAGCTGATGCGCGCTCCGGACTTGGACTTGTCCACGAGTTCGCGCAGCGTGCGCACGCCCAGGTCGGGGCGGGCGATCATCAGGGTCTGGACCTGGCCGATCAGCGCCACGGGTTCCAGGTCCTTGCGCGGGTCGTAGGGCAACTGCGTCATCGTGCCCGCGGACATCACGTAGCCCGAGGTCGCCACCAGCAGCGTCGCGCCGTCGGCGGGCGATTTGGCGACATAGTTCGCGCCGACGACGCCACCCGCGCCGCCGCGGTTCTCGACCACCACGGTCTTGCCCAGCGCCGCCGTCAGTCCTGGCGCGATGATGCGCGCGACCTGGTCCACCGGGCCGCCGGCCGCGAAGGGCACGACCAGCTTGACGACGTCGGCCGCGGGCGAGGGCGCCGAGACGGCGCACGACAGCAGGAACAGCAAGGTTCGAACTCGTTGCATGAAGGTCTCCTCCATGGCGCTGGGCCATGGTCGTGGTCGACGCGGTGCGGATGCCGAAGCCGGGGTGCCGCGTTCAGCCCCGGAAGCGTGGTTCGGGCAGGCCGCCCACGCCCACGTCGAGCGCGAACAGTCCGCCGGCGAGCGGTTCCCGGGCCAGCTCGGGGATGCGCTGCGAGTGGCTGGTGACGTACAGCGTGTCGAGCCCCGCGCCGCCGAATGCGGGGCAGGTCGGGTTGGTGACCGGCATCTGGATGACCCGGTCCACGCGCCCTTCGGGCGTGAGACGGACCAGTTGGCCGGTGGCGACCATCGCGTTCCACAGGCAGCCGTCCACGTCCACGGTCGAGCCGTCGGGCCGGCCGGCCTGGTGCGTCCAGTCCTTGAAGACGCGGCGATTGGAGATGGCACCGTCGTCCAGGTCGTAGTCGAAGGCCCAGATGACCTGCCGGTGCGTATCGGCGAAGTACATCGTGCGGTCGTCGGGGCTCCAGGCGATGGAGTTGGGCAGCACGACATCGTCCAGCATGACGTGGCAGCGGTGGTCCGGGTCGAGGCGGTAGAGCCGGCCTTCGGGCGTGCGGCGGGTATCGGGCATGCTCCCCACCCAGAAGCGGCCGCGGCGGTCGCATTTGCCGTCGTTCAGGCGGTTGTCGGGCTGGTCGGGTTCGGGGTTCAGCAGGGGCCGGGGAGCTTCGCCGGTATCGGGGTCGTACAGGAACAGGCCGTGGTTGGTCGCCAGCAGGAAGCCGCCCGTCTCGCGCAGCGCGATGCTGCCCACCAGGAGTTCGGGCGGCAGTCTTTGCGCGCGGTGTCGGCCGGTGGCGGGTTCGTACGATTGCAGGGCTGGCCGCCGCACGTCCACCCACCACAGGCGTTGGCTGCGGCCGCACCAGAGCGGGACTTCGCCCAGGATGTCGGCCCCTTGGACGACGCATTCGATATTACCGGCCACCGTTGTCTCCTTTGGTCTTGTGTGCCCCGTGATGCCAAGGCGTTTTTTTCAGGTTATTCCGTAATTCGGGATTCGTCAAACATCCTATTATTTAGGATTAATGGTGTTGCAGGAGTGTGGCCGGTATAATCCGCCCCACCATCCTGGTCCATGTCCGCCCCGAGCGCCCCGTGAACGCATCCGACAACGCCCGTCCGGCTTCCACGCTCGCCCGCGCCTTCGAGGTGCTGGAACTGCTGTCCGTCGAGCACCCGTTGCTGCGCGTCGAGGACGTCATGTCGCGGCTGGGCCATACCCGCTCCACGGCCTACCGGTACGTGAAGGAACTGTGCGATGCGGGTGTGCTGGCGCCGTCGTCGGGCGGCATGTATGCGCTGGGGCCGCGCATCATCGAACTCGAACGCATGCTGGTGCTGACCGATCCGCTGTACCTGGCTGGCCGCAAGGTGCTGCCGGCGGTGCGCGAGCCCGGCAGCGTGCTGCTGTTGCACAACCTGTATCGCGACAAGGTGCTGTGCATCTACAAGGAAGGTCCCGATTCGCTGGAATACCGAGGCGAGTCCATCGCGGTGCGGCGCTCGCGCGGCATGCCGTTCCCGCTGTTCCGCGGCGCGGCCTCGCTGGCGATGCTGGCTTTCTTCACCCCTCATCGCATCCGGCAGGCTTATCTGCGCAGCGCCGACGAGATCGCGCAGGCGGGCCTGGGGCGCGGCTGGGAAGAATTCCGCGGCGCCTTGGCCGCGATCCGGCGCCGCGGTTATGCCACCAGCCGCAGCCAGATCACGCCCAATCTGGCGGGCGTGGCGGTGCCCATCTTCCTGCCGGGAGAAAAGAAGGTGATCGGCAGCCTGGCGCGGGCGTTCCCCGCCGAACTGCTGACGCCGGAGATGGAACGGGCGTGCCTGGGCCGCTTGTCCGAGGCGGCGGGGCTGATCGCCGCGGAATTCGTCCGGGCCGGGCACGGCGCCTAGGGGGCGCGGCCCGGCGGGAAGCTATCTCTCGAACACCGGTCCGTCGACCACGATGCGGTGCATGAGCCGCTCGCCGGCCGCATAGTCGTTGACCGCGAAGTGCCAGGTCTGGTGGTTGTCCCAGAACGCCAGCGAGCCGACGCGCCAGCGGAAGCGGCAGGCCAGCGCGGGCTGCTGCGCGTGCTGGTACAGGAACTCGAGCAGCGGCCGGCTCTCGGCCTCGGTCCAGCCCTCGAAGCGGACCGTGTAGGCCGGGTTCACGTACAGGATGGGCTTGCCGCCTTCGGGATGCCGCACGACCACGGGGTGCGTGATGTCCGGATCCGGCGCCCGTCCCGTCTTCATGCGCGATTGCACGCGGGCGTTGGAGTGGACCGCGCGCAGCGGTTCAAGCGTGCGCTTCAGCCCTTCGGACAGGTGCTCGTAGGCCGAGGCCATGCTGATGAACAGCGTGTCGCCGCCCGAGGCCGGCGCCTGCCGGCACAGCAGCATCGTGCCCCAGCTGGGCGCCTCGCGGTAGGCCTGGTCCGTATGCCAGCTGCCGCCGATGTTGCGGTCCTGGCCAGGCTCTTTCGTGACTTCGGCAATTTCCTCCGAACCGGGGATGGGCGGGATGATGCCGCTGGTCGGTACCGTGGGGCGGCCGAAGCGGCGGGCCAACGCGACGTATTGCTCGGACGTGAGGGTCTGGTCGCGGAAGAAGATGACGCCGTGGTCGACCAAGGCCTGGCGGATGCGGCGGTAGACCTCGGGTGCCTGCTCGGCGGCCAGGTCGATGTCCTCGATCTCGGCGCCGACATAGGGATTGAGCGGTGCGATGCGCATGTCTGGGGTTTCCGTGGAACTGGCGTCGTTCGGCCGATCAGCGGCCGAACGACTTGTCGAATACTTCGCGAAAGCGCGTCCGCTCGATGATGCCGCGGTAGCGTTCGTAGTCGGCCTTGACCATGCCGGCGAATACCTCGGGCGTGACCTGCTCGGGCTCGAAACCGAGATTGGCGAGCGCCTGCTGGCCCTGGGCGGAACGGGTGATCGTGTTCATCGCCGTGTTCATCCGCTCAAGCACCGGCGCCGGCGTGCCGGTCAGCATGAAGACGCCCAGCCAATCCTGGAACACGATGTCCGGGTAGCCCAGCTCGCCGGTGGTCGGGATGTCGGGCAGGAAGCGCGACCGCTTGCTGCCGGTCACCGCCAGCACCCGGATGGCGCCCGCCTGCTGCTGCGCAATGGCGCTGGCGACGGGGAGGATGATGGCCGGTACGTGGCCGCCCAGCAGGTCCTGCAGGGCAGGGGCATCGCCCTTGTACGAGACGTTGTCGAGCTTGACGCCGGCGGCTTGGGAGAAACTCGTGCCAACCAGGTGCTGGCTCGATCCGGTCTGCGCGGCGTACAGCGCCCGGTCGGGATGGTCGCGGCACCACTGAAGGTAGTCGGCCAGCGTCTTCACGCCGGCGGGGACGGCGGGGCCGACCGCGAAGGTCATCATCGATCGCCCCGCGATGCCCACGGGCGCGAAGTCGCGCAGCGGGTCGTAGGGCAGGGTGGAGACGACGTGCGGCGAAATCACGATGGGGTAGGCCGGCGACAGGAACATCAGGCTGCCGTCGCGCACGCCGCTGTTCTTGACGTGGGCGTAGGCGATGGCCCCGCCCGCGCCCGCCTTGTTCTCGACGATCAGGCGGTCCGCGTAGCGTCCGGTCAGGCCTTCGGAGAACATCCGGGCCAGCTTGTCGGTGGCGCCGCCGGGCGGCGAGCCGACCAGCATGGTGGCCTGCGGCAGCGCCGTGGCGGCCCATGCCTTGCGCGCCGACGCGGCGCAGCACAGGCCCGCCGCCGAAACCAGCAGGAACCGGCGGCGCGCCTCGTCCCGGCCCTTGTCCACTGCGTTCATCGCCATGATTTCGTCTCCTCTTGTCGGGCCCTTGGTGGGCACGCTAGGCCGGCATGTCGCCGGCGGCGTGCGCCCGGGCCACTTCCTCGTCGATATCGGCGCCCCATCCGGGGCCCTCGGGCAGGACGAAGCAGCCGTCCCGCATCGTCCACGGCCGGGTCAGCAGCTCCCGGCGCCAGGGCACTTCGTCCTCGTCGTATTCCAGGAAGCGCAGGTTGGGGATGACCGCGCAGAAATGCGCGCTCATCAGCGACCCCAGCGGACCATGGGAGTTGTGCGCGGCCACGTTGATCTCGCAGGCGTCCAGCAGCGCGGCCATCTTTACCGACTCGGCCATGCCGTTGAACACCACGTCGACGATGCCCACGTCCACGGCTTGCGCGTCCAGGTAAGGCTTCAAGGCGCGCCGGCCCAGCACGGTCTCCAGCGACGCGATCGGGGTGGAGGTGGTCCGGCGGATCAGGCCCAGCGCGTCCGGATAGTGGCTGTCCATCTCCAGCCAGGTCAGGGCCAGCGGCTCGACCGCCCGGGCGAGGCGGCGCAGGCCTTCGGTCTTGTAATTGAAGTTCAGGTCCATCATCAGGCCCATGCCGGGGCCGCCGCCCTCGCGCAGCGCGGCAAGCTGGTCGACGACGCGCCGTTCGATGGCATGGTCGATGTTCAGTTCGAACGCGCCCGTTCCCCGGCCGATGGTCGCCGGCTTGCCGTCCTGGAACACCAGGAGATTGGTCTTGAGCGCCCGGAAGCCGCGCCGCGCGGCTTCCCCGGCCAGGCGCTTGAGGTCATCCAGCCCGCGCACCGGAGCTTCCCCGATGACGCGCTCGAACAGATCCAGGTTGCGCGCCCGGTACATGCCGAAATGCGACCAGTAGACGGGCAGCTCGCTGCGCAGGGCGCCGCCGAACAGCTCGCATACCGGTATGCCCAGCGCCTTCGCCTTCAGGTCCAGGCAGGCGTTTTCGTAGGCGCCGATGGCGAGCGCCTGCAAGCCGCCGGCGGTCATCTGGGTCAGGGCGTAGAGCCTGGCCGACAGCCGTCCCACGCCGCGGGGGTCCTCGCCCATGACCAGGTCGGCCATGCCGCGCACCACCGAAGCCAGTCCCCGCCGGCCGCGCGACTGGTTGAATTCGGACCAGCCGACCAGGCCGTCGTCCGTGGTCAGCTTCAGGAACGACCAGTCGTCCCAGCCGCCGTCCACGTGGAATTGTTCGATCCGGGCGATCTTCATGATTTGAGTTGATGCAGCAGGGGGTCGCCGCGCATGAACCGCCGCAGGTTCTCGCCGACCACCTCGGCGATGCGCCGGCCGGTGTGGGGGCTGCCCGCGCCGGCCGTGTGCGGGGAGATGAACAGGTTGGGGGCCCGCCACAGTGGATCGTCCGCCGGCAGGGGCTCGGGATCGGTGACGTCGATGAAGGCGCCGCGCAGGTGGCCCGTCTCCAGCGCCGTCCGCAGCGCGGCCTGGTCGACGGTCTCGCCGCGCGACAGATTGATGAAGAGCGCGCCGGGCTTGGCCGCGGCGAAGCGCGCCGCGTCCATGATGTGCCGGGTGGCGGGCAGCGCGGCGATGCACAGTGCCACGACGTCGGCTTCGGCCAGCACCTCGTCCAGCGCCTCCATGGGCCGCATCTCGGCCAGCGGGCTGGAGGTCAGCGACCGGGACAGGCCGACGATCTTCATGTCGAAACCGGCCGCGCGGCGCGCCAACTGCGCGCCGATGTTGCCGAAGCCCACGATGGCCAGCGTCTTGCCTTCCAGCGACACCAGCGGGGGGTCGAAGGCCTTGCTCCACTCGTGGCGCAGCGAGCGGTCGCAGATGACGGGGATGCGGCGGGCCATGGACAGGATCATGGCCATCCCGTGTTCGGCCACGGCCGGCGCCACGGCGCCGCCCTGGTTGGTGAGGACGATGCCGGACGGCACGCCGTGCGCCAGCAGGCCGGCGGCGCCGGCCGACAGCAATTGCACCCAGCGCACCTTGCTGCCGGGCTGCTTCATCGCTTCGGCAATGGCCCGGCCCGGCGCGCCGCGCGGATCGGACAGGACCAGGGCGTCGGCCTGGGGGACCAGCGGCGCGACGTCGGCCAGGTCCTCGCAGATCACCAGGTCCAGGTCGTCGAAGGTCTTCAACGCGCGCTGCACCGGCTCGCGCGCGATCGTGGTGCTGAATATGACTCGCATGGTCAGGCGGCTCCGGAGGATAGTCGTTCGCGATAGACGCGGGCATAGGCCGCGCCGCGCACGCCGAACTCGGGGGCGACGGGGCGCCCCTGCGGGACGGTCAGCCACAGGCGCAGCAGCAGGCGCCTGTGCTGTTCGTCGTCTTCGAATTCGGTGCGGGAATGCAGGTTGGTGAAGTTGTGCCAGAGCAGGATCTCGCCCGGGGCCAGCATGAAGCGCAGCGCCAGGTCCTCGCGCTCGGCGGCCCGGGAGAAGGCTTCCAGCGCCTCGGCCAGCCGGCCGGGCAGGGGCGTGCCCTTTTGTCTCGCGGCCTCGCGCATGAAGCTGCCCGCGTACATGCAGCTGACCTGTCCGTCCACGCAGCAGAAGACCGGGATCTTCTCGTCGGTGACGGGCTTGCTGCCCAGCCGCGCCTCGGGAATGGCGAGGTAATAGCCCTCGTACAGCGCCGGCAGCAGGTCGGGGTGTTCGCGCAGCAGCGCGTTGTGGATGGCCAGCGAACTGACCAGCGCGCTCTGCCCGCCGTGCGCCGCCGACCGTATGCATTGCAGGCCGACGACCTCGTACGAATCGGTGTGCATGACCAGCTCGCCCGCGCTGCGATAGCCGCGCGCGACCGGGTCCTTGTCGTCGCGTTCGACCCGGCCCAGCCTGTCGCCGGCATGGCTTTGCACGGCGGCCTCGCCCAGGTGCGTGCCCAGCGCCCAGTAGATGCGCTCGAGCTGTTCGGGATCGTGGCGGGCCGGATCCAGGCCGGTCAGCAGCACGGCGCCGCGCCCGCGCATGAGGGTCTCGCGCAACTCGTCCAGCAGCGCGACCAGCGCGGGCTGGCGGACGTCGTCGCGGGTGACGGCCTGCGGCGCCTTGCCGGCGGTCTCGTCCAGCAGCCGGGCGAGGTCGTCCAGTTCGGCCTGTTTCAACGGGCGTTCCAGGGCCCGGCGGCTTTCCAGTTCGCGCGCGGTCCAGGCAGCGGGGTGGTCGATGAAAGTCTGGCAGATCGGTGTCATGGCGCCTCCTTCCGCGTCGTGAGCAGCTCAGTGGGCGACGCCCAGGGCCTTGGCCAGGGCGCGCTTGCGTTCCTCGGGCACGTCGAAGCGCATCTCCACGCCTCCACGCACGGCGATGCAGCCGCGGCTGCTGTCCGGCGCCATCGCCAGCGAGGTCGGACTGATCGAGCAGGTCAGCTTGAGTGCCTCTTCCGACAGCAGCCAGTTCAGGTAGAGCCGGGCCGCGTTGGGGTGCGGCGCGTCGGCGACGAGGGCGATGCTGCGCGGCGACATGATGGCCGGTCCTTCCAGGTACTGGACGGCGATGGGCGCTTTCTTCTCCAGCAGCCGGGCGGAGAAAGAAGCGAAGGTGGGGGCGTTGAAGACGTAGGCGCCCGCGGCCACCATTTGCGCGCCCGAGGCGCCGCTTTGCGTGATCTTGTAGTTCTGCCCGGCCAGCTTGCGCAGCAGGTCCATGCCCTGGGCCCGTTCGACGGCATCGAGCCAGCCCATGTAGTTGTCGGCCACCTGCGGATCGGTCAGCAGGAACTTGCCCTTCCATTTCGGATCGGCCAGGTCGGACCAGGTCTTGGGGACGTCCTGCGGTTTCAGCTGTTCGGTGTTGTAGGCCAGCGCGACGAGGTCGGTGGTCCAGACGAAGTGCTTGCCGGCCGTGCGGAATTCCGGCCACTTGCCCAGGTTGGGCAGTACCGATTTGTCGACGTTGGCGAAGCGGTCCGGACGCTGCTCGAACGGCACGGGGGAACTGACGCTGACGATGTCCGCCCGCACGTCCTTGGCGTCGTACTCGGTGGAGAAACGCTGCATCAGCGGGCCGGTGGGAAAGCGGATGAAACTGCCCTTGATGCCATAGCGTTTCTCGAAGGCGGCCAGCAGCGTCTTGCTCTGGTTCTCGTCGGACGAGGAATAGATCATGAGCTGCCCTTCGGCCTGGGCGGCCTTGACGAGGGCGGCGGGTTGTTCCACGTCCTTGCCTTGCTGCGCGGACGCGGGCGGGGAGACGGCCAGGGCGGCGCCGAGGGCGAGTCCGCCGGCGGCGAGGGGAAGCAGGCGGGCAGGGAAAGAAGCGGGGTCCGGCATGGTCGGGTCTCCTGCGGAAAGGAAGGCCGCTAGGCGGTCGCGGAGCGGGCGAAACGGGGACGCCCCAGCAGCAGCACGGCGGAGACGGCGATGGCCGAGACGACGCCGATGATGCTGCCGATGGCGGCGAGCTGCGAGTAAGTGCCGTTGTCGAACAGGGTGAGGATCAGGTAGCCGATGACGGGGTTGCGGGGGCCCGACAGGATCGCCGCCGCGTTCAGTTCCCCCAGCACCAGCGCGAAGATCGAGGCCCAGCCCGCGGCGAGGCCGGGCAGGATCAGCGGCAGCTGGACGGCGCGGAACGTGCGCGTCGGCGATGCGCCGAAGATGCGCGAGGCCTCGGTCAACTGGTTGCCGACCTGCTGCACCGACGATTCGGCGGCGATCGAGGCCGTGGGCAGGTAGATGGCCACATAGGCCAGCAGCAGGATCAGCCAGGTGCCGCCCAGGCGGAAGGGGGCGAAGCCGAAGGCCACGAGCACGCCCACCGCGAAGACGATGTGCGGAATGGCGGCGGGCACCTTGGTGACGATGCCCAGGCCCTGCTCGCGCCGGCCGCCGGCGTGGCGCGCCACGACGGCGATCAGCCCCGCGGCCAGGACCGCGGCGGTGGCGGCGCAGATGGCCAGCATGGTGCTGTTCCAGATCGCGTCGCGTGCCGCGGACGAGGCGCCGAATTCCGCGAAATTGTCGAGCGCGAGATCGGCCAGGACGATGCGCGAACGCCAGAACGGTTGCAGCGCGACCACGATCAGCGCCAGCAGCGGCAGCACCGAGGTCAGCAGCACGTACAGCAGCACGGCCAGCCGGGCCGGCCAGCGCCAGCCGCCCAGTGCCAGGAGATTGGGGCGCACGCCCATCCCGCCTATCTGCGCATGTCCGGTGCGCGCGGCGATGCGCCGCTGGAGCAGCCAGATCGAGGCGATCACCACCATCAGCAGCAGTCCGATGATGACGGCCTGCGAGGTCTTGGGCGGATAGGAGAAATTCAGCAGCCGGTAGATGTAGACCGACAGCACCTCGATGCGCGCGGCGCTGCCGATCAGCGCGGCGATCGAATACAGGCCGATGCTCGATATGACGCAGACCAGCACCGACGACCCCACGGCATGGCGGATGGCGGGCAGCGAGACCTGCGCGAAGCAGCGCAGGCGGCCCTTGCCGCACATGCGCGCCGCTTCCTCCAGGCTCGGGTCCAGGCCGCTGAAGGCGGCGGCGGCGATGACGTACACGTGCGGCACCGCCCACAACGCATACAGGAAGACCAGGCCGGCCCAGCTCTGGATGGCGACCTGGTCGGCCTCGACCGCGATGCCCGCCGCCTGCATCATTTCGATCAGCGGTCGGGCCAGGAAGCCGGCGCGCGGGTCGGCCAGGAACAGCCAGCCTATGGCCATGGCGACCGGAGGCAGCAGGAGCGGAATGACAGGCAGCAGCCTGGACAGGCTGCCCCAGCGGGCGTCCGTGCGTTCGATCAGCCAGGCGAAGAACACCCCCACGGGCACGGCGATGACGGTCGTCGTGGCGGCCAGGATGACGGTGTTGCGCACGGCCGCGAGCAGGCCGGGGGCGGACAGCGTGTCGCCCCACAAGGCCCAGTCCGGATGGCCGCCGGGCGCGACGGCGCGCACGACGATCAGGATGACGGGATAGAAGACGATCACGCCCAGCGCCAGCAGCAGCGGCGCCATCAGCCAGGCGGCCGGCACGCGGGCGCGCGCGCGGGCGGCCGGCCGCGCAAGCTCCTGGGCCATGTAGGCGCTCATGGGTGTGTCCTCCTGCCGCGCCCTCCGGGCGTCCGCGCGGGCGCGCTCATGCCGGGAACCATCGCAGCCCGTCGGTGGGCAGGGTGACGTCGATCGCATCGCCTTGCCGCACCGGCGCGGCCATCGGCCCGCGTCCCGTCGTCCAGGCCGTCATGACGATGCCGGCGATCTCGAAGCGCAGCTCCTGGCGGGCGCCGAAATAGATGGCGTCCCGCACGATCCCGGAGAAGCGCGGGCCGGTATCCGCGGGGGCCGATCCGGCGGGCGCGATGGCGATGCGTTCCGGCCGTATCGTCAGCCATCCCGCATCGCCCGCCCGGGCGCCCGGGCGCATGCCCGCCACGGGCAGGCTGCCCAGCGGCGTGGAAACGGTCGCGCCATCGCCGGCGAGCGTTTCCACCCGGCCCTGCACGCGGTTGATCTCGCCGACGAACTCGGCCACGTACAGCGAGGCGGGGTGCTCGTAGACTTCGCGTCCGCTGGCCAGCTGGGTGATGCGGCCGTTCTCCATCACCGCCAGCGTATCGGCCAGTTCCATGGCCTCTTCCTGGTCATGGGTGACGTAGATGCCGGAGAAATCCGCCTGCGCCTTCAGTTCCCTGAGTTCGCGGCGCAGCCGCCGCCTGACCTTGGCATCGATGTTCGACAGCGGTTCGTCGAACAGCATCACCGACGGCGAGCCGACCAGCGCGCGCGCCAGCGCGACGCGCTGCTGCTGTCCGCCGCTCAGTTCGCCCGGGTAGCGGTGGTCCAGCCCCGCCACGCCCAGGCGTTCCAGCACGTCGGCCACGCGGGCGCGCACCGCGTCCTTGCCGAGGCCGTCCAGCGAGGCCAGCGGATACGCCACGTTCTGGAAGACCGTCATGTGCGGCCACAGGGCGTACGACTGGAACATCATGCCGATGTGGCGATGCTCGGGCGCGACGAAGACCTTGTCGCGCGAGGAATAAACGGTGCGGCCGTTGATGTGGATTTCGCCGCCCGCCGGCTGTTCGAGCCCGGCGATACAGCGCAGCAAGGTCGTCTTGCCGCAGCCGCTCGGGCCCAGCAGGACCACCAGTTCGCCCCGCCGCACGGCAAGGTCCACGGCGTCCACTGCCAGCACGCCGCCATGTCCCTTCCGGTCGCCCGGATAGGTCTTGGTCAGCCCGCCGACCCGTACGATCACATCGCTCCCGGAAGGGAGCCCTGTCGCTGCGGCCAAGGTGTCTTCCTCCAGATCGGGTGACGCGCTACAGTCGCCACCAGTCTTTTTGGTTGTTTGTTCAATCTAGCATGAAAACAAAAAAATAATGAACAGAAAAAATAAAAAACGTCATTAATGGTGTAAATTTAGACTATATGTCCAAAATGTGGACAAAGGAAGGGAGTGTGTCAGCAGTCACAGGCAAGATCCAAGGCGACCGGAGCCAGGGCGAAGACGCCTCGCCCAGCGCCGTCAAGACACTGGGCAAGGCCCTGACCGTGCTCGAAGCGGTGGCGCAGTGCGAGCATCCGCCCACGGTCGGCGAGCTGGCGGCGGTGGTGGGGCTGGCGCGGCCGACGGTGCACCGTCTGGTCCAGACCCTGGTCGGCACGGGCTTTCTCCAGCAGAACGCCAACGATGCCCGGGTCAGCATCGGGTTTGCCGTGCTGCCCCTGGCGTCTTCGCTGCTGGACAACAACCGGCTCAGGCTGGAGGCCCTGCCGCATCTGCAGGCCCTGGCCCAGAAAATGAACGAACGGGTCAATCTCGGCATCCTGCATCGCGGCCAGGTGCTGATCATCGGCGGCACCGAGAAGCCCAACCTGCCCACCATCTATTCCCGCTTCGGCCGTTCGGTGCCGCTCCATTGCTGCGCGCTGGGCAAGGCCATGCTCGCGTTCATGCCGCCGGACCAGGCGCGGGCGCTGCTCGAAGCGCGTCCCATGGTCGCGCGCGCGCCCAACACGATCACGACCATTGCCGCCATGGAGCAGGAACTGGCGGCCATCCGGGAGCGCGGCTACTCGACCGAACACGGCGAGAACTCGCCCACGTCCAGTTGCATAGGCGTGCCGCTGCTGGACCGCAACGACTTTCCGGTGGGGGCGCTCAGCGTGAGCGGGCGCTCCATGGAAGCCCTGAAGAAGGACGCCGGCGAGGCGCTGGCCACGGCGGAGCTGATTTCGCACCTGCTCTAGGCCTTGCGTTCAGGCCGGGGCGATCACCAAGGAGTGCCTGCATGAAGATCCAATCGGTGGAGATATGCAAACTCGAACTGCCACCCCGGACCTTGTCGACCCCGCCGCGCCGGCCCAGCTATAACCAGACGGCCCGCCGCGCCTTTCCCATCAACAAGTACCCGGAGTTCCCGCGCCAGTTGCGCAAGATCCCGGGCGAGGTCGCCGACGAGGCCTGGATCCGGGTGACGGCCGAGGACGGCACGTGGGGCGTGGGCCTGTGCCACTGGGGGACGCTGATCGCGCCGCTGGTCCGGGGGCATTTCGCGCCGCTGCTGGAAGGCCGGGATTGCCTGGCCACCGAGTTCCTGAACGATCTCATGTGGCGGTCGTGCCAGCGCTTCGGCGCGACCGGGCTGGCCTCGGTGGCGCGCAGCGGCATCGACCTCGCGCTGTGGGACCTGAAGGGCAAGCTGCTGGGGTTGCCCGTGTACAGCCTGATCGGCGGTCCCTGCCGCGAATGGATCGACTGCTATTGCACCAGCGACGACCTCGACTGGACGATGGAGTTGGGGTTCAAGGCCTTCAAGGTCAGCAACCCGGTCCACTACGAAGAAGGCACGGAAGGCCTCAACCGCCTGGAAGAGAAGGTGGCCAAGGCGCGCGAGACGGTCGGGCCGAATGCCGACCTGATGCTCAATCCTGTCATGTCCTTCAACGTCGATTTCGCGGCGAGGCTCATGGAGCGGCTATTGCCGTATCACCTGCGCTGGATCGAAGAGCCCCTGATGCCGCACGATACCGACGGCCTCGCGCAGTTGAAGCGAGCCGTTCCCACGCTGCCCATCGCCACCGGGGAAGACCACAAGGGCCGGCATGCCTTCCGCGAACTGATAGACCGCCGCTGCGTGGATGTGCTGCAACCGGACCTGCGCTGGTTCGGCGGCCTGACCGAGGCGCTCAAGGTCTACACCCTGGCCGAGGCCGCGGGCCTGTCGACCTTTCCGCATTCGGGCGCCAGCCTGCCCTTCGGCCAGCATTTCCATTTCGCGATGCCGGAAACCCAGCTCGCCGAATACTGGCTGGGATCCGACGTGGGCGTCCCGCTGGCCGAAGCGATGCGCCTGCCGGGCGTGCAGGTGCCGGTGGACGGCAAGGTCAGGCCATCGGACGCGCCCGGCTTCGGCATCGACCTGAAGAAGGAGTGGCTGCGGCCCTGGCCCTAGGCTGAATCGACATTCATTTTCTTGACCCGGCCCGGCATCGGCACCCTGGACAAGACCTGCACCGCCGGGCACGCATGGATCCAGCCTAGTCCATCAGCGTGATCCCGGCGCTCTTGGCCACGCTGCGGGTGCTGTCGATTTCCTCGCGGATGAAGGCGTCGAACTGCGCTGGCGTGGACGCCACCACGTCGTTGCCCCAGGCGTTCAACTGCCGAACGATGTCCGGCCGCTTGATGGTCGCGATCAGGTCGGCGGACAGTTTCTGCGCGACGTCCGCGGGCAGGCCGGCCGGCGCCACGAAACCGAAGATGCTTTCGTACGCGTAGCCCGGCACGCTTTCCCCTACGGTGGGGAAATCCGGGTGTGTGGGACTGCGCTGGCCGTTGGCGATGGCCAGCAGTTTCAGCCTGCCCGACTGGATGTGGGGCAGCGCTGATTCCAGGATGACGAAGCCCAGCTTGAGCCGGCCCGGCAGCAGGTCGTTGTAGGCCGGCGCGCTGCCGTTGTAGGGTACGTGCGGCATGTCGAGGCCGGCCTTGACCTTCAGCAGTTCCCCTGCGACGTGGGTGGCCGTGCCTATGCCCAGCGATGCGTATTGCAGGCGTCCGGGTTCGGCGCGCACGAGCTTGATCAGTCCCGCCACGTCGTCGGCGGGCAGGGAAGGGTGGGCCACGAGCGCGATCACCGCCGAGCCGACCTGCGTGAGCGGCGTGAAGTCCTTCAGCGTGTCGTAGGGCAGCGTGCTGCGCAGCGCGGGATTGATGGTGTGCGAGCTGATGACCAGTCCGAACGTATAGCCGTCGGGGGCGGCCCGCGCGACGGCCTGGGTGCCGATGATGGCGCCGGCCCCGGCGCGGTTTTCCACCACGACGCTCTGGCCCCAGCGTTCGCCCAGCTTCAGCGCGATCAGTCGCGCCATGCCGTCGGTGGCGCCGCCCGGCGGCATGGGTACGATCATCCTGACGGGCCTCTGAGGATAGGTGGCCTGCGCGCGCAGCGCGGGCGAAAGCGCCAGGGCGGCCGTCGCGGCCAGCCACTGGCGGCGTCGGATGTCCGGCGAACAGGACGAAGTCGTCATGTCGATTCCTTGGGCGTGAATGGAAGGTGGTGTATCCATGGCCGGCGCAACGCGTCCCGCCGCTGGAAGCCGTCGATGAGCTCCTTGCGCTTCAAGGTCTGCGCGATAGGATCGAGTCCTTCGAGCAGGGCCTCGCGGCGCAGGGCCTGGATGTCGAAGCCGATGCGCGCGCCGTCGGCGCCGGCCACGAAGCACTGGCGCAAATCCACCGTCATGGGAGTGTCGGGGTGGTTGCGCGCCTGCGCCGCCAGCGACTCCACGCCGGCGCGCGGCAGACGCACGGGAAGCAGGCCGTTCTGGAAGCAGTTGCCGTAGAAGATGTCGCCGAAACTGGGCGCGATGACGCAGCGCACGCCCAGCGCCAGCAGGGCCCAGACCGCGCCCTCGCGCGAGCTGCCGCAGCCGAAGTTGGCGCCGGCCAGCAGGATGCGCGCATGCCGGGTGGCTGGCTGGTTGAAGACGAAAGCGGGATCTTCCGTGCCGTCGGGACGATAGCGCAGGGACTCGAAGCAATAGGGCCCCAGCGCGTCGCGCGCGACGCCGTTGAACAGGGGCTCGACCCGGATGATCAGGTCGGTGTCGATGTTGTCGCGCAGTAGCGGCGCGGCCACGGATTCCAGGCGGTCGAAGGGCGTCATGCCAGGCTTGCCTCGAAATCGCGGACGTCGCAGATCGCTCCGGCGACGGCCGCCGCCGCGGCCATGGCCGGGCTGGTCAGGTGGGTCCGCGCACCGGGGCCCTGGCGGCCCACGAAGTTGCGGTTCGATGTCGAGACGACCCGCTGGCCGCGCGCGGCCAGGTCGCCGTTGGCGGCCAGGCACATGGAACAGCCGGGATCGCGCCACTGGAAACCGGCCGCGAGGAAGATCCCATGCAGCCCCTCGGCCTCGGCGGCCTGCTTGACGCGCTCGGATCCGGGCACGACCCAGGCCTCGACGTGCGCGGCCACCTTGCGGCCCCGGACGACGGCGGCGGCGCTGCGCAGGTCCGACAGGCGGGCGTTGGTGCAGGAGCCGATGAAGACCCGGTCGATGGGCGTGCCGGCGATGCGCTGGCCCGGGTTCAGCCCCATGTAGTCGAGCGCGGCCTGCGCTGCGTTCCGGCGCTGCGCGTCGTCGAAGCCGGCCGGATCGGGCACGATGCCGTCGATGGCTACCACCTGCTCGGGGCTGGTGCCCCAGGTGACCTGGGGCGCGATGCCGGCCATGTCGATCAGCACCTCGCGGTCGAAGCGCGCGTCGGCATCGGAGTGCAGCTTGCGCCAGTAGGCGGCCGCTGTGTCCCAGTCCCGTCCGGCGGGAGCGAAGGGCCGGCCGCGCAGATAGGCGTAGGTTTTTTCGTCGGGGGCGACCATGCCTATTTTGGCGCCCAGTTCGACCGAGAGATTGCACAGCGTCAACCGGGCTTCCACGTCCAGCGCGGATACGGCTTCGCCCGCGTATTCGATGGCGTGGCCGGTGCCGCCGGCCGTGCCGACGACCCCGGCGGCGTGCAGGATCATGTCCTTGGCCGAGACGCCCGGGGCGGCCTGGCCGGCGAAGCGTATCCGCATGTTCTTCGGCTTGGCCTGGACCAGGGTCTGGGTGACGGCGATGTGCACGAACTCGCTGGCGCCGATGCCAAAGCCCAGCGCGCCCAGCCCGCCATGGGTACAGGTATGGCTGTCGGCGCACACCACCAGGGCGCCAGGCAGCGTCAGGCCCTGTTCGGGTCCCACCACATGGACGATGCCCTGGGAGCCGCTGCCCACGTCGAAGACCCGGATCCCGCGCGCCTGCGCTTCGCGGCGCAGATCGCCCAGCAGCCGTACGCCCTGGGGCGTCGGATCGGCGCGCCCCGGCAGGGTGGAGACGGAATGGTCGGGAGAGGCGAAAGTCAGTTCGGGATTCCGCATTTCCAGGCCGCGCCGGCGCATGTCGACCAGGGCCTTGCTGCCCGCGTCCGTGATCAGGTGGCGATCCACGTGCAGCAGCGCGAAGCCGTCACCCAGATCGGCGACCACGTGATCGTCCCAGATTTTGTCGAAGAGCGTACGCGGCATCGGCACTTCGTTTCCCCATCCCCATCAGGGGTGAAATCGTATAATCATTATGACAACATAACAATTTTTATGCAAAGCGGGACCCATGCGACGGACGTGCCACAATGGCGCGCCACGGCATGACCCGTGGCCCCGCGCACCCATGCAGAAACTCAGCCGAAGCCTAGGAACCCCGCTCCATCACCAGATTTCCGCCGTCATCAAGGACGGCATCGCCAACGGCCGCTACCGGCCCGGCGAGCGGCTGCCGACCGAGGATGCCCTGTGCCGGCTCTTTTCCGTCTCGCGCATCACGGTGCGGCGGGCGATGCAGGGCCTGGAGGAGCAGGGGCTGATCGAGCGGCGCCAGGGGGACGGCACCTTCGTGGCCGAATCGGCGGCGGTGGTGTCCTTGCAGACGCCGCTGTCGGGCTTCATGGCGCAGGTCGCGGAAAGCCGCGCGCTCAGCACGCCCCGGCTGCTGTCTTTCGAGGAGGTGGAGGCGCCGCTCCAGGTGCAGACCGGATTGTTGCTGCAACCGGGCGAGCGCGTGATGAAGCTCGTGCGCCTGCGCACGCGCGGCAATCTGCCCATCCTGCACAGCACGGCCTGGCTGCCGGTGGACATCGCCGCGGGTTTCCAGCCCGAGGACTTCTCCCGGCACGCGTTGAGCGAATTGATGGCGCGGGCCGGTTTTCCCTATTTCACGATAGAGGCGGCCGCGGGCGCGGCGCTGGCCGATCCGGTCCTGGCCCGCGACCTGCAGGTGCCTATCGGATCGGCGCTGGTGGACGTCAGGCGCGTGGCGTTCGACCAGCATGGCCGGGCGACCGAGTACCAGCACGTCCTCGGACCGTCGGACCGCTACCAGATGCGCGTGACGATGCGCGGCTAGTTCCTGGTCCTCACGCCTGGAACAGGTCGTTGCGGCCGAACAGCCCGCTCAGCAGTTTCTTCACCGGCGCGGGCAGCGCCGCGTCGGCCAGTTCGCCGGACGGCAGCCAGACCTGAGGATGGTCCCCTTCGCGCAGGGCCAGCGAGCCCGCCTGCACGTGCCAGGGCTCCACGTGCAGCTTGAAGTGAGTGAAGGTGTGCGAGAACACCGGCAGCCGTATGGTCTCGGCCGGCGCCACGCCCAGGATGCGGCAGGCCTGCGCGGGATCGCCGTCGACGAATTCGGGCAGGCTCCACAGGCCGCCCCAGATGCCCGGCGAGGGCCGGCGCTGCAACAGGATCTCGCCCGCTTTCTCGATCACCAGCATGCCGGTGTGCCGTTCGGGCACGGCCTTGCGCTCGCGCGGCGTGGGCAGCTCGTGCTGCCTGGCCTCGCGCAGCGCGACACAGGATTCGCGCACGGGGCAGCGCCCGCAGCCGGGGTCGCCACGGGTGCACAGCGTGGCGCCCAGGTCCATCAGGCCCTGCGTGTAGCGCCGCATCTCGTCGGCCGCCTCGGGCCCGTCGGCCGGCACCTCGGCATGGGCGATGGCCCACATGCGTTGTTCCACCGCGCGCTTGGTGGGATCGCCCTCGATGCCGAAATGGCGCGCGAAGACGCGTTTCACGTTGCCGTCCAGGATGGGGCTGCGCTCGCCATAGGCGAACGCAGCGATCGCCGCGGCCGTCGAGCGGCCGATGCCGGGCAGCGTCTCGATATCCGCCGCCGTGGGGGGAAACCGTCCGCCCCAGTCCGACACCACCCGCTGCGCACAGGCATGCAGGTTCCGCGCCCTTGTGTAGTAGCCCAGCCCGGCCCACAAGGCCATGACCTCGCCTTCGTCGGCGGCGGCCAGGTCGGCCACCGCGGGAAACTTCGCCAGGAAGCGCTCGTAGTACGGGATCACCGTCGCCACCTGGGTCTGCTGCAGCATGATCTCCGACAGCCAGATGCGATAGGGATCCTGCGTGTTCTGCCAGGGCAGCGTATGCCGCCCGTTCGCGCGCTGCCACTGCGCCACGCGCCGGGAAAAAGCAATCATGTCATGTGTTCCATAGGGGAGCCCGCTATCTCTGGCATTTTGGGCAGTAATAGGTCGCTCGTTGGCCTTGCACCAGCCTGCGGATCGGCGTCTCGCAAACCCGGCAGGGCAGGCCCGCCCGGTCGTAGACCCGCGCGTCGATCTGGAAATAGCCCGATTCGCCGCCCGCGCCCACATAGTCGCGCAGCGAGCTGCCGCCGGCGCGGATGGCGTCGTCCAGCGTGGCGCGCACCGCGGCGGCCAGCTTGTCGTAGCGGGCCGCCGAGATGCGCCCGGCCGCGGTGCGCGGGTGGATGCCGGCGCGGAACAGGCTTTCCGATGCGTAGATGTTGCCGACCCCGACGACGATGTCGCCCATCAGCAGCGCCTGCTTGATGGGGGCGCTGCGGCGGCGGGTGTGGCGGAACAGCCAGCCGCCGTCGAAGCGGTCATCGAAGGGCTCGATGCCCAGGCTGGCCAGCAGGGGGTGGTTTTCCACCGGCCCCGACGCCGCGGCGTGCCACAGCACCGCGCCGAAGCGCCGGGGGTCGTGCAGGCGCAGCGCCGCCTGGTCGAACACCCAGTCGACGTGGTCGTGCTTGCGCGGTGCCTCGTCGGGATGCACGTGGCGCAGCGAGCCGGACATGCCCAGGTGGACGATGAGCCAGCCATGCTCGAATTGCATCAAAAGGTATTTGCCGCGCCGGCCCGTGGCCAGGACGCGGCGCCCCTCGACCAGGGCGGGGAGATCGGCGGGAACGGGCCACCGCAGCCGGTGTTCGCGCACGATCAGGCGGCGCAGTTCGCGCCCTTCCACCGTGGGCGCGATGCCCCGGCGGGTGGTTTCGACTTCGGGAAGTTCGGGCATGGCGTTTGCTGCTTGCGCGCGATGAACTGTTGGCGCGGCCGACAGTCCGATGAGTAAAGCCTGGAGTCCAGCGTGTCCGCGCCCGCCGCCGCCGGCCGTTGGGTGGTAAGCGCAGTGCTAACATCAACGAATATGGACGGCGTCGGCGATACGCCAAGGAATTGTGCCATGTTGTTTAACGTTCATCGTTTGAAGCTGGCGGCCGCATGGGTCGGGCTGGCGACGGCCGTATCGGCCGTGTCGGCCCAGGACGCGCCTCCGGCGTCGGACGAGCTGCTGGTTCCTGGCCTGAGCCTGTCCCCCATGGGGCGTTCGATCGGGCCCAGGGCGCTACCCAACGTCGACCTGTCCGCCGAGATCCTGTTCCAGGTGCTTGCCTCGGAGGTGGCCGCGCAGCGGGGCGCCTTCGGACCCGCCACCAGCACCACGCTGGACCTGGCCGAGAAAACGCGCGATCCACGCCTGGCGCGCCGCGCGGTCGAGTTCGCGCTGGCCGGCGGCGACCTGATGCGGGCGCTCGACGCCGCGCAGGTCTGGGCCGAGCTGGACCCGGCCGATGTCGAGGCCCGGCAGACGGCCTTGTCGCTGGCCGCGGCGGCCGGGCGGGTCGAAGGCATGGGTTCGGCGCTGCGGGCCCGCATCGCGGCGGCCCCGGACAAGTCCGTGGCCATCGTCGACGCCCGCCGGGTGGTCGCCCGCCTGGACGACAAGCGCAAGGCGCTGTCCATCCTGGAAGATGCGCTGGCCGACGTGCGCGACCTGCCGGAAGCCCATCTGGCGCTGTCGCGCGTCGCCGCGGCCGCCGGCGACAAGGCGCGCGCGCTGCAAGAGGCGCGCGCGGCGCTCGACGCCCAGCCCGATTCCGAGGCGGCCGCCATGCTGGCCCTGCAGATGGGCGTGGAAACCGAGCCCGACCAGTCGGTGGCGCGTGCGCGCGCCTTCATCGCCACGCATGCGGAATCCCGCAACCTGCGCGTGCTGCTGGCGCGCGCACTGGCGTCGCTGAAGGACTACGACGGCGCGCGCGACGAACTCCAGGCCCTGGCGCGGGCCTATCCCGAGGATTTCGAGATCCTCTACATGCAGGGCGTGCTGGCCTACCAGTCGCAGCGCCCCGCGGATGCCGACGGTTACCTCAAGCAGTACCTGGAGGTGCACGAGCAGCGCACGGCCACGGGCGCCGCGCCGCTGCCCGAAGCGGACAACGCGCTGTTCCTGCGCGTGCAGATCGCCGAGGACCAGCAGCGCTATGACGACGCCTTCGACCTGCTGGCCAAGGTCGACGACCCCGATGCCGCGCTGCCGGCGCGCCTGCGCCAGGCCGTCCTGCGCGGAAAGCAGGGCCGCGTGGACGATGCCCGCCGCATCCTGTCCCTGATCGATCCGCGCGACGTGCGCGAGGGCAGCCAGGTCGCGCTGACCGAGGCGCAGATCCTGCGCAACGCCGGCGATCGCGACGAGGCGGTCAAGGTTCTCGAGGCGGCCAACCAGCGCTATCCCGATGCGCCCGACCTGATGTACGACCTGGCCATGCTGTACGAGCAGCAGAACCGGATCGACGACATGGAAAGCCGGCTGCGCCGCATCATCGCGATCAAGCCCGACCACGCCCATGCGTACAACGCCCTGGGCTATTCGCTGGCCGACCGCAACGTCAGGCTGCCCGAGGCCAGGAGGCTGATCGAGCGGGCCTTGAACCTCGCCCCCGACGATCCCTTCATCGTCGACAGCATGGGCTGGGTCTATTACCGCATGGGCGACAACGCGAAGGCGCTGTCCTACCTGGAGCGCGCCTACGAGATCCGGCCCGACGCCGAGATCGCCGTGCACCTGGGCGAGGTGCTGTGGGCCTCGGGCCAGCAGGCCCGCGCGCGCCAGCTGTGGCGCGAGGTCCAGTCCAAGGATCCGTCCAACGCCGCGCTGCGGGGCACGCTGGCGCGCCTCGACGTGACGCTGTGACCCGTACGCGGCGCCTGATCCGAGCGGCCGCCGCGGGAGCGCTGGCCGCCATCCTGGCGGCCTGTGCCGTGCCTGTCCCCATTCCCGCGCCCCAGGGCGCGGACGAGAGCCGCTCGCTGTCGCGGGTGGGCCGGTTCGCGCTGCGGATCGAGGAAGCGGGTGGCAAGCAGAACGCGGTGCAGGGCAGCTTCGCATGGCGCGACGATGGCAGCCGTCTCGCGCTCGACCTCGTGTCGCCGCTGGGTTCGACCGTGGCGCGGGTCGAGGCGGCGCCGGGCGAGGCGCTGCTGCGTGAGTCCAACGGCAAGGAAACCCGCGCCGCCGATCCCGACGAGCTGGTGGCGGTCGTGCTCGGCAGCGACATCCCGGTATCCGGCCTGCGCGACTGGCTGCGTGGCCGCCTGGCGGCCCAGCCGCCCGCCACCGTGGCCGAGCGCGACGAGCAGGGCCGCCCGCTGGTGTTCGACCAGGCGGGCTGGCGCGTGACCGCCCGGCAATACGATGCGCTGGGGCCCACGCGGCTGCAGATGGCGCGCAGCGAAGGCGGGCAGGACGTGGACCTGCGCCTCGTCATCAACCCGTAGGTCCGCCATGGCCGCCGAATTGCGCGACGTCCCCGCGCCCGCGAAGATCAATCTGTTCCTGCACGTGGTCGGCCGGCGGCCGGACGGCTATCACCTGTTGCAGACGGTGTTCCGTTTCATCGATCTCCAGGACACGCTGCATTTCCGCGCCCGGCCCGATGGCCGCATCGTCCGCGCCTATGACCTGCCCGGCGTGTCCGAGGACGCCGATCTGATCGTGCGTGCGGCGCGGGCCCTGCAACAGGCCACGGGCTGTACGCAGGGCGCCGAGATCGGCCTGGAGAAGCGGATTCCCGCGGGCGGCGGCCTGGGCGGCGGGTCGAGCGACGCGGCCACGGTGCTGCTGGCGCTGAACCGCCTGTGGGGCACCGGCCTGCCGCGGCGCGATCTGATGCGGCTCGCGCTGCCCCTGGGCGCGGATGTGCCCGTGTTCGTGTTCGGCCGCAACGCCTTCGCCGAGGGCGTGGGCGAGGAGCTGACCGCGATCGACCTGCCGCCGTGCTGGTATGTCCTGGTCCAGCCGGATGCCAGTGTGCCGACCGCAGACGTTTTCCGCGCCCCCGAATTGACAAGAGATACGCCACGCGTCAAAATAGCGGACTTTCCTCGGGGTGCATTTAACGATGCCTTCAGGAATGATCTGGAAAACGTCGTTTTTGCCCGGTTTTCGGAAGTCGGGCGGGTTTCGGCGGTGCTTGCCCAGGTGCTCGATGGCGCCCGGGTCAGGATGTCCGGATCGGGCGCGTGCCTATTTGTCGAGTACGACACGCAGGCGCGGGCCAATGGCGCGGTGGATAAAATCGCCGCTACAATGCAGGGCCAGCCCGGCGGGCTGCCGGCGTTGAGAGTGAACCTGGCCTGTGCCGGACTCGATGCGCATCCGCTGCTGGACTGGGCCGCGTAAGCGGCCACCGAATCGAAGGCGATCCGCCGCAGCCGGGCGCCAGCGCAGCAAGTTTCGATGCCCACGCAGTTCCTGCGGGGGTAACGAGTTGGGGAGTCGCCAAGTTGGTCAAGGCACCGGATTTTGATTCCGGCATGCGAGGGTTCGAGTCCTTCCTCCCCAGCCACAGTCTTTGACCTAGAAGCTGTTGATGCCTGTCAGTGTTTCGCAGGATCAACAGCTTTGTTGTTTTGTCGATCGGCCTCGGTTACAGGTCACCGGGCCACAGCCACGGGCAATGCGTCATGGCGCAAGAAAGCTTCATGATTTTCACGGGGACAGCCAACCCCAAGCTGGCGGCGGACGTCGCGAGCCACCTCGGCATACCACTGGGCAAGATGAGCGTCGGTCGGTTTTCCGATGGCGAAGTCATGGTGGAAATCAACGAGAACGTCCGCGGTAAAGACGTATTCGTCCTCCAGCCCACCTGTGCACCGACCAACGACAACCTGATGGAAATCATGGTCATGGTCGATGCGCTGCGCCGGGCATCCGCCGGCCGCATCACCGCGGCGATGCCGTATTTCGGCTACGCCCGCCAGGATCGACGCCCCCGTTCGGCGCGCGTCGCGATCTCGGCCAAGGTCGTGGCCAACATGCTGCAGGTCGTGGGCGTGGACCGCATCCTGACGATGGACCTGCACGCGGACCAGATCCAGGGGTTCTTCGACATCCCGGTGGACAACATCTACGCCGCGCCCATCCTGCTCAGCGACATCTGGAAGCGCAACCTGTCCAACCTGATGGTGGTGTCGCCCGACGTGGGCGGCGTGGTGCGCGCCCGGGCGCTGGCCAAGCGCCTCGAGGTCGACCTGGCCATCATCGACAAGCGCCGTCCGCGCGCCAACGTGTCCGAGGTGATGAACATCATCGGCGACGTCGAAGGCCGCACCTGCATCATCATGGACGACATGGTGGATACCGCCGGCACGTTGTGCAAGGCGGCCCAGGTCCTGAAGCAGCGCGGCGCGCTGGCCGTCTACGCCTATTGCACGCACGCCGTGCTGTCGGGCGGCGCGGTGGGCCGCATCGCCGAATCCGACCTGGACGAGCTGGTCGTCACCGACACCATCCCCGCCAGCGACGAGGTCCGGGATTGCAGCCGCATCCGCCAGTTGTCGTGCGCGGCCCTGATCGGTGAAACCATGCTGCGCATTTCGCGGGCCGACTCGGTCAGCTCGCTGTTCGTCGAATAAGTTCTGCTCCCGCCGCCCCGCATCGCGCGGGGCGGCGGGGCGAGCCGGAAGCGCTGGTCGCGGCGCTGCCGGACGGAATGCGATGGTCGCGTTCCGTGCACCGCGAGCGGGCATATCGCCTGCCGCATTTTGGAGAAAACCATGCAATTCAACGCCACTTCGCGTAGCGTCCAGGGTTCGAGTGCGAGCCGCCGCCTGCGCCGCGCCGGCCGTGTTCCCGCCATTGTCTATGGCGGCGACGCAGCGCCCCTGTCGATCGAACTCGATCACAACGAGGTCTACCATGCCCTGCGCAAGGAAGAGTTCCACTCGTCCATCCTGAGCATGCAACTCGAAGGCAAGGCCTCGCAAGTCCTGCTGCGCGCCGTCCAATGGCACCCCTACAAGCAGCAAGTGCTGCATGTGGACTTCCAGCGTGTCGCCGCCGGCCAGGCCCTGCACACCAAGGTGCCGCTGCACTTCATCAACGCCGAGGCGTCGCCTGCCGTCAAGCTCAGCGGCGCGATCATCAACCACGTGTTGACCGAAATCGAAGTGACCTGCCTGCCGAACGACCTGCCCCAGTTCATCGAAGTGGACCTGGGCAACATGATCGCCGGCTCGTCCGTCCACCTGTCCGACGTCAAGGCGCCCAAGGGCGTGACGTTCCCGGCCGCTGGCGACACGGTCATCGCGACCGCCATCGCCAAGCCCGGTGGCGCCGCCGCCGAGGAAACCCCCGCTGCATAGGGTTTCCCGCTGCCTGCCCCCCTGGGGGCGGCAGCTGCGGACCGGCGAAGCCGGATCCGCCGTGCCTGTCTGAAGAAACCCCGATCGGTTACGGTCGGGGTTTTTTATTTCACGCGCTGCGCATCACATCGGATTCATGGGCGGTCCCGCACGCCCTGCGCCGTACTCATGAAGTTGACGCTGATGCGCGCGCCCGCGATGCCCGGTTCCTTGGGCACGCAATGCACCCAGTCCTGCTGGGATCGCCCTCCCATTACCACCAGGTCGCCGGAGGAGGGCTTGAAAGTCATGGAGCTGCCGCCCTTGATCGGCCTGATCAGGAAGCGCCGGGTCGTTCCGAGCGTCAAGACCGGGACGATGCATTCCGACTTCCGGCAGGAGCGGTGATCGCGATGCCAGCCGGTGCTGTCCTGCCCGTTGCGATAGAGGTTCATCCACAAGCCGTCGTAAGTCACGCCGTAGTGGCTTGAGAGCGCACGGACGGCTTGCAGCAGGCCTTGCTCCGGCACATCGGCAAGATCCGGGTAGGTCGCCGTCATGCGCGGCTCGCGAAAGACCCTGTTGAACAGGCGCCGGTCATGTTCTAGCCATGGAACCCCGCTGCGCATCTGCTCATAGAGCAGCGAAGCTCCCGACATCCAGCCGGGCACGATTTCGATCCAGGAGTGATCGTCGAGCGCGAAACGTCTTGCCGTTTCAAAGGATGTATCTATCGAGAACCGGGCGCCACTTTCGAACAGGTCGCCCTGGGCATGTATCGGGTCCTGGGCAGGGGTATTCATGTCGAGGTGCTGCGCTCCATGGCGTGCCAGAGGCGCAGCACCGAATAGCCACGCCAGGGCCGCCATCTTTCGGCGGCCAGCACGGCGGCGTGGGCGCTGTTCACGCCCAGGGCTTTTTGCAGCGCTACGTCGCCGGCGGGAAAAGCATCGGGCCAGCGCAGGGCACGCAGCGCGATGTACTGCGCCGTCCAGTCGCCGATGCCGGGCAGCGTCCGCAGATCCGCACAGGTCGCCGCGACGTCTACGCCGGGATGCAAGGCGATGCGGCCGGCCAGGACGGCTCGTGCCAGGGCATGCAGCGCGGCCTGGCGTTGGCGCGTGATGCCCAGCCTGCCCAATTCGTCGCCGGTCGCGGCGGCCAGAGCGGCAGGGGTGGGGAAAAGATGATCCACGCCCGCGACGGGGGTCTCGATGGGATCGCCAAACGCCGCGACCAGGCGTTTGCCCAGCGTGCGCGCGGCGGCGACGGTAATCTGTTGGCCCAGCACGGCACGCACGGCCAGTTCGAATCCATCCAATGTGCCCGGCACGCGCACGCCGTCGCTCGATGGAAAAGCGGTGTGCAGGGCAGCGTGGATGGCGATGGGATCGGCGTCAAGATCGAGGGTGGCGCGCACGCGGTTGATCAGCGTGGGCAACGCGGCGGCCAGCGAGTCGCTGGCCGTCAGGACGGCCTGGGCTCGATCCTTGTCGAAGCGTACCCGCAGCCAGCCGACGCGGGTCCGTTCGCCTTGCTCGAGGCGCAGCGTACGCATGAACTCACCGTCCACCACCTGTTCCATGCCGGGTATCGCGCGAAAGCGCAAGAACCCCAGCATCGCGTCTACGTCGTAGGGGGGCCGCCAGCCCAATCGCACGCTGATGCTCTGGCCATCCGGCGCGGACTTGGCGCGGCGCAGGGAGCTGGGGTTCAAGCCGTAGTGACGAGCGAAGGCATCGTTGAAACGCCGCACGCTGGCAAATCCACTGGACCACGCCACCTGGGCCATCGGCAACTGCGTATCGGCGATCAATTGCTTGGCCGCCAGCAGCCGCCGCGTTTGCTGGTACTGGAGGGGCGAGACACCGAAGTGTGTCTCGAAAATGCGGCGCAGATGGCGATCGCTGACGCCTAGCTTGCGCGCAATCCTGGTCATCAGGCCGCCGCCGGAAGGCGCCTCGGCCGTATCCGTGGAGGCCACGTGCCTCCAGGCATCAGGCTCGTCCATCAGCCGCGCGGCCTGCAGGGCCAGAATACGCGAAGCATCTTCCGTGCTCCACGATGCCGCGCGCGGCGCCAACTCGGGGCGGCAACGCAGGCAGGGCCTGAAACCCGCCGCTTCGGCCTCTGCCGCGTGCTGGTAGAAGCGGATGTTTTCGCGGCGCGGTGTCTTCACGCGGCATACCGGGCGGCAATAAATCCCCGTGCTGGTGACGGCCACGAAAAAAGAGCCGTCAAAGCGCGCATCGCGCGCTTTCAGCGCAAGGTAGCAGGCATCGCTTTCGAGGGCATCAATGATGGCAGGCATGAACGCATCGTACATGCCGATCGTCCGCGGGGTTCGCCATTTTCGGACATGTGACCCGTACGATCCGGGCTTGGCAAAGCAAGAATCGGAGTTTTGTGCGACGTCCGGATGTCTATCCTCTTGTCCAGGTCATCGAATGGCTTCGGTGATCGGTCCAAACGACTTCGAGGATCTTCCAAATGAGCAAAGAAGACGACAACAAGGCCGTCGTCGGCCGCTGGTTCACCGAGTTCTGGGGCAAGAATCCCAACCTGGCGGTCATCGACGAAATCGCCGCGCCCGACATGCTGCTGCACTATTCGCTGCATGAGCCCCGTCGTGGCCGCGAAGACATCCGCGCATTCATGACCGGCTTCCGCAAGGCGTTCCCCGATCTCAATTTCTGGGGCACGGCCGATCTGATCGCGGAAGGCGATTATGTGGTGGGGCAGTGGGAGGGGGGCGGCACCCATACCGGCCCGGCACACGATGATTTCCTGAACGGCGGCCTGCCCGCGGCAACCGGCCGCAGGATGCACTTCACCGGCACCACGGTGCTGAAGGTGATCGGCGGCAAGATCGTGGAGGAGCGTGGCCTGGACGATGGCGTCACCGCGCTGACCCAGCTCGGCCTGATCAAGGCTGTCGCGGGGAACGGCGACGCCTGATGTCCGCGGGGCAAGGAGGACCACGCCACAACCCGTTGGCGTGGTCCTCCCCGATCGCTGGTGGATGTCGGTGCGGCCTGGTGGCGGATCAACGGCGACGGTAGTTCCGCCGCCGCGCGTGGGCCGCGGCGAGGCGTATCCGCCCGGCGATCTGGGCGCAACGCGCCTGAAACAGGCACGCGGATGTCAGGTATCCATTCAACAAGGAATGTGCCATGAAACTGTTTCTGAATCATCTGGACTCGCCGCTGGGTGCCATGCTGCTCGTCACCGACGCGGATCAGGTCGTCCGCGCGCTCGATTTCGCCGACCACGGGGCGCGGTTGCATCGCGGCCTGCGTGAACACTATGGCGACGTGACGCTGGCCGAGGCACCGGCCCCGGCCGGGATCGCCGACGCCCTGGCCCGCTACTTCGATGGTGAGTGGGAGGCGCTGGATGCGCTGCGCACGGCGACCGCCGGCTCGACGTTGCAACGCCGGGTCTGGGCAGCGCTGCGCCGCATACCGGCAGGGACGACCACGACCTACGGCAGACTGGCCAGGGAACTGGGATTCGACGACCCGCGCGCGGCCATCGCCATAGGAGCGGCCAACGGTGCCAACCCGATCGCCATCATCGTACCGTGCCACCGGGTCATCGCCAGCAATGGCGATCTCAAAGGCTACGCCTGGGGACTGCACCGCAAGCGTTGGCTGCTGGAGCATGAGAAGGCGATGACGGTGAAGGAGCAAGAGCCCGAGCCGCAGACCGCCATGCTGCCGGGGTTCTGATCTTGAGCGGGACGATTGCCGCCGACCTTTCTCCGCGTGCCTACCTGCGGGCCGCCCAATTCCTGTCCGGACTGGGCGAGGACTGGGCGCGCCACATTGCCGCGATCGGTCCATGCCGGCATGAGGCCAAGCCCGCGCGCGAGCCCTACGAGGCGCTGGTACGCGCGGTTGCCTACCAGCAACTGCATGCCAAGGCAGGCGATGCGATCCTGGGACGCCTGCTGGCGTTGTACCCGGGTACCTCCTTTCCCGCGCCCGGGCAATTGCTGGCCACCGATCCTGAGGCCCAGAGGGCCTGTGGCTTTTCGGCCGCCAAACTGGCGGCCATCCGCGGCATCGCCCAGGCGACCGTCGATGGCATCGTGCCCGATCGGGAAGAAGCGCGGAGCCTGTCCGACGAAGCCGTGATCGAGCGCCTGGCCTCTTTGCGCGGCGTCGGGCGATGGACGGTCGAGATGTTTCTTATCTACTCGCTGGAGCGTTCCGATGTCCTGCCGGTGGATGATTTCGGCGTGCGGGAGGGCTATCGGCGTCTGAAGGGGCTGGAGAAGGCGCCCACGCCGCGCCAGATGCGTGGGATCGGCGAGGCGTGGAGCCCGTTTCGGACGGTGGCGGCCTGGTACCTGTGGCGCCTGCCGGCCCGTTGAATATCCATCGCAAGAATCGGAGCGCTTGCGATGAAAGTCCCGCATATCCTGGCCGTGTGATTGATGATGACGAGATTTCTTCCATGAATACGACGACAGCCTACGAAACCGAAAATGCCCGCCGTGCCGGCGCGATCATCCGCTTCGCGCTGGGGCGATGCTCGCTGGGGGCCATCCTGCTGGCCCGGAGCCAGCGCGGCATCTGCGCCATCTTGCTGGGCGATGACCCGGATCTGTTGGTCCGTGGCCTGATGGAGCAATTTCCCAAGGCCGAAATCATCGGGGGCGATGACGAAGCCGAACCGTGGATGGCGCGGGTCGCGGGCTTCATCGAAGCGCCTGCAATCGCGGCGCATCTCCCGCTGGACCTGCAGGGCACGGCCTTCCAGGAACGCGTCTGGCGCGCGCTGCGCGAGATCCCGGCGGGCTCGACCGCGAGCTACGCCGAGATCGCCGAGCGCATCGGCTCGCCCAAGGCGGTGCGCGCCGTGGCGCACGCTTGCGCCACCAATCCCATTGCCGTGGCCATTCCCTGCCATCGTGTCGTGCGGCGCGATGGTGGCATTGCCGGCTATCGCTGGGGCGTGGATCGCAAGCGCGAACTGCTGCGCCGCGAAGCCAGGCAATGACGCAGAGGCTACTCATGGAGTCGCTCGACACGGCACTTGATCGCCTGGACTGGACCGACATCGGCTCGCGGCTCGATGCCGAGGGCCATGCCGTGCTGCCTGGCCTGTTGGACGCCGGCGTGGCGCGCGGCCTGGCGCAACGCGTCGCCGCGTCTGACGCCCGCCGGGTGACCTTGGAATCCGGCGCGCTTGGACGCGGCGAGCTGTTCTACTTCGGAGCCGGCATGCCGGCTCCGCTGGAGCCGTGGCGCACGGCGCTCTACCGGCGCCTGGTGGCCATCGCCAATCGTTGGAACGAAACCCTAGGCGCGGCTCATCGCTATCCGGGGGAGCTGGAGGATTTCCTGGGGCACAACAGGGAGGCGGGCCAGGCACGGGCGCAATCGCATCTGAGCCGGCTTGGCGTCGATGACCAGGTGTCGCTGCACCAGCGCAATGACGGCGGGCAGGTGTTTCCCATGCAGATCGTTGCCGTGCTGTCCGAACCGGGCGCCGACTTCCTGGGAGGCGAGTTCGTGATGACGGAGCAGCGCCCGCGCATGCAGTCCCGTCCGATGGTGGTGCCGCTCAAACTCGGCGATATGGCCGTCATCGCCACGGCGGAACGTCCCTTCAAGGGCGCCCAGGGCTGCTACCGGGTCAATCTCAAGCACGCCATCAGCCGCGTGCGCGAGGGTGAGCGCATCGGCCTGGAACTGTCGTTCCACGATGCGCGGTGACGCCGGGGATCGTGGAACATGCCTGACCCGGACAAGACATTCACGCTGCTTGGGCCGGAGGGCAGGCCGTACTCCAGCCCGTTGCCGGGTACTTTCGGGGGGCATCGCGGCGGCAAGCTGTACGGCCGCCTGGATTGCCGCGCCGCGCTACAGGCGATTGCCCGCGGGGGTTATGTGAAGCACCGCGTTTTCTTTGCCGACGAAGCCACGGCCATCGCCGCCGGGTACCGGCCCTGCGCCGTTTGCATGCCCCGGCAGTACGCGGCCTGGAAGTCGCAGGCGCCGGGCATGGTCTTCCATGATGCCCAATGAATTCCGGTGGGGCGCTCCCCGGTGCGGCCACTATCCGCATGCCAACAGCTGGCAGCGGACATTCGTCATTTGCAGGCTAAGATAACGGGCCTTCCCGAATCCCGCTTTGCATCGCCATGTCTGAACCCATACGCCTCATCGCCGGGCTCGGCAATCCCGGCCCCGACTACGAACGCACCCGCCACAACGCGGGATTCTGGCTGCTGGACCAGATCGCCGACGACCTGCGCGTATCGTTCACGAACGAGAAGTCCTTCTTCGGCCACGTGGCCAAGGCCCGCTTCGAAGGGGAGGCGATCCTGCTGGTCAAGCCCATGACCTACATGAACCGCTCGGGCCAGTCCGTGGGAGCGCTGGCGCGTTTCTACAAGCTCGCTCCCGAGCAGATCCTGGTGGCGCACGATGAACTCGACCTGTTGCCCGGGCAGGCCAAGCTCAAGCAGGGCGGCAGCCACGCCGGGCACAACGGCCTGAAGGACATCCAGGCGGCGCTGGGGTCGCAGGCGTTCTGGCGGCTGCGGTTGGGGATCGGGCATCCGCGGTCGCTGGGGCTGGCGCAGCAGGTGGTGGACTTCGTGCTGCATCCGCCGCGCAAGGAAGAACAGGCGCTTATCGACGAAACCCTGGACCGGGGTCGCGCCATCATTCCGGCCGTGCTCAAGGGCGAGTTCGAACAGGCCATGAAGCAGTTGCACAGCGGCAATGCCTGAGATCCGCCTGCCTCGCGCGGTAGCGGTGCCGGCACGGGGCCGGCCGGGTTTTCGCGAGGAGTTCGCGGATTTTCTCGCCTTCGTCAGGCGGCCGCGCCTGGGGCCCCGCTTGCCGCGCCGGTGGCGCGATGCCGAGGCAGGCGTGGCGCGCCATGGATCGCAGGAATGGCTGGGTGGCCTGGGCGGTCCGCATCTGTTGGGCTGGGTGCTGGTGCTGTGGGGCGTCAATCTGCTGGTGCTGGGTCCCGTGGCCGCCTCGGTCGCGACGGCCTCGGGCGCCGAGCGCAGGCTGGATGCGCTGCACCTGTCGTGGTTCCATGTCGTCCTGTGGGCGCCGGTGATCGAGGAAATGGTCTTTCGCTATGGCCTGCGGCGGCCTGCTCCGGCGCTATGGCTGTTGCCCGTGCTGGTCTCCGCCATGCTGATGCGGCCAAGCCTGGCCGCGGGCGCCAGCGTGGCGCTGGCCTGCGGCGCGATCGCGGCCGTACTGGCCTGGCGCGGCCACCGCTGGCCACGGACGTGGCTGCGCCGCTATGCCCGGGCCTTTCCCGTCGTCTTCCATCTGGCGACGCTGGCTTTCGCCTTCCTGCACCTGGCCAATTTCCGGCTGGGCCAGGGGGACTGGCTGCTGCTGCCGCTGCTGGTCCTGCCGCAGTGGGCCAGTGGCCTCGTGCTGGGCTGGATGCGCGTGCGTTTCGGCATAGGCGCCTCGATCGCGCTGCATGCCTGTTTCAACGCCGGACCCATGGCCCTGTTGTGGACCTTGCAGAACCATGCGCCCGGCCTGCTGGATGGATAATGGCTCTTCCCGCAACGCGCACGCTCCCGCTACAGGACACGAAATGAAGCAAGCTCCCACGTTGTCGTTCGACGGCTCCGTCGTCTTGATTACCGGTGCCAGCAAGGGCATAGGCCTGGCCTGCGCGCGCGCGTTCGCGCGGGCGGGGGCGGTGGTCGCGGGCGTATCGCGCAGCCAGGAAAACCTGGACGCCGCGCGGCGCACCTTGCAGGCAGAGGGCCTGGACATGCGGGTCCAGGCCGCCGACCTGTCGGATCCGGCGGCGGCGCAGGCGGCGGTGGACTGGGCGGAGCGCGAGTGCGGGCCCATCGCGGTGCTGGTGAATTCGGCGGGCGCGGCCCGCCGGTATGCGCCCGAGCAACTGGGGCCGGAGGCGTTCCGGCAGGCCATGGACGCCAAGTACTTCAGCTACATGCATGTCCAGGATCCCGTCGCCAAACTGATGGCGGGACGGGGGCGGGGCAGCATCGTCAACATCGTCGGCCAGGGCGGCAAGTCGCCCGGTGTCTTCCATATCGGCGGCGGAGCCGCCAACGCGGCGCTCATGCTGGCCACGGTGGGCTATGCCCAGGCCTATGCCGGCCGCGGCGTGCGCGTGAACGCGATCAACCCCGGCATGACCCAGACCAGCCGCGTCGAGGAAGGACTGACGGTGGCGGCGCAGTCCAGCGGCCGGCCGCGCGAAGCGCTGCTGGCCGAGCAGGTGGCCGGGATACCCATGGGCCGGCTCGCGCAGCCCGAGGAAATCGCCAACGTCGCGCTGTTCCTGGCTTCCGGCCTGGCCAGCTACGTTACCGGTGCCGTCATCCCGATGGACGGCGGCGCGTCGCCTTTCATCTGATCTGGTCCGCCGCCTGACAGGCATGGCGCATTCATGAATTCCTGATATCAATCTATAGGAACAATTCAATTCCGAAAAAGAATCCCCTTTGCTACCTTGGGCGGATCCCGTATCGGAATGCATGAATGAAAGCAGTCTTTGGAGACTACGACCAGGAAGCGCTGGACCATCAGTACGACAACCAGCGCTACTGCCCCACCTTTCGCCGGACCCTGGACGAGGGCGCGCGCCTGAGCCAGGAGGCCGTTTCCTTGCGCACCGGACACGACGTGCGCTGGGGCGCGCACCAGGATGCCCGGCTGGACATCTACGCGCCGGCCGGCCCCGGCCCTCATCCCGTCGTCGTCTACGTGCACGGCGGCGCCTGGCTGGGGCAGAACAAGGAAGAAAGCGCCTTCGCCGCGCCCGCCTTCGTGCGGGACGGCTGCATGTACGTGGCGCTGGGCTTTCCCCGCGCCTCGCAGGTTCCTTTCGCCGAGATGGTCGCGGCCGTGCGCGAAGGCGTCGGCTGGGTCGTGCGCAACATCGCCCGCCATGGCGGCGATCCCTCGCGCATCGTGCTGATCGGCCATTCCTCCGGCAGCCATCTGGTCACCCAGTGCCTGACCCACGACTGGACGGCGGCCGGCCTGCCGGGCAACGGCTTCGCGGGCGCCCTGCTGGTCAGCGGGCTGGGCCATCTCGAACCCGTGCGCCTGTCCTACCGCAACCAGCGCTTGCACCTGACGCCGGAGCAGGTCAAGGAGTTCTCCCTGCTGACCAACGAGCCCAGCGGCCGTACGCCGGTCGTGGTGGCGGTGGCCCGCGGCGACACCGACGAGTTCCGCAGGCAGAGCGGGGACGTGGCCCGCTACTGGCGCGAACGCGGCCTGCTGGCTTCCGAGCATGTGTTCGAAGGCCGCCATCACTTCGATGTGATCCTCGACCTGTGCGACCGGTCGAGCACCCTGTATCGCGCCGTCATGCAGCTGATCGAGGGGAGCGGCGCCCGCCCCGACCTACGGAGGACTCCGACATGAGCCGCCTTTCCGATACGCCCCGCCGCACCCTGGCGGCAGCCCTGGCGCTGTGCGCCTTCGGCACCGCCGCGCAGGCCGCCGACAACTGGCCCTCGCGGCCGATACGCGTGGTCGTGCCCTACGCGCCCGGCAACGCCGGCGACGTGACCTTCCGCATCGTCCAGCAGGAACTGGAAGCCCTGCTGGGCGCCAACTTCTACATCGACAACAAGAGCGGCGCCTCCGGCAACATCGGCGCGGAGGACGTGGTGCGGTCCGCGCCCGACGGCTACACCCTGCTGCTGGGCGCGACCAACAACTTCGCCACCAACCAGTACCTGGCCAAGCTGCGCTACGACCCGGCCAAGGACCTGCTGCCGATCACCGTCATCAACAACGCGCCGGCCGTGGTCGTGGTCAACGCCAGCCTGCCGGCGAACAACCTGGCCGAACTGACCGCCTACGCCAAGAAGAACCCGGGCAAGCTCAACTACGGCACGCCGGGCAGCGGCACGCCGCCGCACCTGATCGGCGCCTTGTACGCGCAGTCGGCCGGCATCGAACTCGTGCACGTGCCCTATCGCGGCTCGCCGCCCGCGGTGCAGGCGCTGCTGGCCGGCGACGTCCAGATCTTCTTCGCCTCGGCTGGCATCAGTACCGTGGCGGGGCACATCGCCAGCGGCAAGCTCAAGCCGCTGGCCGTGGCGGCGCCGCAGCGCCTGCCCGCGCTGTCCCAGGTGCCGACCACCGCGGAACAGGGGCTGCCGGACCTCGTGGCCGGCAACTGGTGGGGGCTGGCCGCCCCGGTGGGCACCGACCCGGCCATCGTCCGGAAACTGGCCGACGCCGTGAAAACCGCCGTCGCCAAGCCGGAAATCGCCCGGCAGTTCGAGAAACTGGGCCTGACCGCGGTCGGCAACAGCCCTGCCGAGTTCGCCGGCCAGATCCGGCGCGAGGCCGCCATCTGGAAGGGCATCATCGAGAAGGCCGACATCAAGGCTGAGTGAGGGTCGGGACGGGGGGCGAGCTCGGCCGGAGGCGGGTGGGGGCGGTACAATGCCCCCAGCTCCTTTCATGACAACATAGGTTTCCCCCATGGCCCTCCAGTGCGGCATCGTGGGCCTGCCCAACGTCGGCAAGTCCACACTCTTCAACGCCTTGACCAAAGCCGGCATCGCCGCGGAAAACTACCCCTTCTGCACGATCGAACCCAACGTCGGCGTGGTCGAGGTTCCCGATCCGCGCCTCGATGCCCTGTCCGCCATCGTCAAGCCCGAGCGCGTCGTGCCCGCCACCGTCGAATTCGTCGACATCGCCGGCCTGGTGGCCGGCGCCAGCACCGGCGAAGGCCTGGGCAACCAGTTCCTGGCCCACATCCGCGAAACCGACGCCATCGTCAACGTCGTGCGCTGCTTCGAGGATCCCAACGTCATCCACGTGGCCGGCAAGATCGACCCGATCGCCGATATCGAGGTGATCGAGACCGAACTGGCGCTGGCCGACCTGCAGACCGCCGAAAAGGCCGTGCATCGCAACAACAAGACCGCCCGGTCCGGCGACAAGGATGCCGCCAAGCTGGTGACCGTGCTGGAGAAGTGCATGGCCCAGCTCAACGAGGCCAGGCCGATCCGCGCGCTCGACCTGTCCGACGACGAAAAGGCCCTGATCAAGCCCCTGTGCTTCATCACCGCCAAGCCGGCCATGTACGTGGGCAACGTCAAGGAAGACGGCTTCACGAACAACCCGCTGCTCGACAAGCTGACCGAATACGCCAACAAGCAGAACGCGCCCACCGTGGCCATCTGCGCCGCCATCGAGGCCGAACTGGGCGAGATGGAAGACGAAGATCGCGCCGTCTTCCTGGCCGACATGGGCATGGAAGAGCCCGGCCTGAACCGCCTGATCCGCGCCGGCTTCAAGCTGCTGGGCCTGCAGACCTACTTCACCGCGGGCGTCAAGGAAGTGCGCGCCTGGACCGTGCCCGTCGGCGCTACCGCGCCGCAGGCCGCGGGGGTGATCCACACGGATTTCGAGCGTGGGTTCATTCGTGCGCAGACCATCGCGTTCGACGACTTCATCGCCTGCAAGGGCGAAGCCGGCGCGAAGGAAGCCGGGAAGATGCGGGCGGAAGGGAAGGACTACATCGTCAAGGATGGCGATGTGATGAACTTCCTGTTCAACGTCTGACGATTTTTGCTGGATCTCGGTGGCGCTCAGTAGCGCTTGATGGACAGGTTGGCCCATTTGAAATCAATGGGTTGCATAAACAATACGGTCTGCTGAGCGTTCCTATTGTTCATCGAGGTCCAGAAAATTCGGGGGTAGCGTTGGGGGTACTCGTGTTCAACCGTGGGGGTACATCTCCCGCAGCGGAGTCCAACGATGCCCGAGAATCTACTCACCGACCTCAAGGTCAGGTCGGCCAAATCGACTGATCGAGACTGGAAACTTTCAGACGGCGGGGGCTTGTTCCTGCTGGTCAAGCCCACCGGCGGCAAGCTCTGGCGGTGGAAGTACCGCCTGCAAGGCAAGGAGAATCTCTTTGCCATTGGCGGCTTTCCCCAAGTAAGTCTTGCGGAGGCGCGTGCGGCCCGAGAGAAGGCGCGTGCCTTGGTAAAGCAAGGTATCCATCCTGCCCATGAGCGGCAGCAGGTGAAGCAGCGCAACCTGGAAGCGCTGGAGGAGCGCAAGCGCGCTCGTGAAAGCTCGTTCGCCAAGGTGGCTCAGGCGTACCTGGCTGAGATCAAGCCAATCTTTGCGCTCAGTTCCTATCGCACGAAAGAATCCCGCATCAGGAAGTACCTGTCGCCCAAGTTCGACGGGATGCCGATGAGCGACATTGGCGTCAAACAGATTCGCCCGCTGCTGGAGGAGTGCAAGGCCCATGGCGCGTGGGCGGCCATCCATGTCAAAGGTGATCTTTCGGCTATCTTCGAATTCGCGGTGGTTCGTGGGCTGGTCGAGGCAAATCCAATTCCCAGCCTGCGCGGGTTGCTGCGCGTGCCGTTCAGCGAGAGCAAGGCGGCGATGACGCGAGAGCAAATCCAGAAGTTCTATCAGGAGTTGCGCGGCTACCGGGGCTATCCAGAAACCTCGTTGTGCCTGCGGCTGATTGCGCTGACCGCCTGCCGTCCAGGGGAAGCGGCGGATGCCGAGTGGGACGAGTTCGACTTTGAGGATGCACTGTGGCGTCGGCCTGCGGCGAAGATGAAGGCGCGGCGTGACCATGTCAGCCCGTTGTCAACGCAGGCCATAGCGGTGCTGAAAGACTTGCAGCACATCACGGGTGGTGGGCGCTATCTGTTTCCGCACCGAAGCGGAAAGGGCTTTACTACGCCCAACCGGCTCACCTACGCGATGCGCGACATGAACCTGGGCCGGGGCACGACGCCGCATTGCTGGCGGACGACCTTTTCAACCTGGGCCAATGAGAACGGATACCGGCCTGATGCAATCGAGCGGCAGCTTGCTCACGTTGAAAGCAACAAGGTGCGGGCGACGTACAACAAGGCGCTGCTGCTGGATCAGAGAAGGACGCTGTTGCAGGACTGGGCGGACTATCTGAGTGCTGCGGAGGGCAGCGGCACGGCGTAGGGAAGAGTTGGCTAGGTGTTGCAGAACGAATGGATAGGGCGGCCTTTTCCTTTTCTGGATAGGGCCGTTGTCCCTTGAGTGCCGTTCCCTTGCCATTTGCCCTTGCCGCGTGCGGAGCGTTGGAAATGGGGTAATCGCTTGAGAGTATTGGGGTAATTTTTGTTGAATTACCCCATTTCCTCGCGGGGCGCGGCAAGTTTTCCTGGTTCGCCAAACAGTGCTTATCAGGGATTGATATTATTGTAAGTTAACGTGTCTTTGGGCTTGTGAGCATGAAACGCTGCATTGTCGGTGTTCGACAACCGGATAGTTCGCCTCCTCCGCAAGGAGGTGAGGTTCCCAGCATCTGGTTTCCATCCTTGGCATCACTGGCAGCGGTGCTGTCGGACGACAACCGCCACCTGCTGCGCCTGATCCATGACAAACAACCCAAGTCCCTGACCGAACTTGCCGAACTCAGCGGCCGCAAGGTGCCGAACCTGTCACGCACTCTGAGAATGATGGCCAATTACGGCCTGGTATCGCTGCGACGCAATGTTCGGGATGTTCAGCCGACAGCGCTGGCGACTGAGTTTCTGGTGGTGCTGGATTGATGGCTACGAATAAGAGAGGGAATGCAATGGCACGGATGTGGATGGTGCGAGGCGAAGGCGGAAGCTTGTATGACGCCTTCCGAGAACGCGGCGTAGCTGCTGTGGGCTGGAATCAATTGGCAGCCCATGCCAAACCCGGTGTCGGACGCAAGCAGCTAATCGCCCTGTACCAGTCTGTCGAGCCACAGGCAAAGCAAGGCACAGTGGTATCGGGTGCATCGCAGGTCTGGCGTTTCGTTAACGACATCCAGGATGGCGACTGGGTCATCACCTATTCGCCAGCCAATCGCCTGTATTCGATCGGCAAGATCACCGGACCAGCCGAGCATCACCCAGAGTGGGCCGAGCAAGGCATGCCACTGACGCGCAAGGTGCAGTGGCAAACGCAGGAACTACTGCGCGATAGCTTGGGCACCAGCACAAAGAACAGCCTGGGTTCGACCCTGACCCTGTTCGAGGTGCCGTCCAGCGCGGCAACTGAAGTGCTGGCGGCGCTGAAGGGTAAACCGGCGCCGGCCGTGGAAGATGAAACAGAGGACGTCATCGCTGACCCACTGGCCGACATCGAGTCCCAGGCGCTCGAACGCATCAAGGATCGGGTCAACGAACTCGACTGGGACGACATGCAGCAGTTGGTCGCCGGCATTCTGCGCGCCATGGGCTACAAGACCCAAGTCTCGCCACCCGGCTCGGATCGGGGCAAAGACATCGTGGCTTCGCCGGACGGATTTGGCTTCGAACACCCGCGCATCGTCGTGGAGGTCAAGCACCGCAAGGGCCAAATGGGCAGTCAGGAAATCCGTAGCTTCCTCGGCGGCCGCCATAAGGATGATCGTGGGCTGTATGTCAGCACCGGTGGCTTCACCAAGGATGCCCAGTACGAAGCAGACCGCGCCTCCATCCCCCTGGCGATGTGGACGCTGGACCATGTGGTGCGCGCCCTGATCGAGCACTACGACGCTACCGACGCCGAAACTAAACGAATCGTGCCGTTGAAGCGGCTGTACTGGCCTGCCTGACGCCAGAGGAATAGCAAGTGACTTCCACAGAACAACAGATCGAACAATTCATCGGCACATTGGCTTCCTTGGCGGCAGCGCGGGCAATCAACGCCTGCTCGAAGCGCTGGGCTGGCAGGACAGCATCTACCAACGCGTCAAGCAGCAATTGATCGACGACGCCCTCATCCGGCCAGGGCGCGGGCGCGGCGGCTCAGTTGCCTTGGCAGAGAAAATTTCATCCTTGCCCAACCCCGTCACCGAACCATCAGCGGCGATCAAGCGGCAAGCCAACGAGGCCCGCAAGGAAGACAGGCATGACGCAACACGGAACGAAGACATGAGACCCATAGAACAACAGTTCTTCAACGACCTGGAAAAGAAGCTCTGGACTGCTGCCGACAGGCTGCGCTCTAACCTCGACGCCGCTGTGTACAAGCACGTCGTGCTCGGGCTGATCTTCCTCAAGTACGTCTCCGATGCCTTCGAAGAACGGCAGCGCGAACTGCGCGAACAGTTCATCAATCCGGATCATGACTACTACATGGACCCGGACGAGTACGGCGGGGCAGGTACCCAGGAGTACGAAGACAACATCGCCGCCGAGCTGGAAGTGCGCGACTACTACACCGAGAAGAACGTGTTCTGGGTGCCTCTGGAAGCACGCTGGCAAACCCTGCGTGATTGCGCGCAACTGCCACCCAAGGCGGCTTTGCCCTGGAGCAAGCCCGGGAAGGACGAGCCAGAGGAAATGCGCTCGGTCGGCTGGCTGATCGACAACGCCATGGAAGCCGTCGAGCGCGAGAACGCCCGCCTGAAGAACGTGCTCAACAAGGACTTCACCCGCGTGCAGCTCGACTCCAGCAAGCTGGCCGGGCTGATCAGCCACTTCTCGGATACCGACTTCAGCGCCAAGGAGTACAGGGGACAGCCGCTGGACCTGAAATCCAAGGACATCCTCGGCCACGTCTACGAATACTTCCTCGGTCAGTTCGCCCTGGCCGAAGGCAAGAAGGGCGGCCAGTACTACACGCCCAAGAGCATCGTCACCCTGATCGTGGAAATGCTCCAGCCGTTCAAAGGCCGCGTCTACGACCCGGCCATGGGCTCCGGTGGTTTCTTCGTGCAAAGCGAGGAGTTCATCGAGCAGCACGGTGGCAAGGCCGCCAACGGCAAGAGCGGGCAGATCAGCGTCTACGGGCAGGAGAGCAACCCCACCACCTGGCGGCTGGCTGCGATGAACATGGCCATTCGCGGCATCGACTTCAACTTCGGCAGCGGCCCGGCTGACACCCTGCTCAACGACTTGCACCCGGACCTGCGCGCCGACTTCGTCATGGCCAACCCACCCTTCAACATGAAGGAGTGGTGGAACGAAAAGCTGGCCACTGACCCGCGTTGGATCGCAGGCACACCGCCGCAGGGCAACGCCAACTTCGCCTGGTTGCAGCATATGCTCCGGCACCTGGCCCCTACCGGCAGCATGGCGCTGCTGCTGGCCAATGGTTCCATGAGCTCCAACACCAACAACGAAGGTGAAATCCGCAAGCGGCTGATCGAGGACGATTACGTCGAGTGCATGGTCGCGCTGCCCGGCCAGTTGTTCACCAATACCCAGATCCCGGCCTGCATTTGGTTCCTGACCCGCGACAAGCAGAACGGCTTTGCGCTGGACAAGAAAAAGCGTGACCGGCGCGGTGAGTTCCTGTTCATCGACGCCCGCCAGATGGGCTACATGAAGGACCGTGTGCTGCGCGACTTTACCCCGGATGATATTCAGAAAATCGCCGATACCTTCCATGCCTGGCAGCAGGGCGAAGGGTACGAGGATGTGGCTGGCTTCTGCTATTCCGCCAAGTTGGAAGAGGTGCGCAAGCATGAGCATGTGCTGACGCCCGGGCGCTATGTGGGTGCGGCAGAGCAGGAGGAAGATGGCGAGCCTTTTTCCGAGAAGATGCAGCGGCTGACGGCGCAACTGGTTGAACAGTTTGCGGAGAGTGCGAAGCTGGAGGTGGCGATCAAGAAGAATTTAGCGGGGCTGGGTTATGTCGTTGAAAACTGAATCGCTTGCATCAATGTGCGAGGCTGTCATTGATTGCCCACATTCAACACCTGTTTGGACGAAATCCGGCTATGTCGTACTGCGAAACCAGAACATTAAGGATGGCAGGCTAGATCTTTCCGAGCCGAGTTTTACCGACGAGGAGCACTTCAAACAACGCATTCGACGTATGGCTCCTCGGCCCGGCGACATTGTGATCACTCGCGAAGCGCCTATGGGAGAAGTCTGCAAAATTCCAGAGGGTTTGACCTGCTGCCTTGGGCAGCGGCAAGTACTGCTACGCCCCAAAGCTGATGTCGATGGGGACTACTTGCTTTATGCGCTTCAGTCCACTTTCGTTCAGAACCAGATCCGATGGAATGAGGGAACAGGTTCGACAGTCAGCAACATTCGCATACCTGTCCTGGAGAAAATTAAGATCCCACGCCACGACCAAGCGGAAACGAGTATTGCGAAAGCACTTGGCGCGCTTGATTCGAAGATTGACCTCAACCGCCGCATCAACCAAGCCCTCGAAGCCATGGCGCAAGCCATCTTCAAGTCTTGGTTTGTTGACTTCGACCCGGTCAAGGCCAAGATTGACGCCATCGAACAAGGCCAAGACCCGCTGCGCGCCGCCATGCGCGCCATCAGTGGCAAGACCGACGCTGAACTCGACCAGATGCCTCGTAAGCAGTACGACCAACTCTCTGCCACCGCTGCGCTATTCCCTAATGCAATGGAGGATTCGAAGTTGGGGGGAATTCCGAAAGGGTGGAAAGCCGGAGCATTGGCTGAACTATGCCAGTTAAATCCTGAAAACTGGAGCGCCAAAACCCTGCCTGGTGCAATCCGGTATGTTGATTTAGCCAACACCAAGAGAGGCGAGATTACAGGAGTGCAGAACATTGGCGGCAAGGAGATTCCAAGCCGCGCTAGAAGAGTTTTGCGATATGGAGATACAGTTGTGGGCACAGTGCGTCCAGGCAACCGGTCCTTTGCTTTGGTTGGCGAAGATGGGCTGACAGGAAGCACGGGTTTTGCGGCGCTTCGGCCAAAGGAACTCCATTGGCTAGAGTTTGTTTATCTTGTAGCCACGTCCGAAGTAAATATCGAACGTTTGGCTCATTTGGCGGATGGCGGCGCGTATCCTGCCGTGCGTCCTGAGATTGTGGTTCAAGAAGATGTGGTGCTTCCGATTCAATCAGTTGCACGAGAATTTAGTCGAATCGTGCAGCCGTTGTTTGCCATAATTCAGAAGAAAAGAAAGGGCGGAATACTTCTCGCCGACCTCCGAGATACTCTTCTTCCTAAGCTTCTTTCTGGAGAGCTTTCTGTAGAGGCTCTCGCAGGTGAGATCGCGCAATGAGTCAGAACGAAACCACCCTTGAAGAACAAAGTACAGATTATTTTGAGCAGATTCCGGTTTGGAAGAGCGGTCAGAAATGCTTTGAGGTCATGGCGGATGGGCTTAGCGGCCGTATTCCGGTAACTCGATTGAAGTCTTGGCGAGATTACACTGAACTTCTAGAGAGTCCGTTCTTCAATCGTCCTGGTGTACAACTTATTTTTCGTGGCCAACGACGCTCCGATTGGAGCTTGATGCCGACCTTGGGTCGCTTATCCGTTAATGGGATCGTCACCGAAAGTTTGGCAGCGACTCAGCTTGAACGATTCAAGCGCGCGATTCGAGGCCGGCTTAGTGACAATAGTCTAGTGGATGAAGATGACGAGCTTTGGTCCATTGGCCAGCATCACGGCCTGATGACGCCCTTGCTTGACTGGACCTATTCCCCATATGTCGCCCTGTTTTTCGCCTTCGCCAAGCCCGACAGCAAGGATGAAGAAGAAAACTCTTATCGTGTCGTTTATGTGCTCAATAAGAGTTTTATTTTGGAGCATCAGGACGAGACGGGTATCCGGCTTTGGGAGCCTCGTAAGGACAGCTACGGGAGATTGGTGAATCAAGCTGGACTGTTCACCTTCTCCCCGTATGACGCCACTATAGAGAACAAGCTAGCGAATGTCTTAGCCGACGACGAGGCTTTTGAAGATGAAGCGTTGCGCTCCGCATCGGAAGAAGATCAACCCGATTTATTGGCTCGATACATATGCAAGGTTTACATTCGTAATGAAGAGCGTGATGCTTGCTTGCGTCATCTCAGGCGGATGAATGTGCATCATGCCAGTCTCTTTCCTGATCTGATCGGTGCTTCTGATTATTGCAATATCACCACCGCCGAAGCGGAGGAGGAAGCCCGTCTTGCGCAAGCAGCAGAGCGTGAGCGTTCGACGGCTACTCAAATTGTTCAAGAGCCTTCTGTTCCATCCGTCGGCGTTGTAGAGGCTCCCGTTATTGATTCGGAGAAAACCTCTTTCAGCATTGATACTATCTTGCGTGCACATCCTGATGCGCAGCAAGTGGAACCTGGGCGTATTGCTTTGATTGCCAGCGAACTGTCCCGCGATATTTCAAAACACCAAGTTGTGGATTGGGACAAGCGCGAAGATGCTCAAGCGCGGATGCGTAACGTTATTCGTATCACGCTACGGAAGAACGGTTACCCATCACAATTGCGTAATGAAGTGGTCGAACAAATCATGGATGCGGTGAAGCAGCAGGCGGCGGAGGGGAAATGATTACTGAACAGCAACTCGAAGACCTCTGCATTGAATGGTTCGGGGGGCTCGGTTGGATGTACACAAAGGGGCCGGATATTGCGCCTGATGGCGATCAGCCTGCCCGCTCCGACTACCGACACGTGGTGTTGCGCGAACGCCTGCTGGCAGCGCTAGCCCGTATCAATCCGCACATCCCCACTGCGGCGCTTGAGCAGGCGGCGCACGAGCTTCTGACGGTCAGCGAACCGCTGCTGATTGCTCGCAACCGTCGTGTGCATCAACTGATGCTGGCTGGCATTCCGGTCGGCTTTTCCGTCGGCGACGAGAAACGTAGCGATCTGGTCAATCTCATCGACTTCGCCAACCCACGCAACAATGACTTCCTGCTGGTTAGCCAATTCACCGTGGCCGGCACCAAGCAGCCGCGCCGTCCCGATCTGGTGGCCTTCGTCAACGGCCTGCCGCTGGCGGTGATCGAGCTGAAGAATCCGGCCAACGAGCAGACCGACATCTGGGATGCCTTCAACCAGATCCAGACCTACAAGGAAGAGATCGGCGACCTCTTTAACACCAACGTGGCGGTGGTGGTCAGTGACGGCTTCACGGCGCGCCTGGGTTCGCTGACGGCCAACCAGGAGCGCATGCAGCCCTGGCGGGCGATTGCCAATGAGGACGACCGGCCGCTGCTGGAGTTCGAACTGGAAACCCTGGTGCGTGGCTTCTTTGAGCCTGCGCTGTTTCTGGACTATGTCCGCCACTTCGTGCTGTTCGAGCAGGATGCCGATCAGATCATCAAGAAGATTGCGGGCTACCACCAGTTCCATGCCGTGCGCGAGGCGGTGAAAGCCACGATGATCGCCGCCAGCAACCCGAACAAGGGTCTTCTGGAAGTGCAGGAGCCGCGCGCCACCTATGGTAAGGAAGTGCAGCCCGGCAGCCGCAAGGCCGGCGTGGTTTGGCATACGCAAGGCTCGGGCAAGAGCATCACCATGGCCTGCTACGCGGGCAAGCTGTTGCAGCAGCCGGAGATGAAGAACCCCACGCTGGTGGTGGTGACCGATCGCAACGATCTGGACGGGCAGTTGTACGGCACCTTCTGCGCGGCCGAAGACCTGCTCCGGCAGACGCCGGTGCAGGCGGGCAGCCGCGAGGAACTGCGCGAGATGCTGGCCTCGCGCGAGGCGGGCGGCATCATCTTCACCACGGTGCAAAAGTTCGCCCTGCTGGAAGATGAAGAACAGCATCCCCTGCTGTCGGGTCGCAGCAATATCGTGGTGATTTCCGACGAGGCGCACCGCAGCCAGTACGGCATGAAGGGACGACTGGATACCAAGACCGGCAAGTACGTGTTCGGCTATGCCAAGCACATGCGTGATGCACTGGCCAACGCTACCTTCATCGGCTTCACCGGAACGCCCATCGCGCTGGAAGACAAGGACACACGGGCGGTGTTCGGCGACTACGTCAGCATCTACGACATCCAGGATGCGGTGGACGATGGCGCCACGGTGCCGATCTACTATGAAAGCCGCCTGGCCAGGCTGGACGTGAACCAGACTGAGATCGACGCCCTCAATGCCCAGGTAGATGAGGTCATCGAGGACGAGGAGGACATCACTGCCCGCGAAAAGACCAAGAGCGATTGGGCTGCGCTGACCAAGCTGGTGGGCGCGCAGCCGCGTCTGGAGCAGGTGGCTGCCGATCTGGTGCAGCATTTCGAGACGCGCACTGCCACGCTGGAAGGCAAGGCGATGATCGTCTGCATGAGCCGCGACATCTGCGCCGAGCTGTATAACGCCATCGTTGCCCTGCGCCCGGATTGGCACGATGCCGACCCGGAAAAGGGTACGATCAAGGTGGTCATGACGGGCTCGGCAGCGGACAAGCCCTTGCTGCAACCGCACCTGTACAGCCAGCAGGTGAAGAAACGTCTTGAAAAGCGCTTCAAGGACCCGGCAGACCCGTTGAAACTGGTGATCGTGCGCGATATGTGGCTCACTGGCTTCGACGCGCCCTGCTGCCACACCATGTATGTGGACAAGCCCATGAAGGGCCACAACCTGATGCAGGCCATTGCCCGCGTCAACCGGGTGTTCCGCAACAAGCCCGGTGGATTGGTGGTGGATTACATCGGCATCGCCAACGAACTGAAAGCGGCGCTCAAGACCTACACCGAATCCAAGGGCAAGGGCGACCCGGCGCACAACGCGGCCGAGGCCCTGGCCGTGCTGCTGGAGAAGTTGGACATCGTGCGCGGGCTAATGCACGGCTTCGACTACAGTGGGTTTGAAACCGATGCGATGAAGCTGCTGGTGCCGGTAGCCAACCATATCCTGGGGCTGAAGGACGGTAAACAGCGTTTCCTCGATGCCATGCTGGCCGTGAGCAAGGCGTTTTCCCTGTGCAGCACGCTGGACGAAGCTGCCGCCCTGCGCACGGAGATCGCCTTCTTCGCCGCTGTCAAGGCTGCCATCGTCAAGTTCACCACGGTGGATCGCAAGCGTTCCGACGCGGACAAGAACAGTGCGCTCAAGCAGATCCTGGACAACGCTATCGTGGCGGACGGGGTGGCGGACATCTTCGCCCTGGCGGGCCTGGACAAGCCCAACATCGGCCTGTTGTCGGAAGAATTCCTGGAAGACGTGCGACAGATGAAGAGCCGCAACCTGGCGGTGGAACTGCTCGAAAAGCTGTTGCGTGACGAGATCAAGACGCGGGCGCGTAACAACGTAGTGCAGGAGAAGAAGTACGGCGACCGCCTGCTGGAAACCTTGCGCAAGTACCACAACCGAGCGGTGGAGACGGCACAGGTCATCGAGGAGTTGATCCAGATGGCCAAGGACTTCCAGGCAGCGCTGGAGCGTGAAGCAGCGCTGGGGCTGAATCCGGACGAGATCGCCTTCTACGATGCGCTGGCCAACAACGAAAACGCCGTGCGGGAGTTGGGCGACGATACCTTGAAGAAGATCGCCGTCGAGATCACCGAGAAACTGCGCAACAGCACCACGGTGGATTGGCAGGTACGCGAGAGCGTACGCGCCAAACTGCGGATTCTGGTGCGACGCACGCTGAAGAAGTGGAAGTACCCGCCGGCGGGTGAGGATGCCGCCATCGAACTGGTGCTGAAGCAGGCGGAATCACTGTCGAACGCTTGGTCGAAGTGATAAGGCGGACAGAGGAGAAACGATGACCCAACCAGACTTGAGCCAACGGCTGGACAGCCTGGTCGCTACTTGGGAAAACGAGGTGGTGGAATTCAAGCAGGCTGGCGATAACTACAGCACCGACGATATCGGCAAGTACTTCTCTGCGCTAGCAAACGAAGCCAACCTGCGCGGAAGCGATGGCGACTGGCTGGTGTTCGGCGTGAACAGCAAAACCCGTCGCGTGGTCGGCACGGACTACCGCCTGCAATCCGAACGCTTGCATTCGCTGAAGATGCAGGTTGCGGAAAATGCGGAACCTCGCATCACCTTCCGTGAAATCCATGAACTGGAACACACCGATGGCCGCGTGTTGATGTTTGAGATCCCTGCTGCGCCGCAGGGTATCCCGATTGCCTGGAAGGGACACTACTATGCCCGCGCGGGCGAAAGCCTGGTTTCGCTGGGGCTGGATAGCAGCCTGCTGACCAGGCTGCGCCGCCATGGGGTGATCGTGAACACCGGTTCCGATACTGCCCTTGCTCGCGGCTGACAGAGAAAATTGCAGAGAGAAATTAGAGGGTTGCAGAGAGATTTTTATTTAATTTCATACAAATCAATGAGTTATTTCTATTTAAAAGTCCGGGAGCCGAGTCTTTGAGAGAGGCATGAGAGCCTTGGGGATGTTGGTACCCAATCTCAGGTACCCAGATAGATCGACGTCACTTTCAGCCTTTCATGCCCGAGCTCATGGCTGATCTGCTGTCGAGCGTGTTGGTCACTCATTCTCTGACTGCTACTGAGCTGAGCTTTACCAGGGCCACCCGCTGCTGGCGCCTTCCATCCCGTCAGCACCTCATACCGCATCTGCGCATAACGGTGCCGCAGTCCGTGCATGTTGCTCAGGCCCGCCGCCTTGCACTGCCCGTCGTAGACATGCCGCTGCTGGATGTAAGTCTTGTGCGACGGAATCAATGATCCCAGGCCTGACAGGCGATGGACCTCATCCAATACCGCACGCTGTTCCGGCGTCGTGATTGGCACCGTCCGATCACGACCACCTTTTGCCCACGATCCCTTGATGGCGATATGGTCGCCACGGTCGGCATAGCGGGGTTGGAACTTGATGGACTCTTCCCGCCGCAAACCGAAAGCTGCTTGCAAACGCAGGCTCATACGAACTTGAGGATCGGTGATGCGGTCCAGCCTGTCATCCAGTTCCTTGGCCTTGCTTTCATTGGTCACATGGCGTCGTTCGGGAATGCCCAGCTTGGTGTTGTCTGCCGGTAAGATGCCTGCCTTGCCAACCTTCTCGGCCCACCAGCGCAGATGCGCCATACGGTTTTTAATGTACCGGTGGACAGGCCTTCGGCTTGCCAGCGTTGCAGCAGGGCTTCGACATGCTTGCCCTTGAGCGAGTTGGCGCGCATTTGGCGGAAGCCCGCTTCGCGCAGTTGGCGAGCGGCCAGGCTCATCGAGCGCTGCCTGTCAGCCTGGGTGGCGTGGCTACCGTCACGGTTGCGCTGGCATAGCTGCCGCAGGGTGTAGGTCAAGTCGTCCATCTCTGGCCTCCAAGCAAAGCGTCGTGCTGCGTTGTCCTGAAAATCAATGGTTAGTGTTGGTGCCAACTCGCCAAGGCGAGATCCCGTGAGGGCAAGGGCATGGTGTTCAGGAGACACCAGAGCCTCGAATGAGGCGTCCGTCTTGCTCCCTGTTGGAAGCCCGGACGGAGGTACTACAAGACGAAAGTGATGCGAACGTGGACGAGTTCTCCTATGAAGTGAATGAGATGAGAAATGCAGCGGAAGCTCTGTGCGTTGCACACAAGGAATTGCCGCAAAGGACAGCGCGCCAGGTGGCGCGGTAGGGATGAGTTCAAACAGACGAAGAGGGCTCTGCCCTTGGGTAGGGCCGGTATGCGGTCGGAGCCTGGGCATACCTGGGGTGGTTCCGCCCTCAGGGGCCAGCGCTTGCAGGAATCTGCGCTGTTAGGGTTGCCGATGTATGAGGCCCATCGGTCTTGGCAACTGCCCGGGCAGTGTAGGGCGGCCATCATCATGTCTGCCGCACGCAATAGGATTCGGCATTCACCCGCATTGTTGCTAGCGTGTGCGGGGCCGTCACTGCGGCTGGCAGTGACGGCCCATTTCGCCGCAGCATTTGCTACGCAGGATGCGGTAGCCATCCCCTGGCCTGCATTGCCTGTTCTGCGATATCCCCAGCGTTCGTCGGGGCATTCAGCATCTTGCGGATGTTGGCGATGTGCGCCAGGGCGGCTTCACGCGATGCCGGTTGCGCAGTCGGTTCTGGGCGGTCTTCGGTACGCGGTGGAGCTGCAGGCCGATTCTCGGCAGTCCGTGGGGTGGCAGACATCTCCTTACGTCCTGCCCACAGACGGAACTCGCCCGCAAAAACGCGCCTCACCAAGGCGAAGAAGTAGGCCACGACATTGCGCACGGTGCCGCTCTGGCTGCGTGCCTGCAACTCATCGAGTACTTCCTGGCGATGCTGCGGCGGCAGCCGCCGCAAGGCGGCCTGCACGTCCTTTTGCTGATCTGCCTGGGCATTGCTCAGGCAAGGCGGCAAGCTCACCGACTGCGATGCCGAATCACCGTTGCCTTCGTGCGCGCGGTACCTACGTTCTTTTTTATACATATACGTCTTATACGTACTGCCCTGCTCAGCCGTCATGTGGCAGGCGTGTTCGGTCTGTTGCGGAACAAGCGTGCTGCCAGCGGAATCGCTAGGCAATGGCAGTGGGTCGGCTGCTTCGCTCGCCTGCGACGGCGGCGTCGGGGGCAAATCATCGTCATCGCGGAATTGATTGTGGGCCGCAATGGAAGCGGCTTCAGGTGCCTGCGCCAGCGTTGCCTGAATGTGGACGGCCACCCGATCCACTTGGTTGTTTTCGTGGCCGATGGAGGCTTGCAGAAGCGCGGACAGGCTGGCATCGAGCGCGCAGGCTTGTTGGAAGTGCAGGGCGCTTTCGTGAACCTGATACAGCTCACTGAGCACATGGCCGGTGAGAGGATCGCGTTGCTGGCTCACTTGACTGATCCACCCCGTCAGCCGAAGCACAACGAGGACGCGCCGGGCCGTCTCGTACCCGGCTCGCTGGCCCAGCGGGGTAGAGGTGAGATAGCGGCGCAACTGCCCCAGGTTCGCCAGTGGGCTGATGCCCTCGGCAGAGCGCAGCATGCGCAGCACCTGCCAGCCATTGCGCTCCAGCGGCGTGAGGCGAGCATCGAGCATGAGCGAGGCGGGCGTGGTGAACAGGGCATCTTGCCCCAGCGGGTTGTGGCGGGTGTGATGGTCTGCCATGAGGGTTCTCCAAGGTCTGGGCCACAGCGGCCCGTTCCTCTGCATCTCATCGCGTACCGTTCCATGCGTCAGCCAACAATGCGGTCTGCGCCGTAACCGTTTTATCCGGCTACCCGCAGCGCTGGCACCGGCATCCAGACTGATCTATCATCCCGATACCCCTATGGGGGTACAACTGGGGGTACTTCCAGCGATTCCCGCAAAGGCTGTGGCCAGATTTCCCCGCGAAACCTAGCATTTACGGCCCTTTGCCGACCGATCAACGTTTAAACGTGTGATCAACGTCTGACCGGTTTTTCCGCCCAGGAAACGCACATGCTCCACCACGCATCGCTGGGCGTTTCCGATCTCGCGCGGGCGGCCGCGTTTTATGACGCGGTGCTTGCCCCGCTTGGATACGTGCGGGTCTGGGAAGACCTGCGGCCGCGCTCGACCACGGCGGCCTCGACAACGGCGCGCCTGGCTTGCGGCCGCACTATGGCGCGGATTATTACGCTGCTTTCGTCGTTGATCCGGACGGGCATCATATCGAGGCCGTTTTCAATCCGGCCAGATGATCGCAGCCGGCGACAGGGGCGCTTCATCATCCGCCGTGGACTCGGACACCGTCCCGGTCATGTCGTCGGACCGCCTGTTGACGCCGGTGCGGGGTCTCGCTGTGTCAGGGCGCCGGCGCGGTAGGCGCCGGGCCTGAGCAGCAGCCAGGCCGCCAGCGCCCCGGCCAGGGTCAGTGCCGCCAGGACGAGCAGCAAGGCACGGAAGGCGTCGGCGTACACCGCCACCAGCAGCGCCCGGCCGTCGCCGCCCAGTTGCGCGGCCGCATGTTCCAATGCGCCCGCCGCCATATCGTTGGCGATGGCCGGAATGGCGGCCACGGCGCGTGGTTCGTGCAATGCATGCGCCAGTCCCGACTGCGTCAGCGCCAGCAGCAGCGCCGCCGCGGCCGCGAGCGCGACGGCTTCGCCCGCGAGCCGCATGGTCGAGAAAATACCGGTGGCCATGCCGGCGCGCTCCTTCGGCACGACGCTGACCGACAGGTCGTCCATCAATCCCCATGGCAGGCCGGTGCCCATGCCTATCAGCAGCATGGGCCAGACGATGGCCGTGGACTGGTGCCCCAGTGGTATCGCGGCCAGCCACAGCAGGCCCGCGGCGGCCACCACGAGGCCCGCCGCGGACAGGATGCCCGGCGAATATCTGCGCGCCAGCAGCCCGGCCAGGAACGGCACGACAGCCATCGGCAGCGACAACGGGATCATCATCAGCCCGGCCTGGACTTCGGAATAGCCTTCGACGCCGATGAAACCTATGGGCAGCAGGATCAGCAGCACGACGAAACAGACCGCCGTCGCGAGCGGCAGCAGTTGCACGCCGAGGAAACGGGGATAGCGGAACAGCGAGAGATCGAGCATGGGACGGGCCTGCCGCCGCTCGATGGCGACGAACGCGGCCAGCAGCGCGAGCGATCCGCCCAGCAAGGCGAGCACCGCCGGGCTCGTCCAGCCGTACTGGGGGCCGGTGACGATGCCGAAGATCAAGCAGCACAGCGCGGCGGTGAAGGTCGATGTTCCCCAGCCGTCGATGCGGCGCGCGTTCGGGTCCCGCGTCTCGCGCATCCGCGGCACGCCGGCGAGCAGCACGAGAAGGCCGATGCCCGTGCCGGACAAGAAGATGGCCCGCCAGCCGAAGTGTTCGATCAACAGGCCCGACCAGATGGGGCCGAAGGCCAGGCCGACGCCGAAGGTGGTCCCGAGCAGGCTGAAGGCGCGCGTGCGCGCCGGGCCATCGAACTCCTGGGCCAGCGAGGCCGCGCCGCCCGCCATGGCCATCGCCGCCGCGACGCCTTGCGCGCCGCGCAGCAGGTCCAGCAGGATCAGGTCGGGCGCGAAGGCGGTCACGGCCGACAGCAAGGTGAAGCCCTGTACGCCCAGGCGGAAGATGCGCTTGCGCCCATACCGGTCGGCCAGCGTCCCGGCGGCCAGCACGAAGCTGCCGAATGCGAGCACGAAGGCGTTCACGACCCAGGCCAGCGCGACGGGGCTGCCGCCCAGCTCCCGCGCGATGGCGGGAGTGGCCACGGCGGGACCGGTGAAGCTGAGCGGCATCATGAGTCCCGCCAGGCATACGGCCGCCAGGACGACGGTCTTGCCGGCGGTCTCGGGATGGCGGGTGGTCTTGGCAGTCGTTTCCATGTCCGGCTCAGATGTTGTAGCCGCCATCGATGGTCAGCGCGGTGCCGGTGATGAAGCGGCTCTCCGCGCTGGCCAGATAGGCGACCAGTCCTGCCACATCCTCGCCTTCGCCATAGTGCCTCAGCGCCATCAGCGCGCGCAGGCCGTCCGCGCGTTCGCCGTCGGCCGGGTTCATGTCGGTGTCGATCGGACCGGGCTGCACCAGGTTGGCGGTGATGCCGCGCGGGCCCAGGTCGCGCGCCATGCCCTTGGTCAGGCCGACCAGCGCGGACTTGCTCATGGCATAAAGCGTCGAACCGGCGGCCGGCACGCGATCGGCGTTGCAACTGCCTATCGTGATGATGCGGCCGCCTTGCCGCATGTGTGCCGCCGCGGCCTGGGCGCCGGTGAAGGCCGCGCGCACGTTCACCGCCATCACGCGGTCGAATTCCTCGATGGTGAAATCCTCCAGCGCCTTCCAGTAGCCGATGCCGGCGTTGCTGACCAGGATGTCGAGCTGGCCGAATTCCTCCACGACACGCGCCACGGCCTGCGCGGGGGCGTCGGGCTCGGCGCTGTCGCTGCGCAAGGCCACGGCGCGGCGGCCCGTCTCGCGCAGGGTGCCGGCCACCGCCTCGGCCTTGTCCGGCGAACTCGCATAGGTGATCGCCACATCCGCGCCCTCGCGCGCCAGGCGCAGCGCGATGGCCGCGCCGATGCCACGGCTCGCGCCGGTTACCAAGGCCACTTTTCCTGACAATCGGGACATGCTGTGCTCCATTTACGTAATGATCGTTATAAAATGATCCTCGACCTCTTTACGGAGCGTCAAGGAATTTTTTATTGATCGTTACAAAAAAGGTGCGATATGGCTGACCGGGGACGTCCGCGCGGCTTCGACCGCGACGCGGCCTTGCAGCGGGCAATGGAGGTGTTCTGGGAGCGCGGCTATGAAGGCACGTCGCTGTCGGACCTGACGACGGCGATGGGCATCAACGCGCCCAGCCTGTACGGCGCCTTTGGAAGCAAGGAAGCGTTGTTCCGCGAGGCGGTGGAACGCTACCGCCACACCGACGGCGGGATGACCGATCTGGCGTTGCGCGAGGGCAAGACCGCGCGGGCGGCGGTGGAGGGCATGCTGATGGCCGCCGCCACGGCGCTAACGCTGCCGGGCAAGCCCAAGGGGTGTTTCGTGGTGCTGGGGGCCACCAATTGCACGCCGGCCAATCAGCCAATGGCAGCGTTCCTGCGGACCCATCGGCTGGCGTCGACCCTGCGTGTGCGCGAACGGCTGGAGCAGGGGGTGGCCGACGGCGAACTGTCGCCGGATATCGATCTGGATACCTTGGCCCGGTACTTCACGACCGTTGTCCAGGGCATGTCGCTGCAGGCGCGGGATGGCGCCCGGCGCGCGGAACTGGAGCGGGTGGCCAGCGCCGCGATGGCGATCTGGCCCAGGTAGCGCACGTCGATCGCCAGGTTCTTCAGGCCCGTTCGACCATCGCGGCCCGCCACGAATCGTACAGCTGCGGCGCGGGCGTGATCGGATAGTGGATGATGCGCACGGATTGCTCGGACAGCGGCAGGGCCAGTTCGCGGTAGACGGGCGCGGACGACAGTCCATAGGGTTCGGCATCGTCGTTCGAGTAGGCGTAGACGACTTCGCGTATGCCGGTCATGTGGATCGCGGCCAGGCACATCGGGCACGGCTGTCCGCTGGCGTACACCACGCAGCCGTTCAGGCGCGGCGAGCCCAGCGCGCGACAGGCCGCGCGGATGGCGGACAGCTCGGCATGGGCGGTGGGGTCGGCGCACGAGAGGATCTGGTTGACGCCCGTGCCGATGACCGAACCGCTCCTGACGATGACCGCGCCGAAAGGGCGGCCCCCGCATTCCGCGTTCTTGCGGGCGAGATCGACCGCCATGCGCAGGAAATGCTCGGGCATGTTCATGTTGCTTTCTCCCTATAGAGCCGGATCGTCCGGCGTCAAGCTTACGCTGGACGATCAATAAGATAAAAGACGGATTTATTATCTTTTCGATAATTACAGCTTATGGAGATCCGTCATGCTGCTCCGACCCATCCACTATTTCCTGGCGGTGGCCGAGCATCGCGGCTTCACGCGCGCCGCCGCGGCGCTGCATGTTTCGCAGCCGGCGCTGTCGCAGCAGATCCGGCAATTGGAAGAGATGCTGGGCGCGCAGTTGTTCGACCGGACGGGGCGCGCGACGCGGCTTACGGATGCGGGCCACGTCTACTTCAGGTACGCCCGCAAGGCCCTGCAGGATCTGGAGGAAGGCCGGCGCGCCATCCATGACGTGGGCGACCTGAGCCGGGGTGCGCTGCGCCTGGCGGTCACGCCCACCTTCGCCTCTTATCTGGTCGGGCCGCTGGTCGAGCGTTTTCATGTCCGCCACCCCAATGTTTCGTTGATCCTGCGCGAAATGCCGCAGGAGCGTATCGAGGCGCTGCTGGCGGACGACGAATACGACGTGGGCATCGGATTCGAGGAAGTGCGCTCGCCCGAGATCGCAGCGCAGCGGCTGCTGGTGGAGACGCTGGCGCTGGTAGTCGGCAGCCGGCACCCGCTGGCCGGGCGGCGGCGGATGGCGCTCAAAGCGCTGGACAACGAATCGCTGGTGCTATTGACCGCTGAATTCGCGACCCGCGAGCAGATCGATCGCTATTGCCGCCGGCATGGCCTGCGGCCCCGCGTCCTGATGGAAGCCAATTCACTGGGCGCCGTCATTGAAATCGTGCGGCGAACGTCGCTGTCGACCCTGCTGCCGGCCACCATCGCCAGCAGCCGGGACGGACTCGCGTCGATCGCGCTTGCGCCCTCCCTGCTGGAGCGGACCGCGGTGCTGATGCAACGGCGCGGCGCCTATCAGACGGCGGCGGCGCGTGAATTCGTCCGGCTCGCGCTCGGACATGGCGCGGGCGGGGACGGGTGAAAGCGTGGCTGGAGGGCCTCGCGAAGGACTTGCATACGAAAAAGAATCTCTATACGATACATACAAACGATATATCGTTTAACTGTATCGAAGGAGTATTCAACATGTTTCACCCTCACAAGATATGGGCCGCCTGGCCCGCGTGGATGGCGGGACGGGGCGGCCATCGCGGCCGCGATCCGTTCGACATGGATGGCCGGGGCCGGGGCGGCTTCGGGGACGGCGGCCGCGGTTTCGGCCGGGGCGGGCGCGTCTTCGGCCCGGGCGACCTGCGGCTGGTGCTGTTGGCGCTGATCGCCGAACGTCCCAGCTCGGGCTATGAATTGATCAAGGAACTGGAGCAGCGCTTCGGCGGCGTCTACGCGCCCAGTCCCGGTTCGGTGTATCCGACGTTGACACTGCTGGAGGAGCAGGGGCACATCCGCACCGCCGGCATGGAAGGCGCCAAGCGGTCGTTCGAGATCACCGACGAAGGCCGTGCCTTCCTGCAGGAAAACCAGCCCATGGTCGACGCGGTGCTGAACCGGATGAACATCACCGCCCAGTCGATGTCCGGCCGTGCGATGCCGGGCTCGGTGCACCAGGCCATGCACACGCTGCGCGCGGCGCTGGCTTTCCATTCGCGCGGCTGGAACGAGGCCGAGACCCGGCGCGTGCTGGACGTTCTGGAAAAGGCCGCCCGGGACATCAGCGGAGGTTGAGATGGCGGCGCAAGACAGCCAGACCGCCCGGCCGTCGCCTTCCCTGGCCGGCATGCGGGCCACCAGGGGCCGGCGGGCGGTGCTCGCCGCGCTGGACGAGGCATCCGACCACCCCACCGCCGAAGACCTGCTCCTGCGCGCCCGCAAGGCGGACCCGGCGCTGAGCCTGTCTTCCGTCTATCGCATCCTGAAGGAGTTCCATGATCGCGGCATGGTCCGGCGCCATGTGTTCACCCAGGGGCGGGCCGTCTGGGAGCTGGCGCAGCGCGCCTTGCACGCGCATCTGATAGACGTCCATACGGGCGAAATCGTGGAACTGCCCGAGGCCGATCTGGTGCGTAGGTACCAGGCGGAGGCCGAGACGCTGGGATATCGGCTGCGGGATGTCAGGCTGGAACTGTACGGCGAGCGTATCGATCGCGGCCAGGCGTGGCCGCCGCATGCCCCCGCCTAAGCGGGCTGGTCCGGCGTGGCCGCCTGCCTGAACTTCTCCTCCAACGTCTCCAGCGCCCGCAACAGCGCATCCAGTTCCTTCTCCGGCAGCCCTTGCAGGACCTCGTCGAAGAAGGCCGCCCGCCGCGGCATGGCCTCGTCCACCACCGCCTGTCCCGCCGCCGTCAGGCTGACGTTGGTCTGGCGGTTGTCCTGCGCGTCCACCTGCCGTGCGATCCAGCCGAGCTGTTCCAGGGCATGGAGCAGCCGCGTCAGCGATGCCGGGTCGAGCCGGCAGCGTTCGGCCAGGAGTTTCTGCGGGCAGGTGCCGTGTTCGGACAGCGTCAGCAGGATGCGCCAGCGCGGCAGGGCATGGCCGATGCGGCCGCTGAAGCCGGCCTGCATGGCGCGGTAGGTCTGGCCCAGGCGCTGGATGACCTGCAGGCCCCGTTGCTCGCGATTCACGGTGCTTCCTCGGAAGCCGGCCGCTTGCCCTTTTCGGGCCGTACGATCTGGATGGCCGGCACGCGCCGCACCAGCCAAAGTCCGACCAGGGCGATGAACACCGCGAGGATCTGGCCGTTGTGGATGCCCGAGACCAGGGCTTCGCGCACGTGTTCGAGCAGCTCGGCCGCCTGGCCGCCGTGCTGGGCGAGTTGCTCGGCCAGCGAGCGTTGCGCCTGCGGGTCGACCAGGACCTGCGGGTTGTGCAGCTGTGGCAGCCATTGCAGGGCGTTCTCCGATTGCAGCACTTCGGTGACGCGCCACAGGTAGCTGTGCGAGACGATGGTGCCCACGATGGCCGTGCCCAGCATGCCGCCGACCATGCGTGTCGATTGCAGCGTGGCGGTGGCGATGCCCAGGTGGGTGCGGTCGGCGGTGTGCTGGGCGAAGATCGTCAGGTTGGGCATGGTGAAACCTATGCCTATGCCGGCCAGGAACATGTAGAACGCGAAGAGCGCGTGCGGCGTGTCGTGGTGGGTGGTGACGACCCCCAGGCAGGCCAGGGCCAGCGTGGAGAAGCCCGCGTACAGCATGCGGTTGGGCTTGTCGATGTGGCTGATGATGCGGCCGTTCAGGATGCTGCCCACGGTGATGCAGGCCGCCATGGGCGTGATGAGCAGGCCCGCCTCCTGGGGCGACAGGCCGAAGCCGCCCTGCAGCAGCAGCGGCGCGTAGAACATCAGCGCGAAGATGATGAAACCCACCAGCGTCGCCAGCACGAACAGCACCGCCAGGGCCGGATTGCGGAACATGTCGATGGGCAGCAGCGGCTGGGGGCAGCGCTGTTCCCAGACATACAGTCCGATGAACGCGGCCAGGCTGCCGGCCGCCAGGAGCAGCACCGTGGCCGAGCCGGCGCCCTTGGGCAGCAGTTCCACGACCATCTGCAGGCAGCCCAGCGCCACCGCGATCAGCAGCGCGCCGGGCCAGTCGAGCTGTATCTTGCCGGCAGTGTGATGGCGGATGCGCGGAAGGAAACGCGCGACGAACAGGATTCCCAGGAGGCCGACCGGCAGGTTGACGTAGAACACCGAGCGCCAGCCGTACTGTTCCGTCATCACCCCGCCCAGCGAGGGGCCGATGGCATTGGCGATGCCGAAGGCGGAGCTGACGATGATCTGCCAGCGCAGGCGCACGCGCGGTTCGGGGAACAGGTCGGGGATGCACGCGAACGCGCAGCCCACCAGCATGCCCCCGCCTATGCCCTGCAAGGCTCGCGCCATGACCAGCCACAGCATGCTGGTGGCGGCGCCGCACAGTACCGAGGCCAGCGTGAAGACGAAGATGGCGGCGATCACGAACGGCTTGCGGCCGTAGTAGTCGCCCAGCCTGCCGAAGATGGGCACGGTGATGACGGACGGCAGCAGGTAGGCGGTGGCGACCCACGCGTACAGGTCGAATCCCCGCAGCTCGGCCACGATGGTAGGCAGCGCGGTGCCCACGACGGTCTGGTCGATGGCGACCATCATCATGACGAAGCACATGCCGAGGACGGCCATCAGCGATTGCCGGAAGGGCAGCACCTGGCCTTCGGAATGCTGGGGAAGCGTGGACATGGGAAGATGCCGGAATCATTGATTGATCAATGATTGTAGTCCTCCGCGATGTCCGGGGGCAGCGCCGCCGCGCAGCGGCAAGCGGTGGGGGCTTTTTTGTTTAACATGGGCCAGAACCCGCCGGCATCTGGTCCGGTCCCATGGGTCCGGACGCCTTTCGAGGATTTTCCATGCCGCTTTCCGAATCCGATTTGCAGGAACTGGCGCGCGCCAGGCATCTGCTCGAGCACCCGGGCATCGCCGCGCGCATCGCGGGGCTGGCCGGCAAGCCGATCGAGCGCACGCTGGCCGCGCTGCCGGACCGGGTGTCTTCGATGATCGACGACATCGCCCGCCGCTCCATCGGCAAGGCGCTGGACGTGGCGGTGAAGACCATGGACCCGACCCGTCCGGCCGCCGCCGCCGACTGGTGGCACAAGCTGGCGGCCGGGGCGTCGGGCGCCGCGGGCGGTGCTTTCGGCATGGCGGGGCTGGCCGTGGAACTGCCGATCTCGACCACCATCATGCTGCGCTCCATCGCCGATATTGCCCGCAGCCAGGGCGAAGACCTGAAGACGCCGGAAGCGCGGCTGGAGTGCCTGCACGTGCTGGCGCTGGGAGGCTCCTCGAAGGCCGACGATGCGGCCGACGCCGGTTACTTCGCCTCCCGCGCCGCGCTGGCGCAGGCCATCGCCTCGGCCAGCCAGTATCTCGCGCAGCACGGGGCGGCCAAGGGCAGCGCGCCGGCGCTGGTCCGGCTGATCTCCGAGGTCGCCTCGCGCTTCTCGATCGCGGTTTCCGAGAAGGCGCTGGCCCAGGCGGTGCCGATGATAGGAGCCATCGGGGGCGGGGCGATCAATGCCCTGTTCATCGATCATTTCCAGGACATGGGGCGGGGCCACTTCACCGTGCGGCGGCTGGAGCGGGTCCATGGGACCGAGGCCGTGCGCGAGGCGTATCTCGCGTTGCCGCGGCGCTGACGGTCCTCTTGCCGTTCGATCGAAACAATCGTCCGCGCAAGTCGTATCAGTCTGTTAATGCCATGCGCGCGCGGATAGGGCGAGCTACGATGGCCCCTGGGCCGGCACTGCGCCGGCGTCTTCAGCGAGAATCGCCATGAACGCCTCTACTTCCCTGTCAGACGAACTGATGTCCCAGCTGCAAGGCGCCCCCCTGCAGCAGCTCGCGCAGCAGCTGGGCACGGATACCGCCCAGACCCAGCAGGCCGTTGGCGCCGCGCTGCCCCTGCTGCTGGGGGCGATGGGCAACAACTCGGCCCAGCCGCAGGGCGCGCAGGCGCTGTTCGGCGCATTGCAGGACCATGGCTCGGGCAACGGCCTGGAAAGCATACTGGGGTCGCTGCTGGGCGGCGGCAATCCGGGGGCGCAATCGGACGGCGGCGCCATCCTCGGCCACATCTTCGGCGCCGGCCAGCAGCGCGCCGAAACCGGGCTGGGCGAAGCCACCGGCCTGGGCGGCGGCAATGCCGCCAATCTGCTGAAGATGCTCGCTCCCATCGTCATGGCTTTCCTGGCGCAGCGCGTGCAGTCGGGCGGGATGACGGCGGACAGCCTGGGCAGCACGCTGGGGCAGGAGCGCGATGCCGCGCGCGAGCAGGGCGGACTGGGCGGCGGTTTGCTGGGATCGCTGCTCGACCAGAATGGCGACGGGCAGGTGGGCCTGGAAGACCTGATCAAGATCGGTGGCAGCCTGCTGGGCGGCCGGCGCTAGCATGCATACGCTCCCGATACGCCCGCACATCGTCGATCGCGTCATCGCACGGCGTGGCCGCGTCCATCTGCATGAGCGGCTGGATCCGGCAAGGACGGCTCTCGTCGTCATCGACATGCAGCCCACCTTCGTCGCCCCCGGCGGTCCCGCCGAGGTGCCCGAGTCCCGCTCCATCGTCGGCAACATCAACATCCTGACCCGTCTCCTGCGGCGCCGGGGCGGGCTGGTCGCATGGGTCACGCACGCGAACCTGCCGGTCGGACAGGGATCGGACTGGTCCGGGTTCTACGACCATTTCGTGGCCGCCGACGTGCGCGCCCGCACCATCGAGGCGAACGCGCCGAAGCCGGCTGCCGAGGCGCTGTGGCACGGGATGGAGGCGGCCCCGGGCGATGTCCACCTGGCCAAGAATCGCTACAGCGCGCTGGCGCACGGTTCGTCCGGGCTGGAGCGGGTGCTGCGCAGCGCGGGGATCACCCATCTGTTGATCGCCGGGACCAAGACCAACATCTGCTGCGAATCCACCGGGCGCGATGCGATGATGCTGGACTTCTTCCCCATCATGGTGGCGGACTGCCTGGCGGCCTTGTCCGACGAGGAGCACCGGGCGGCGCTGGAGACCTTCGTGCAGAACTTCGGCGATGTGCGCGAGGTCAGGGAGATCGAGGGCCTGATGGCGTGAGCGGGCGGCCTGCCCGCTCGCGCACCGCCACGCAGGCCATCAGCCAGGCCGCCGTGATCGCGAAGGCCGCGATGACGTCGCTCAGGAAGTGCACCTGCAGCATCACGCGGCTGTAGCCGACGGCGGCGATCAGGCCCGCGGCGGACATGGCCATGGCCTTGCGCCACGCCGGCGGCGCAAGGCCGGCCAGCAGATAGGCCAGCATGCCGTAGACCGCCATGGCGCCGGTGGCGTGTCCGCTGGGGAAGCTCCACCCCAGCTCCTGCGTGAAACCGTGCAGGTGTTCGGGGCGGACCCGCTGGAAGGTGCTCTTGAGCAACACGTTCAGCCCCGCCGCGCCCAGGGTGCCCGCCAGCCAGAGCAGCGCGTCGTACCAGCGGCGGCGCCATAGCAGCAAGGCCAGCACGAGGGTGCCGAGTCCCAGCAGGAAGTCGCGGTCGCCGGCCACGGTCAGTACGGCCAGGAACCGCAGCCACGCCGGCGAAGCGTGCTCGGCCAGGGCTTCGGCCAGCACCTTGTCGACGGCCACGAGCCGCGATTCGGTCACGACGTTGGCGGCGATGAGTCCGAACACGGCGACGCCGCCGACGATCAGCGCGGCCATGACGCGCGTCCGGCGTGCCGGGATCGACCGGCTCGCGTCGAGCAGGCGGCCCACCCACAGGCCGAGCGCGCATGCGCCGGCCAGCCAGGCCAGAAAGGCAAAGCCGGCATAGCGGCCGGCGATCAGTTCCAGGGTCGTCATCGTGCGATCTTGCCATCCGTGCAGCGTTCGGGCGCGCACCACGATACATGACAATACCGGAGATGGCGCGGAATCCGGGCCGCCGTTCGACGCCGGGCACGGTCGCGTGTCCGGGGCCGGGACATCAGTGGACCGTCGCCGTCCATGTTCCGCCGGACCGGGCAACCGCGACGCGCAGGACGATGAGTGGCGAGGCATCCCCCGCCTCGCCGCGCGGCGGGCCGGCATCCATCTGGACGGTGCGCGCCACGCCGCGGTCCGGGATGGCGATCTGCAACACCGCCTTCCTGCCGGGGGGCGCGGAGTAGTTGTTGAACCCCACGCTGAAGATGCCGGTCTGCAGGCGCTGCGGGTCGCAGGTCGCGTGATAGTGTTCCGGGCCGTGGCCCGCCGTGTTGTCGAGGTCGAGCGTGCCGCTGGCGCCCACGCGCGCGCCATAGTGGACGTGGGCGCCGCCTGGTTCCATGACATGGAGATCGATGTCGCCTTCGCCGTCCCACGCCAGCGTGGCGGTGAAGAATCCGGGGCTTGCCCGAGGCTCGGGGGCCGCCAGCGCGCGCAGGCGCCCGGCCATCAGGGCGCCGGCCGCGGACCGGCCGCCGCGGTCGGCGTCCAGATAGGTCTGGATCAACTGGTGGCCGGAGGTGTCGCGGATCGACGGCGGGATCCAGATGTTGGGCGGAGGCGGGGCGCCCGGTAGCGCGCCGCGCAGCGCCGCGATCACCAGGTCGTTCCCCGACAGCAGATGCGGGCCGCTGGCGCGGGACGAGGCGGGGGCGATGTGGACCGCCGAGATGGCGGATGGATCGGGCAGGGTGCGGTAGACCGTGTCGAGAAAGAAGTTGCCCTGCGAATGCCCCACCAGCAGAACGCTTCGCCCCAGCGTGTGCAGGGTGCGCAGGCGCAGCCGATGGGCGGCGTAGTCGACACCGGTCGGCGGCAGGGCCGCGAGCGCCGTGGCCTGGGCGACGAGGCGCGCGTTGCGGGCGTCGGTCAGCGCGACGGCGAGTTCGTAGGCGCGGGGCAGGACGGCCGCTATCCTGCGCCAGCCATCCTGGCGGCCATCGACGATTTCCCAGAAGAGCTCCCAACGGTGGCGCAAGGCTTCGTCCAGTTCCGCGGCGCGCTGTTCGAAGACCTCGACCAGGTCTTCGATGCCGCCGCGCGCGCCCCGCTGCAGGCCGCTGGCGTTGTAGAACACCTCGGCCCCGATGGCGAGTCCGGCGCCCGGTCCCAGCGCATCGTCCAGCGTGGCGAGCAGGGCCCGCGCGCCGCCCGCGGCGTCGTCGGGGGTGTTCCAGATCCCGTTGAAGAAGACAAGGGTGTGGGAATGGGCGGGACACAGGCCTGATGCCCAGGCGCCCTGTGCCAGCATGCCCGCGGCCGCCAGCATCGCCCCGGCCCACTGGCGCGGGGCGCTAGTCATCGCATCCGTTCCCGGCGGGCAGCGACAGGACGGCGCCGTCCAGCGAGGCGGCGTAGTCGAGATAGGCAAGGACCCTGGGCCTGGTGTTGGCGGACATCTTGCGCAGCTCGGCCACGGCGTGCGCGCCCTCGGTGCCGGAGCCGCTGTGCGCCATCACGCACGCCACCGCCCGGGTGGTGCGCCACGCCGCTTCCTGGGCCGCGATGGTGTCGCCATGGATCAGCAGGGCGTCGCGGAACGCGCGGGCGAGCTGCCTGAGCGCGTCCCGCCGGGCCGGCGTTCCGTCCTGGCGGGCGATCCAGGCGTCCAGGTCGTCGCGTACGCCGTTGCCGTCGGTGTCGGGGCCGCCCAGGCTTTCGGAGCGGTCCAGGACCGGAAGCAGGCCTTGCCGCTCCAGGTCTTCGATGGAACGGGCCTGCGGCGGCGCGGGTTCGTCGCCGCCGCAGGCGGCAGGCAGGAACAGGACGAGGGCAAGGCAGCCCAGGTGGCGCGGCGTCATGGCGATCACTATGCGTGGCGTTCCTTCGCCCGCATGGCGAAGGCGCTCCGGCCGAGGCGGCGCGGGCGAGGCGTCATTAGGCCGCGTGCCGGCCGCGCGCGGGGCGTGGGTGCGAGAAGTTGTCCGTCGGGGGTTCCGCGCAGGCCCGGCGGGGGGGGGCGCTTTGCCAAGCGGCGCCGATCGCGCCACACTTGCGTCGGGTCTTCGTTTCCATGCGTGCCAGAACATGAAAAATTCGCCTCGCACCTGGCTGGCCGTGCTGTCCGCGTGGCTGGCGCCGGCAACCGCGGCGTGCGCCCAATCCTCCCTTTCCTTGTACGGCGTGGTCGATGCCGGTATCTACCGCCTGGCGCGCGGGGCAACGTCCATCGGCAACATCCAGCGCAGCTACTGGGGCATCAAGGGGTCGGAAGACCTGGGCAACGGCTATGCCGCCCTGTTCCATCTCCAGTCCCGTTTCGAGATCGACACCGGCCGCCTGGAGGCCAGCGGCGGCGCGCCCCTGTTCTACGGCGAATCCACCGTGGGCGTGAAGGGGCCCTTCGGCCAGTTGCGGCTGGGACGGGCCATGACGCCCATGTGGGCGCTCGATTGGCAGTTCGACCCCTGGTACAACTTCGACCGGGTGGCATCCATCGCCTGGCAGATCTACCACCCCGCGTATCGGACCGATCCCTATCGCAACGGCCCGCTGGGCGACTACAACCGCGCGAACAACGGGGTGTTCTACGATTCGCCGGTCGCGCGCGGCTGGTCTGCCCATCTGGCGGCACACGGGGAGCGCAGCAAGGTGCCCGATGCCAATGGCACCGTCGAGCGCAGGCGGGGCTTGGCGGCGGGAGCCAACTACGACGATGGCGCGGTGAATGTCCTGTTGTCCGCCGAGCGCAACAGCGTGAACGACAAGACCTATTTCCTCGGCGTGGCCTACGGGGCGGGGCCGACGCGGGTCATGGCTTCCGCCAGCCTGACCGAGTTGACGGCCGCCAGCCAGGTTTTCCTGGGCGAGACCCGCCGCCGCCGCACCAGCGCCATGCTGGCCGCGACCCACCGCCTCGGCGCGGCCACGCTCAAGTTCGGCGTGGGCCGCGACTTCCAGGGTTATGGCCGCGGCGGCGCGACCAACTATGCCAGCGCCGGCGTGTCCTATGCGCTGTCAAGGCGCACGCAGGTCTATGCCGGATTGGGCCACGCCAGGCCGGCCAACGACGGGAGCAGGACCAACGTCGGCATGGGGGTGAATCACAGTTTCTGACGAAGGCGGCGCCGGCGCATCGTCGCCTTCCACGCGGAAGCGCAGCGTGCCTATCATCTGGCCGGTGTCCGTCATCACCTTGACCTGCCAGCGGCCGCGAGGGTCGGCGGGGAAGTTCTGCTTGTGGGTCCAGGCCCGGTAGCCTTCCTTGCGGCCGCCGCGGATGTCCAGCGCGATGCGATCCATTTCCTGCCCGTCGTGCAGCCAGACGTGGTAGATGTGTTCCTCCAGGCCCAGCGGCGCGTTGATCGCGGTATAGGCATAGATGCCCCGGTCGCGCATCTGCGCCGGCGTCACGGCGCGCAGGCTCTCGCCGGCCTCCATGCTGCGGCTGTCCATGCTGGTCGCGATGGCGACCTCGGTCAGCCACAGCGTGGCGGGGGGCACCCACATGCGCAGCAGCCATCCCACCGAGCCGAGCGCCAGCATCAGGACTACGACCATCCATTTGCGCCAGCGGGCTTCCAGCGAAGCCAGCTCGGACAGGGAGGGAAAGGACAGCAGCACCGCCACGCCCAGCGCGAGCTTGTAGCTGTTGCCCGTGGAGATGTGCAGGACCAGCGGCAGCGCGGTCAGCAGCACCGCGAACAGCGTGAAGGTGTGATAGGTCAGGAACACCCAGCGGCGGGCCGACAGCCACCGGAAGTACAGCGGGTCGACCAGGGCTATCAGCGCGGCCACGCCCAGCAGGCCGGTGAACAGGGCCTGGCCGCTGTTCCAGGTGGTCGCGGTGTACAGGAAGGGCAGCACGAAGAACAGGCCTTCCTGGTGGATCATCTGCGTGCCGTAGCGCAGCAACGGCGTCGGGATGGTCCAGCCGAAGCGCTGCGCGATGCGCTGCCGCAGCGCCTGTTCCAGCACCAGCCAGATCCAGCTCAGCAGCATCACCGCCGCGATCACGCGGGCGAAGGCCTCGTGACGCTCGACGGTGAAGAAGCTGACCACCCCGGACGCGAAGCCGAAGGCCGCGATGGTGCCGGGGTAGCGCTGGGCCAGCGCGATGAGTCGAAGGGGGATGGTCTTCCAGATAGGCACGGTCAAGCCAGCCGGGCATATAAAAATGCCGGGTGCCACTCATGTTAGCACCGAGAGAAACGGCGCTTCGCGCGGTCCCCCCAGTGCCGTGCCAGCCCCTTCCCGGACCCCGGTCAGGGGGCGACCTGGACCATCCAGGTCACGCCGAAGCGGTCGGTCACCATGCCGAAGCGCGACGAGAAAAAGGTGGGCGTCATCGGCGCGATCACGGTGCCACCTTCGCCCAGGGCCGCGAACTTGCGTTCCGCGTCGGCATCGTCGGCCACGCTCAGCGCCAGCGAGACGCCCTTGAATTCGGCCGGGCCCTTGCACATGCCGTCCGATCCCATCACGACGGCGCCGCCGATCTCCAGCGACATGTGCATGACCTTGTTTTCCGACCCCGGCGGCGGCGCGCAATTTTCGTTGTCGCCCGAGGCCGGCGGAGCGTCCTTGAAGCGCAGCATCATCGTGACCTGGGCGCCGAGCGCCTTGGCGTAGAACTCGGCCGCTTCCTCGGCCCGGCCTTCGAAGAACAGATAGGGCTGGATATGCATGAGGGTCTCCTCGTCTGACGACTGGATGAATGGACTGAGGCGTTTTGTGGACGCTGTACACATAAGTTATCAGAGATAATGTACAGTGTCCACATGGAGTTCCCATGACCAGCGCCGTCACCCCGCCCGCCTCGCGCAGCACCTATCGTCATGGCGATTTGCGCCGCGCCCTGCTGGAAGCCGGCATCGAGCTTGCCCGCCAGGGCGGCCCGTCGGCGATCGTGCTGCGCGAAGCCACCCGCCGCGCCGGCGTCGTCCCGAACGCCGCCTACCGTCACTTCGCCAGCCGGGAAGACCTGCTGCTGGCGGTGCGGGCCGCCGCGCTGTCCGCGCTGGCCAGCGCCATGGAAACCGAACTCGACAAACTGGACGGCAACAGCCCGCCCGCCGACTACGCCCGCGCCAGCCTGCGCGCGGTGGGCGCGGGCTACCTGCGTTTCGCCTGGCAGGAGCCCGGCCTGTTCCGTACCGCTTTCGCCCCGGCCGACGGGCCGCTGAAGGTGCCCGACGCGGACAAGGCCGGCCGCAGCGGACTGGATCCGTTCCAATTGCTCAGCGCCGCGTTGGACCGCATGGCGGCGGCGGGCCTGCTGACGCCGGAGCGCCGCTTCGCCGCCGAATACCTGGCGTGGTCGTCCGTCCATGGACTGGCCATGCTGGTGATAGACGGGCCGCTGCGCAGCTTCAGCGCCGCGCAGATGGAGGTGGTGGGGCAGCGGCTGCTGGAAATGGTGGAGAAAGGGTTGTAGGGTCGCCTCAGTATCCGGGCAGGCTCAGGCTGCCCTGGTCCGAAAACCGCGTCGTGCCGAACATGCCGCCCGACAGTTTGCCGCGGACCACATAGGGAATGTTATCCAGGCGCGAACCATCCGCCAGGCCCAGGGCCTGCCGGATCGCGCTGAAGGCGGACACCGACACCGGCACCGTCAGCACGGTCTCGCCGAAGCGGGGCACGCTGCCCCGCTCGCTGCTGACACCCGTGGCGAAGCGCTTGCCGTTCAGATCCAGCTCCAGCGCGGCGCCGTCGTAGTCCACCGCGGAGTCGTTGGGATTCTGGACGCGCAGCTTGACCGCCATCCGCAGTTCCAGGCCCTGGCCTTGCAGGGGCTCGATGCCCGCGACCTGCACGTTGAGCGGATCGCGGCCGGGCAGGCTGGCGCAGCCGGCCAGCGCCAGGGCCAGCAGACCGGCCAGGGCGGCCCGGCGCGGCGACGAAAATCCATGGAAGGGAAGGTGCATGATCGGTGCCCGTGAAAGCCGCGTGGCCTTCATCTTAGTTGCCCATTGCCCCCTGTGTCACCCGACCCGGGAGGCCGCGGATCCGGCTTGGCCGGTCCACCAGCGTCGTCCCTGCGGGGCCCGGCCTCCCGGGGGGCTGCTGCGTGGCGGCTGGGGGGCACCATGCCGGGCGCGCGTCAGCGCGCGGGGAGGGGAGACCCCAGGCGGGCGAGCTTGTCCGGGTTGCGCATCAGGTAGATGTTGGACACCGCGTCGTTCTCGCCGTAGGCGAAGGTCAGCGCGCCGATGATCACGCCGTTCTCGCGCAGCAGCACGCCCTTGGCGCCGTTGATGTCGGCCACGATCCAATCCATGCCCTGCCAGAACCGTATCAGGCCGCGTTCGACGAAGCGTATCACCGACACCTTGCCCATCAGTTCCTGCTGCAGTGTGATGGCCTTGCCGCCGCCGTCCGACGAAAAGCGGACGTCGTCCGACAACAGGGCCGCCAGCGGTCCGGTGCCGTGGCCGTTGATGGCGTCCTGGAACGCCGACAGCAACTGCTCCTGGCGTTCGGCCGGCGTGGCGTGCCGGACCTTGCTGGACTCGATGGCCTCGCGCGCCCGCGAGACCAGCTTGCGGCAGGCGCTTTCCTGCATGCCGAGCGTGGCGGCGATGTCCGGGTAGGGCGTATCGAAGATCTCGTGCAGCAGATACGCGGCCCGCTCCTTGGGGGTGAGCCGTTCCAGCACCAGCAGGAACGCCGTGGTCAGCGATGAAGCGAGCTCCAGCCGCGATTCCGGCGTGTCGTCCGCCACGGTATGGATGGGCTCGGGCAGCCATGAGCCCACGTAATCCACCCGCGTCCGGTGCGCCGCGCGCAGCATGTCCACGCACAGGTTGGTGCAGATGCTGGTCAGCCATGCCGCCGGATTCGCGATCGCGCCGCGGTCCGCGTGCAGCCACTTGATGAAGGTCTCCTGCACGGCATCCTCGGCATCCGCCCGCGTGCCCAGCATCCGATACGCCAGCCCGAACAGGAATCGCCGCCGTGCTTCGAAGAACGCCGTGCCATCGGTCGCCATCATGTTCATCTTTGCCACGCTGCGTGCCGCGCCATCAGTGCATCGAGACCTGGAGCCGGTTCCACAGGTTGATCATCGCGATCGTGCTGGTCAGCGCGGCGATCTCCTTGTCCGAGAAGTGTTCCCGCAGGCGGGCGCGCAGCGGGGCGTAATCGGTCTTGCGGTCGAGCACGGTCAGGGCTTCCGTCCAGGCCAGCGCGGCTTTCTCGCGTTCCGTGAAGTCGTTGACGTGCTCCCAGACGACCAGGCGGTCCAGGCGCTCGTTGGTCTCGCCGTCCTCCCGGGCTTCCCGGATGTGCATTTTCACGCAGAAGGCGCACTGGTTGATCTGCGAGGCGCGCAGGACGACGAGGTGGTGCAGCAGCGGGTCCAGGCCCTGCTCGCGGATCTGCGTCTGCGCGGCGGCGAAGGCCTGGTAGACGGAGGGAAGCAGGGCGGCGGTATTGACGGGCGAGGCGTTGTTCATGGCGATCTCCGGAAAAAGGGGGTTACGCCTATATGACGAACCAGCCTGCCGGTTTGTGACGTCCCGGCGCCGACGCCCGTCCGGCGGCGTGGACTGGGCGATTTAAATGTCCTATTGACAGGTCAATAGAATAAATGTGAAATGATCCGAAAAAGCGTCCGACAACCAAGCGAGGTAGCGTGTGAGCACCGGGACCCCCGAACAGGTCATTATTGTAGGCGGCGGCCCCGTGGGCCTGGTCGCGGCGATGCGGCTGGGCCATTACGGCATTCCAGTCGTCGTCGTGGAAGCCGATGAACAGGTGTCGCGGGCCTTGAAGGCCTCCACCTTCCATCCCCCCACGCTGGAAATGCTGGATGAATACGGTATCACGCCCGGGCTGATCGAAGCCGGACTGGTCGCCCCCACCTGGCAGGTGCGCATGCACGAGACGGGCGAGTTCGCCGAATTCGACCTGTCGGCGCTCAAGGACGAGACCGCGCATCCCTATCGCCTGCAGACCGAGCAATGGAAGCTGTCCGAGCTGCTGCTCGCCCACATCCGCGAAAAGCTGCCGGCGGTGCGGGTGCTGATGGGGCATCCGTGCGTGGAGGTGGCGCAGGACGCGGACTCGGTGCGCGCCATCGTGGTGTCCCCGGGCGGGGAGCGCCTGGAACTGTCGGGGCGCTACCTGATCGCCGCGGACGGGGCCCGCAGCACGGTGCGGACCGCGCTGGACCTGAGTTTCGAGGGGCATACGTTTCCCGAGACCACGGTGCTGGCCACCACCCGGTTTCCGTTCCATGAACATATTCCGTCGCTGTCCTACATCAACTATTGCTGGGCCTCCACGGGCACCTTCAGCCTGCTGCGGCTTCCCGGCCTCTGGCGGGTCAGCCTGTATCCGTGGGAAGGCGAGACGGTCGACGACGCCCTCCAGCCCGAATCCATCCAGAGAAAGCTCCAGCACGTACTGCCGCGGGACCAGGCCTACGACGTGATGGAGATCCGCCCCTACCGTATCCACCAGCGTGTCGTGAACAACTACGTCAACGGCCGCATCGTGCTGGCCGGCGACGCCGCGCACATCAACAGTCCCAGCGGCGGCATGGGCATGAACGGCGGCATCCACGACGCCTTCAACCTGACCGATAAACTGCGCCGCATCTACGCCGGCGAGAGCGACGCGCTCCTGGGCCAGTACGAGCGCCAGCGGCGTCCGATCGCGATCAAGCACGTGCTGCAGCAGTCCGGCCGCAACCGTGCCCGCATGCAGGAAAGAGGGGAATCGCAGCGCCGCACGACGCTGGAGGACCTGAAGCGCAAGGCGGACGATCCCCGCCTGGCCCGCGAGTACCTGCTGGAAACCTCGATGATCCTGAGCCTGCGCGAAGCAGCCGCGATCGACTAGGCGCGAAGCTCCATGACCCAGCCAGCACCGGCGGAGTTTCCCATCCGCGAGCAAGTATCGAGTTTCATCGACGGCCGCTTCACGCACGCGGGCGGATACGAACTGCCGGTGATCCATCCCGGCGACGCGCGGCGCATTTCGACCCTGGTCGAGGCGTCGGCGGACGAGGTCGACGCGGCGGTGCGGTCCGCCCGGGCCGCCTTCGACGACGGGCGCTGGCGCCGGCGGCCGGTCGAGGCCCGGCAGGCGGTGATGCGCAAGGTGGCGGATCTGGTCGATCGCCATCGCGACGAACTGGCCTATCTGGAGTGCATGAATTCCGGCATTCCCATGCGCCACTTGCAGAAGGGGCAGATACCCCGCGCCGCCTACAACTTCCGCTTCTTCGCGGAATTCCTGGGCCAGCATGCGGAGAAGCTCCATGGCCAGACCGATGGATACCTGACGCTGGTGCTGCGCGAGCCGGTGGGCGTCGCGGCGCTGATCGGCCCGTGGAACGCGCCGCTGGCCCTGACATCGATGAAGATCGCCGGCGCCATCGCGTTCGGCAACAGCTGCGTCTGCAAGCCGTCCGAGGTGACGCCGCTGGCGGTCGCGCGGTTCATGGAGCTGCTGATCGATGCCGGCGTGCCGCCCGGCGTGGTCAATCTGGTCAATGGCCGCGGCGCCGTGACGGGCGAAGCCCTCGTGGCCCATCCCCAGGTGGACCTGGTTTCATTCACGGGCGGCACGCAGACGGCGCGGAGAATCTCGGCCAGCGCCGGCGAGGGGCTCAAGCCCCTGTCGCTGGAGCTGGGCGGCAAGTCCGCCAACATCATCTTCGAGTCGGCCGACCTGGATCGCGCGGTGGACGGTGCCCTGGTCGGCATCTTCTCGAACAATGGCCAGCAGTGTCTGGCCGGTTCCCGCATCCTGGTGCAGCGTCCGGTGCTGGACCGCTTCGTCGAGGCTTTCGCGCAACGCGCCGCGCGGCTGCGTATCGGCAGCCCGCTGGACCCGGCCACCGAGATCGGACCCCTGGCGTTCCAGGCCCACCGGCAGCGGGTGGCGGGGTACGTGGACATCGCCCGTGCCGACGGCGCGCGACTGCTGTGCGGCGGCGCGACGGTCGAGGCGCTGGAGCCCGGCTTCTACTTCCAGCCGACCGTGGTGCTGGCGCGGGACAATACGGCGCGCGTCTGCCGGGAGGAGATATTTGGTCCGTTCGCCACCATCGTGCCGTTCGATACGGCGGAGCAGGCCTGCTCGATCGCCAACGACAGCGAGTTCGGCCTGGTGTCCTACGTGTGGAGCGACCACCAACCCACGGTGATGCGCGCATTGACGGAAATCCGGGCCGGCATGGTATGGGTCAACACACCCATGACGCGCGACCTGCGTGCGCCCTTCGGGGGCATCAAGGCGTCGGGCTATGGCCGCGAGGGCGGCGAGTCCAGCATGAAGTTCTATACGTTCGAGAAGACCGTCATGCTGCCCACGGTGCCGCCGTCGATACCTCGCCTGGGTATATAAAAAAACGGCGCTTTCCGAGGAAAGCGCCGTTCTCCCGGCGGCTCAGGGTTGCTGCCGCGCGAGACGTTCGCGCCAGTGGTCGCCGCGCAGCCAGGGCTCCAGCGGCGCGGGCCGGCCGTCCACGGCCGAGACGCCCATCCAGGCCAGGCACAGCATGCACGACAGCACCGGCACGGGCGATCGGGCGTTCGCCGCCAGCAGCGGCGCCAGCGTGGGCATGCCGGTTCCCAGCATCAGGATGGCGTCGGTGTCGTCGCGGGCCAGCTCTTCCAGCAGCGCGCCGGCGGCGTCCGCCTTCATCGAATAGATGGGGTGGAACTGCGTGTGGTCCATGGGGGCCGAGGCGACGCGCGAGACCGTGAATCCCTGGGACTCCCAATAGACCTTGCTGGTCGCGGTGAGGCCGGCGGGGTAGGGCGAGGCCAGGGCGATCCGGCGTGCGCCCAGTTGCTTGAGCGAGGCGACCACCGCGGTGGCCGCGGTGAAGGCCGGCACGCCGCGCTCGCGCTCGATGCCCGCGAGCACCTGTTCCTCGCGTGCGCGGCCCACCAGATACGACGCTCCGGTGCAGCCCACCGCCACCGCCTTGATGGGCGCGTTGGCGAACTGGTCGCAGGCGGTGTCCAGCCGGTCCACGTAGTCCACCAGCCGTGCCTCGATGGTGGACTTGTCGCTCATCAGGCGGGCGTTGATGTGGGCATAGCCGGCCGGCAGCAGGATGAAGTACTCGGGCTCGACCGTGGTGTTGGCCTGCGGGGTCAGCAGGCCGATGAGCCCCTTGGGTGCGTATTCGACGGCCATGCGGCGATCAGTCCAGTTTGATGTTGGCAGCCTTGATGATGGGGGCCCACTTGCGGTCCTCGTCATGCAGGAACTTCACGAACTCCGCTTGCGGCGCGCCGATCGGGGTCAGGCCCTGTTCGGCCAGCTTGGCGCGGAAATCGGCGTTGGCCATGACTTTCCCGAGGGCGGCCTGGAGCCGGTCGACGACCGCCGCGGGGGTGCCGGCCGGAGACGAGACGCCGAACCAGGCCTCGCCCACCGTACCCGGTACGACTTCGTTCATCGTCGGCACGTCGGGGAAGGCCGGGACGCGCTTGGGACCGCTGACGGCCAGGATGCGCACGTTGCCCGCCTTGGCCTGGGTCGAGGCGACCGCCATGTTGTTGAAGATGGCGTCCAACTGCCCGCCCAGCAGGTCGTTCATGGCGGGACCCGTTCCCTTGTAGGGAACGTGGGTCATGTCCATGTGCGCCTTCTGCTTGAGCATCTCGCCGGTCAGGAAGCCGGCCGAGCCCACGCCGGCCGAGCCGTAGTTGTACTTGCCGCCGGCCTGGCGGGCCAGCTCGACGAATTCCTTGAAGTCCTTCGCGGGGTGGCTGGTGCGGACGATCAGCCCGTTGGGGAAGGTGCCCAGCAGCATGATGTGCGTGAAGTCGCGGTAGGGATCGTAGGAAATCTTCTGGCCCAGCAGCGGCCCGGTGGTGATGGCCGCGCCGTTGGTGATGACCAGGGTGTAGCCGTTGGGCGGCGCCTTGGCGCCGAGGTCGGTTCCCAGGATGGAGCCGGCCCCGCCCTTGTTGTCCACGATGACCGACTGACCCACTTCCTCGGCCAGCGCGTTGGCGACCAGGCGTCCGATGACGTCGGTCGAGCCGCCCGGGCTGAAGGGCACGATGAGCTTGATGGGACGATCGGGATAGGCCTGGGCCAGGACCGCGCCGGAAGCGGCGGCGAGACCCACTGCAAGGAACGCGCGGCGGCAGATGTTCAGCACGCGGGGGCGGGCGCGGTGTTCCCCTGTAATATGATTGCGCATGACGTGACCTGAAGGAAATGTGTACGGCGGCATGTGGATATTCCGCCAGGTTCCGCCATCGAGTCAAGCTAAATTGTTCTATTGGACAGACAATAAGACAGAATGCCACCTATGCAGCAAACCTTGCCCCTGCCGAAGTACCACAGTGTCTACCTGGTATTGAAAGAACGGCTGCGCGACGGCGTGTATGACGAGCGCGTGCCCGGCGAGCTGGAGCTGATGGAAGAATTCGCCGTGTCGCGGGCAACCGTGCGCAAGGCCCTCGAGAACCTGTCCCTGGAAGGCTTGATAGAGCGGTCGGCCGGCCGTGGCACGCGGCGATTGCAGCCCGAAGGCCAGGCGTCCCGGGGTGGGGCGTCCCCGCACCGGATGGCGGGTCTCCTGGACAACATCATCGCCGCCAGCCTGGACACCACGGTCAAGGTCATCGAGCACGAGCATGTGTCCGCTACCGAGCCGGTCGCCCGGATGCTGCGGATCGAACCGCGCGCGCAGGTGCTGCGGGCGGTGCGCGTGCGCAGCACGAAAGCGGGTCCCGTTTCCTGCATCACCACCTGGGTGCCGCGCGAATTCGCGGGCAACCTCGGCCGCCGGCAGCTCGGGCGCAAGGCCATGCTGGTGCTGATCGAGGAGTCGGGCGTGGAGATCGGCCGGGCCACGCAGAGCATTTCCGCGCGCCAGGCCGATGCCACCGTCGCGGGCCTGCTCGGCATGCCGCTGGGATCCGCCCTGCTGTCGGTCAGCCGCGTGGTCTACGACGTGAACGATCGTCCCGTACTCTGGCTGCAGGGGCTGTATTGCCCCGACCGCTACGAGTACGAAATGGAGTTGTCGCGCGTGGGCGACATCGACGCCAAGGTCTGGGTCAGCAAGGATTTCAACGCCTATATGCGCTGACGCGCCGCGCCGGGGTGTCCGGCGCGCCACAAATACGAACACAAGAACCCGAATCAAATGTACTATTGTTAGGACAATAGATTGGAAGGATCCCGCGGGACCCTTCGAGGATATCGGGTGACAGCTTGAATACACCGCCGGATGAAGGCCGGACGCTGGCGCAGAAGCTGATCGCGCGCGCGTCGGGCCGCGCCAGCGTGCGCGTGGGCGAGATCGTGACCTGCAAGGTCGATCTCGCGATGTTCCATGATTCGTCGGGACCGAGGCGGCTCAAGCCCATGCTGGAAGAGCTGGGCGCGCGCATCTGGGACAAGTCGCGCGTGGTGCTGGTCATGGACCACTACGTGCCCGAGCGCGACGAGGACTCCCGCAGGATCGTCCGCATCGCGCGCGAATGGGCGCGCGAGCAGGCCCTGCCGCATGTCTACGACAGCCAGGGCATCTGCCACGTCGTGGTGCCGCAAGGCGGACACATCCTGCCCGGCATGTTCTGCGTGGGCGGGGATTCGCATTCGCCCACGGGGGGGGCGTTCGGGGCCTACATGTTCGGCATCGGCGCGACCGAGATGCTGGGCGTGGTGGTGACGGGCGAGATCTGGCTGCGCGTGCCGGACACCCTGCGCATGTACTGGTCCGGCGCCTTGTCCGACGGCGTCACCGCCAAGGACATGATGCTGCACATGCTGGGCCGGTTCGGCATGAACGGCGGTGCCTACCAGGCCGTGGAGTTCTGCGGGCCGGCGGTGCGGGCGCTCGGCATGCAGGAACGCATGACGCTGTCGAACATGAGCGCCGAGCTGGGTGCCCAGGCCGGCCTGATCGCACCTGACGATGTCACGGCAGAATGGCTGGCCGCCACCGGCGCGCAGGTGCCCGATGTCGGCGAATGGTACACGGACGAAAGCGCCGCCTGCACCCGGTACGATTTCGACGCCGGCGCGCTCGCGCCCATGGTGGCCGCGCCCCACAGCCCCGCCAATTCCCGGCCGGTCGACGACTATCGCGGCGTCCCGATAGACGTCGCCTATGTGGGCGCCTGCACGGGCGCGAAGCTCGACGACCTGCGCGCCGCGGCGTCGGTGCTCAAGGGGCACCGGGTGGCGCCGGGCGTGAGGCTGATCGTGGCTCCGGCCAGCCTGCGCGACCAGGACGCCGCGCGCGGCGAAGGCGTGCTGCAGGTGCTGATGGATGCCGGCGCCGAACTCTTTCCGACCTCCTGCGGCGCCTGCTCCGGCTATGGCAGCCCCATGGGGGACGACGTCACGGTCATTTCCACCACCGCCCGCAATTTCAAGGGCCGGATGGGGTCGCCCACGGCGCAGGTGTACCTGGGCTCGCCCTACACGGTGGCCGCCTCGGCATTGCGCGGCGTCATCAGCGATCCTCGCGAGGTACTGGCATGAATGGGTCCACGCATCGTGTCTGGAAGCTTGGGCGGGACATCGACACCGACCTGCTGGCGCCCGGATACGTCATGAAGCACGGCATCGACGTCATCGCCACGCATTGCCTGGAGTCGGTCCGGCCCGAGTTCGCGGCGTCGGTGCGGCCCGGCGACGTCGTGGCGGCGGGGCCGGGCTTCGGCATCGGGTCCTCGCGCGAGCAGGCCGCGGCGGCGCTGGTGCGCCTGGGCGTGGCGGCGGTGATCGCGCCATCCTATGGGGGCCTGTTCTTCCGCAATGCCTTCAATGTGGGGCTGATGCTGTTGACCTGCCCGCAGGCCGAGTCGCTGGACGAGGCCGGGCAGGTCGACATCCGCCTGGGCGCAACGCCGCGGGTGGCGACCGGGGACGGCAGGGTGCTCGAGTGCGAGGCCATTCCGGACTTCCTGGTCGACATGGCCCGTAGCGGCGGCTTGTTGAACCAGCTTCGCAAGCGCCTGGCCGGGGATGGCCTCGACACTTCTTCCACCGGACATCGACCGTCATGACGAACGCCCCCTTTCCCGCCGATCCGGCGCGTACCGCGCTGCTGATCGTCGATCTGCAGAACGATTTTCTCGCGCCCGACGGCGCCTATGCCCGGGGCGGCGCGGTCAGCGCCGCCGCTGCCGCGTTGCCGCCGCGCGTGGCGGCAACGGCGCGGGCGCTGAAGACGGCCGGCGGCATGGTGGTCGCCAGCCAGTTCACGCTGTGGCCGGATGGCCGCGGCGAGCCGATGATCGCGCCGCACCTGGCGGCCCTGCGGCCGTTCCTGCGCAAGGGCGATTTCGCGCCGGGCAGCCGTGGACAGGCCAATGTGGCTGAACTGGACGGCCTGGTGGACGTCTCGGTCTGCAAGGTGGCGTATTCCGCTTTCTTCAATACGCAGCTCGACTGGGTGCTGCGCCACGCGGGCATCGACACGGTGGCCGTGTGCGGTATCGTGACCAACGGCGGCGTGGCCAGCACCGTCCGCGACGCCCACATGCGCGAATACCACGTTGCCGTGCTGGCGGACGGCTGCGCCGCGTTCCGCGAGGAGGTGCACGCCACGGCGCTGGCCGACATGGCGGGCATCGCCGATGTGACCGACTGCCGCGGCTTCGAGCGCGGCCTGACTGACTGAGGAAGACGCCGCCATGTCCCACGACCTGCGCTCCCGCCTGGCCCGTCCCGGCATCGTGCTCGCACCGGGCGTCTACGACGCCTTCAGCGCCCTGATCGCCGAGCAGGCGGGCTTCGAGGCCTTGTACCTGTCCGGGGCGTCCATCGCCTATACCCGGCTCGGACGTTCCGACGTCGGCCTGACCACCTATACCGAGGTGGCCGACACGCTGGCGCGCATCACCGAGCGCGTATCGCTGCCCGTGATCGTCGATGCCGACACCGGGTTCGGCAACGCATTGAACGCGATGCGCACGGTACGCGGCCTGGAGCGCGCCGGCGCCGCGATGATCCAGCTCGAGGATCAGACCTTTCCCAAGCGCTGCGGCCACCTGGACGGCAAGTCCGTGGTGCCGGCCGCCGAGATGGCCGGCAAGCTCAAGGCCGCGCTGGATGCGCGGGTGTCGTCTTCGACCCTGATCCTGGCGCGCACCGACGCCGTTGCCGTGGAGGGATTGGAGGCGGCGCTGGACCGGGCCGAGCGATATCTGGAAACGGGGGTGGACGCACTCTTCATCGAGGCCCTGAGGACCCCGGAACAGATGGACGCGGCCTGCCGCCGCTTCAAAGGCCGGGCGCCGCTGCTCGCCAACATGGTGGAAGGCGGCAAGACGCCCGTCCAGAGCGCGGCGGAACTGGAGCGGCACGGCTTCGGCATCGCGATCTTTCCGGGCGGCACCGCGCGCGCGGTGGCCCACGTGCTGCAAGGCTACTACGCCAGCCTGCGCGGACACGGCACGACGGCACCCTGGCGCGACCGCATGCTGGATTTCGACGAACTGAACGGACTGATCGGCACGCCGGAACTGATGCGGCTGGGAAGCGCGTACGCCGCCATGGCTGACACTCCGCCCACGGATCTTCCGGAAGGTCCGTAGGCGGGCCGGGAAGCGGCCGCCCGCCGCTTCCCGGCGGTGGTCATGCGCCCAGGGCGCAGATCTTCTCCCGCAGCGGAGCGCGGGTGCGCGTGAAGTGGCGCAGGGTGGCGGACGGATTCCAGTCGTCGCCGTCGATGCTGTAGCTCTCGTCGAAGGGCTTGGGGTTGGTCGTCTGGCCGTAGATCGGCGTGGTGTAGGGCGCGATGACCGTCAGGTGCATGGTGCCGTCGGCGCTGAAGGCCAGTCCCTCGGCTTCGGTGCGGTTGGGTTCGTCGTAGTGCATCAGCTCGATGACGGCGCCGCTGACGGGGTCGATCTTGTAGATGCGCTTGCGCTTGAGGTCGGTCCCGGCCACGCTGTCCTTGGTGTCGCTGGAGGCGTACAGCATGCCGCGGTAGACCTTGGCGCCCTGCACCCGCTTGCCGTTGAACGACGTCTGCAGGGGCACGGAGCGGATCAGCCGGAAGGTCGTCAGGTCGAAGACGTTCAGCTTGTCGGCGGCCGAAGTGCTCCAGGTCACCGTGTAGAGCAGCTTGCGGGGACCGTCCACGGCCACCCAGGGCACCCCGTCGGCGTGTTCGGGCAGCGGCAGCGCGTGCTTCTCGCCGGTGTACTGCAGCGTCTTGGCGTCGAATATGGCGATGTAGGATTGCTGCGACGAATCGTCCTCGTCCTCGATGGGCGCATACAGCTTGCCGTCCAGGATGTCGATGTCGCCGATGTGGCCCATGTGGGGCCCGTCGGCGCTGGCGCCGTACTCGGCCTGGATGTCGGCGGGCAGCGCCAGCGGCCGGTTCAGGGTGGCCTGGTACGCCGCGTCGGTGCGCTGCAGGCCGTAGCGCCACGAGAAGACGGGCGTGTCGCCGTCGAAGGCCATGCCCTGGCTCTTGAGGGTCGCGGGGATGCGCGCGGCCTGGTCGTCGGTCAGGTACGAGAAGCCCGTCAGCGTCCGGGGGTCCCGGGCCAGTTCGGCCAGGACGCGGTCCAGATAGTTCTGCAACACGGTCATGTCGTTCGTGAACGAGGTGCGCGAGGCCAGGGACTCGCTCCAGGTCTCCTGGTCGAGCGCCGCGTTGGCCGCGCGCAGGGCATCTGTCGTCGGCACGCTGCGGCCCACGAGCCGGGTTTCCAGTGCGAGCAGTTCCTGCTCGCTCAGCATGGCCAGCTTGACCCCCGAGGCCGGCTGCGGGACCGGGGCGAGAGTGATCCCATTGCCGGGATCCTGGTCGCTGTCCAGCGCCAGCAGCAGGCTCAGCAGCTTGCCCAGCTCAAGCGAGCTTTGGCAGTCGCGGCTGGGCAGGAGGTCGAACACGGTGATGGTGCGCCGGGGCGAGAGCGACGCCAGTTCCACGCCACCCGCCTCGAAAGTCAGCGTGGTGCCCTGGGCAACCGAGAAGGCGCCGTTGGCGACGGCGATCTCCTTGCCGTCCGCCTTGACGGTCAGTCCGGCAAGGCCGGGCCAGCCGGCCAGGGTGACGTCGACGGAAGCGGCGGGAGGGGTGACGGGGGGCGTGGTCGGCGGCGTCGTTCCCGATGATCCGTCGCCATCGCCGCCACAGGCGGCCAGCGACAGGACGAGGGAGGCGAGCAGGGCGGCGGCGACGGGGCGGGAGGGCGCCTGCCGGTTGAAACAGCGTGTCTTCATGGGCGTGTCAGGTTGGGTGGCGTGCTGCGGAGGCTGGCTCAATGGCCGCACCGGACGGACGGCGCCCGCCCGCGTCGGGATGCGTCGCGGGTGGGCACCGGCGACGCGCATTGTTGGCCGCCCGTGTGACGGCTTCATGGCACCGGCAACGTCCAGGCGCCCCGCGCCCCCCGGGCCCGCGGGGGAGTGGGGTATGATGCAAGGCGCATCCGGGGGCAGGAAAATGGCGTGGGAGGGTCGTGCCGAAGCCGCCCCGAGAAGTGTCCCATGTCTTCAATCGCCCATCGCAGGAGGCCTCGCGTTGCCGCCCAGAACGGACCACGTCAGTCATGTCCCGCGGCACCGCGAAATCGCGGCGGTACTACGGATGGAAATCCGCGGCGGGACGTTCGGCGTGGGCACCCGCCTGCCGACCGAGGAAGAACTCAGCGTGCGCTTCGGGGCCAGCCGCCCCACCGTGCGTACCGCGCTCGCGGCGCTGGCGCAGGAAGGACTCATCGTCAGGCGTCCCCGTACCGGTTCCACGGTCATCGCGACCCGTCCGCTCTCGGTGCTTGCGCAGCAGGTCGGCTCGATCGAGGAACTGCTCGATTACCCGGCCACGACCCATCGCCGCGCTGTCGCAAGCAGCTATATCAAGGCGGACCACGAACTATCCAGTGTCTTGCGCTGCGACGCCGACGCGGACTGGTTCCATATCGGCATGCTGCGTTTCCTGGGGGATTCGACGACCCCGCTCTGCTGGTCCGACATCTACGTGCTGCCGCGCTATGCGGGGGTGCAGAAGCATCCCAAGCACGAGCAGATTCCCGTCTGCGTGCAGATCACCGAGATGTACGACGTGACCATCGAGCAGGCGGACATAGAGATTTTCGCGGGCAGCGTGCCCGAGCATCTGGCCGAGCCGCTGCAGGCCGAGGGAGGCTCGCCCGCGCTGTTCGTGATACGGCGGTATTGCGGCGCCGATGGCCTGCCGTTCGAGACCACGGTGAGCGTCCACCCCGAGAGCCGTTACCGCTATACCTTCCAGTTTCGGCGCGAGCTCAAGCCACTGGCGCGGCGCTGACCGCTTCGTAGCCCAACTGGCTGGATAGCTGCCGCGCGACGGCTTTCAGTTCTTCCCCGAGCGGACCGTGCAGTTCTCCGTCGAAGGCGGCGCCGGCCCCGATGGCCGTCAAGGCGCACACCATGATGCCCCTGCCGTCGAATACCGGCACGCTCATGCCGCTGACGGCCGGCACGTCGGGCCGAGGCTTGCCGGCAATGCGCGCGGCGCCGTCCTGCCGGATGGTTGCCAGCTTGTCGCGCACCTGTTCGAGCGTGGCGCCCGGCAGGCCCGCTACCGCATCGGCGGCAACGGCATCCACGACGAGTGCGTGCGTCGTGGCTTCGGGGAGATGCGCCGCGAAGGCCAGGCCGGAGGCGCTATTGAGCAGCGGCAGTACCTCGCCGATGGGAAGGTGCAGCGTGAAAGGCGTCGCGGGCGCCTCCCAGCGGACGACGGTGGGGCCGCGGTTGCCCCATGCCACGACGCCGTAGGTATGGCCGCGCTGCCGTGCCAGGTTGACCACCGCGCGGGTTCCCAGCCTGATCGCCCTGAGCTGCACCAGTTCCTGCGACATGGCCGTACGTGCCCGGCCGAACTCGTGCGGTTCGGCGGTCAGGTAGTCGCCGCCGCCGAAGACGAGCGGCGTGCGCGCCGTATGGTGGAATTCTTCTACCTGTCCGATGAATACCGCGTGGTCGCCGCCTGGATGGGTGGCGACTTTCCGGCATTGCAGGCAGGCCGTGCACCCCTGTATGAGGGGCAGGCCGCCGATGCCCGGTCGTGCATCGATGCCCGCGAATTTGTCGTCGGCGCGCGAAGCGAACTGGCCCGACACGGCCACCTGGTCTTCGGCCAGGATATTCACCACGAAGCGCTCGGCCGCCTGGAACACCGGAAAACTCGGCGCCGTATTGGAGAGGCTCCACAGGATCAGCGGCGGGTCCAGCGACACCGAACTGAAGGAGTTGGCGGTCAGCCCGTATCGCCGTCCTTGCGCATCCAGCGTGGTGATGACCGTCACGCCGGTCACGAAGGTTCCGAGCGCTCTGCGCAACTGCAGCGCATCGATAGTGTTGGAGGAAGCCATGGGCCATGCTCCTGATTCTTTACTGAGGCGCAATGCCTGCGTTGTCCACCAGCTTCTTCCAGCGATCGATCTCGCGTTCGACGAAGCGCGTGAGTTCTTCCGGCGAAGACGGCGACACGTCGAATCCGATGTCGGCGAATTTCGCCTTGACCTCGGGCCTGGCCAGTCCGTGGTTCACGATTCCGTTGAGCTTGGCGATGATGGATTGCGGCGTGCCGGCAGGCGCGACGATGGCGGTCCATACCAGCACGTCGAAGCCGGGAATCGACTCGGCCAGCGCCGGGATCTGGGGCGCCACGGAAGAGCGCTTCGGCGCCGTGATGCCTATGCCCTTGAGCTTGCCGTTCTTGATGTGGGGCAGCGCGCTCGAGAAGTCGGTGAAGGTAAGGGCGATCTGTCCGCCCAGGACATCGGTCACCGCTTGCGGGCCGCCCTTGTAGGGGACCGGTAGCAGGTCGATGCCGCCCAGCGACTTGAGCATCGCCACCGATACCTGGGAACCCGCCGACCAGTGGCCCGCCTCGAGATTCTTCTGCTTCCTCGCCCAGGCCAGGAACTCGTCCAGCGTATTGGCGGGAATATCGGCGCGGCCGACCAGTACCTGCGACGTGGTGTTGAGGAGGCCGACGTAGGCGAAGTCCTTGAGCGGATCGTAGGGCAGCCGGATGAAGAGGCTCTTGTTGGCGGCCGACGTGGTGTTGGTCGTCAGCATGATGGTGTAGCCGTCCGGCGCGCTCTTGGCGAGCGCCTCGGCGCCGATCAGGGTCGACGCGCCGGGCCGGTTGTCCACGATCACGGGTTGGCCGGTGGCCTGCGTGATTTCATTGCCGATGATGCGCGCGGTGATGTCGGTTTGCGTGCCCGTCGGATACGGAACGATGAAGCGTATGGGCTGGCTGGGCCAGCTTGCCGCTCCCTGGGCCGAGGCCGGTCCGGCGCCCATGGATCCGGCGGCGATGCTGGTGAAAACTGCGAACGCGGTACGAAGGCGATGCGGTGGGATTGCGAACATGCTCTTGTCTCCTCGTTGTGTCATATGAGCGAACATGAAGCAGTTTTTCGATGCTAGACGGTCGGGCTGCGGACTTCGCCGCCCAATGCGACGAGCCCCCAGGCCGTCAGTTGCATGTCGACGTTGAACAGCACGTGCCCGTTGGCCGCGAGGGCATCCCGGTACATGCGCTGGATCGGGTACTTGTCGTAGATGCCGTTGGCGCCGGCCATCTCCTGCAGCGAGCCCACCGCCTCGGTCGCCATGCGGATGCACATGGCGGTATTGCGCCGATAGCGCAGGCGGGCTTCGGTGTCTATGGCGGCACCGCGTTCGACCGTGGCCGCTCCTTCGAGACAATCGTTGCGCAACATGAGCCGCGCCGCGTCGATCTTGGCCCCCGCCATCGATATGCGCAACTGGACGGTGGGGAAGTCGCGCATCTTGGCTGCCGTATAGCTGGTGCTGCGTTCCTTGACGGACGCGATGCTGGCATCCAGCGCGGCCTGGGCATTGCCGAGCATGGCCGCGGCGATGCCGTTGCCGCCGAGCGCGGAATTGGGTATCCGGTAGAGCGGGTCGCGATGCTGTTGCAGCCCGGGAAACCCCGGCACACCGGGGTCGGCCTTCATCGACAGCACGCGATGAGCCGGCACGAACACGTCTTCGCATTCCACCGTGCAACTGCCGGTGCCGCGCATGCCCAGCGTGTGCCAATCGTCGAGCACGCGATAGTCCGCCGCGGGTACCAGGCACATGCACCAGTCCACTGGTTTGCCGTCCTCCTTGATGACGCATGCCAGCATGTTCCAGCTCGAGACGGTCACCCCCGAGGAAAAGCCCCACTTGCCCGACAGGCGCAGGCCGCCCTCGACGGGGCGGCCCTGCCCCTGGATGTAGGCGATGCCGGAGGCGACCAGCGCGTCCGCATCGTTCTCCAGCACGTCCTGCTGGGCCGGGAGCGGCCACTGCGCGAGCTGGCGATGATGCGAGGCCAGGTTGGCGAACGTCCACGAGGCGGAGGCGTCGCCGCGGCCGAGGATCTCGCACACGTCGAACTGCGCGCTGTAGGACAACTCCATTCCTCCCCAGTAGCGCGGCTGATGGATGCGGAACAGGCCGGTCTCATGCAAGGCTTGAACGACCGCTGGCGTCATGCGGTGCAGTCGTTCGCTCGCTTCGGCTTCGCTTCGCAGGAGAGGAATCAGTCCTTCCGCGCGATCCAGTGCTTCCTGGTAGGTGACTTGGGAGAAGTCCGAATGCTTCATGGCGGGAAGGACGGAAGCAGGCAGGCGCACTGAATGGTTCATTGCGATATCCTCGTGGGCGAGGTGCTCATCATGATTTAATTGTTCTAACAAATCAAGTTTGTTTTTCTGTATTTATAGGATAAAAATTCGAATTTTCATTGAGTGTTTTTTTATTTGTTATTACTATTAATCCAACCTCGAATCGGAGCGCACCATGCCTGTCGAATCCCTGGACCACCTGAACCTGGCGACGCGGGACCTGGCGGTGTCGCGCCGTTTCTATAGCGAGGTTGTCGGCCTGGTCGAGGGCGAACGCCCGCCGTTCAATCGCGCGGGGGCATGGATGTACGCGCACGAGCGCCCGGTGCTGCACCTGTCCACGGGCCGCCAGCCCACCCCGGACCACACCGGTCCGTTCAACCACGTGGCGTTCCTCGCCTCCGGCCTGGACGGCCTGCGCGAGCGCCTGCGGATGCACGGAGTGTCGTTCGAGGAATTCGCGGTACCCGAGCAGGGGATGCATCAGGTGTTTTTCCGCGACCCCGACGGCACGCAGGTCGAGATGATCTATACCGGCGAAGAAGCCGACCGCGCCCGCCGCGAGGGAGCGCGCGTGGATGCAACGCTGAGCGGCACGGTCTGAGCCTGCGCCCGGGTCCATGTTCAACGCATGACGAAGGGATTCGCTGTCGCCGCGCCGCTATTGATCCAGACGCATTTCGTTTGCAGATATTCGCGGATCGCATCGGCGCCGTTCTCGCGGCCGAGGCCCGAATCCTTGTAGCCGCCGAATGGCGCCATGAAGCTGATCGCACGATAGGTGTTGACCCATACCGTACCGGCCTGCAGCTTCTCGGACATGCGTATCGCGCGGCCGATGTCCTGCGTCCACACCGCCGCCGCCAGGCCGAAGCGCACGTCGTTGGCGATGCGCAGCGCGTCGGCCTCGTCCTTGAAGCGGATGATCGAGAGCACCGGACCGAAAACCTCCTCTTGGGCGATGCGCATGTGGTTGCGCACGCCGGTGAAGATCGTCGGTTGCACGAACCAGCCGGCGCCGCACTCCGGCGAGGTGCCTTTTTCGCCGCCCAGGATGGCCGTCGCTCCTTCGCCGCGGGCGATGTCGATGTACTCCAGGACTTTCCGGTACTGGAGAGGAGTGGTCACGGGTCCCACCTGGGTCGAGGGGTCCATCGGGTCCCCCATGCGGGCGGTGCGCGCGACCGCGAGCAGCCGGTCGACGAAGGCATCGTGGATGCTGTCCTGCACCAGCAGGCGGGAGCCCGCGATGCACGTCTGGCCGGTCGCGGCGAAAATCCCCGAAATGGCGCCGGACACGGCCTGCTCCAGGTCGGCATCCTCGAACACGATGTTGGGCGACTTGCCGCCCAGTTCCAACGAGGCGTGCTTGAGATGGCGACCCGCCGCTTCGTTGATCAGGCGTCCCGTGCTGTCCGACCCCGTGAAGCTGATCTTGCGGACCAGCGGATGCTCGACCAACGGTGTTCCCACTTCGGTGCCGAAGCCGGTGACGACGTTGAACACGCCAGGCGGAAAGCCCGCTGCCTCGAACAGTTCGGCCAGTTCCAGGGTGGACGCCGAGGTGAACTCCGAAGGTTTGACGACCACCGTGCATCCGGCTGCCAGCGCGGGCGCGATCTTCCAGCCCAGCAGCAGGAGCGGCGAATTCCAGGGCGTGATCGCCGCCACCACGCCGACGGGTTCATGGCGGGTGAAGGCGAAATAGCCTTTCTTGTCCAGCGGCAGCGTGCTGCCCTGCACTTTGTCCGCCAGCCCGCCGTAGTAGTGGAACCATTGCGGGAGGTAGTTGAGCTGCCCCTGCATCTCTGCCAGCAGCTTGCCGTTGTCGCGTACCTCGATGGCGGCCAGCCTGGAGGCATCGCGCTCGATCAGGTCCGCGAGCTTGCGCATCGATGCGCCACGCTGGGTCGGTGTCATTTCCGCCCATGGGCCGCTGGTCAGCGCCTGATGGGCCGCCTGCACGGCAAGATCCACATCGCGCGCGTCGCCACGCGGGATTTCCGCCCAGGCCTGTCCTGTGTAGGGATTCTGGGTCTCGAACCAGGCCAGGCCTGCCGGCTCCTGCGCCTTGCCCGCGATTCGGAGTTGATAGCGTTTCATGAAAGGCTCCTGGGTTCGACGCCGGTTGGCCGGGGCGGCCGCGCTCAAAACGGTTGCAGGCCGAGTGCCGTCCGGAACCGGTTCTTGATGAATGGCCCGTCGCGGGGCGGCAGGGCGCGTGGCGGTTCGTTCGCCTCGACGAACACTTGAAGGAAAGCCGTGCCGTCGCGGGCCAGGATGCCGCGGGCGCTCTCGTGCACCTGCTCCAGGCTGTCCACTGAACGAGCCTTGCCTATGCCGAAGCCCCTGGCGATTTCCACCAGGTTGGCGCCCAGGCTGGAATGGCTGCGCTGCATGCCGGTCTCGCCGAAGTGGCCGTTGTCCAGGACGACGATCGTGAGATTGTCGGGTTGCTTGACCGCGATCGCGCCCAGCGCGCCGATGCCCATGAGTTGCTCGCCATCGCCGGTGATCACGACGACGGACCGGCCGGGCTGTGCCAATGCCAGCCCGAGTCCCAACGCCGCGGCGCCACCCATGGCGCCCCACAGGTAGTAGTTCTTGTCGCGGTCGCCGGCCGCGAAGACGTCATAGGACGCCGACCCTAGGCCGGTCACCACCAGCGCATCCGGCGTCAAGGCCAGCAGTTCCGAAACGAATGCGCGGCGATCCACGCGTTTGTCGGTTTCGAGGCGGTCCGTCATTTGCGCTCCCATTTCTTGCGGCCGATCAGTTCCTGTCCCAGCAGCACGGCAACCCTCTCGCCCGCCAGGAAGGCCGCGTCAAACCCCGCGCTGACGATCTCTTCAACTTCCTCGGCCTTCGATACGCGCAGTACATGGATGCCCATCATCTCGAGCGCGGCCGGCGTGGCCCTGCCCATGGGGCCTTGCCAGGGATTGAACTCGGCATATTCGCCCCGCATGGTCACCAGGGTGAAGAAAGGGAGGTCGGCCGCCAGCAGGAGAGAAAACATATTCACACAATTGCCCACGCCGCTGCTCTGCATCAGCAGCACCGCGCGCTGCCCGCCGAGCCACGCGCCGCCGCACAAGGCGACGCCCTCTTCTTCGGTGGTGAGCACCACATCCTCGATGTCCGGATCGGCGATCGCGCTCCGGATGACGTGCGAGTGTCCGGCGTCGGGAACGTAGGCGATCTGCCTGACGCCTCCTTCTTTCAACACCTTGAAGATGGTTTCCTGCCACGCAGGCGCCACAGCGGTGATATTGCTCATCGGGCGAGTGATCGAGTTGAATGGTCGAGAAATCATATGATTTGATCCATTCGATCAAGAAATAGAATTTCTTGATGTGACGATCACATGCCGCAATCGAGAGCGCCTGTGCCGGCAGTCAATCGCCCAGCCATCTCCCCTCCAGCCAGACGCCGGACTCGATGACATGGCGGGTGGTCTGGATCAGCAGCTCGACGGTTCGCCGCACGTGCCGGGCCGTCGCCCGGTTGGCGGGCAATCCCAGGACGATGGTGCGCGAAATGGCGGGGTCCGCCAGCGGCGCCCCGGACAGGCGGTGCGCCCGCAAATCGTCGGCCACGGCAATGGGAGGAAGAATGGTCAGCCCGTGTCCGCCAAGCACGAGCGCTCGCTGCACGCTCAGCGCGTTTGTCTCCGCCGAAATGTCGAGCGTGACCTGGGCAACGGCGCAGGCGTGCTCCACCAGCGTGCGGATGCCGTGCGGGGCACTGGGCAGAACGACCCGGCTCTGCGCCAGCCGGGCCAATGCCATGGGTTTGTTCTTGCGCAGCCTGGCCTCGGCGGGGCCGATCACCCATAGCGGCTCCTCGACCAGCCGCATGGTGTGGATGTCGGTGGAACGCTCCGCGCCGTAAAGCAGCGCGGCATCGACTTCCCCGGTCTCCAGCCACTGCAGCAGCGTGCCCGCATACCCGACCGCAAGGCGGATCTGGATGCCGGGATGGCGGGAAGCCAGCGCCGTCACCAATGGACCGGAGAGCATGTCGACGGTGCTGGGCAGCAGGCCCAAGGTCACCAGGCCGTTTACGCCTGCCACGGCCGTGCTGCCGATTTCCGCCCGGGCCCGGTCCAGCTCCAGCATCGCCCGCCGCGCGTAGCCGACCAGGGTGTGCCCGGTTTCCGTCAGGACCATGCCATAGCGCTCCCGCTCGAACAGGGGGGCGCCGAGCTCTTCCTCCAGGAGGCGGATGTGACGGGAAATGGCGGGCTGGACCAGATGCAGGATGTCGGCGGCGCGCGTCATGTTGCCGGTTTCCGCGACAGTGAGGAAGGCGCGTAATTGCTTGAGATCCATGGAGTCGATCGGCGGCTCTAGGCGGTCCCGAACAGGGCGTCCAGCCTTTTCCGCCAGGCCAGCTTGTCCGCCTCGGGCGCGAAGCTCGCGTCGAGGCTGTTGCGGGCCAGCCGGTACGCTTCGCGCGTGCCCAGTTCGGGCAGGGCCTCGAAGCAGGCCAGGTAGTTCCGGTTCACGTAGCCGCCGAAATAGGCCGGATCATCCGAGTTCACCGTCACGCACAGCCCGGCGTCCAGCAACCGCGCGAGGGAGTGCTGTTCCATGCGGGGGTAGACCTTCAGCATGACGTTGGACAGCGGGCAGACGGTCAGCGGAATCCGGTGTTCGGCCAGGTGGGCGACCAGCCGCGGATCGTCCAGGCAGCGTACGCCGTGATCGATGCGCTCGGCCTTCAGGTCGCGCAATGCGCTCCAGATATAGGATGCCGGGCCTTCTTCGCCGGCATGGGCGACGGCATGCCATCCCAGTTCGCGGCAGCGCTGGAATACCTCGGTGAATTTCCCGGGCGGGTTACCGACTTCCCCGCTGTCCAGGCCCACGCCCAGGATATGGTCCCGGTACGGCAGCGCCGCCGCCAGCGTCTCGAAGGCCGACTCCTGGCGCAGGTGGCGCAGGAAGCACATGATCAGTTCGCTGCTCACGCCCAGCGTGTCGCGGGCATCGCGGCGCGCGCGGTCCAGGCCCGCGATGACCGTGCCGAACTCCACGCCTCGCACCGTGTGCGTCTGCGGATCGAAGAAAATCTCCGCATGCACGACGTTGTCCGCAGCGGCGCGCCGGAAATAGGCCATGGCCATGTCGTAGAAGTCTTCTTCGCGCTGAAGTACGGCGGCGCCCGCGTAGTACAGATCCAGGAAGCTTTGCAGATCCTGGAACGCATAGGCCCGGCGCAGGCTGTCGATGTCGGGGTAGGGCAGGTCGAGGCCGTTGCGCCGCGCCAGCGCGAAGATCAGCTCGGGTTCCAGGGTCCCTTCGATGTGCAGGTGCAGTTCAGCCTTGGGCATGGCCTGCAGCAGCGCCGCGAGGCGGGACGGGGGCACGGTACTGGACGCAGTCATGGCGGTCGCCTTTCAGGTCTCGTCGCTTTCGTTGTACTTGCGGGAGCTGCCGTAGAAAGCCTTGGGCGGATACTTGATCGCATTCTTGATCATCTTGCGCTCCACCGCCTGGCCGATGTCGATATCCAGTTTGTCGGCCAGCGCGATCAGGTAGAGCTGGACATCCGCGATCTCGTCGGCGGCCTCGGACAACTTGATGGGATTGAGTTCCTTGGACTCTTCTTCGGTCATCCACTGGAAAATGGAGACGAGCTCGCCCGCTTCGCCGCTCAGCGCCATGGCGAGATTCTTGGGGGAGTGGAACTGGTCCCAGTTGCGTTCTTCGGTGAAGCGCCGGACGGCGCGCGTGATCTTGTCGAAGTCGGACACGTTCATACCTCGGGGGCGGGACGCTTATATTCTAGCCCCGGCCGCCAGGTGCAAAAATCGCAAAATCCGCAATACGTCCGCCCGTACAGTCTGTACCCGGAGGTACTCATGAAATCGCAAACACGCAGCCACTACGAGCGCCGCCTGGAACCGGTCCTGGCCTGGCTGGCCGCGCATCCGGACCAGGATGCCGACCTGCATCACCTGGCCGGGCTGGCCTGCCTGTCGCCGTATCACTTCCACCGGGTCTATCGCGCCATGCTGGGCGAGACCGTGGCGGCCACGGCGCAGCGGGTCCGGCTGATGCGGGCCTCGGCGGAATTGCGCCGGGGCGGCCGCACGCTGGACCAGGTCGCGCGGCGGGCGGGCTATGGCTCGACCGCCGCGTTCAGCCGGGCTTTCGGCGCGGCCTTCGGCATGCCGCCCGGGCGATATCGCGAGGACCGTTCTCCCGACGTCATCTACCGCAGCAAGGAGCTCACGATGTATCCCGTGCAGATCGAATCGTTTCCTGGTCTTTCCCTGGCGGCCCTGCCCCACGCCGGCGACTATCTCCAGATAGGCGCCACCTTCGACCGCCTGTCCATGCTGGCGGGCGGCCGCCAACTGCTGCGGAGCGAGGCGCGCAGCTTCGGCGTGTACTACGACGATCCCGAGCAGGTGGCCACGCCGGACCTGCGCAGCGAAGCCGGGCTGGCGGTGCCGCCCGGCATCGCGCTGGACGTGCCCCTGCACCGCCTGGACCTGCCCGCCGGCCGCTGCGCGGTACTCGAACACACGGGGCCGTACAGCGAGCTGGAGTCGGCCTATGCCTGGCTGTTCGGCGGCTGGCTGCCGGCCAGCGGCGAACAGCCCGCCGATTTCCCCGTGTTCGAGGAATACGTGAACGACCCGAAGACCACCCCGCCATCCGACCTGAAGACCCGCATCTACCTGCTGCTGGCCGACAAAGCCTGATCCGCGGTCCAGGGCATGGCGGATCCGGCTCCGCCCGTGCCGTCCGCCTGGGGCGGGCGCGCGCAAGCGCGCAGGGGGTCAGCCACCCGACAGGTCTATCCGCGAGGCGATGTCGCCGTAGACCGACAGCTCGCGGGACAGCTTGGCGCGGAACTCCTCGGCCGTCAGCGGCTTGGCCGCGAGGTTGCCCTGCGCTTCCATCGCCCGTTGCACGGCGGGGTCGCGCAGGATGTCGGCGACGTCGGCGTTGATCTTTGCCACCACGGCGGGAGGGGTGCCCGCGGGGGCCAGCAGGCCGTGCCAGGTGCTGATCAGGTAGTCGGGCACGCCGGCCTCGGCGAAGGTGGGAACGTCCTTCAGCTGCGCCAGCCGCTCGTTGGAGGCCACGGCCAGCGCCCGCAGCTTGCCCTGGTTGATGTAGCCCATGGCCGAGCCCGGGGTGGGGAAGGACATGTCCACCACGCCGCCCATCAGGTCGGTCATGCCCTGCGCGGCGCCCTTGTAGGGGACGTGCAGGATGTCTGTGCCGGTGCGGATCTTGAACAGCTCTCCCGCCAGATGCGGCACGCCGCCTATGCCCTGGGAGCTGTAGCTGAACTGTTTTTTCTTCTCGCGCAGCGCGGCCAGCAACTGGCCCAGGTCGCGGTAGGGCGACCCCGCGTTCACGACGAGCACGTTGGGCACTTCGACGGTCAAGGCGACCGGCGTGAACGATTTCTCCACGTCGTAGCGCAGGTTCTTGTTCACGAACTTGTTCAGGTTGTGGCTGCTGGCGGCCACCAGCAGCGTGTAGCCGTCCGGCCTGGCGTTCGCCACCGCGGTGGCGGCGATCGTGGCGTTGGCGCCGGGCTTGTTGTCGACGATGACCGACTGTTTCCAGCGTTTGGCGAGTTCACTGGCGATCAGGCGGGCGGACTGGTCGATCGCGCCGCCGGGGGTGTAGCCGACCACGAAGGTGACGGGCTGGGAAGGGTAGTCGGCCGCCAGGGCCGGGGGGCACAGTGCAAGCGCAGCGGCCAGGGTGGCGGCGAGCCGTCCGAGTGCGAGGACGCGCATGAGGGTCTCCGGATGTTCTTGTGAGGACATGGCGCGCCTGCGAGGCACGCCATGCATACTAGACACCGCGGGAAGACCGATCACAAGCCGGATTTTCCGAGTTTCCGCCCAGCGAAAACCTACCAGGGCACGGGCGGCGCGACCAGCCGCCGGTCTTCGTAGCCCTTGACCGGGCCGAAGCGCGGACTGCGCGCTTCCCAGTCGCGCTGGGCCTGGGCGATGGCGGACTTGCTGCCGACGAAGTTCCACCAGATGGTGATGTCGTCGGTGGGCGGTTCACCGCCGATCAGCAGCAGGCGGCTACCGGCCTCGGCCGACAGGTCCAGCCCTTCCCAGCCCGTGGGGACGTAGGCGAGCTCGTTCGGACCGAAGCGTTCACCCTCGACGTTCGCCGCGCCTTCCAGCACGAGCAGGCCATGTTCGAAGGCGGGTTCCAGCGCCAGGCGCAGCGTCGCCGCCACCGGGCTTTGCAGGTCCATGCCCACCAGCGGCGTATGGACGCGGGTCGGCGCCGTGCGCCCGGCGTGGGAACCGGCCAGCAAGGTGAAATCCAGGCCGGCTTCCGACCAGCGGGGCAGGTCGGGATAGTGATCGAACGCCGGGGGCATTTCCTGCTTGCCGGGGGGCAGCGCGATCCAGAGCTGGGCGGCGTGCAGCACGCGCTGGTCGGGCAGGGATTCCTCGGTGTGGCTGATGCCGATGCCGGCCGTCATCAGGTTGACCTGCCCCGGGCGCAGAATCTGCTCGTTGCCCAGGCTGTCGCGGTGCAGGGCTTCGCCCTCGATCAGCCAGGTGAAAGTCTGCAGGCCGATGTGGGGATGCGCCTCGACCAGCATCCCTTCGCCCGGCTCGAACCGGGCGGGGCCGGCATGGTCCAGGAAACACCAGGCTCCGATGCGCCGGCGCTGCCGCACCGGCAACACCCGATCCACACTGATGCCGCCTCCGATCTGCGCCGTGCGCGACTCGATGCGTTCGATACCGGAATGTCCAGCTGTCATGTCAGTACTCCCTGTGCAGTTTGTTCCCAGGACACGGCGGATCCGGCCCTGCCGGTCCGCCGGTGCCGCCCCCGGGGGGGCGCGCGCAGCGCGTAGGAGGGGACAGTTATCATATAGTTCCCCTGGAGGTACAGTCGCGGAACCGGCAGCGGCACGCCGGCCATCCAGGATTTTCGGAGACGTATTCAATGCGGTGGTTCAAGCGCATCGCGATCGGTGCGGCGGCCCTGCTCGCCGTGGCGGCCATCGGATTGGCGGCCCTGGTGTTGCTGGTCGATCCCAATCACTACAAGGGTCCCGTCGCCGACGCGGTCAAGAAGCGCTACGACCGTACCTTGCGCATGGATGGCAACGTCCGGTTCAGCGTCTTCCCCAACCTGGGCGTGGAGATCGAGAAGCTGTCGCTGTCCGAGCCGCGCTCCACCCAGATCTTCGCGGCGGTGGACACCGCGCGGGTATCGGTGGCGGTGCTGCCGCTGTTGTCCGGCCGTATCGTGGTCGATCGCGTCAGGGTGGTCGGGCTCAAGGCCAACGTGGTGCGCTACCAGAACGGCAAGTTGAATTTCGAGGATCTGCTGGGACCCGCGCCCAAGGCGCCGGGCCAGCCTGGCCAGCCGGGCGGCGGGGAGCTGGATGCCGGGGGCCGGCCCTTGTCGTTCGACGTGGCCGGCATCGAGTTCAGCGGCGGCGAACTGGCGCTGCGCGACTACATGAAAGGCACCTCGATGCGGGTGGAGCGGTTGTCCGCCACCACGGGGCGGGTGGCGCCCCGCGTGCCGTTCGACATGGATCTGTCGGCCCGGGTGCTGGGGCAGAGCCCGCGCGTGGATGCCACGGTCCAGGTCCAGGGGCGGTTGACGGTGGATCCCGAGCGGCAGTTTTTCTCGGCCAAGGGCTTCGACCTGAAGGCCACCGGCGTGCTGCCCTCGATACGGGCCACCGCGTTGACGGCGCAGGGCGACATCGCCTACGACGGCCTGCGCCAGGCCATCGACGCCTCGGGGGTCTCCATCGCCTTCCAGGGCGACGTGGCTGGCAGCCGGCCCTTGAGCGGCGTGGATCTGCGCCTGGAAGCCCCGCGCCTGAACGCCGGGGTGGCCGAGGGCCGGGTCCAGGTCGAGAAACTGTCGTTGTCCGCGCAGGGCAAGCTGGGAGCCGATCCTTTCGAACTGTCGCTATCCGCGCCGGCGCTGCATGTCTCGCCGACATCCGCCCAGGGCGAGGCGCTGACCGCCCGGGTGAGCGTGGACGGCAAGCGGGACCTGGACCTGCGCCTCGCCTTGTCGGGCCTGTCCGGCACCGCGGACAAGCTCTCCATCGAACGCCTGGCGCTCGACGGAGAACTTAAAGAAGGCGATCGCGTGGTCCGGTTCTCCAGCGCATCGCCGGTCCTGGCCAGCCTGCCCCGCAGGAAAGTGTCGCTGCCTCAGTTGGCGGGCCAGCTCGATATCCAGGACCCCGCGCTTCCCGCCAGGCAAATGGCGATTCCCATCAAGGGCAACCTGCGCGCCAATTTCGAGAAGGAACACGCGGTGGCCAGGCTCGATGCCACCATCGAGGGCGGTGCGTTCAATGCCACGGCCGACATCTCGCAGTTCGACGAGCCGCGCATCGTCTTCTCGATCGCCGCCGATGCGCTGGACCTGGACAAGCTGCTGCCCGCGGCCCGGCCGGGAGGGCCCGCGGGGGCCGGCGGTGCCCGTGTCCCGGCGGATCCGCCGGTGAAGCTGTCCGCGCTGGAGGACATCACGGCCAGCGGGACCATCAAGATCGGCAGCCTGGTCGCCCGGGGACTCAAGGCCGGCAACGTGTCCGCCTCGGTGCGCGTGGCCAGGGGGCGGGCCGACGTGAGCGGCCTGAAGGCCTCGCTGTACGGCGGTTCGCTGTCCGGCAGCGTCTTCGCGGACGCGGCCACGAATCGCATCGGCCTCGCGCCCACGCTCACCAACGTGTCGCTGCAGCCGCTGCTGTCGGACCTGGGGCACAAGGACGGGCTGATCGGCCGGGCGACCGTCGCGCTCAACCTGACCGCGACCGGCAAGACCGTGGGGCAGATGAAGCGCGGGCTGAACGGCACGGCCAGCCTTGCGGTGCGCGACGGCGCGGTCAAGGGGGTGAATATCGCCCAGTCCCTGCGCGAGTTCCACTCGCTGCTGTCGGCGCGCAAGGACGATGCCAGGCAGCACCAGGACACGCTGCAGACCGATTTCTCCGAGCTCCAGGCCCAACTGGTGTTCGCCAGTGGTATCGGGACCCTGCGCAGCCTGGCCATCAAGGCGCCGTTGCTGCGCGTGTCGGAAGGCGAGCCGGCCCGCATCGACATCCCCGGTGAACGCTTCGACCTGGTGGCGCTGGTCACCGTGGTGAACACTTCCACCGGGCAGGACGGCAAGGACCTCGCGGACCTGCGCAATGTCACCGTGCCGGTCCACGTGGCCGGCCCCTTCGCCGCGCCGTCCTATACGATCCAGTGGAGCAAGGTCGCCACCGACGTGCTCAAGAACACCGTCAGGAACAAACTCAAGGAAGAGCTGGGCATCGAGCCGTCCGAACCGGGCGACAAGCTGCGCGGCAAGGTCAAGGACCGGCTCAAGGGATTGTTCCGGTAGTCGAATCAGCAGCGCGGAAAGCCGATGTCCATTTCCATCTCCGGCCTCTACATCTATCCCATCAAGTCCTGCGGCGGCATCGCCCTGGACCGTTCGCCCATCGGTATGGCGGGCCTGCACAACGACCGCCGGTGGATGGTGGTCGACGCCGGGGGCATCTTCCTTTCCCAGCGCAGCCATCCGGCCATGGCCCGGATCCGCACCGAGCTGCGCGACGGCTACCTGATCGTGACCGCGCCGGGGCAACCGCGCCTGGACATCCCGGTGGACGTGATCGAGGACGACGACAGCGTGCGTACACGGGTCACGGTCTGGCGCGACGAGGTCGACGCGGTGGACGAGGGCGATCTGGCCGCCCAGTGGTTCGGCGCGCTGCTGGGCACGCCGTGCCGGCTGGTCAAGGTCCATCCGCAGTCGCGGCGGTTGGCCAGCACGATGCGCATCGAGAACTGGCTGGCCCGCCATCCGGTGGCCGAGAATTTTCCGCCGCATCACATCTTCGCGTTCGCCGATGGCTACCCCATCCTGGTGGCCAACGAGGCCTCTCTGGCCGAACTGAACCAGAAGCTGGCTGCCGTGGGGCAATCCGGGGTCGGCATGGACCGCTTCCGTCCCAACGTGGTGCTGAGCGAGTTCGGAGCCTTCGACGAGGACTACACCGTGCTGGTCTCGGTGGGGGGGGTCCGGCTGGCGCTGGTCAAGCCCTGCGTGCGCTGCGAGATCCCCAATACCGACCAGTCGACCGGCGCGCGGGCGAGCGAGCCCATGGCCACGCTCGCCACCTTCCGCGGCCAGCCCGGGGGCGGCGTGACATTCGGCGTGAATGCCATCGTCGACGCGCCGCCCGGCGCGGTACTGAGCGTCGGGGACCGGGCCGAGGTGGTCCTGGATTTCTGACGGGGTCAATGCCCGGGCGGGGTTCCCAGTTCTTGGCGGGTGGCTCGCGCCAACATCACTTCGATGACCGCCGGCCGTCCCGCGCGCACGCAGGCCAGGCCCCGCGCCAATGCCGCGCGCAGCTCGCGCCGGTCGTCGACGCGGATGGCGAGGGCGTCGCCGGCCGCTGCCGCCAGATCGGCCAGGCGCGAACCGGCGCTGGCAGCGACCCAATAGGTGTCGTCGGCGTGGGCCGCGCCCGCGGGATGGACGAGTTCGGTCGAGACCTTGGGCGAACGCCAGCCGCTATTGTTGTAGATGACGGTGAGCATGGGAGCGCCGTACGTCCGGGCGACCCAGTAGGCGCTGGCGGGCACGCCGAAGACATAGCAGCCGTCGCCCACCAGGGCGATGACTTCGGCGTCCGGGGCCGCCAGCTTCGCGCCCACGGCGGCGTTGATGCACCATCCCAGGCCGCTTCCGCCACTGGCGTAGAAGCTGCCGGGCCGGTTCATGCGCATCGTCGAGACGATAGCGTACGCGTTGGAGGGTTCCTCGCACAGGACGATGCTGCGTTCGTGCAGCAATTCCTTCACGGCCAGTGTCACTTCCTGCGGCGTCAGCGGACCGTTGGCGGGCGCCGGGCCGGGGCCCGCCGGCGCTCGTGACCGGATCCATGCCAGACGTTCCTGCTTCAACCCGGCATCGACGGGCAGTCCGGTTCGCAGAAGCTGATCGAGCGCGATGCCGCTGTCGGCCTGGTGGCGTTCGTGCGCCTCGAAGTGCCAGGCACCCAGGGTGGGCTTGACCGGGTCCGCGTCGATGTGAAAGACACGGGCATCCGGCGCCGGTCCGGTGTTGCGGGGTAGCCAGGGCACGTCGACGTCGAGCAGGACGATGGCGTCGGCTTCGTCGATGAGCCAGTCGCGGCGGTAGCCCAGATGGCAGGGGTGGTCGCCGGGGAAGTTCACGTATTGCGGGCCGACCTCGACCACGCCCAGGCCGTATTTTTCGCACACGGCGGTCAGCTTGCCGACCGTGGCCGGATCGCGTCCGGCGTAGGTGGTGACAAGCAGGGCACGGCGGGCGCCGGCCAGCAGCGCATGCAGCTTCTCGACGGCTTCCGGCGCGAGGGCGGTTTTCGCCACGGGGCCGCGCAGCGCGGGATCCGGCGTGCCGGCGGGGGCCGCCGCATCCCACACTTCGCGCGCGCCTGTCAGATAGACGGGGCCCTGTGGCTCCGATGCCGCGAGCTGGTGCGCGCGCAGCAAGGTCGCCTCGGTGGTGGCCGGGTCCCGGAGTTCGTAGAGCCATTTCATGAACGGCGCCACGAGATCGTGCTGGCGCGGAGTGTCCTGGATGTAGTGAATGTATTCGGTGCGGGAGCCCGTCCGCGCCGCGTCCTCGGACACGGGCGACAGGCCCGCCACCACGATGACCGGCACGCGCCCGCGGCAGGCGTTGTGCACGCTTCCCCCCAGATTCTGGGTGCCGACGTCCACATGCACCAGCACGAGCTGGGCGCGGCGCGTCAGCATGGCGTGGCCGTGGGCCGCGCTCAGCGCGGTCATCTCGTGCGGGCAGACGATGACCCGAGGAGCCGGCTCGCCCGATTCGCGCAGGCGCGCCAGCGCTTCGATGAAGGCAGGATGGTCGCTGCCCAGGTTGGCGAAGATGTGTTCGATGCCGAGACGGGCGGCTAGGCGGATGAGGCGTTCTGCGGCCGAGGGATGGGCCGCGCTTTCTTTCAAGGCCATCGGAGTTTCCGGAAGTGGAGGTCGGCCGCCACCTTAGCCGCGCGCCGGGGGCGCCCGCCATCTCCGAACGCTAATGCGCGGCATGCGCGAACGCTATGCCCGGCCGCCGCGTGTCCGCCGGCGAATCATGCATATCGTGCATGCCGGGCATAAGCGGCGCATTCTCGACGCGGGTACGGGCCCTTCGTATGGTGGCGACAGGACGCCGGCCTCGCGAGTCGCGAGCGGCGATGTTCATCGATCAGCCATTCATTCATCATGACATCAGAAACTCAGGTAGTGATCGTCGGGGCCGGCCCGGTGGGCCTGGTAACCGCGCTGGCGCTGGCGCGGTCGGGAATCGACGTGGTGGTGCTGGAGGCGCTGCGCGAACTTCCCCGCGAGCAGCGCGGCGCGGCCTTCCATCCCCCCACGCTGGAAATGCTGGAACCCTTCGGGATCACGGACGGCCTGCTGCCGCTGGGCCTGCGCATTCCGGTCTGGCAGATACGGGACAAGGAAGAGGGCGTCGTCGCCGAATTCGACCTAGGCATGCTGGCCGGGGAGACCCGCTACCCTTACCGGTTCCACCTGCCCCAGCATCACCTGGCCGCCGATGTGCTGGCCAGGCTCGAACGGGAGCCGCGCGCGACAGTGGTGTTCGGCGCGAGTGTCGAGGAAGTGACACAGGAAGGCGAACGCGTCGAGGTCCGGTACGGCGACGCCGGCGGACGGCGCGAGACGATCGTCGCCCGCTGGGTGGTGGGATGCGACGGTGCCCGCAGCGCGGTAAGAAAGAGCAGCGGCATCGACTACGAGGGATTCACGTGGCCGGAACGCTTCCTGGTCACCAACGTCGACGAAGACCTGGCCGGCGAAGGTTTTGCGGAGACGTCGTACGTGGCCGACCCGGACAAGTGGGCCGTCATCTTGCGGCTGGCCGATCCCCGGGTCGGGAGCCTGTGGCGCATCGCCATGCCGTCCGATCCTGAACTGCCCGAAGAGGCCGTGCTGGCCGAAGACTACGCCCAGGACATGCTGCGCGACGTATTGGGCCGGGAGCGGAACTGCAAACTGGTCTACCAGAGCACCTACCGGGTCCATCAGCGCGTGGCGTCCAGCTTCCGCAACGGCCGCGTGCTGCTGGCGGGCGACGCGGCCCACATCAACAATCCCATAGGCGGATTCGGACTCAATGGCGGCGTCCACGACGCGATCAACCTGTCGGAGAAACTGGCCGCGGTCTGCGGGGGAGCGGACTGCGCGCTGCTCGATCTCTACGATCGCCAGCGGCGGCACGTGGCGGTCGAGAACGTGCAGCGCCAGAGCATACGCAACAAGCGGCTCATGCAGGAGCGCGATCCCGGCGTGCGCAGGCAGAACATCGACGAGTTGCGCGCGGTGGTGCGCGATCCGGCGCTGGCGAAGTCCTATCTGCGCGACAGTTCCATGATCAACTCGGTGGCGCAGGCCGCCGCGATCCGCTGACCCATTGCCAATGGAGACGACGATGGCCACTCCCGTCATTTCCGCCTTCCTGGATGGAAGGCATGTTTCACGTCCGGAACTGCGCCGCTTCGAGAAGCGCGACCCCGCTACCGATACCCTGATCGCCGAGGTCGAGGAGTCCGATGCCGCGCTGGTGGACGAAGCGGTGCAGGCCGCCTTGCGCGCCGCGCGCGGTGTCGCGGCGGCCGCGTCGGCCGATCAGCGGGCGGACTGGCTGTTGAAGATCGCCGGCGCCATCCGGCGGCGGTTCGACGCCTTCGTCGATGCCGAAGTGCGCGACACCGGCAAGCCCCTGTCCATGGTCCGCAGCGTCGAGATCCCGCGCGCCATCGCCACCTTCGAGACTTTCGCGGAACTGCTCAGGACGCATCGCGACGACGTGGTGGTCACGGCCCTGCCGGAGGGCAGGCGCGCCGTCAACATGACCACGCGCCTGCCGCACGGTGTGGTGGCCATCATCTGCCCCTGGAATTTCCCGCTGGTGCTGGCCGTCTGGAAAATCGCCCCGGCGCTGGCCTGCGGCAACGCCGTGGTGGTCAAGCCGTCCGAGGAAACGCCTTCCTCGGTGGCGCTGCTGGCGCGGGTCATCGAAGAGATCGAGCTGCCCCAGGGCCTCTTCAACGTCGTCTACGGCTTCGGCCAGGATTCGGCGGGCGCCCTGCTGGCCGCGCACCCCGGCGTGAACGCGCTGACGTTCACGGGCGAGACCCGGACGGGCGAGGCGATCATGGCGGCCGCGGCGCGGGGCGTGCGGCCGGTGTCGCTGGAACTGGGCGGCAAGAACGCCGCCGTCGTCTTCGGGTCCGCCGAGCTCGACGCCGCGATCGAGGGATCGGCCCGGTCCGCCTTCCTGAACTCGGGACAGGTGTGCTTCGGGACCGAGCGCATCTACGTGCATCGGCCGTTGTTCGAGCGCTTCGTCGATGGCTTGTCGGCGCGGGCCGCCGCGCTGCGGATGGGCGATCCGCTGGATCCCGGCACGACCATGGGACCGCTGATCAGCCGGCGCCACCGCGACAAGGTGTTGCGGGCCTGCGCCGTGGCGCGCGACGAAGGCGCCACCGTACACACCGGCGGCCAGGCCCCGGCCATGTCGGGGCGCCTGGCCGAGGGCGCGTGGATGGAACCGACGATCTGGACCGGGCTGGACGAATCGTCCACCATCGTCCGGCACGAGGTGTTCGGCCCCTGCTGCCACATCGCCCCCTTCGACGACGAGGAAGAGGCCGTGCACCTGGCCAACGACAGCGAATACGGCCTGGCCGCGGCCCTGTGGTCGCGCGACCACGCCCAGGCGCTGCGCGTGTCCGCCCGGCTGCGCGCGGGCGTGGTCTGGGTCAACGCCTGGGGGATCCGCGACCTGCGCACGCCCTTCGGCGGCCTGGGCCGATCGGGCATAGGCCGAGAGGGCGGGCTGGCCTCGCTGGACTTCTACAGCCAGCAGCGCAATGTCTGCTCGCTGGTGTGAGGGGACCAATCAGCGGTCGTTGAACGCTTCCCGGACCTGGTTGCGGAACCACTGGTTGGCCAGGTCCTTGTGGAAGCGTTCATGCCAGAACAGCTTGACGTCGAAGCCCGGGATCTTGACCGGCAGTTCCAGCACTTGGGCCCCGATGATGCGGGCGGCGGTGGTGCCCGCGCGGCGCGGCATGGTCACCAGCATGTCCGATTGCGGCAGGAATGTCAGCACGGTGAAGAAATTGGGCAGGCACAGGACGATGCGGGCGGGGTCGAGCATGTCGCGCAGGAATTTCTCCAGGCCGTCGTAGCCCGGTGGCAGGGGCGAGATGAGCGCGTGCGAGGCCGACAGGTATTGCTGGACGGTCAGGGCTCTCCGGATCTCGGGATGGTCGCCGCGCGCCAGGCAGACGTAGTCGGAGTGGTAGATGCCGGTCTGGTAGAAGCCGGTTCCGAATTCCGACAGGTTGCCGAAGGCGAGGTCGACTTCGCCGCTTTCCAGCGCCTCGTCCATGCCTTTGGGCCGCATGGGCAGGGCGCGTACCCGCAGGTTGGGGCTGTGCGGCCGGAAACGGGCCATCAGGCTGGGGACCAGGATGGCGGCGGCGAAGTCGGTGGCGAAGAAGCTGAAGGTGCGCGACGAGGTACAGGGGTCGAAGGCCTGGGGCGGCTCGAAGCGCTGGCTGACGATGCCCAGCACCTCGCCCACGCTGGATGCGAGCGACAGCGCGCGCGGCGTGGGCATCATGCCTTCGGACGTACGGACGAACAACTGATCGCCGAAGTAGTCGCGCAGGCGGCTGAGCGACTGGCTCATCACCGGCTGGCTCAGGCCCAGGCTCTCGCCGGCCACGGTCACGCTCTTCTCGCGCAGGATGGCGTCGAACACGGCTAGCAATCGGAGATCGAGGGAGCGCACGCTTGGTCCTCCGGTGGCTCCCGCCGCGGGCGGGTGCCAGGATAGGTCAATGGCCGTTCATTCTGTCCAGCCGGCTAGGGAGCGTCAAGGCGCGGCTAGTCGACCGAGGCGCCGGTCTCTTTCGCGATCCGGGCCCACCGCGCCGTATCGGCCGAGATGTAGTGCCTGAATTCTTCCGGCGAACTCGGCGCGACGTCGACGTTCAGGGCCTGGAAACGGCGCTTGACCTCGGGCTGCGCGAGGACCTTGACGATGCCGGCGTTGAGCCGGGCCACGATGGCCGGGGGCGTGCCGGCGGGCGCCACGACGCCCAGCCAGGACTTGCTGTCGTAGTCCGGCACGCCGGCCTGGGCGATGGTCGGCAGTTCGGGGCGCGCGGCCGAGGGCTTGGCGTTGGTAAGGCCCAGGGCCTTGAGCCTGCCCGCCTGGATGAACGGATCCGCCGCGGCGAGGTCGGCGAACATCATCTGCACGTTGCCCGTCATGACGTCGTTCAGCCCGGGCACGGTGCCCTTGTACGGGACATGGGTGATGCTGATATGGGCCATCTGCTTGAAGTGTTCCGCACCCAGATGGTTCGAGGTACCCGCGCCGGCGGAGGCGTAATTGAGCTGCCCGGGATGTTTCTGCGCGTAGCGGATGAGCTCGGCCACGTTGCCGACGGGCAGGGACGGGGACACGACCAGGACCTGCGGCACCTCGGCCACCAGCGAGATCGGCGTGAAGTCCCGCTCGGGGTCGTACTTCACCCGTCCCTTGGGATAGACGCTGGGCGCGATCGTCAGGGACGAGGCCGCCATCATCAGCGTGTAGCCGTCCGCGTCGGCGCGCTGCACGTACTCGGAGGCGAGCAGCGTGCCGGCGCCCGGGCGGTTCTCCACGATCACGGGCTGGCCCAGGGCGTCCTTGAGCCGCTCCGCCAGCACGCGGCTCATGATGTCGGCGATGCCACCGCTGGTGAAGGGGACCACCAGATGCAGCGGCCGGGTGGGATAGGAGGATGCCTCGGCCGCCGAGACGAGTGCCGGGGCGAAGAGAAGCAGGCGGGCGAAGGCCCGCGGCAAGCGCGCATGCATGGTGTGTCTCCGTTCTGATTATGGGGTCGGCCGCCGGCCGGGCGGGATGCCCGGCGGCGGCGTCGGGTGCCTGGGTCAGGCCGCCAGTTTCTCTTTCTCGCGCGCGGCCGATTCGGCCTCGCGCAGGAAGGACTCGATCGCCGCGATGGCTTGCAGCGGTGTTTCGATCGAAGGGTAGTGGCCGGCGCCGGCCAGGACCGACAGGCTGCTGTCGCGGTACCAGCGCAGGCTGGTTTCCCGCGCGGCCTTCTCGCTCGCGGCGGGATCGTGCGCGCCCACGATGGCATGGAAGGGCACGGCGCTGCCGTCGACTTCGCGCTGGATGTCGGTGGCGGCCGCGTCCGCGGCATAGGCGGCGAAGGCCTCGGGTTTCATCGCGTCCCAGGACGCCTCGGCCAGCAGCCGGACCTGCGCGGCGCCGTAGCGCTTGCCCGTGCCGTTGTCGATGACGGCGGCGCGCTTGGCCAGGTCGTGCGCGGCTTCGCTCATCAGGCGCCGATGGGCGGGTTCGCGGGAGGCGCCCTGGGCGCCCAGCCCCGCCAGCGAGACGATGGAGCGGATGCGCCGGGGCGCGGCCACCGCCAGCATCTGCGCGGCCAGCGCGCCCATCGAATGGCCGAGCACGTGGGCATGCGTCCAGCCCAGGTAGTCCAGCAGACGGATGGCGTCGATGACGACTTCGCGCAGGTGGCACAGGCCGGGCAGGGCACGCGAGGCGCCGTAGCCGCGGTAGTCCATGACGACGTACTGGCATGCGTCGCCGTCGGCCATCGCGAGCATGGGTTCGAGCGGCCGGGCGCCGAACAGTCCCGGCAGGACCAGCACTTTCCGGGGGCCGGTGCCGAAGGTGGTGAATGTATTCATGGCGGCGTCTTCTAGGGTGGGAATCGAGTCCGCGATGGAACTCAAAGGTGGATGGGGTCTTCCTTCTGCATGAAGGCCTTGAGCTCTTCGTGCGAGACGTCGAACTGCGGGGAGATCTTCAGGTCGGTGCCGAGCTCTTCCTCGGTCTCGTCCATCTTGAATCCCAGCGACTTGGTGGCTTCGAACATCGCGCCGCCGGGGGTCCGCACGTACGTGGACTCGAAGTAGCCGCGGTTCTTGCGGTCCGAGAAATCGGTGAAACCCATGCCCTCGGTTTCGAGCTTGACCCGCATCTGCGTGTCGTAGTCGGGCACGTCGAAGGCTCCGTGGTGGACGATGCCCTCGGCCACTGTCCACGTTCCCTGGCGCAGGTCGGGCGCATGCAGGATGTCGATGCGCTTGCCGCCGCCGCCCCCGGCAACCTCGTAGCGCGTGAAGAGTCCGTCGGACAGCGTGCGGCGGAAGCTCCAGGCCTCGTGCATGAAGGCATCCATGTCCTCCTGCTCGCGCACGGTCACGGTCCAGTTGTGGAAGCCGCGCACGGCATACCGCTCCGGGACGTAGTCGGACTTCCAGGGCTTGCGCGGGTCGGCCGGGTCCTCGACCACTTCGAAATCGATGCCGGCGTGGACCACGCGCAGGTACTTTTCGCCGAAGCGTTCCGATTCGCCGGCGATGGCGATGCCGTTGCGGCGGAAATGCTCGCGCCAGAAATCGAGCGAACCCGGCGGGACCGAATACGCGATCGCGGTGAATTGCCCCGAGCCCTTGCGGCCCACGAGCCCGGTTCGGCGCATCGGGAAGGTCGTCATGACCGTGCCCGGCGTGCCGTCGGCATCGCTGAAGTACAAGTGATAAATGGGGATCTTGCCGTCATAGAACAGCGTCTGCTTGATGAAGCGCTGCCCCATCACTTTTACGAAGAAATCCACATCGCCTTGCGCCGTGGCGGTGCACAGCGTGATGTGATGCAGGCCCTGTATCGAGCCAGAGCGTTCGGTCATGTCGTCTCCTGTGTGGTGCCGCGCCTCCTCACGACAGGCGCCGGGGCAGTATCCGGCAGCGCATCGCGGGGCACCATACCGGTTTCGCGATGCGCCGCATGCGAAATCGGCATACAAGGCCGGGCCACCCGATGGCGCGCCGCATGCCGTTTTCGCATCGGATGCATAAGGGTTCCGCTATCGACCCGGCGGGGCCGGCGTCCCTACCATGTCCGCCGGACATCAAGGGAGAGCCGTCATGCAAGGTCGCAGGAATCCGCCCGAAGGCATCGCCGCCTTCGTTTATCGCAGCGCGCCGGCGCGCGTGGTGTTCGGGGCAGGCAGCCTGCGCCACCTGGGACGCGAACTGGAGATGCTGGGCATGAAGCGACCGCTGATCCTGTGCACGCCGGAGCAGGCGGCCGACGCGCGAGCCGTGGCCGCAAACCTGGGCGACGCGCGGCCGTCGGTGTTCGCCGAAGCGGTCATGCACGTGCCGGTGGCGGTCGTCGGGGCGGCGGTGGCCCGGGCCCGCGCAGCGGACGCGGACGGCCTGGTCGCGCTGGGCGGCGGCTCGGCGACCGGCCTGGCGAAGGCCATGGCGCTCGAACTGCCGCTGCGCATCCTCGCCATTCCCACCACCTATGCCGGGTCGGAGATGACGTCCATCTACGGGCTGACCGATGAAGGAGAAAAGCGCACGGGCCGCGACGACCGGGTGTTGCCGGCCACCGTGCTGTACGATCCCGCGCTGACGCGCAGCCTGCCCGCGCCGCTGTCGGCCAGCAGCGGCCTGAACGCGATCGCGCACTGTGTCGAGGCGCTGTACGCGGCGGACGGGAACCCCGTGGTGTCGCTCATGGCCGAGGAGGCGATCGGCGCCCTGGCGCATGGGCTGCCCGAGGTGCTGCGCGAACCGGGGGCGCTGCCGGGACGCGAGCGCTGCCTGTACGGAGCGTGGCTCGCGGGCATGTCGCTCAACGTCGCGTCGATGGCCTTGCATCACAAGCTTTGCCATGTGCTGGGGGGCAGCCTGAATCTTCCCCATGCCGAGACCCACGCCATCGTGCTGCCCTATGCGACCGCCTATAACGCGCCGGCCGCTCCCGCCGCCATGGCGGCGATCCGCCGGGCGCTGGATGTGCCGGACGCCGCCGCCGGGCTGCATGCGCTGGGCCGGACGCTGGGCGTGCCCAAGGGGCTCGGGGAACTGGGGGTGCGGGCGCCGCAACTGGACCGGATCGCGGACCTGGCGGTGAGCCAGCCTTATCCGAACCCGCGTCTGCTGGAGCGGGCGGCGATCCGGATGCTGCTGCAGCAGGCCTACGAGGGCGGCACGCCGGCGCCGATGCCGTAAGCGCGCCGGCCGGCGGTCATTCCACCACGGGATGTACCGTCAGCCTGCGGTATTTGCCCATCAACTGATCGCGGTCTTCCGGCCATTCGGGATTGAGCTCGATGCACTCGACCGGACAGACGACCTTGCACTGGGGCTCGTCGTGGTGGCCGACGCACTCGGTGCAGCGGGCGGGGTCGATCTCGTAGATCTCCACGCCCAGGTAGATGGCATCGTTGGGGCACTCGGGCTCACAGACGTCGCAGTTGATGCATTCGTCGGTAATCAGCAGAGCCATGGTGGGGACTTCCTTGCTGCCTTGGGGGACTCAGGTGCCGTCGCGGCCGCCCAGTTGCGCGACCTTGGCGTGCAGCCAGCGCTCGACGGACGGGAACACGAACTTGCTGACATCGCCGCCCAACTGGGCGATCTCACGCACGATGGTGCCCGAGATGAACTGATACTGGTCGGACGGCGTCAGGAACATGGTTTCGACATCCGGCAGCAGGTATCGGTTCATTCCCGCCATCTGGAACTCGTATTCGAAGTCCGAGACCGCGCGCAGTCCGCGCACGATGACTCGGGCATTCTGCTCGCGCACGAAGTCTTTCAGCAGTCCGGAAAAGCTGGCCACCTGGACGTTGGGATAGTGGCCCAGGATCTCGCGGGCGATCTCGACCCGTTCGCTGACCGTGAAGAAGGGGGCCTTGTTGCGGCTGACCGCCACCCCCACCACCACCTTGTCGAACAGCCCGGCCGCGCGGCGGACGAGATCCTCGTGGCCGCGGGTCATCGGGTCGAAGGTGCCAGGGTATACGGCAATGATCATGCGTAGGCTCCGTATTTCTCTATTGATGGGCGTCAGCCTCTTCGGTCCCGGCCGGATGGCGGGGACGAGTCGTCCGGCGTTCTAGGGGGCCGGCATCCGGTTACCGGATGATGTGATTATTTCCTTATTTGCGCGGCGCAGCAAATTGGCAATGACGCGTATCAGACGTTTCCAGGCGCTACGCGGCTTCCGGGTGGGCGCGCAGCAACTGGAAATGTACCGCGCCTGCCTTGTCCTGCCGCAGCAATTCGGTTCCGGGCGGGGCCAGGACAGGCGCTTCGGCTTCAATATAGAGCATTCCGTCGTTAGTGAGCGCTCGCAATGCTGATGGCAGGACGCGGTCCAGCCAGTCTTGCCCGAATGGCGGATCCAGCAGCACGAGGTCGAAGCGGGAGGCCGTGCGCGACAGGTAGGTACGGGCGTCGCCGGTCACGATGCTGACATTGTCGGCGCCCAGGCGCGCGCGCAATGCCTCCAGGGAAGCCGTTGCCTTGCGGTCGGTTTCCACCAGCACCGCCTCGGCCACGCCGCGGGAGGCGGCCTCGAAGCCCAGCGCGCCAGAGCCGGCGAAGGCGTCGAGCACGGTCTTGCCGGCGAATTCGCCGGCCCACAGGTGGTTGAGCCAGTTGAACAGCGTCTCGCGCACACGGTCCGGCGTGGGGCGCAGGCCGGGCAGGTCCAGGACGGGCAGCGGGGTGCGTTTGTAGCGGCCGCCGATGATGCGGACCTTGTGGGGGGCGGAGCGGTGGGAGCGGGTGGCGGGAGGGCGGGATGAGGGCATGGCGATGGACCGGTAGAATCCCAGATTCTATAGCCGGCGGCCATGTGTCCGCCGGACGGGCCGCGGCCCGTTGTCCCGATGATGCCGCAGGCCGTTTCAGCATACAGGTTTCCATGTTCAGTTTCTTCAAGAAGAAGGCCCCTTCGCCCCCACCCGAGCAGGACCGTGTCCAGGAGCCGGAGGTCGCGCCAGTTCCTGCTCCCGTGCCGGGCGTGGCGGAGCGGCCCGATGCGCCCGTAGTGGACCGGCCCGTGGCGCCCCAGGCCGATCCCGGCCGGGATGCGGTGCCCGCCGGCCTGGCGGACAGCGTGGCGGATGCACGGCCGGTCTCCCCGGAGCCGGCGGTGCCCGCCGTGGCGGCCCCCGCCGCGCCGATCCAGCCGCCGTCGATGCCGCCGGTTCCCCAGGCGGCCCCGCCCGCCAAATCGTCGTGGCTGGCGCGCCTGAAGACCGGCCTGTCGCGCACCGGCCAGAGCCTGACCACGCTGTTCGTGGGCGTGAAGGTCGACGAAGATCTGTTCGAGGAACTGGAAACCGCGCTCATCATGGCCGATACCGGCGTGGATGCGGCGCAATCGCTGCTCAAGGGACTGCGCGAGCGTGTGCGGCAGGAACGCATCGAGGACGGCGACAGCGTGCGCCGGGTGCTGCGTGAGCTGCTGGCCGAGCACCTGCGGCCGCTGGAGCGCCGGTTCGACCTGGACCGCCCCGCGCCCATCGTGACCATGATCGCGGGCGTGAACGGGGCCGGCAAGACCACCTCCATCGGCAAGCTGGCGCGCACCTTCCAGCAACAGGGCCGTCACGTGCTGCTGGCCGCGGGCGACACCTTCCGCGCCGCCGCGCGCGAGCAATTGGTGGAGTGGGGCCGCCGCAACGACGTCACGGTCATTGCCCAGGAGGGTGGCGATCCCGCCGCCGTCGCCTTCGACGCGGTCAAGTCCGGCCAGGCGCGGGGCATGGGCGTGGTGATGGTCGATACCGCCGGCCGCCTGCCCACGCAGTTGAACCTGATGGAAGAGGTCAAGAAGATCAAGCGTGTGATCGCCAAGGCCGACGCCTCGGCCCCGCACGAGGTGCTGCTGGTGATAGACGGCAACACGGGTCAGAACGCGCTGGCGCAGATCAAGGCCTTCGACCAGGCCCTGGGCCTGACGGGCCTGATCGTGACCAAGCTGGACGGCACCGCCAAGGGCGGCATCCTGGCCGCGGTGGCGGCCGGCGCGCAGGGCGTGCGGCCGGTGCCGGTGTACTGGATAGGCGTGGGCGAGGGGATCGACGACCTGCAGCCTTTCGTGGCGGACGAGTTCGCCGGGGCGCTGCTGGGCAACTAGGCCCGGCCCGGTGATGAAAAAAGGGAATACCGTCCTGGAAATTAATTCATTGGGTGACGGGGCTGTGGCATATCTACACTTTGCTCTTTAGGACGAAGTAGAGAGCCGGGTATGCAAGATTATGATACGACTTCCCCATGTCCCTTGCCGGAGGGGCACACGCTGGAAAGCCTGCTGGCGTTGCGCGTCGTTCGCAAAAGCAGCCTGGCCTACGACTGGGGGGTATTGAAATTCCAGGCCGATATCAATCCGAAATATTCGCGCGCGCAAATGCGATATATCGGATTCGGGGCCGCGGGAGCGACGGCGGATTCAAAAAGCCTGGATCCCGAGCATTTCACATTCACGACCATGTTATTGCCGGCGGGCCATGAGTTTCCCCCGCACCTGCATGTGGATGTGGAGGAGGTTTTCTACCTGACCCGGGGCAAGGCACGGTTCGTCATCGAGCACGACGGTATGCGCGCTGAAACCCTTCTTCAGGAAGGCGACCTGATCTCGGTTCCGCCCGGGGTTTATCGGTCCATTGTTTCCGAAACGGACGAGGAAAGCCACTTCGTCGTCGTCATCGGCGCGCCGCGCCCAGTGCGCCCCACGTATCCGCCCGGCCACGAGTTGCACGGGAAGAAATGACGTCGTCGTGCGGCCGCCCCGGGGCCGTGCCTTGCGCGCCCACGGGCTACAGGGCCGTGGTGCCCAGCAGCCATTCCCGCAGGCGTTCGATGGCGGGCGCGCCGCGCGCATATTCCCTGATCATCAGCACATACGAACCCCGTTTGACCAACGGGACGCCGTGGACCTTGACCAGCCTGCCCGCATTCAGATCTTCCTGGACGACGAAATCGGGCAGGATGGCGATTCCCATCCCCGCAAGAGCCGCCTGCAGGCCCATGGTCAGCAGGGAATAGGTAGGTCCCGGCCGAGCCCGCAGACCGGGCTGGCCAAGGCTTTCGAGATATTCCACCCAGCCTCCCGTGCTGGATCCCTGGTGCAGCAGCGGCAATACGGCAAGCGCTTCGATTCCCCGCTTGTCCGTGGTTTCCAGCAACGAGGGGGCGCAGACGGGATAACCTCCGCCGCTGGCCAATCGGTCCAGCGTCCAGCCCGGTTCGGCGTGCTCCCTGAAAATAATCAGCATATCGGCGCGCACACGCTTCATGTCGATCTGTCCGACATGGGTTTCCACATCGATGATGATGTCCGGATGCTGTTTTCCAAAATCCGCCAGGCGCGGCAATAGCCATTTGACGGCAAGCGTCGCCTGGCTGGAAACGGTGACGTGCGCATTCGTGTCGGTCGAGGTGCTCAGTCCGAGCGTGGCCTCTTCGATCTGGTTCAGCAGTGCCTCGATCTGTTCGACATAGCGGCGACCCTCCGCTGTCAGGGAGAGCTCACCCCTGCTTCTCCTGAACAGGGGCCGCCCCACGAACTCCTCCAGGTCCTTGATCTGCCTGCTGACTGCGCTCTGCGTCAGGAACAACTCCTGGGCGGCGCGCGTGACGTTGCCCGTCCGGGCCACGGTGACCAGGGCTATCAGATTGATGGTGGAAGGCAGGTGGCGGCCCAGGGAATATTTCATGCGAAAACGGAATGGTTTCTGCAAAAAAAACGCATGCGACGTCGATATTTCACGTCAGTATACTGATCCCGTCAATATTCAACAATGAATCCTGAGGCCGGAGTTAATAGTCCGGTTTTCGGTGGTTTTATAAATGGCGGGGGCTGGTTTTGAAAAATAATACCCATGGGAAAATGGGAAAAATGACCTTCGTTGCCGCGGGCGATGTTTTCGTCAATCGGGAAGTGTTTCCCGATCAGGCATTTCGAGATCTGCAGCAGTTCATGCGAGGGGCGGATGTGTGTTTCTGCAATCTGGAAACGACTTTCGCGTCGGCCGACGCCAGTCCCGCGGCTGTCAGCGGTGGCACCTGGGCCCGTACTTCGGAATGCCACGCAGACATATTGGCCAGCTATGGATTCAATATCGTCGCCGCCGCTACCAATCATGCCCTGGATTTTGGCGAGAGAGGCCTGCTGGATACGGTCGCGGCGTTGAAGAATGCCGGCTTGGCCTACGCGGGAATCGGGGCCGATCTTGCCCAGGCCAGCAGGGCCTGTTTCGTAGAGACGGCCGCCGGCAGGGCAGGGCTGATCTCGATGGCCTCCACCTTCCACGAGTCGGCCGCGGCAGGGGCGCAGCGGACGGACATGCGGGGGCGGCCAGGTATCAATCCGCTGCGGCACCGGACGGTTTATACCCTGCCGGCGCCAGAAATCGAATGCCTGCGGTCCATTGCCCTGGCTACCGGCATCAATGACCACGAGTCCCTGCGAATCAAGGAGGGTTTTTCCCTGGCCGCCGAGGGGGTGGACCATGTATTCGGAGGAATCCGGTTCAAGGCCGGTCCGGCGCCCGGGCCCGTCAGCCGGCCAGACGCCAGGGACATGAACAGGACCCTGGCGGGAATACGCGATGCACGTGCCCAGGCCGATTATGTGCTCGTCAGCATTCATTCCCATGAAATGCAGCGGGGAGATAAACGCGCTCCGGCCGGGTTTCTAAGGGAGGCCGCTCATGAATATATCGACGCGGGCGCGCATGCCATTTTGTGCCATGGTCCCCACGTCATGCGGGGGCTCGAAATATATAACGGCTGCCCTATTTTCTACAGCCTCGGGAATTTCATTTTCCAGAATGAAACCGTCGCGTCGCTGCCCGCCGATTTCTATGAGAAATACGGACTGGACGAGCGTGCGTCGACCCAGGAGGCATTCGACGCACGGTCGGACCATGGCCGCAGGGGCCTGGCCACGAACCCCGAGGTCTGGAGAGCGGTGCTACCGCGCTGGACGATGGCGGAGGGCCGGTTGGAAGCGCTGACCCTGCATCCGGTGTCGCTGGGTCCCGGCGAGCCGCGATGGCGGCGGGGGACGCCGGTCCTGGTCCCGGACGAGGACATCCTGCGCGATTTCGAGGCGCTGTGCGAGCCCTACGGAACGCGCCTGCACATCGAGGGTGGCCTGGGCCGGCTGGTGCTGGATTGAGGGAGCCAGGGCAAAGACGCAAAGAAAAGCACGTGCGATGCGGCACGGCCAAGCAAGGACGAGATGTTTCGGAGTCGTACCCACTGACTGGACCAAGGGGATCATTGTGGATCGCAGAACTTTCATGCAGACGGGGTTGGGCATGGCGGGGGCCTCCCTGCTGGCCGCTCCCGTATTCGGGCAGCCATCGGGCGCCGAACTTACTTATATGACGCCCAGTACGCTGTCGCTCGCGTATGCGCCAGAATTCCACGCGGATGTGGCGGGCATATACGGGCGCAACGGCGTGCGGGTACGCCTGGAGGTGGGCCGGGGCGGTGCCCAGGCCATCCAACTGGTGGCCGGCAACCAGATCCATATCGGGCGAGCCGGTGGCGATGCCTACATGGCGGCCCGGGCTGCTGGAAATTCGGATGTCATCGCCTTCGGGACGATCGCGCAGACCTCGCCTTTCCTGCTGGTGTCCGCGGCAAAGGCGCCCTTGCGCCGCACCGAGGACCTGGAAGGGAAGGTGATCGGGCTGCCTTCGTTCGGCGGTACCGCCGAAGTCAGCCTGAACCTGATGTTGGCAAAGGCCCGCGTCGCGCCCGCCAGCGTCCGCAGGGAGAAGGTGGCCTACAGCCCGGCCACGTTCGGCCTGATCGAGGCGGGCAGGCTTCACGGTTTCTTCGCCAACACCAGCGCGGTGGCCCGCATGCAGGCCGAGCGCATGCCCATCCATGTGATGGACATCGACGATGACGTGCCCGGAAACGTGTACGTGGCACGCGAGGAAAACCTGAACAGGACGCCCGAGCCGTATGTCGCTTTCACCCGCAGCGTCATGCAGGCGGCCCGCGAACTGGCCGCCATGGACGACAAGGCGTTGACGGAGGCGCTGGTTCGCATCCGGGCCAGGTATGACGTCCCCGGGCTGGACAAGCTCGACGTCGCGCTCCAGGACGTCAAGGCCACCCGGCCGCTCTGGACCACGCATGGCGTGGACAAGGTCGTCCGCAACGACGAGAAGCAATGGGAGGAGGCCCGCCGCCTGCTGGAGGGCGCCGGGGTCATCAAGTCTACTTCCCGGGCCATGTACACCAACGACATCTGGAACAAGGCGGCAAAGTGAGCACCGGCACATCGGGCCAGGCCCTGGTCACATTCGAGGATGTCCACAAGTCCTTCCATACGGCGTCGGGGGAAACCGTTGCGTTGCAGGGGATCAGCCAGGCCATCGGGAAGGGGGAGTTCGTGGCGGTCATCGGCCCTTCGGGCTGCGGCAAGTCCACGTTGCTGCGGCTGTTGTGTGGCCTGGAGCAACCCACCCGGGGCCGCATCCGCTATAGCGGCGGCGCTGTCGACTTCGGGGTCGCGTTCCAGGAGCATCGCCTGCTTCCCTGGATGACGGTCGAGGACAACATCGCGCTCGCCGACCACATGACCGCGAAGTTCTCCAAGGCCAGCAGGGAGCGCGCGCGCGATCTGTGCGCGCTGGTGGGGTTGAACGGCTTCGAGAAACGTATGCCGTCGGAGCTATCGGGAGGCATGCGCCAGCGCACGTCGTTCGCAAGAGCAATGTATGCGAAGCCCGAGTTGCTGCTGCTGGATGAGCCTTTTGGGGCGTTGGACGCATTGACGCGGGAAAAAATCATTGCCGACGCTGAACGCATCTGGCTGGAGCGCCGGTTCACCGCCTTCCTGATCACGCATTCGATCGACGAAGCGGTGCAACTGGCTGATCGCGTACTGGTGCTTTCTCCCAGGCCGGGCCGTGTCGCGGCGGAAATCACCGTGGATCTGCCCAGGCCCCATGTGCGCGAGCGCTCCAATCCTCGCTACGTGCAACTGTGCGATCAGTTGCGCCGTCTCCTGGAGATCTGACCCGTGAAGAAAACATTGATACAGGTGGCGTCGATCGTCGTCTTCCTTGCCATCTGGAAATCGTACGTCGTGCTGTTCGAGGTGTCGCCGCTGGTGCTGCCGCCGCCCGAGGCTGTCCTGACGGCGCTGATCGTCCTGCTTCAGCAGCCGGACACCTACATGCACATGCGCACGACGCTGTTCGAATGCCTGGGCGGATTCTGCATCGCGGTGGTGCTGGGGTCCGTCCTGGGCCAGGTGCTGGGCCGCGTGGCGATACTCGACACCATATTCAAGCCTTTTATCGTGGGACTGCAACTGACGCCCAAGGTGGCGTTGATTCCGTTGTTCATCCTGTGGTTCGGTTTCGGCATCGAATCGAAGATCGTGATCTCGGCCGTCATGGGTTTCTTCCCTGTCTTCTCCAACAGCTACCTGGGCGCCAAGTCGGTGGACAGCGGATTGTCGGAGGTATTCACGGTGGGCAAGGCGCTGGTGCGCAAGCGGTTCCGGCTGCTGGTCATCCCCTCGTCGCTGCCTTTCATCCTGACCGGTATGGAAATGGCGATCGTGCTGTCCATCATCGGCGCGGTGGTGTCGGAGTTCGTGGCCGGCTCTCGCGGACTTGGCTATCTCGCCACGGTCAAGCTCCAGGAAATGCAGGTCGACACCTTGTTCGCCGTCGTCCTGCTGCTGGCGACGATCGGCTTTCTTCTCTATTTCTCCGTGGGATCGCTGCGCAAGATTCTCGTGCCGTGGCATGAGTCCGCCAAGCAACGGACAAGCCTATGAGCCACATGATCGAAACGCAAGGCATCGATGCCATGATGGACGGCGGTCCGGCATTCGAGGCCGCGGTGGACCAAGCAAAGGCGCTGCGCAGGCACCTGCATCGCCACCCAGAACTGGCTTTCGAGGAGTTCGCGACCGCCGATCTCGTGGCGGGGAAGCTGGAGGAGTGGGGCTACGAGGTGACCCGTGGAGTGGGCGGAACCGGGGTTGTCGGCCGGCTGCGTCATGGCGACGGAGCGCGGGCACTGGGGCTGCGGGCCGACATGGACGCATTGCCGATCACGGAGGCGACGGGGCTCGACTATGCGAGCGGCAGGCCAGGCGTGATGCATGCCTGCGGCCATGACGGCCATACCGCCATGCTGCTCGGTGCCGCTCGCCGCCTGGCGGAAACGCGGCGGTTCTCCGGCGTGCTGAACCTGATCTTCCAGCCGGCCGAGGAGCGAGGCTTCGATAGCGGCGCCGCCGCCATGCTTGGCGACGGTCTGTTCCAGCGTTTTCCCTGCGACCGCATCTACGCCATCCACAACCTGCCCGGGGTCGAGAGCGGCGTCTTTCTTTTTCGGGATGGCGGATTCCTGGCCGCCGGCGACCGGGTGTTCGTGACGATACGGGGCAAGGGGGGGCATGCCGCCAGGCCGCATCAAAGCGTCGATCCCATTCTGGCGGCCTCGTCGATCGTGATGAACCTGCAGTCGGTGGTGGCGCGCAATCTCGACCCCGAGGAGGCCGCGGTCGTGACCGTCAGCCGGTTCAACGCCGGCGAGGCCCTGAACGTCATTCCCGAGGCCGCGCAGCTCGGCCTGAGCATCCGTTCGTTCGACCCCGCGATCCGCAGCCTGATCAAGGAACGGGTCCTGGGGTTGGTGAACGCCACGGCACAGGCCTATGGCGCCGAGGCGGAGGTCCGCTACGTCCATGGCTATCCCGTGGTCAGGAACGATACCGACGCCTCGGCCCTGGGCGCGTTGGTGGCCGGGCGGCTGTTCGGCGAGGACCGGGTCGTTCGCGGCGCCAGGCGGTCGATGGGCAGCGAGGACTTCGCCTACATGCTGGAGCAGGTCCCCGGGGCCATGGTACGGCTGGGCAACGGCTGCGGCAGCGAGGCGGCAGGGCTCCATACGCCTCAATACGACTTCAACGATGACAACCTCTCGCACGGCATCCGCTTCTGGATCGCGCTGGCCGAAACCTATCTCGCCGACGACTGGGCGTCCCGGCCGGCGTGACTTTTCCCTTGGCAGAATCATGACTTGTACTCGCATCACCGTGGGCGAACTCGCCGCGCGTTTCCTGGAGGCTTGCGGCGTGCGCGCCGCCTTCGGGGTCATTTCCATACACAACATGCCCGTGCTTGACGCCATTCACCGGCGCGGCAAGATCCGGTTCGTCTCGGCCCGAGGCGAGGCCGGCGCCTGCAACATGGCGGACGCGCTGGCCCGGGTCAGCGGATCGCTGGGCGTGTGCGTCACGAGCACCGGCACGGGCTGCGGCAACGCGGCGGGCGCGATGGTGGAGGCGTTCACCGCCGGTACGCCCTTGCTGCACCTTACCGGACAGATCGAATCGCCGTTCCTTGACCGGGGCCTGGGCTACATCCACGAGCATCCGGCCCAGTTGGCCATGTTGAAGTCGGTGGGCAAGGATGCCTTTCGCATCCGCGATCCGGAAACCGCCCTGGCGACGCTGAGAAAGGCCGTGCAGTTGGCGCGCACCGCGCCATGCGGTCCCGTCAGCGTGGAAATTCCGATCGATGTCCAGAAGGCGATGGTGGACCTGCCGGCGGATCTGTCGCCCTTGGCCGTGGAGGCGGTGGTTCCGGATGCGGCGGCGCTGGACCGGGTGGCGGACCGCCTGGGCGGGGCGCGGCGGCCCCTGTTGTGGTTGGGGGGCGGCGCCCGGGGCGCGGCGGCCGCGGCCGCGCGGCTGGCTGGGATGGGCTTTGCCGTTGTGACGTCCGTTCAGGGCCGGGGCGTCGTGGCGGAGGATCACCCGCTTTCGCTGGGAGCGTACAACTTGCAGGCGCCCACCGAGGAGTTCTACCAGACGCTGGACGCCATGGTGGTGGTCGGATCGCGGCTGCGCAGCAACGAGACGCTCAACTACCAGCTCAGGCTGCCAGCGACCCGCTACCGCATCGATGCCGATCCCCTGGCCGATAACCGGGGCTATGCCAGCGACGACTTCGTGCTTGGCGACGCGGCACAGGCCCTCGACGCGCTGGCCGACCGGCTGGAGGGACGCATGCGCATCGATCCGGCGTTGGCGGAGGATGTGCGGCGCACGCGCGCGGCGGCGGAGGCCGCCGTGGAAGGGGCGCTGGGGCCCTACGTTTCCCTCAAGCGAGCGGTGGAGGGGGCGGCGCGCGGCGGCCTGTGGTGGGTGCGTGACATCACGCTGTCCAACAGCATGTGGGGCAATCGCGCCCCGGCGCTGGATCATCCGCGCGCCGGCGTCCATGCCCTGGGCGGGGGGATAGGCCAGGGCCTCGCAATGGGCATAGGTGCCGCCATTGCCAACGAGGTCTTCGGGTTGCGGCGCAAGACGCTCGCGCTGTGCGGGGATGGGGGATTCATGCTGAATATCGGGGAGCTGGCCTGCGCGGCGCAGGAGCGCGCGGATGTCGTCTTCCTCGTGATGAACGATCGCCGCTACGGGGTCATCAGGAACATCCAGGATGACATCTATGGCGGTCGTCATTGCTATGTCGATCTGCACACGCCGGATTTCGGCCAATTGTGCGGCAGCCTGGGGGTGCCGCACGTCCGGCTCGATGGTCCCGCCGCCGCCGCCGCCGAGGCGCTGGAGCGGGCTCTGACGACGCCGGGGCCCGTCGTGGTCGAGGTAGACATGGCCGCCTGGGGACCGTTTGCCGGAAAGTTCGCCGGACCGCCCGGACGACCCGCGGCCAGGGCGAAAGGACAAGAGGAGGCGCGGGCATGAGTATGACCATTTCCCGGCTGCAAGCCATGATCGGTGGTCGCTGGCGCGACGGATCGGGTCCGGAGTACGCCACCGAGTATCCCCATGACCAGCGCGTGGTGTCGCACCTGCGCGCGGCAACCGAGGCCGATGTGGACGAGGCGGTCCAGGCGGCCGAGCAGGCGCGCCAGCGGCCGTCCTGGGCCGGGCTCAGGCACCATGAACGTGCATCGCTTTTGTATCGCGTGGCGAACGGCATCCGGGATCGTGCGGAAGAGCTTGCGCAATTGCAGCGGCTGGACAACGGCAAACCCATTCAGGAGTGCCGTGCCCTGGTGGCCAGCGCCGCGGGCACCTTCCAGTTCTTCGGCGCTGCCGCCGAAACCTGGGAAGAAACCATCACGCCGGCACGTGGGGACTACTTGACCATGAGCCTGCACGAGCCGCTCGGCGTGGTCGGAGCGATCACGCCGTGGAATTCGCCCATTGCCAGCGAGGCCCAGAAGCTCGCCCCGGCGCTGGCGGCCGGTTGCGCGGTGGTGCTCAAGCCCGCCGAGATCACCCCCCGCTGCGCCATCGAGCTGGCCAGGATATGCGAGCAGGCGGGCATCCCCGCCGGCATCGTCAGCGTGTTGCCGGGGCGCGGCGCGGTCGTGGGCGATGCGCTGGTGCGCCATCCACTGGTCAAGCGCATCGCTTTCACGGGGGGAACCCGCGTGGGCCTGGGAATACAGCGCCTGGCCGCCGAGAAACTCATGCCGACGTCCCTGGAACTGGGGGGCAAGTCACCGACGATCGTCATGCCGGACGCCGACCTGGACCATGCGGTCGCGGGCGTGCTCTACGGGATATTCAGTTCGTCCGGCCAGGCATGCATCGCCGGCTCGCGGGCCTTCGTGCACGAGAGTATCTACGACGCCTTCAAGTCGCGGTTGCTGGAAGGCGTCCGCAGGCTGCGGGTGGGCGACCCGGCGTTGGAGAGCACGCAGGTGGGGCCGCTGGTCAGTCTTTTCCACCGGGAAACGGTGGAGCGCTACGTGATGGAGGGGGTGGCGGACGGCGGGCGCCTCCTGGCCGGCGGGGCGCGTCCCGAGGGGGCGCCGTATGCGCGTGGGAGCTATTACCTGCCCACCGTCATTGAAGGCGTGTCCAACGAGGCCAGGTTGTGCCGCGAGGAAATCTTCGGCCCGGTGTTGGCACTGCTTCCCTGGTCGGACGAAGAGGATCTGGTCGCCCGGTGCAACGACAACCCCTACGGGCTGGCGGCCGGCGTCTGGACGCGCGACTTCCGGAGCGCGTGGCGGCTGGGGGCCCGGTTGCAGACGGGCACGGTCTGGGTCAACACCTACAAGGTGTTCTCCATCAGCACGCCGTTCTCGGGCGTGAAGATGAGCGGCTACGGTCAGGAGAAGGGGCGGCTCGGCATCCTGCAATACACCAATCAGAAAAGCCTGTACTGGGGATTGAACGAGACCCCCATCGCCTGGGCGGATTGACCATGCGCGGCCCGTCCATCAGGGATGGGCGGCGTCCACAATCGGAAGGTTTCCATATGGATATGGGTATCGAAGGACGGCGAGCCTTGGTTGGCGGCGCCAGTTCGGGGTTGGGCCTGGCATGCGCCACGGCCCTGGTAAAGGAAGGCGCGGACGTGGTCATGGTGGCCCGCGGGGAGGCGCGCCTGCGCGAGGCAGCCACGGCATTGAATGCCCTCGGACGGGGCTCGGCGACCGTGGTCGCCGCCGACGTCGCGACGCAGGAGGGCCGGCAGGCGGTGTTTCGCCAGGGCACCGACTTCGACATCCTGGTCACCAATGCCGGTGGGCCGCCTTCCGGGGATTTTCGTGACTGGACGCGGGACGACTGGTTGCGTGCCATCGACGCCAACATGCTGGCGCCGATCGAGCTGATCAAGGCGACCGTGGATGGGATGATGGCGCGGCGGTTCGGGCGCATCGTCAATATCACCTCCAGCGCCGTGAAGGAGCCGATTCCCTCGATCGGCCTGTCCAACGGCGCCCGCTCGGGCCTGACCGGTTTCGTCGCCGGACTGGCTCGCAGCACGGTGGGGCACGGTGTCACCATGAACAACATCCTGCCCGGAACGTTCGACACCCCAAGGCTGGCGCACAATTTCACGGCGATCGCGGCCGGGCGGGGCCAGTCCCTGGAGGAGGCCTTGCGCCTGCGCCTGGCGGCCCACCCGGCGAAACGGTTCGGCCGGCCGGAGGAAATAGGCGCCCTCTGCGCGTACCTGTGCAGCGCCCATGCGGGGTACGTCACGGGGCAGAACATCCTGATCGATGGCGGGTCATTCCCGGGAGTGTTCTAGGCCGGCCGCTCCATGAACGCCAGCACCTGCCGGCCCAGCTCGTCCTCGGCGGTATTGAAGTGCGCCACGATCGACGTGTGGTTGTGGCCCGCCATCCAGACGAAGCGCGGCGCACGGCGCCGGACGCGGGTCAGCGCGGCAAGCAGTTCCACGCAATGCACGTCGATCAGCGGGTTCTCGTATTCGGCGACGGCGATCATGGTGGGCAGCGCCTGCGCGGTGACGTGGTTGACTGGAGAACCGTCCTCCATCGTGGCGGGCGAGGTGCCGTAGTAGGCCTCCACCCGGTTGGCGTTGGGGTTCTCCGCCGAATTCTCGGCCCGCACGCGGCCGGACACCACCACCAGGCCGGCCAGGCCGTGGCCTTCGGGCGGATGGAAGCGGGCATCGTAGGCGTAGTGCGCGGCATGGGTGCCGCCGGCCGAATGCCCCATCAGGAAGATGCGGCCGGGATCGGCGCCCAGCTCGTCGGCGTGGGCGCGCACCCAGGCCACCGCGGCGGCGACGTCCCGGGTGCCGCTGGGGTAGGGATGGGCGGGCGCCAGGCGGAATTCGACGTTGACGCCGATGATGCCGTGCCGCGCGAAGTACCACAGCACATTGCTGTAGATTTCCGCCGTGCGGTCCTTCTCGCCTTCGACGAAGGCGCCCCCGTGGACGAACATCAGCACCGGCCGGCGCGCGGCGGCCGGGCCCTGCGGCTGGAAGACGTCCAGGCATTGGCGCGGATCGTCGCCGTAGGGGACGTCGCGCGTGACCGTGGCCTGTTTCGGGGCGTCGCGCAGGACCTCGGAGAATCCCAGCACCATCTGCCGGACATGGGCCTGCACGCTGGTGCCCCAGCGCGGGCCGAGTTCCGCCATGGCCTGGCGCAGGGACGGCGGGATTTCGGGTGGGTTCGACATGGCGGTTTCCTGGAGCGTTCAGATCACGAGGGCGTTCAGGCGGTTGCGCACGGCGCGCACGATGGACATGCCCGCCAGCGCCGAGGTCTTGGGGTTCGACGCGAAGGCGGCGGCCTCGACCATGACTTCGAGCCGGCCGAAGGCGCCGCGCGCCGAAATGGTGTGCGTGTTGCCGCCGGCGGCCGGGTCGGCGATCAGCCGGACCCGGGTGCTGTCCAGCCCCATGCCGGCCAGCCCGACCATGGCGGCCACATTGGCATTCTGCGGGAAGGTCGCGGCGGCTTCACGGGCGGTGCCTTCGAAGAACACCGTGGCCTCGGCAAGATGGTCCAGGTCGCACAGCCGGGCGGCCGCCGTGCCCCGCCAACTGCCGGGGGGCTTGCGCCCGGTGTAGTCCACCGATGCCAGGCCGCTGTCGCGCGCGGCGGCCAGGGCATCGACGCCGGCCAGGGCGCCCGGCACCAGCGTCAGTTGCGTCCGGCCCGCCTGGCAGGCCGCGTCGAGCCGTTCGACCATGCCGGGCAGCGCCAGCGCGCCGACCGACGCGACGATGGTGTCGATGCCCTGCTCCAGCAGCCGGGGCACCACGGTGCCCAGCACTTCGTGGCCGGCGCATTCGACGGCGAAATCGGGGCGGATGTCCAGGCCGTCGGCCGACAGGACGACCTGGCCATGGGCGCCGAGCTTGCGGCGGGCCTCGTCGGCCCGCTCGGCCCGTTCCAGCACCAGCCACCGGCCGATGCGCGGGTCATCTTTCAGTTGATCAAAAATCGACTGTCCCATGGCTCCGAAACCTGCGAGCAAGATGGTTTTCATGCGGAAATGCCTCCGGTTCGTCAGCCCTGAATCCTGCAAGACTGGGCGCCGGCAGGCAATCGATATATAGTCAATCCGGTTTACTTTTCATCAACATCGGCCCGGATGAAGCTGCCGCCCCTGAATCCCCTGCGGGTGTTCGAGTCCGTTTCGCATACCCTGAGTTTCACGCAGGCCGCGCGCGAGCTGCATGTGACGACGGGCGCGGTCAGCCGGCAGATCCGCGTGCTGGAGGAATTCCTGGGCATGCGCCTGTTCGAGCGCGCCAGCGGCGAGGTGCGCCTGACGCCGGCGGGCCGGGAGTACCGTGACGACCTGCGGGGCGCCTTCGAGCGGATCTCGCAGGCGACCACCAAGGCCCTGGAGCGCAACCGGGACAAGCCGCTGCACGTGTGGTGCCAGATGACGTTCGCCATGCGCTGGTTGTTGCCGCGCATGGCCGAATTCCATGCCCGGCATCCGGACCGCGATGCCGTCTTCACCACCTCGCTCAAGCAATTGGACAACCTCAGCGATGCCGATGTCGCCATCTGCATCGGCCATGGAGACTGGCCCGGCGTGGTCGCCCACCGGCTGGTGGACATCGAACTGCTGCCGGTATGCAGCCCGGCCTTGCTTGCCGGCCCCGTGCCCCTGCGCGAACCGGCGGACCTGGCGCGCCATACCCTGCTGCAATCGGCGGCCCGGCCCGACTACTGGGGGCGGTGGCTGGCCGCCCAGGGCGTGGAAGGCGTCGACCCGGCGCACGGCCTGACCTTCGAGAACGTCACGCTGGCCTACCAGGCGGCGCTGCAAGGCATGGGCGTCGCGATGGGGCAGTACGCCCTCGTGGCCGACGACCTGGCCGCGGGCAGGCTGGTCGCGCCCTTCGCGGGCCGGCTCGTGCTGGATTCGGCCTTCTATCTGGTCTATCCCGAGCGCCTGCGGAACGACGCGCAGGTTTGCGACTTCCGCGACTGGGTGATGGCGCAGGCCCGGGTGGCCTGACCGTGCCCCTGTTTGGGGCATGGTGTGTTGACTGTACAGTCAGCTTGATCTAAAAAAATCCGTTGATATACCTTGTAGTCGGATATAAGATGTTGACTGTTTAGTCAATTTTCAATCCGCGCAGGCACCTGCCATTCCCGTTGCCGCGCACCCATGATCTCGACGCCATCCTATGAAAAGCCTGCAATTGAGCATGAGTTGTGCGAACTATGACCGGACGTCCGCGCTGATGGACGGCCGGACCGGTATCGAAGGCGTGGACCTGGTCACGTCGCAGCTCGAACCCGAGGAATCGTTCCACCGCGCCTTCAAGTACGCGGAGTTCGACATCTGCGAGATCTCGCTCAGCAGCCATACGATGATGACCTCCCGCGGCGAGAACGCGTATGTCGCGATCCCCGCCTTCGTCTCGCGGCTGTTCCGCCACTCCGGCATCTACATCCGCACCGACAGGGGCATCCGGTCCCCGGCGGACCTGGCGGGCAAGAAGGTGGGGCTGCCCGAGTACCAGATCACGGCCAACGTGTGGATACGCGGCATCCTGCAGGACGACCATGGCCTGGACCCCGCCTCCGTGCGGTGGCGGCGTGGCGGCGTCGAGCAGGCGGGGCGCGAGGAGCGCGCGCCCATCAAGCTGCCGCCGGGCATCGAGCTGGAACAGATCGCCGGCGACAAGACGCTGAGCGGCATGCTGGCCGATGGCGAACTGGATGCCGTCATCAGCGCGCGGGCGCCGTCCTGTTTCCTGCGGGGCGAAGCGGGCGTCGCCCGCATGTTCCCGGATTATCCCAGCGTCGAGGCGGATTACTTCCAGCGCACGCGCATCTTTCCGACCATGCATGCCATCGGCATCCGCAAGGAACTGGTCGCGCAGCATCCGTGGCTGCCGGTGAACGTGCTCAAGGCGTTCACCCGTGCCAAGGACCTGGCCTTCGCCGAGATGGGGCAGATCGGCCACCTCTATCACAGCCTGCCCTGGGGCGTCGCGGCCTACGAGCAGGCCAGGCGCGACATGGGCGACGATTACTGGAGCTATGGGTTCGAGGCCAACCGCCACGTGCTGGAGACGTTCGTCCGCTATCACCACGAGCAGGGGCTCTCGGCGCGCAAGGTCGCGCCGGAAGAGCTGTTCTCGCCGTCTACGCTCGACCTGACCAGGATCTGAGGCGGGGCCCATGAAACCGTCTCCGTTCTCCCTGCATTTGCCCGAGTCGCTGCCCGAGGCGCTGGAACTGCTCGCCAGCCGCGACAATGCCCGCGTGATCGCGGGCGGCCAGTCCCTGATGCCCATGCTCAACCTGCGGCTCGCCTTTCCGGACGACGTCATCGACCTCAACGGTATCGCCGAACTGGCGGGCCTGCGCGAGGACGGGGGCGACGTCGTCATCGGCGCGATGACCCGCCAGCGGGACATCGAGTTCTCTTCCCTGGTGGCCGAACGCCTGCCCCTGCTCAAGGAAGCCATCCTGAACGTCGGGCACAGGCAGACGCGCAATCGCGGCACCCTGGGCGGCAGCGTCTGCCACCTGGATCCTTCCGCGGAGCAGCCGACGATCGCGATCGCCATGGACGCGCGGCTGTCCCTGCGCAGCGTGCGCGGCGAGCGGATGGTGTCCATGAGGGAGTTCGCCGTGGACCTGATGACCTCGTGCCTGGAGCCCGACGAGCTGCTGGTTGCCGTCCGCTTCACGCCCTGGCCCGCGCGCGCCGGCCACGCGTTCGTGGAGTACGGCCGCAGGCATGGCGACTTCGCCATCGTGTCGGCCGCCGTGCTGGTCCTGCTGGATGCGAACGGCGCGGTCGAGCGCTGTTCACTGACCCTCGGGGGCGTCGCGTCCGTGCCGTTCCGCGTCGAGGCGGCCGAACGCGTGCTCCAGGGGCGTCTTCCTACCGGAGCGGTGGTGCGCGAAGCGTGCGCGCAGGCTGCCCAGTGCGAAGCGGTCAGCGATCCGGCCTATCCCGCGTGGTACCGCCAACGGCTGGCCCAGCGCCTGCTCGAGCGAGCACTGGCCAAGGCGCTGGAACGCGCCGCCGTCCTATCCTAGGAACCTCCACCATGAAAAAACTCGAAGTCGGCGAGCTGGCGCGGATATCCCTGTGCGTCAACGGCGCCCAGCATACGGTCAGCGTCGAGCCGCGAACGACGCTGGGCGATTGCCTGCGCAACGACCTGGGCCTGACCGGCACCCACCTGGGCTGTGAACATGGCGTCTGCGGCGCCTGCACGGTGCACGTGGACGGAGCCACCGCGCGCAGTTGCCTGATGCTGGCGGCGCAGGCGCAGCGGTATGAGATCCACACGGTCGAGTCGCTGGCCTGCAACGGCGAACTCAACGATTTGCAGCAGGCGTTCCGGGAACTGCACGGATTGCAGTGCGGCTTCTGTACCCCGGGCATCCTGATGACCTTGACCGAGCTGCTGCGCGACATGCCCGAGGCGACCGAGGAAGACGTCCGGCTGGCCTTGTCCGGGCACATTTGCCGCTGCACCGGATACCAGAACATCGTGGCCGCCGCCATGCGTACCCTGGAAAGCAGGAGGACTGTCCATGAACGCGCGTGACCGGGTTCCGGCCTCTCATATCGGCAAGCGCGCGTTGCGTGCCGAGGACGTCCGCCTGCTGACGGGGGAGGGCCGCTACGTGGCCGACATCGACCTGCCCGATGCCCTGCACGTCGCCTTCGTCCGCAGTCCCTACGCCCATGCGCTGATCCGGAACGTGGACGGTTCGGCCGCGCTGGAGGTCCCGGGCGTGGTCGCGGTCATCGACGCGCGCGAGATGGCGACCTATGTCGAGGCCATCCGCATGCCGCTCGGCTGGCCGACCAGCGACCTGCCTTCCGGCATCACGCCCTATGTGCTGTGTCCCGAGGAAGTGTGCTTCGTGGGCGAGGCGGTGGCCATGGTGCTGGCGACTTCCCGCTACATCGCGGAGGATGGCGCGGCGCTGGTGATGGTGGACTACGAGCCGCTGGCGGCCGTCTCCGACGTGCACGCCGCGCTGGAGCCCGGCGCGCCCAAGGTGCGGCGGGAGGCGCCCAGCAACGTGCTGCGGGAATTCAGCGTCGGCTACGGCGAATGCGATGGGGCGTTCCGGGATGCGCCGCACGTTTTCCGCGAGACCATTTCGCAGCATCGCGGCGGCGCCCATCCCATGGAGTGCCGGGGCATGGTGGCGCAGTACGACAAGCACCAGGGGGCGTTGATGATCTGGGCTTCGACCCAGATGCCGCACGAGCTGGCCTTCACCGTCGCCAAGGCGCTGGGGCTGCCCGATTCGCTGGTCCGGGTCGTGGCGCCCGACGTCGGCGGCGGGTTCGGCTGCAAGTTCGTGGTCTATCCCGAGGAGCTGGCGGTGGCCGCCGTCGCCTGGCACCACAAGCGCGCCGTCAAGTGGATCGAGGACCGCATGGAACACTTCCTGGGCGCCATCCAGGAGCGCGACCAGCTCTGGGAGGTCGAGGTGGCCTGTGACGGCCAGGGCGTGGTCCGGGGCATACGCGGGACCATGCTGCACGACCAGGGCGCCTATACGCCCCAGGGCGTCAACTGCGCCTACAACTCCAGCACGGCGGTGACCGGTCCCTATGCCATCCCGGCGTACGAGATGCGGGTCACGGTGGTGCAGACCAACAAGATCTACGTGATCCCCGTCCGCGGGGCAGGGTATCCGCAGGGGACCTTCGTCATGGAGCGGCTGCTCGACCGGATCGCCTTCGAGCTGGGCGAGGACCGCGCCACGGTGCGCGCGCGCAACCTGGTGTTGCCCGAGAAGATGCCCTACGTCAAACCGCTGACCGCGCGCTCGGGCCGGCCCATCGTGCTCGACAGCGGCGACTACCTGGATGCCCAGCGCCGCGTGCTGGAGCAGATCGGCTATGCCGGCTTCGAGGCACGGCGCCAGGCGGCGCGGCGCGAAGGGCGCTACATCGGCCTGGGCTTCGCCCATGCCGTCAAGGGGACGGGGCGCGGGCCGTTCGAGTCCGGCAGCGTCCGCGTGTCGTCGAATGGACACGTGACCGTGGCCACCGGCGCCATGGCGATGGGCCAGGGCCTGAACACCGCCATGGCCCAGATCGCCGCCGAACAGTTGTGCGTGCCGGTCGAGTCGGTGCAGGTGATTTCCGGCGATACCGCCCACACGTCGATGGGCGTGGGTGGCTTCGCCAGCCGGCAGACCGTGACGGCCGGTTCGTCCGTGCACTATGCCGCCGTGGCGGTGGCGGCCAAGCTGCGCAAGGTCGGCGCCACCATGCTGAAGGTGGACGAATCGGAAGTCTGCCTGCGCGACGGTTCGGTCCGCGAGACCGGGGAGGGCGGCCGTTCGGTGACCTACAGCGAGATCGCGCGGCTGTTGCGAGGCATACCCGGCTATGACCTGCCGCCCGGGGTGGGCGCGGGCCTGGAAGCCACCATCCATTGGGAGCCCACCGACATGGCCTACGCGCACGGCTTCCACGCCTGCGAGGTCGAGGTGGACATCGTGACCGGCGAGGTGCGCATCCTGCGCTATGTCGCGACCCACGACAGCGGCACGCTGATCAATCCCATGACCGCCGAGGGGCAGATCCACGGCGGCATCGTGCACGGCATCGGCAACGCCTTGTTCGAGTGCATGCGCTACGACGACCAGGCCCAGCCCATCAGCACGACTTTCGCGGACTACCTGCTGACGACCGCCACCGAAGTGCCGCCCCTGGAGATCTCGTTCACCGAGTCTCCGGCGCCCAGCAATCCGCTGGGCGTGAAGGGCGTGGGCGAGGCCGGGACGATTCCCGTCACCTCGGCCATCGCCTCGGCCATCGATGACGCGTTGGCGGATTTCAGGATCCGGGTATCACGGGTGCCCGTGGAGCCGGTCGAACTCGTCCGGCAGATCGCCGCGCACGAGCAGGCGGCGGGCTGACGCCTTGCCACACCGCCGGCATTCCGCCGGCGCATTCATCGATCCAAGCAGTTCTTACTTCCTGGGAAGGGGTTGAACAATGTCCAGCTTGAACAAGGTGCGCGCATGCGCAGGCGTCGTCGCGGCGCTATTCATGGCGGCTTCGCAGCAGGGCCATGCCGAAGTGCGGTTTCCGACCAAGGCGGTGCGCATCGTGGTCGGCTTCACGCCGGGGGGCGCCGCCGATCAGACGGCGCGCATCATGGCCGAGAAATTGGCGGAGAAATGGAAGCCCCACGCCGTGGTGGTCGAGAACGTGATCGGCGCGGGCGGCAACATCGGCGCGCTGAACGTCTACCGCTCGCCGCCGGACGGCCACACCCTGCTGCTGGTCAGCAATACGCACGCGATCAACCGGGTGCTCTACACCGAGACCGAGTTCGACGTCACCAAGGACTTCGCCTTCGCGGGCATGATGACGTCGTCTGCCATCGTGATCGCGGTCAATCCCAAGGCCAAGATCAAGACCATGCCGGAGCTGCTGGCGAAGATGGAGCGGGAACAGGGCGAGATGAACTACCTGACCTGCGGCGCGGCAACGGCCCACCATTTCGCGATGGAGCTGATCAAGGTCGAGACCCATACCAAGGCCGTGCACGTGCCGCACCGGGGTTGCAGCCCGGCCGTGGTGGACGCGGTGGCGGGGCACGTCGACACCGTCGTGGCGACCATGCCCACGGTCCTGCCTTTCATCAAGAGCGGCAAGCTGGTGCCCATCGCGGTCACCTCGGCGAAGCGCTCGGAGTCGGCCAAGGACATCCCGACCGTGGCGGAGTCCGGTATTCCCGCCCTGAAGAATTTCGCGGTGGAAAACTACTATGGCCTGGCCGCGCCGGCGGGGACGCCCAAGGAGGTCGTGGCCAAGATCGAGAGCGACGTCAAACAGGTGCTGGAATCGCCGGAAACCCGCAACAAGTTGTCGGGCGCGGGCCTGGACGTGTTCTTCCTGGATTCGGCGCAGTCGGCCGCGCTGATCAAGCGGGATGTGGAAAGTTACGGCGCGGCGGCCAGGACGGCCGGCATCAAGGCGGAGTGATCCGCGTCACCCCGGGGCGGCGAGTCCGCGCCCCGGGGCCTTTCGCGCCATCTACGACGGCGCGCCTTCTTTTCTGAATAGCCGCTTCCAGCGGGGAAGGGCATTCCCGGAGGAGTCGGCCGCCGCCGTGGCGTCGGCCGGCGCGTCGCCGGTGCCCGGTTGCATGAGCGCGTTGAACTTGCCGAAGAAATCGTCCGACAGTTTGCGCGCGGCGGCTTCGATCAGCCTGGCGCCGACCTGCGCCAGCTTGCCGCCGATCGAGGCATCGACGGTATAGGCCAACCGCGTGGCATCGGCCTCGGGTTCGAGCCGGACGGCGGCCGTGCCCTTGCCGAATCCGGCGGCGCCGCCCTGGCCTTCGAACTCCAGGCTGTAGGACGTCGGGGCCTGGATGTCCAGCAGCCGCAACCGGCCCTTGAATTTCGCGCTGATGGGGCCGATGCGCACACTCATGTCGACCCGGTAGGCATGCTCGCCGTCTTCCGTGAGGGCATCGCAGCCTGGGATGCATTGCCGCAGCACCTCGGGATCGTTCAGCGCTTCCCACGTCGTCCGCTGGTCCGCGGGTATCCGTTGTTCACCAACCAATTGCATCGCTCGTTCTCCTTGGAGGGTGGGTCTAGTCGCGTGGGACGGAGGTGAGGTGTCCGTCGCGTTTCTGGAAGAGGTCGTCGCTGGCATAGCCCATGAGTTCAGGCTGGGCGCGGCCGAGCATGACCTGGAAGTAGACGGGTTCGAGGCTGCGGTTTTCGTAGCCGTGGATGACGCCGGGCGGGCAGGCGGCGCATTCCCAGGGGGCCAGGCGTCGCCAGGCCTTGTTGCCGTCTTCGTCCTGGAAGAAGACGTCGAGGAAGCCCTGCAGGACGAAGAAGACTTCTTCGACTTCGTGGGTGTGGGCGGCGTTTCCCTGTCCGGGCTCGACGTACATGATGCTCAGGGTGAAGCCGCGCGGGGGGATGGCGGAGGCATCGTTGTGCTTGCCGGAGCCGCCGGCGCCGATGAAGCGGTGCTGGGCGCGCTTGAATCCTTCGATCCTGGCGTCTTCGAAGGCGGCCCAGTCGGGGGTCTTGTCGCGGAATCGGCCGACGAACCGGGTGGCGATGTCTTCGAGCGAAGCGTCCTGGAGCTCGGGCGGTCTGGGGTGGCGTGCGATGGCCATCGTGGGTTCCTCTGGAAGGGATGGAGGGCGATGGCGCGCGACGGCCATCGTTCAACCACACGATAGAGTAAATTGACTAAATGGTCAATCTTAAGCGCCGGAAATCCGATCCGGCGCAGTGCCGGTCAATCCTTTTTCAGATACCGGATCACCATGTCCGCCGCGTGCTCCAGGCGTTGCCGGACCCGCTGCGGCGTCATCAGCTTCTGCCGGAAAATGGCCTCGAAGGTGTGCTGGTTGTTGACGTAGTGGGCGGTCAGCGAGGTCACCGAGATGTAGAGATCGATGGGATCGATGTCGTCGCGGAAGACGCCCGCCTCGCGGCCGCGGGCCAGCAACTGTTCGATCGTGTCCAGCAGCGGGTTGTACAGGTCCGAGATGGCCGCGTCGCTGGCGACGTGCCTGCCGCCGGCCAGGTTCTCGCTCATCAGCAGGCGCTGGAACTCGGGGAACTGGACCCAGATCTTGCCCGTGGAGATGACCAGGCGGCGCATGGCCGCCTCGGGATCGACCGTGCGCAGCTGGATGTCCTGCTGCCGGCTGCGGATGTTTTCGTAGGTATGGGTCAGCACCGCGACGAACAGTCCGTCCTTGTTGCCGAAGTGGTGGTAGAGCAGGTTCTTGTTCACGCCCGCCCGCAGCGCGATCTCGTCCACGCGCGCGCCTTCGAAACCTTTCTGCGAGAACTCCTGGATGGACGCCTCGATGATGGACAGGCGGGTGCGGGCGGCGCTTTCCCGCGGGCCGCCGGTTCGGCGCCTGGGGGTTTCGGGAGCGGTGGTGTCTGCTTTTTTTGGAGTCATGGCGGACATAGGGACTTAAAGGCTAGGGGTGCCGTGCAAGTGTACATGCAGCGGGATTCGTGCCCGCGAGTAGGTACGCCGCGCGGGCGGGGGATTTTCGTCTTTTCTTCTTTAAATTGACTAAATAGTCAAACAAACTCTAGAATGGAAAACACTTTCCTCTTCTTCTGATCTTGCGAGCGAGCCTGCCTTGGATATCCTGCACAGCTTCATCGATGGCCAGTCCGTACCCGCCACCGGGACGACAATCACGCTGGAATCGCCCCAGCATGCGGACCGGCGCCTGGTCCTGGCCGAGGCTTCGGACGAGCTATGCGCGCGGGCCGTCGCCTCTGCCCTGGCCGCGTTCCGCCGCCATGCCGCGACGCCGGTGGTGGAGCGGGCGGCTTTGCTGAACCGGGCCGCGGACCTGTTGGAAGCGCGAGTGGAGGCGGTGGCGGAACTCTTGGTGAGCGACGTCGGCAAGCCCGTCCGGGTCGCGCGCGTCGAGGTCGTTCGCGGGGCCCAGTTCCTTCGCGCCTGCGCGGTGCAGCTCCAGACCCTGACCGGCGAGATGCTGCCGCTCGACGCGGTCGCGGCGGGCGTGGGGCGGCATGGCCTGGTACGCCGGGTGCCGTATGGAGTCGTGGCGGCGATCACCCCGTTCAATGCGCCCGTCAACCTGTTGGTGCAGAAGGTGGCGCCGGCCCTGGCGGCGGGCAATGCCGTCGTGGTCAAGCCGCATCCGGCCGGTACGCGCGCGGCGCTGGCCGTCGCCGCGCTGTTCGTGGAAGCCGGCCTGGCGCCCGGGTTGTTCAACGTGGTGTGCGGCGACCGCTCCCCGGCGCAGGCCTTGGCGCGGGACGAGCGGGTCCGCGTCGTTACGTTCACCGGCGGCACGGCGGCCGGCGATGCGCTGGCGCGCACGGCCGGCGCCAAGAAGTTCGTGGCGGAGCTGGGTTCGAACGCGGCCAATGTCGTGCTGGCCGACGCCGACCTGGCCGATGCCGCCCGCCGCATCGCCGCCGCAGCCTTCGAGGCAAGCGGCCAGCAGTGCGTGTCCGCGCAACGCGTGATCGTGGAGGCGCCGGTGTATGACGCCTTCCTGCCGCTGTTCGTCGAAGCGGCCCGGGCCTTGCGCGTGGGCAGCGCCGAAGACCAGGCCACCGATGTCGGCCCCATGGTGTCGCGCGCGGCGGCGGACCGCGTCATGGCCATGGCGCGCCGGTCCGTCGAGCAGGGCGCCCGGTATGCCCTGGAGCCGCGGCAGGACGGCTGCCGGGTCAGTCCCGGCATCCTGGTCGATGCGCCCGCCGGCAGCCCCATCTGGGCGGACGAGGCGTTCGGTCCCCTGGCGGTCGTACAGCGCGCCGCCGATGCGCAGGATGCCCTGCAACTGGCGAACGATTCGCCGTTCGGCCTGCAGGGCGCGGTGTTCACCCGCAGCCTGGGCAATGCCTTCCTGTTCGCCGACGGTTTCGAGGTGGGTTCTTTGTGGATCAACGAGGCCAGCCGCTTCCGGCTGGACATGTATCCCTTCGGCGGCGCCAAGCAGTCGGGTTTTGGCCGGGAAGGCGTGCGCTATGCGATAGAGGAGCTGTCGCAGCTCCGCTTCATCGGCATCCGGCCGCTGTAGCGAGGGCCGGCCGCGCGCCGCGGCCGGGATGCCCCTTCGCGGGACGCCCCTGGGGGCGTCCCGATTCCTTGCCGGTCAGTTGACGGTTGCGCCGGACTGCCTGACGACCACGCGCCATTTCTCGATCTCGGTCTTCAGGAAGGTCTGGAACGCCTCCGGGCTGCCGCCCATGATGTCGAACCCCTGGCCGATCAACTGCTGCTGCACGTCCGGCCGCGCCAGGATCCTGGCCGATTCGTTGTTGAGGGTGTCGACCACGCCGCGCGGCGTGCCGGCGGGGGCGACCAGTCCGAACCAGGCCACGGCCTCGAAACCGGGCAGGCCGCTTTCATGGAGCGTCGGTACTTCCGGCAGCCAGGACAGCCGGTTCCGGGTCGTGACCGCGAGCAGGGTGACGTTGCCGTTCTTGGCCAGGGCGAGCGCGTTGGGGATGTTGGGGAACATCAGGGTGGTCTCGTTGCGCATGACCGCCGTCAGCGCTTCCGACGAGCCTTTGTAGGGGACGTGCATCAACTGGACGCCGGTCATGGATTTGAAGAGTTCGCCAGCCAGGTGCTGCGACGTCCCGTTGCCGCCGGAGCTGAAACTGAGTTCGCCGGGCCTGGCCCGGGCGGCCTTGACCAGGTCGGCGACGGACTTGATGCCGGAGGCGGGCGAGACCACGAGGGCGTTGGGGTTCGAGGCCAGCACGATGATGGGCGCGAAATCCTTGACCGGATCGTAGGGCATCTTCGTGTACAGCGATGGATTGATGGCGTGCGAGCTGACCGAGGCCAGCAGCAGCGTATAGCCGTCGGGCGTCGACTTGGCGACGTAGTCGCCGGCGATATTGCCGCCGGCGCCCGGACGGTTCTCGACGACGAACGCGACCTTCAGCGCTTTGCCCAGTTGTTCGGCCATCACGCGTGCCAGCATGTCCGAGGTGGCGCCGGGCGGCGCGGTGACGACGATCCGCACGGGTTTGGCGGGGTAGGTGTCGGCGGCGGCCGGGGCCGTCATTGCAATGGTCGCGCAGACGAATGCCAGTTTCATTCGATTCACAGCGTGTTCTCCTGCAAGCGGCGGCGCCGCGCGAGCGTCGCTTCGCCCGGCGGGGGCGCGGGGTGGGTCTAGTCGCGTGGGACGGAGGTGAGGTGTCCGTCGCGTTTCTGGAAGAGGTCGTCGCTGGCATAGCCCATGAGTTCAGGCTGGGCGCGGCCGAGCATGACCTGGAAGTAGACGGGTTCGAGGCTGCGGTTTTCGTAGCCGTGGATGACGCCGGGCGGGCAGGCGGCGCATTCCCAGGGGGCCAGGCGTCGCCAGGCCTTGTTGCCGTCTTCGTCCTGGAAGAAGACGTCGAGGAAGCCCTGCAGGACGAAGAAGACTTCTTCGACTTCGTGGGTGTGGGCGGCGTTTCCCTGTCCGGGCTCGACGTACATGATGCTCAGGGTGAAGCCGCGCGGGGGGATGGCGGAGGCATCGTTGTGCTTGCCGGAGCCGCCGGCGCCGATGAAGCGGTGCTGGGCGCGCTTGAATCCTTCGATCCTGGCGTCTTCGAAGGCGGCCCAGTCGGGGGTCTTGTCGCGGAATCGGCCGACGAACCGGGTGGCGATGTCTTCGAGCGAAGCGTCCTGGAGCTCGGGCGGTCTGGGGTGGCGTGCGATGGCCATCGTGGGTTCCTCTGGAAGGGATGGAGGGCGATGGCGCGCGACGGCCATCGTTCAATCGCACGATAGGTTAAGTTGACTAAATGGTCAATATTTTGATTTTCAGTATTATTTTTTTGTTATTTTGTTTGGCTTGTTGTTGGTTACGGATTCTAATTATTGACTGTATGGTAAGTAACGAAGGCCCGGCAGGGGCCGGGCCCCGGGACTTCAGGCGACGCGCCGGGCCAGCCTGACCACGGTTACGCCGGGCACGAGTTGCCGCAGGGACGGCATGACCAGCGTGCAATGGTCGTACGGCGTGGTGACGGGCTCGCCGTCCTGCCAGCCGATGACGGTGCCGGCATGCTCCAGTTCCTCCAGTCCCTGCCAGGGCTGGGCGAACCGGAAGTCCATGCTGCGCGCGACCACCGGTTGCGTGACCTCGATCGCCTGCTGGGCGCCAGGAGCGGGGACGATCCACGCCGCGGGCATGTCGTGCTCGTCGACGATGCCCGAGGCGCGCAGGAAGCGCCCCACCTGGTCCAGCGCCACGGTGCGGCTCTCGATGGCGCCGTGGTAGCCGCATTCGATCAGCAGCGAGCGCGTGCCGTTGTCCGCCATCTGGCCGAAGCGGCCGTAGTCGCGCATGCGCACGCCGTCCTGGTGGCCGGCGTCGACGATGACGTGGCGCGGTGCGCCCAATTCGCGGGCCAGATCCAGGTTGCGCGGCTGCATGCCCGTCAGCAGCAGCGGCGCGCACGGCTCGTGCATGGAGTGCAGGTCCAGCAGCCAGTCGGCCTGCCGCACCCAGGGCTGCAGCGCGGCGGCGCGCGTGCGTTCGCGGGTGGTGGGGGCGGCGAGCTTGTCGTCGCTCCAGACCCGGTTCAGATCTTCATCCAGGTAGCGCGAGGCATCGTGGCGCGCGGCGTCGAAGGTATCGAACGCGGCCAGGTTGCAGAACGCCAGCGTCAGCTTGCCGCGCCGGGGCCGCAGGCCGGCCTCGAGCACGGCCTTGACCGCCCAGGCGCCGCACAGCTCGTTGCCATGGACCAGAGACGTGACCAGGACATGGTGTCCGGGCGTGCCCGAATCGAAGTGCCAGACGCCTTCGACGCCGGTATTGCCGGCGCGCACGGCGGACAGGTCGGGCACGGGCAGCAGGAAGTCGTGGGTCGCCATGGTCATTCCTCGATCCTGGCGAACTCGACGATGCGCTTGTACTTCTCTGTTTCCTTGCGCTGGAACTGGGCAAGATCGACGCCCGGCGCGGCCACCGTCGATCCCGACTCCTGCATCTTGCTGCGGAACTCAGGCATTTTCAGGACATCGTCCAGGGCGGCGCGCAGTTTTCCGACCACGGGCCCGGGCACGTGGGCAGGGCCGTACAGGCCGAACCAGATGTCCATGTCGACGTCCTTCAGGCCGGCTTCGGCGAAGGTGGGGATCTCGGGCGCGAGCGGCGCGCGCGTGGCCTGCATCAGGCCGATGGGCGCCAGCTTGCCGGCGCGGATGTTGGCAAGCGCGCTCGACAGCACGAACACGCCGAATTGCAACTGGCCGCCCATGATGTCGCTGGCCAGGGGCGCGACGCCGCGATAGGGCACGTGCACGAGTTGCAGGCCGCCTGCTTCCTTCACGCTTTCGGCGGACAGATGCAGGGCGGTGCCGACGCCCGAGGTGCCGAAGCTGAACTTGCCGGGATGGGCGCGGGCCTGGGCCAGGAAGTCGGAGATGTTCTTGACCGGGGAGTTGGCCGAGGCCACCAGCACCATGGGCTGGGTGCTGATCATGCCGATGGGCGTGAAGTCCTTCAGGCCGTCATACTTGACCGCCTTGTTGATGAGGCTGGCGATGGCCATTTCGTTGGACGCGCCGAGCAGCAGCGTATAGCCGTCGGGGCGGGCCTTGGCCACGCGCTGGGCGCCGATCGCGCCGCCGGCGCCGCCCACGTTCTCGACGATGACCCGCTCGCCGATGCGCTTGGACAGTGCTTCGCCGAACAGGCGGGCGGTCAGGTCGGTGCTGCCGCCCGCCGGGTAGCCCACCACCAGGGTGATGGGACGGGCGGGATAGTCGTCCTGCGCGTGGGCGGCGCCGGCGGCACAGGCGGCGAGCGCCAGCATGAGCGCGCGGCGGGTAAGGGTAGGCTGGTTCATGGCGGGGCCCCGTACAGAGCAGTTATCGTGCCGCCATCCTTGCGCATGGCATCGATGGGAAGGTGCGAATCAGGCACGCATGCGTGCGGATTCGGCTCGCCACCAGGGTTTGCACCAGGTGGGGGCGGAAAGCGGCGGATATACGGAACGCTTGGCGCCCCAGGGTGGTGCGAGATGCCGGCCGAGGCACCTCGCCGCGCGGATCAGCGCGCGAATTCCGTCGCCGCCCAGACCGCCTCGACCACATCGGCCTGGCGGGCGCGGGGCCGGTAGAGCCGGACTTCGAACGGGACTTCGTCGCTGCGGCCGCCCAGGACCACCATGCTGCGGCGCTGGCAGTCGGCCGCCACCATGGACCACGGCAGCCATGCGACGCCTAGTCCTTTCTTGACGAATTCGTAGACGGCGTCGGCCGAGTCGCAGCGCAGGAACACGTTCATGCCCGCCAGCGGATTGCGTTCGAAATGCTCGCTCAGCAGTCGCTCCATGGACAGCCCGATGCCGTAGGCGATCAGCGGCGTCGCCTGGCTGGCCCCGATCAGGCTGTAGCGGGGCTTGCCCTGCGCATCGGCCACGCTGACGGGGACGAGTTTTTCCGTGGACAGCGTCAGGTGGCGATAGCGGTGGCCGTTCAGAGGTACCGACAGTGCGCGATGTTCGTAGCAGCACAGCATGTCGACCTTGCTCTGTTCCAGCATGGCGGCAAGGTCGGAGGTCGCGCCGGTGATGATGTCGATCTGTGCCTTGCCGCGCAGCGGGCTGCGCGGCATGTGCGTGATGCGGGCCAGCCAGTCGGCCACCAGCGTGCGGGCGAGCGTGCGGCCGGTGCCTATCCGCAGGCTCATGCCCTGGTTGGTGCCGTGGCGCTGGATTTGCGAGCGGGCATTGGCGACGCTTTCGACCGTGCGTTCCGCGGTCTTGAGCATGACCTCGCCCTCGGGGGTGAGCTGGACCGGCGTGCGATTGCGTTCCACCAGCGGCGCGCCGGCCCAGACTTCCAGCGCGCGGATGCGGCGGCCGAAGGCGGGGTGGGTGACGTGCCGCAGTTCGGCCGCCCGCACGAAGCTTTGCGTGCGGGCGAGCGCGATGAGGTCTTCGAGAAGTTTGAGGTCCATGAGTCCCGGATTTTAACGCCCCGGGGTGATCATCCCCGCCAGGGTTGCTCAACCGTAATAATTGCGTGTGTCCGGTTCATGACTCCGGCGCCCGGGCCGCTCAGTGCAGGATCTGGCTCAGGAACAGCCGGGTGCGGTCATTCCGCGGGTTCGAGAAGAAGGCCTCGGGCGTGTTCTGTTCGACGATCTGGCCCTGGTCCATGAAGATCACGCGGTCCGCCACCTGCCGGGCGAAACCCATCTCGTGCGTCACGCACAGCATGGTGATGCCGGTCTCCGCCAGCGAGGTCATCACGTCCAGCACTTCCTTGACCATTTCCGGGTCCAGCGCCGAGGTGGGTTCGTCGAACAGGATGATCCTGGGCGACATGCACAGCGACCGCGCGATGGCCACCCGCTGCTGCTGGCCGCCCGAGAGCTGTCCCGGGTATTTGTGCGCCTGCTCCGGGATGCGCACGCGTTCCAGGTACTGCATGGCGGCGGCCTCGGCCTGGGCCTTGGGCTGCTTGAGCACCCAGATCGGCCCCAGCGTCAGGTTCTGCAGGACGGTCAGGTGGGGGAAGAGGTTGAAATGCTGGAACACCATGCCGACTTCCCGCCGGATCGCCTCGATGTCCTTCAGGTCGCTGGTCAGCTCGATGCCGCCCACGGCGATCCGGCCTTGCTGGTGCTCTTCCAGGCGGTTGATGCAGCGGATCAGCGTCGACTTGCCGGACCCGGAGGGCCCGCAGACGACGATGCGTTCGCCACGCTCGACGGCGAGGTCGATGTCGCGCAGCACCTGGTACTTGCCGAACCATTTGCTGACGCCTTCCATTTGTATGATCGGCTGCGTGGATGAGGACATGGCGGGTTTCCTGTCGGTGGCCTGGGCCGGGCCGGGAGGGGACATCATCGTTCCCGGCCGGTGCGCAGGCGTTTCTCCAGCGATTGGCTGTAGCGCGACATCGCGAAGCAGAAGGCGAAGTAGATGGCGGCGATGAACAGGTAGGCCTCGACCGAGACGCCCGGCCAGGCGGCATCGGCCAGCGAGGCCTTGGCTGACTGGGTGAGATCGAAGATGCCGATGATCACCACCAGGGACGTGTCCTTGAATACCAGGATGAACATGCTGACCAGCGGCGCGATGATGGTCTTGAGCGCCTGCGGCAGGATGATCAGGCGCATCTGTTGCCAGTAGTGCAGGCCGATCGAATCCGCGCCCTCGTACTGGCCCTTGGGGATGGCCTGCAGGCCGCCCCGCACCAGTTCGGCCAGATAGGCGGCGGCGAACATGACGATGGCGATCTGCGCGCGCAGCAGCTTGTCGATGCTCATGCCTTCGGGCAGGAACAGCGGCAGCATGACCGAGGACATGAACAGCAGGCTGATCAGCGGCACGCCGCGTATCAGTTCGATGTAGACCACGCACAGGGCCTTGATCGCGGGCAGGCGCGAGCGGCGTCCCAGCGCCAGCAGCACGCCCAGGGGAAAGGCCAGGCCCATGCCGAAGGTCGCCAGGATCAGCGTCAGCGGCAGGCCGCCCCACAGCGTGTTCTCGACGTATTGCAGGCCCAATACGCCGCCCCACATCAGGATGCCGGTGGCCGTCAGCGCGACGATCCAGATCAGCGCCAGCCACCGGTTCCAGAAACGCCGCAGGCAACTGGCCACGACGGCGCCGATCAGCAGCGCGCTGGCCAGCAACGGACGCCATTGTTCGTCGTAGGGATACAGACCGAACAGGATCAGCCGGTGCTTCTCGGCGATGAAGGCCCAGCACGCGCCGCCGGCCTCGCGGCATTCCTGCGCCGACGAGGCGACGAAGGTCGCGCGTATCAGCCCCCATTCCACCAGCGCGGGGACGATCATCAGCAGCAGCCAAGCCACCAGCAGCGTCAGCACGATATTCAGAGGTGTTGCGAAGAGGTTCCCCCCTACGCGCTTCGCGCGCGCCCCAGGGGGCGGCGCTGGCGGACCGGCGGAGCCGGATCCGCGGCGCCCTGGAGCGGGTGCGTTGTCAATGTGGGACGCCGAACCCATCAGCGCTCCACAAGCGCCATGCGGCGGTTGTACAGATTCATGAGCACCGAGATCGTCAAGCTGACCGCCAGGTACGCCGCCATGATGATCAGCACGCCCTCGATGGCCTGGCCGGTCTGGTTCAGCGTCGTGTTGGCGATGGAGACGATGTCCGGGTAGCCGATGGCGACGGCCAGCGAGCTGTTCTTGGTCAGGTTCAGGTACTGGCTGGTGACGGGCGGGATGATGACCCGCAGGGCCTGGGGCAGCACCACCAGCCGCAGGACCCTGCCGCGCCGCAGGCCCAGGGATTCGGCGGCTTCCCACTGGCCGCGGTCCACGGACTGGATGCCGGCGCGCACGACCTCGGCGATGAAGGCCGCCGTATAGACCACGAGTCCGAACAGCAGGGCCGTGAACTCGGGGGTGAGGGTGGCGCCGCCGGTGAAGCCGAATCCTTGCAGGTGGGGGACGTCGAACCGCACGGGCGCGCCGCCCGCGAGCCAGCCCGCCAGCGGCAGCCCGACCAGCAGCGCGACCACCCAGCGGGTGATGGGCTGCACGTCTCCGCTGCGCTGCTGGCGCCGCCGCATCCAGTGCGCCAGTGCCAGCGACAGCACGACCGCCAGGCCGAACCCGGCCGCCGCCAGGTCGAAGCCCAGGTGGTCGGCGGGCAGCGGCAGCTTGATGCCGCGGTTGGACAGGAACACGCCGGGCAGGAGTTCCAGCGCCTGGCGGGCCGGGGGCAGGGTCTCGGTGACCAGCGCATACCAGAGGAAGAGCTGCAGCAGCAGCGGCGTGTTGCGCATCAGCTCGACGTACACCGAAGCCAGCCGCGCCACCAGCCAGTTGCGCGACAGGCGGGCGATGCCCACCAGCGTACCGAGGAGCGTCGCCAGCACGATGCCGGCGGCCGCCACGCGCAGCGTGTTCAGCAGGCCCACCAGGATGGCTCGCGCGTAGGTGTCCTGCGGGTCGTAGCGGATGGGGGTTTCGCCGATGGCGAAGCCCGCCTCGCGTCCCAGGAAGCCGAAGCCCGACGAGATGTTGCGGGCGGCCAGGTTGGCCAGCGTGTTCGAGACCAGGAACCAGGCGAGCCCGGCGACGGCGGCCAGCGCCACGGCCTGGTAGACCGCCGACCGGACGGAGGGATTGCTCCAGCTCAACCGGGACATGCGCGCGTCAGCGGATGGGCCACGCGTACATCAGGCCGCCATGGGTCCAGAGCGCGTTGGCGCCGCGCTGCATCTTCATCGGGCTGCCCTGGCCCAGGTTGCGTTCGAAGCTCTCGCCATAGTTGCCGACCTGCTTGACGATGTTGTAGGCCCACTTCTCGTCCACGCCCAGGTTCTTGCCGGCGCCGGGCGTCACGCCCAGGATGCGCTGCACGTTGGGATTGGCGCTCTTGGCCATTTCGTCGACGTTCCTGGACGTGATGCCGTATTCCTCGGCTTCGATCATCGCGTTCAGCGTCCACCGGACGATGGTCGCCCATTGTTCGTCGCCCCGGCGCACCATGGGTCCCAGGGGCTCTTTCGAGATCATCTCGGGCAGCACGACGTAGTCGTCCGGGTTGGACAGCTTGGTGGCGCGGATCACGTTCAGCGCCGAGATGTCGGTGGTGTAGGCGTCGCAGCGGCCCGCGGCGAAGGCGCGGACCAGTTCGTCGAACTTGTCGATGACCACGGGTTTGAAGGTCAGCTTGTTGGCGCGGAACCAATCGGCCAGGTTCAGCTCGGTGGTGGTGCCCGGCTGCAGGCAGATGGCCGCCTGATTGAGTTCCTTCGCGCTCTTGACACCCAGCTTCTTCGATACCAGGATCCCCTGGCCGTCATAGAAGTTCACGCCCACGCCCGTCAGGCCCAGCGCCGCGTCGCGCTGCAGCGTGATGGAGGTGTTGCGGGGCAGGACATCGACCTCGCCCGATTGCAGCGCGGTGAAGCGCTGCTGGGTGTTGAGCGGCGTCAGCTTGAATTTGGTGGCGTCGCCGAACAGCGCGGCCGCGATGGCCTTGCACAGGTCCACGTCGATGCCGGTCCAGTTGCCCTTGCTGTCGGGATTGCTGAAGCCGGCCACGCCGGTCGAGACGCCGCATTGCACGAAGCCCTTCTTCTTGACGGCGTCCAGCGTGGGGCCGGCGTGGGCGGCGTGCGCGGCGCCCATCATCAGGGCGGCGGCGAGGAAGGTTTTCAATGCTTTCATGGCGGGCTCCTGGCGCGGACGGCCCTGGACTATAAAGCATCGCCGGCCACGGCCTCGTGGGGAAACGTACCGTAGCATGTGTTGGGTATGATGAAAACCTCGGGGCCTGTCGTCGTCGGGCGGCCCAGGTTACTATTTCGACCTCATGATCGAATTCCAGCAAGTCTACAAATCCTATGGCCGGGGCATCGACACGCTGGCCGATGTGACCTTCGGCATCGCCCAGGGTGAATTCGTCTTCGTCTCCGGCCCTTCCGGGGCGGGCAAGTCGACCCTGCTCAAGCTCATCGCCGGGCTGGACGTTCCCAACCGGGGCACGGTCCTGGTCAACGGGAAGGACGTCGGCAAGCTGCCCGGCCGCTTCCGTCCCTACCTGCGGCGCGCCATCGGCACCATCCTCCAGGACGTGCACCTGCTGAGCGACCGCAGCGCCTTCGAGAACGTCATGCTGCCCCTGACCGTGACCGGCCATTCGCGGTCGGCCGCCGCCAGGCGGGCGCACGCCGCCATCGAACGTGTCGGCCTGTCGGGCAAGGACGGGCTGCGGCCGCAGGAGTTGTCCGGCGGCGACCAGCAGCGGCTGGCCATCGCGCGGGCCATCGTCAACCGTCCCGGCCTCTTGATCGCCGACGAACCGACCGCCAACCTGGACCGCGAGAGCGCCCGCCGCATCGTCGAAGTCTTCCGCGACTTCAACCGCGTGGGGGTGACCACGATCCTGGCCACGCACGACGAAAGCCTGATCACCGACTACGCCACGCGCGTGCTGCTGGTCAAGGAAGGCCGGGTTACCGACGGTGGCAAGCGCACGCCGCGCCTGGGCGGGGAGGTCCACGCATGAGCCCCCTGATCCGCCAACATCGCTACGCGCTGGGCGTGACCCTGCGCCGGCTGCTGTCGCAGCCGTTCTCGTCCGTCGCCAACATCCTCGTCATCACGCTGGCGCTGGCCATTCCCCTGCTGGGCGCGGCGGCGCTGATGTCGCTGCGGCCGGTGGCCAGCCACCTGACGGCCGATCCCGAGATGACCGTCTTCATGCAGGTCAGCGCCACGCCGGCCGAGACCGGCGCCGTGGCCGACCGGATCCGGCGCGACCACGCCAGCGAGATCCAGGCCCTGCGGGTGATCAGCCGCGACCGCGCGTTGTCCGAGCTCAAGGCCAACCCGGCCTACGCCCAGGCCTTGGCGGTGCTGCCCGACAATCCCCTGCCCGACGCCATCGTGGTGACGCTGGAGGGCGAGGGCCTGGCCCAGCGGTCGGCCAAGCTCGCCGCCCTGTGGAAGACCTGGGCCAAGGTCGACATGGTGCAGGTGGACAGCGCCTGGGTGCAGCGGCTGGAGGCCATCCTGCGGTTCGCCCGCGCCAGCCTGCTGTTCCTTGCCCTGGTGGTGGCGGTGGCCGTGCTGGCGGCGGTGTTCAACACCGTGCGCATGCAGGCCCTGTCGCAGCGCGAGGAAATCGGCGTCGCGCGGCTGGTGGGCGCCACCGAGTCCTTCGTCCGGCGGCCTTTCCTGTACCTGGGGGCGATCAGTTGCGGCGTGGCCGCGCTGGCCGCCATCGGGCTCGTGGCCCTGGTGCTGGATCCGCTCAACGCCGCGCTGGCGGACCTGGCCCGCAGCTACGGGACCGAGTTCGCGCTGCGCCTGCCCCAGTGGGAGTGGCTGGCGGCTTTCGTGGTCGGGGTGGCCCTGTTGGGGGCGCTGTCCGCGCGCTGGTCGGTCACCCGGAACACCCGCTTCTGATCCGCCTGCCCCGCCGCGACGCGGGGCGCGATCCCCGGGGCGTCAGAGGCTTTCCTCGTCGCTCCAGTCCCCGTTCTCGGCCAGCCCCCGCTTGAGCCAGTCGACCAGGGCCCGTACCCGGGGCAGGGCGCCGCGGGTACGCGGCAACAACGCCTTCAAGGCCAGCTCCGGCAGCCGGTAGCCGTCCAGCACCGTGCGCAACTGCCCACGCGCCAGCGCCGGCGCGGCCATGCCCGCCGACAGGACCGTGATGCCATTGCCCGCGATGGCCGAGGTGCGCAGCACGCGGCTGCTGTTGGACGTGAAGCGCGACCGGACCTCCACCTGCACCGTGCCGTTCGCGTTTTCGAACTGCCATAGCGCGCCCGAGGGCGTGAAGACCAGGCAATCGTGGTCGGTCAGCTCGCGCGGATGTGCCGGGTGGCCGCGCGCCTCGAGGTAGGACGGCGCCGCGCAGACCACGCGCGGATACGGGGCCAGCCACTCGTCGTCCACGTTCGCGTACAGCTCGGGCAGGGCGCCGACCACGATGTCGAAGCCTTCCTCGACGGGGTTGACGGACCGGTCCAGCATGACGACGTCCAGCAGCACCTGCGGGTGGGCCTGCTGGAACTCGGTCAGGACGCGGGCCAGGTAGGGGGCGCCCAGCGTGGTCGGGATCTTGATGCGGATGCGGCCCAGCAGGCCGCCCCGGGTCTTCGTCATTTCTCCCAGCGTGTCGTCGAAATCGGCCACCAGGCCCGCGATGCGCGGCAGGAACTGCTCGCCCAGGTCGGTCAGCGTGACGCTGCGGGTCGACCGGTTGAACAATTGTCCCCGCATCTTCCACTCCAGCTGCCCCACGCGCTTGGTGATCACCGAGGGCGAGACGCCCAGCTGGCGCCCCGCTTCGGAAAAACTGCCGGTACGGACGGTCGCCAGGAAGGCGCGCATGTTGTCCAGCGTGTCCATCTTTCTCGAAATGAAAAAAGTGATCGGGCGAATTCGTGGATTATCACTCAAGTTAAAAGTAATTACGATGTCGACCTTAGAAACAGGCGTGATGGAACCGCGCCGAGGAGACGATCGTGAAGCAATTCGTGGCACCGCTGGCAGCGGGCATCGTGGCATGGACCTGTATGGGATCCGCGGGGGCGCAGGGCGGCGATACGTTCCCGTCCAAGCCGATCCGGATCATCGTTCCCTTTCCCGCGGGGGGAACGGCGGATTCGATCCCGCGCATCGTGGCCGAGAAGCTCGCCCTGAAGTGGTCGCAGCCGGTCATCGTCGAGAACCGGCCCGGCGCCGGCGGCAACATCGGCGCGGACACCTTCGCCCGGGCCGAGCCCGACGGCTATACCTTGATCGCCAGCCCGCCGGGACCGATGGCGATCAACTTCAACCTGTACAAGAAGCTGGGCTATGACGCCCGCCGTTTCGCGCCCATCTCGGTGGCCGCGACCATGCCCACGGTGCTGGTGGTGCGGCCCGAGCTGGCCGCCATGCCGCCCCAGGACCTGTTCCGCCAGATACGCGGGAATCCGGACAAGTTCACCTATGCGTCGCAGGGCAACGGCACGACCTCGCACCTGGCCGCCAATCTGTTCAGCATGGAACTGCGGGCCCAGCTGCTGCACATCCCCTACAAGGGGACGGCGCCGGCGCTGACGGACCTGATAGGCGGGAAAGTGGACCTGATGTTCGACAACATCAGCTCGTCGCTGGCGTTCCATCAATCGGGGCGGGTCAAGATCATCGCCGTCGCGGCGGACAGGCGGGTGGCCTCGCTGCCCGACGTGCCGACCTTCGGCGAGCTGGGGCTGCCCGACGTCGTTGCCGGCAGCTGGGTGGCCTTCGCCGCCCCGGCCGGGACGCCGCCGGCCATCACCGCCAGGATCAGCCAGGCGGTGGCGGAGATCGTCCGCATGCCGGACGTGCAGAAGCGATTCGCCGACTTGTCGGCCGCTCCCGTCGGCGATACGCCGGCCGAGATGGCGGCCTTCGTCGGCAAGGAAGCCGAGCGCTGGGGGGCGGTGATCCGCACCGCCCACGTCACGCTGGATTGAGGAGTGCCGGCCGGGGGCCGGCGACGAGGAACAGAAATGGAAACGACCACAGAGGATCGCATCGAGGCCGGCATGCCGGCCTGGCCGGATACGCTGACGCGCGTGCCGTTCGAGGCGTACCAGAGCCGTGCGGTGCACGACCTGGAACAGCAGCGCATCTACGAAGGCGCCACCTGGAACTACCTGTGCCTGGAGGCGGAGCTGCGCGAGCCCGGCGACTACGTATCCACCTTCATGGGCGCCATGCCGGTGGTGGTGACGCGCGACGCGGACGGTGAACTGTACGGCTTCGAGAACCGGTGCGCGCACCGGGGCGCGCTGATCGCGCTGGAGAACGCCGGCAACGCCAAGGGCTTTTCCTGCGTCTACCATGCCTGGGCCTACGACCTGCAGGGCAACGTCAAGGGGGTGGCCTTCCAGCACGGGGTGAACGGCAAGGGCGGCATGCCGGCGGGCTTCGACGCGGGCCGGCACGCGCCGCGCAAGCTGCGCATCGCCGCCACCTGCGGGCTGGTGTTCGGCAGCCTGAGCGACGACGTCGATCCCATCGAGGAATACATCGGCGAGGACGTGCTGGCGCGCATCCGCCGGCTGCTGGGCGACCGGCCGCTGGAGGTCATCGGCCGCTACACGCAGATCCTGCCCAACAACTGGAAGCTGTATTTCGAGAACGTCAAGGACTCGTACCACGCGAGCCTGCTGCATCTGTTCCTGACCACGTTCGAGATCAACCGCCTGACCCAGCGCGGCGGCCTGATCGTCTCGCCCGATGGCGGCAGCCATGTCAGCTACTCGATCATCGACAAGAGCCTCGAAGCCGGGTCGGAATACAAGGACCAGGAATTGCGGGTCGACAACGAGCATTACCGGCTCCAGGACCCGAGCTTCCTCGACTATGTGGACGAGGTCGGCGACGGCATCACCCTCCAGATCCTGTCGGTGTTCCCGGGCTTCGTCCTGGGACAGGTCAACAACAGCATGGTCGTGCGCCAGGTGCTGCCCAAGGACATCGACGCCACCGAACTGAACTGGACCTACCTCGGCTACGCGGACGACACGCCCGAGCTGCGGCGCATGCGGCACCGGCAATTGAACCTGGTCGGGCCGGCGGGACTGGTCTCGATGGAGGACGGCGCGGTGGGCGGTTTCGTCCAGCGCGGCGTGGGCACGGCCCGGGAATACTCGGCGGTCCTGGAGATGGGGGGCGAAGACACGGCATCGTCCGACACCCGCGCCACCGAAGCGTCGGTGCGCGGTTTCTGGAAAGCCTATCGCCGCCACATGGGAGTCTGACATGGACCAATCGGATGTCAAACAATGGCTGGACGCCCGGATGTGCGCGCAGCTTCGCATCGACCGCTTGAACGCCGCCTATGCCCGCTGCATAGACAGCGACGCACTGGAGGCCTGGCCGGATTTCTTCGACGAGGGATGCCTGTACACCGTCACGTCCGACGACAACCATCGCCGGGGATTCGTGGGCGGCATCGTCTACGCCGATTCGGTGGGCATGCTGCGCGACCGGGTGTCGGGCCTGCGGGAGGCCAACATCTATGAAGGCCACCGCTACCGCCACCTGGTCGGCCCCGCCTCGGTGCTGTCGCTGGAGGGCGGCCGGGCTTGCGCCGAGACGCCGTTCGCCGTCTATCGCATCATGCGCACCGGCCGCACCGACCTGTTCGTGACCGGCCGCTACGTCGACGTGCTGCGCCTGGACGCCGGCGACGAGGCGAAAATCGTGGAGCGGCGGGTCGTGTGCGACAGCTCCAGCTTCGATACGCTGCTGGCGATACCGCTATGACCTGGGACGTCACCGTCGCGGGGACGCCCCATCGTTTTCCCTGCGAGGCGGGGGAGTCGCTGCTCGACGCCGCCGAGCGCGCCGGCTTCGAATTGCCCTATTCCTGCCGCAAAGGCGTGTGCGGCAACTGCGAGGGTGGGCTGGACAGCGGCGAGGTGGTCGTGGCGGGCGCGGCATGCACGGCCGCCGGACAGGGCATTCTCTATTGCCGGGCCACGCCGTCGAGCGATGTGACCATACGTCCGTCCTCGATACGCCCGGCCGACCGGTCCGCGCGCAAGCGTGTGCTGGCCAGGATCCACAGGATCGACCGCCTGGCCGACGACGTCACGCTGTTGCGGCTGCGCTTTCCGGCGGGGGTGCGGGTACGGTTCCGCGCCGGACAGTATCTCCAGGTCGTGCTGCGGGACGGCCAGCGGCGGCAGTTCTCGATGGCCAACCCGCCGGGCATCAGCGACGAGGCGCATCTGCATATCCGCCATGTGCCGGGCGGCCATTTCACCGGCGCGATCCTGCCCGGACTGGAACGGGGGCAGTCACTGGAGATCGAGCTGCCGTTCGGCGATTTCCATTGGCGCGAGGAGCACGAAGGGCCGATCGTCTTCGTGGCGACCGGCACCGGCTTCGCGCCCATGGCGTCCATCATCGAGGACATGCTCAAGCGCAAGGTCGAGCGGCCGCTGTCCCTGTACTGGGGCGGGCGCACGCCGCGCCATCTGTACGCGCTGGAAACCGTGGCCGCCTGGCGCGCCCGCCATGCCGGCCTGCGCTTCGTTCCCGTCCTGTCGGACGAGCCGGCCGGTGCGCTGGACGGCGCGCTGGACGGCGCGCGGGCCGGGATGGTCCACCGGGCCGTACTGGAAGACTTTCCCGATCTTTCCACGGCGCACGTCTACGCGTGCGGTTCGCCGGCCATGATCGCCGCGGCTCGCAGCGAGTTCGCCGCGCACGCCGGGTTGCCGCCCGCGCACTTCTTCAGCGACGCTTTCGTCGTGGGGCCGTGAGCGGCGGCCTTGTTTTTGTTACTCGAAAATGAATTGTCATAATCTGGAGCGGGGCTGAGCGCTACCATTGGGGATTCTCATGCTCGCGGCCGATCTGCTCCCGATGGTAGAACAAGAACTCAAGTTTTCCGTCCCCTCCGCCGCTCACAAGGCCGTCGCCGGTCAGTTCGCTTCCCTGTCATCCGCGCCCCGCATGCATCTGCGCGCGATGTATTTCGACACGCCCGACAGGCAGCTCGCCCGCCAGCGGGCGGCGATCCGGCTGCGCCAGGAAGGCCGCACGTGGGTGCAGACCTTCAAGATGGCGGGCGCCGACGCCATGTCGCGCGTGGAGTTGAACCATCCCAGTCCCGGCCGGGCCCTGGACCTGTCCGTCTATGCCGGTACGCCGGCCGAAGCGGTGCTGGCCGGACTGACCGCCGAACTGGTCGTGCGCTACGAGACCGACGTCTGGCGCCGGGCGGTGGCGGTGCGTACCCGCGCGGGCACGGTGGAAGCGGCCTACGATGTGGGTACGATCCGGGCGCAGGGGCTGGAGCTGCCGGTGTGCGAGCTGGAGTTCGAACTGGTGTCCGGGCGGCCCCAGGCGCTGTTCATCGTGGCCGGCCGCTGGCTGGCCCGGCACGGCCTGGTGCTGGACCTGCGGAGCAAGGCCGAGCGTGGCGACGGGCTGGCCAACGCGGCGGCGCGGATCGCCGCGGCGCCGCTGGACGAGCGCCCGCAGGTCAGGGAAGCGGAGATCGCCGCGTTCTGGGGGCCGCGCTTCGCGGCCGGGATCGAGCTCGGCCAGGACGAAGCGCCCGACCGGGCGCTGGCCGCGATGACCGCCGAATGCTTCGAACAGATCGCCCGCAACGCGGCGCCGCTGGCCGCCGCCGACGCGCCTCCCGGGGTGCGGTTGGGGGGCGCTGAACACGTGCATCAATTGCGCGTCGGCATGCGCAGGCTGCGCTCGGCGTGGAAACTGCTGGACGGAAATGCCGAGCTGCCTCCGGCCGGACTGCGGGACGGCGCGCGCAGGCATTTTTCCGACTTTGGCCGGGTCCGCGACCAGGACGTCATGGGCGGCGCGGTCTTGTCCGCTTTGGTCGATGCCGGCATGCCGCCCCTGCAATGGCAGCCAGAGGCCGGGACCGACGCGGCCACGCTGGCGGCGTCGGTGGACTTCCAGTCCTGGTTGCTGGGCCTTCTGGCCTGGAACGTGGGGATACGCGAGCCGGCTCCCGGCCTGCCCATGGCCGGCGGGCTGCCGTCGGCCGAGCCCGCCGCGGCACCGGAGCCCGGGCGCCCCGTCCGCCTCGCGCGCGCGGTGACGCCTCGCCTGCGGAAGTGGCACGGCCGGCTGGTGCGCGACGGACGGCATTTCGTGCGCCTGGAGGACGAGCGCCGCCACGCCCTGCGCAAGCTGGCCAAGCGCCTGCGCTACGGCCTGGCATTGTCGGCGCCTTTGTACCGCGCCGCGCGCGTGCGCGCCTATCGCAAGAAGCTCTCGGCGCTGCAGGACATCCTGGGCGAGATCAACGATCTGGTCGTGGCGCGCACGCACTATGCCTCGCTGGCCGACGCGCATTCCCAGGCCTGGTTCGCGCTGGGATGGATCGCGGCCCGGCTGCGCGAGCTGGAGGTCCAGGCCGAGGCGGCCTTTGGCGCGCTGGCCGAGGCCCGGCTGCCCTGGAAGCCCCGGCGGTGAAGGCGCGGGCCGCGGGCCCGGGCGTTGCGCGCTATGCCGTGCCGGGGGACATCCGCGCAGCCTCGTCCCGCAGCAAGGCCAGGAAATACTCCGCCGCCGGCGTCGCCGGTATCTCCTGGTTCCAGACGGCGACCAGGTCGCGCCGCAGGCACAGCTCCGGCAGGGGCAGCACGGCAAGGTCCGGATAGTGGCGCAGCACGGAGTCCGGCAACAGTGTCAGGAAGCGGCCCTTGCGCAGCAGCTCCGCGGTACACGGAATGGAGACCCCCTGCACGGTGGCCGTGGGCGCCGGTAGTTCCAGTTGCTTGAACAACGCCACCAGATGCGGCCGGAGTACGCCGTTCTGCGGCGGCAGCACCCAGGGATAGTCCCGCAGGCGCGGCAGGCATGAGCGGCCCGGCAGTTCCCGCAATGGGTGGTCGGGCGCCAGGGCGACATGGAAGGGGTCGGCCATCAGCCGGCAATGGGCCAGCGCCGCCGGCAGTTCCAGGTTGGTGAGCATGGTCACCGCCATGTCCAGGCGCCCCTCGCGCACGCTCATGACCAGCGGGTGGTACAGCCCTTCTTCCACGAAGACCTGCATGCCCGGGCGTTCGCCGTACAGCCTGAGCAGCGTGCGCGGCAGCAGCGAGGCCGACGCCCCGGCGCCGCAGCCCACGCGCACGACACCGATGTGCGCGCTCTTGAGCGCGTCCAGTTCTTCCTGCGCCGCGGCGAATTGCATGTCGATCGCCCGCACGTAGGGCAGCAGCGTATGCGCGTAGACCGTCGGCGCCACGCCCCAGGCGTGGCGGGTGAACAGTGCCATGCCCAGCGACTGTTCGAGCTGGCGCAGGCTTTTGCTCAGGGCGGGCTGCGACATGCCCAGCGCCCGGCCGGCCTTGCCCAGCGACCGGTGTTCGTACACCGCGAGAAAATGCTGCAGCTTGGCGTCCATGCACGCCCCATATCCATTGGTTATGACTCAGGTAGCCCAAAGCCATCTAGCAGGCCGCTCCAGGACATGCATAGAATGGGCTTCCACCAAGGTTTCCCATTTTTTCGAGGGTCGCGACACCCATGCATCAAGGATATCAGCTCACCTCCGGCACGCCCCGGATCGCCTACGAGTCGCACGGCCAGGGCGAGCCCATCGTGTTCGTGCACGGTGTGGGGGGCAACCTGGACAACTGGCGGGACCAGCTGGAGCATTTCGGCCGCGATCATCGGGCCGTGGCACTGGACCTGCGCGGCTACGGCCATAGCGACGACATCCCCGGCACCCTGGACTTCCACGATTTCGCCGCCGACGTGCTGGCGGTCATGGACACGCTGGGCCTGGCGCGCGCGCCGCTGGTGGGGCTGTCCATGGGGGGCCTGGTGATCCAGTCCGTCTATGCGCGCGCACCCGAGCGGGTCAGCGCCCTGGTGCTGGCCGCCTGCCGGCCGGCGGACGCGCCCGTGGCCCATGGCGAACAGTTCGCCCGCGACCGCCTGGCTCCCCTGGAGTCCGAGCGGCCCCGGCAGGCGCTGGCCGACAGCCTGCTGCCCAAGCTGATGGGGCCCGCCACGGCGCCCGACGTCGTGGCCCGCCTGCGCGACAGCCTGATGCGCCTGCGACTGGACCAGTACCGCCAGATCGTGCCGGTGCGCACACAGTTGCCGCCTTATCTGGCGCTTGCCGACATCCGCGTGCCCACGCTGGTGTTGGGCGGGAGGCAGGACCAGCTCGCGCCGGTCGAACAGATGCAGGCCATCGCCCGGGCCATCGCCGGCAGCGAGCTGGACATCTTCGAGGACTGCGGCCACTTCCTGAACATCGAGCAGGCCGCGGCCTTCAACGCGCGCCTGCGCGCATTCCTGGATGCCTTGGCCGGGCGCGCGCCGTCCGCCTGAATCCGCCGTTCCACCCTTGGAGCTGGAGTCTTCCCATGTTCATCGCAAGATCGTTTTTCGCAGGAACATCGTTGTTGCTCGCCGCCGTGGCCACGCTGTGGCTGGCGGCCGTCGCGCCCATGGCGGCGCACGCGCAGGCCGGGTATCCGGACAGGCCGGTCAAGCTGCTGGTGCCTTATCCGCCCGGTGGCGCCATGGACCTGGTGGGCCGCATCCTGGCCAAGGACTTCTCCGAGCGCACCGGCCAGCCCATGGTGGTCGAGAACAAGCCCGGCGCCGCCACGATCATCGCCGCCACCGCCCTGGCCGGGGCCGCGCCGGATGGCTACACGCTGATGCTGGCGCCCAACTCCACGCTGACCATCATTCCCCAGCTCTACGCCAAGCTGCCGTTCGACGTGAAGCGCCTGGAAGCGGTGGCGCTGGTGGGAACCAACCAGATGGTGTTTTCCACCAGCGGCGGCAGTGGCCTGAATGATCTGGCGGCGTTGGTGGACAAGGCGCGAGGGGCGCCCGGGAGCGTCTCGTACGGCTCGTTCGGCAATGGCAACATCACCCATCTGCTGGGCGAACTGCTCAACCAGGCGGCGGGCATCTCCATGCTGCACGTCCCTTACCAGGGGGCGGCACCGGCCATGAGCAGCCTGCTGGGCGGCAACATCACGGCCACCTTCGACACCGTCACCAACGTGGCGCCCCAGGTGCAGGCGGGCAAGCTGCGCGCGCTGGCCGTTACCGGCCGGCAGCGCAGTCCGCTGCTGCCGGACACGCCCACCTTCGCCGAGCGCGGCTATCCGGCCCTGGCCGCCGTGGACAGCTGGGTCGGCCTGCTCGCGCCCGCGGGCATGGATGCCCGCGCCAGGGCCAGGCTGGACGCGCACCTGAACCGCATCCTGCGCGATCCGGCCTTCGTCAGGCAATTGAACGAGCGCGGCTTCGACGTGCCCGGCGTCGATGCCGCGGCGTTGGCGCGGCAGGTCGAGGAAGAGCGCGGCCTGTATCGCCAGGTCATCGACAAGGCGAACATCCGGCTCGATTGAGCCGCGCCGCGCCAGCCTGGATCAGGCCAGGACCTTGGCCATGGACGCGGCCACGTAGTCCAGGTTGGCCTCGAACAGTCCGGCCACGCACATGCGGCCGGACTGGATCAGGTACACGCCGAACTCGTCGCGCAGGCGGTCGACCTGCGCCGGGTTCAGGCCGGTGTAGCTGAACATGCCGCGCTGGTTGACGAAGTAATCCACGTCCAGGTCCGGACGCAGGGCGTGCAGGCGGTCGCGCAGGCCCCTGCGCATGGCATGGATGCGCGTGCGCATCTGCGCCACTTCCCCTTTCCATTCCTCGCGCAGCGCGGGGTCGTTCAGCAGGGTGCTGACCACGCGGCTGCCGAACAGCGCCGGGCTGGAGTAGTTCTTGCGCACCGTGGCCTGGAGCTGGCCCAGCACGCGGCCGGCCTCGTCGGCGGTCGGGCAGACCACCGACAGCCCGCCCACGCGTTCGCCGTACAGAGACATGTTCTTCGAGAACGAATTGCCCACCAGCATGGCGATGCCGCGGTCGGCCGTCTCGCGAACGACCCAGGCGTCCTCTTCCAGGCCGTCGCCGAAGCCTTGGTAGGCCATGTCGAAGAACGGGATGGCATTGCGGGCGACCAGCACGTCGATGATCTTGAGCCATTGCTCGCGCGTCGGATCGATGCCCGTCGGGTTGTGGCAGCAAGGCTGGAGCAGCACGATGCTGCGCTCGGGCAGCGTCTCGAACGCGGCGAGCATCTCGTCGAAGCGGATGCCGTGGGTGGCCGCATCGTAGTAGGGGAAGGCGTGCATCGGAAAGCCCGCGCCGCCCAGGATGTTGTAGTGGTTCTCCCAGGTCGGATCGCTGATCCAGATCTCGCTGCCGGGGAAGTGCGCCTTCAGGAAATCGGCGCCCACCTTGAGCGCGCCCGAGCCGCCCAGGGTATGGATGGTCGCCACCCGGCCCTCGGCCACGGCGCGGTGCCCGGCGCCCAGCACGGTTTCCTGGATCGCCTTGCGGTACTGGGCATCGCCCTCCATCGGCAGGTAGACCGCCGGCACCGAGGTGTCGATGCGGTCGCGGGCCTGGCCCACGCTGCCGAGCACGGGCACCTTGCCGGCGCCGTCGTAGTAGAAGCCGATGCTGAGGTTGACCTTGTGCTCGCGCGGGTCTTTCAGGAAGGTCTGCACCAGCGACAGGATGGGGTCGCCGGCATAGCGGGGGACGTGCTCGAACATGGAACGATTTTCCTTGGAACTGTTGATCGATTATAGAGTGGCGCTTTTCAAGCGCCGCTCTACCCAGGGCACAGCGGATCCGGCTCCGCCGGTCCGACAGTGCCGCCCCCTGGGGGGCGCGCGTCAGCGCGTAGGGGGGGCTACAAACTCGTTCTCATCTGCCAGAGCTCGGGGAACAGGACCACTTCCAGCATCTTGCGCAGGTAACTGACGCCGGCCGTGCCGCCGGTTCCGCGCTTGAAGCCGATCACGCGTTCCACCGTCGTCACGTGGCGGAAACGCCATTGGCGGAAGGCGTCTTCCAGGTCGACGAGTTTCTCGGCCAGCGCGTACAGGTCCCAGCAGGCATCCGGGTCGGCGTAGACCTTCAGCCAGGCGGCTTCGACCGAAGCGTCGTATTGCGTGGGCAGGGTCCAGTCCCGCGCGAGGCGCTCCGGCGCGATGGCGAATCCGCGCCGGGCCATCAGCATCAGGCTTTCGTCGTACAGCGAAGGCGCCGCCAGCGCGGCTTGCACCAGCGCCTTGCGCTCGGGATGGTGGGCATGCGGCGCCACCATCGCGGCGTTCTTGTTGCCCAGCACGAACTCGATCTGCCGGTACTGGAAGGACTGGAAGCCCGACGAACTGCCCAGGTAGGGGCGGAACTTGGTGTATTCCGATGGCGTCATGGTGGACAGCACCGTCCAGGCATGGACCAGCTGCTCCATGATGCGCGAGACGCGCGCCAGCATCTTCAGGGCCGGCTCCACTTCGCTGCGCTGGATGCACGCACGGGCCGCGAACAGCTCGTGCAGCATCAGCTTCATCCAGAGTTCGCTGGTCTGGTGCTGGATGATGAACAACATTTCGTTGTGGTCGGGCGACAGCGGATGCTGGGCGCCCAGCAACTGGTCGAGGCCGAGGTAGTCGCCATAGCTCATGGACTTGGAGAAATCCATCTGCGCGCTGTGCCACGAGGAGGGAGAGGCTTCGCTGTCTTGCCTGGGGGCAGTCATGGAGGAACGTCCTGGACGATGGGTCGTTGAAACGGAGATGGAGGAATCAGCGCAGCGGTCGCAGCACCGCCCGCACGGGACTCGCGTCCAGCGTGGCGAAGCGCAGTGGCAGGGCAATCAGTTCGTAGTCGCCCTCGGGGGCCTGGTCCAGCACCAGGCCTTCGAGGATGGCCATGCCCGCGGCGTGCACCGCGCGGTGCGCGTCCATGGTCTTGGATTCCTGCGGGTCGATGGAGGGCGTGTCGATGCCGACCAGCCGCACGCCGTGCCGCGCCAGCAGCGCGATGGTGGCGGGCGCGATCGCACAGAAGCCGTCGTCCCAGCGCTCGACCGGGTTGCGGGCATAGGTGCGCAGCAGCACGCGCGGCGGCACGCCATCCAGGGCGTGTCCGACATGGCGTGCTTCCACCAGCGGACCGGCGTCCAGGCAGTGGATGACGCGGGCCGGGCCGAGGTAGGTGTCGAGCGGGACCTCCCCGACAGGCATGCCGCCGCGCGCGTAGTGCAGGGGCGCATCGGCGTGGGCGCCGGTGTGGGGCGAGAGTGTCACGCGCCCGACGTTGACGGGACAGGCGCCTTCCATGCGCCAGACCTCGGCCTGCTGGAACGGGGTGTCGCCCGGCCAGACCGGGGTGGCGGGAGAAAGCGGAGGGCTGATGTCGATCAGGGGCATGGCGTCGGGGGGAAAGGGCCGGCGTTTCTGGCAACGCCGCATCCAGATGGAATCTTAACGAAGCCCCCATCGAATGTGCTGGCATTTTCAGTGCCTGGGCAGGTGTGAATTCGAATAAAATTCTGAAATGAAAGGAATTTGTAAAATTTCATGCGAATAAAACTGGATCGTCTCGACATGCGCATTGTCGAGTGCCTGCAGCGCGATGGCCGTATCAGCAACCAGGACCTGGCGGCCCGGGTTTCACTGTCGCCATCGGCTTGCCTGCGGCGGGTGAAGCTGCTGGAAGAGGCGGGAATCGTCCAGGGCTACAGCTGCGTGCTCGACTACGCCAAGCTGGGCCTGGAGGTGGAGGCCGTGGTGCACGTGTCCATGCGCCACGAGGTCGAGGGATGGCACGAGGCCTTCGTGGCCGCGATCCAGGATTGGCCGGAGGTGCTGTCCGCCCGCATCGTCACGGGCGGAGCCAACTACATGCTGGTGGTGCGGGCCCGCGACGTCAGCCATTATTCGGATTTCATCGTCAACCGGCTGTATCGCGCGCCAGGCGTGCGCGATATCGAGTCCAACATCGTGCTGGGCTACATCAAGCGCTCGGCCTCGCCCTTCGAAGTGCTGGAACGGGAGTGAAACCCGCTACTTGTTGACGACCCCGAACGCGACGATCTCCACCTTCATGCCCGGCACGACCAGGGCCGCGACCGCGGCGCTGGAGCGGCTGGGGTAGGGCGCGGTGAAGAACTCGCGGTAGACGGTGTCGATGGCCTTCATGTCCTGGACGTCGGTCATGTAGATCAGCACCTGCGTGACATCGTCCAGCGTGCCGCCGGCCGCCTCGACCGCCGATTGCAGGTTGCGGAAGGTCAGCCGGGCCTGGTCCTCGATCGGGCCGGTGTCGATGCTGCCGTCCTTGCGCACCGGGCCTTGCGAGGTGAACAGGATCCCGCCGCTGCGCACCGCCCAGGAAAAAGGCTGGCCCACATCGGGCAGGCCGACGTCGATGACTTCTTTCATGCTGTTGCTCGCTGTCTGACGGAAAGCGCAGATGCTCCCATGAAACGGGGGGATTTGCCCAGGGCGGGCCGCCGCGTGATACCCCCCATCAAACAAAGTTAATTGTTGCGATGGCACCGCCTGTAGATAATTTCCTCGACTCTCGAACGAAGGAATGTCATGAGCGACGTGGTAGCGGCGGTGCCTCCCGCCGATCTTGCGGGTACGAATGGCGTGCGCGAGTACGGTAACGGCGCCGTGCTGGGCGTGGCGGTCCCGCAGGCGAATCCGGTGGTCGAGCCGGAGCTGGCGGCCCTGCTGCCTGCCGGATTCTCGATGCTTGTCACGCGGCTGCAGGGCAGCCGCACGGATTCGCGCCAGCGGCTGATCGACTACCTGGGCAATCTGCCGTCCAGCCTGGAGTCCTACGACAGCGCCAGGCTGGACGTGCTGGGCTATGCCTGCACCGGCAGTTCGTATCTGGTCGGGGCGGACGAGGAGCGGCGCGCGCTGGATGCCGCGTCGGCGCGCTTCGGCTATCCCATCATTTCTTCGGCGCAGGCGCTGCGCCGGGCCCTGGATCACATCGGCGCGAAGCGGGTCGCCCTTTTCGCCCCCTATCCGCCCTTCCTGGTCGAGGCCAGCAAGCGCTATTGGGAAGCCGGGGGCCTGGACATCGTCGATTGCGCGTCGGTCGCGCTCGATACCCGCGACACGCGCGATATCTACGGCATTACGACACCTCTGGTGATGTCGTCGTTCAGCCAGCTGCGCTGGCAGGAGGCCGACGCCATCATGTTCACCGGAACCGGCATGCCGACGCTCAGGGCCCTGGTCGAAGTCTCGTCCATGACCGGCAAGCCCGTCCTGTCTTCCAACCTGTGCCTGGCCTGGGCCATGGTGAGGGAGGCGGGCGGCCAGGCGTACCTCGCCCCCGAGCGCACGGGCGAACCGCTCTACGGCGGATGGGCCGGCCGGATCCCCGTTTAGTCATCCCGGCGCGGCGGCGACCGCGCAACCTCAGGAGAATCGCATGAACGCTTCCAGACAGGCGTGGCATCGTCACGCCCGAATCCTGCTGGCCTGCACCCTGTCCGCGGCCGCGCTGTCCGCGGCCTGGGCGGCGGACTATCCCAGCCGGCCCGTTACGTTGATCGTTCCCTTTGCGGCGGGAGGTCCCACCGATGTCACCGCGCGGATCTTCGCGCGGGCCATCGCTCCCGAACTGGGCCAGACCGTCGTGGTGGACAACCGGCCGGGCGCCGGCGGGACCCTGGGGGGCGGGCAGGCTGCCCGCGCGGCGGCCGACGGCTACACGCTGCTGTGGGGCGGCACCAGCACGCTGGCCGTCGCGCCGGCGCTGTATGCCTCGCTGCCCTACGATCCGCTCGGTTCGTTCCAGCCGGTCAGCAGGGCCGTGCGCGGACCGCTGGTGCTGGCGGTCAACAGCAAACTGCCCGTGCGCACGGTGGCGGATGTCGTGGCGCTGGCCAAGGCCAGGCCCGGCAGGCTGAGCTTCGGCTCCGCCGGCGTGGGGTCGATCATCCACCTGACCGGCGAGCTGCTCAAGGCGCGTGCCGGGATCGACATGATCCATGTCCCCTACAAGGGCAACGCGCAGGTGCTGACGGACCTGACCGGCGATCACCTGGACATGGCGTTCATCGCCCTGGGCCACATGCTGCCGCACATGCAGGACGGCGGCCTGCGTCCCATCGCCATTTCCAGCCTGGAGCGCAATCCGTTGGTCCCCGATCTGCCGACCCTGGCCGAAAGCGGCTATCCCGGGTTCGAGTCGCTCGAATGGTTCGGGCTGGTGGCTCCCAAGGGGGTTCCCGCCGGCGTGCTGGCGCGGCTGAACAGCGCGTTCCGCCACGCCAGCCAGCAGCCGTCGGTGCGCGCCGATATCGCCAAGCTCGGCTACATGCCCGTGGACGAGACGCCGGACCAGTTCGCGGCGGCGGCCGCCGCCGAAGGCAGGAAGTGGAAGCAGGTAGTGACGGATGCAAAGATTTCGGTGGAGTGACTGTATGACTGAAGAAGTGTTGTCCATCCCGGTCGCGATCGTGGGCGCGGGCCCGGTGGGCTTGTCCCTGGCGCTTGATCTCGCGTGGCGGGGCATCGACGCGGTGGTGCTGGAAAAAGAAGATGGGCAGGTGACGCATCCCCGGGCCGGGTTCGTCTCCGTGCGGACCATGGAACTCTTCCGGCGCTGGGGGATCGCGCAAGCCGTGCGGGAAAGCGGGTTTCCCGACGACTTCGCGCTTTCCATCGAGTTCTGCACGAGCCTGGCGGGCCATACGCTGGCCAGGGACGAGTATCCCGCGCTGGCGGCCATGCCGCTGCCTGAGTGGTCGCCGGAGAAGAAACAGCGGTGCCCGCAGCATTGGCTCGATCCGGTCCTGAAGGCGGCGCTGCGGGACAGCGGGCGCGGCACGATCCGGGTCCAGACGCGGGTCGATGGCTTCGAGCAGGATGAGGAACGGGTCCTGATCCGCGCCACCGACCTGCGCCGGGATGCACCGCTGACGATCCGGGCCGACTACCTGGTCGGATGCGACGGCGCCGGCAGCACGGTCCGCGCCGGCCTGGGCATAGACATGGAGGGCCGGGGCCATCTGAACTACTCGATGAGCGTGCTGTTCTCCTGCCCGCGGCTGCTGGAACTGTGCGGCAAGCGGCCCGCCGAGCGTTTCCTGCTGATCGGGCCGGAAGGAACGTGGGGCAACGTGACGGTGATAGACGGACGCGACGTGTGGCGGCTGACTGTCTATGGCACGGCGTCGAAATTCGATATGGAGGCTTTCGATGCGAAAGCCTGGGTGCTGCGCGCGCTGGGCACGGATCGCATCGCGTTCGAGGTGGTGTCCATATTGCCGTGGAAGCGGGCGGAGCTGGTGGCCGAGAGCTATGGGCGGGGACGGGTGCTGCTGGCCGGCGATGCCGTCCACACGATGTCGCCGACGGGAGGCATGGGCATGAACACCGGCCTGGGCGACGTAGTCGACCTGGGGTGGAAGCTGCAGGCGATGATCGAGGGATGGGGCGGACCGGCCTTGCTGCCGGCCTACACGCAGGAGCGCAAGCCGGTGGCCGTGCGCAATGCGGCTTATTCGACCCATAACTACAAGACCTGGGTGTCGCCGCCGCGCTGTGAGTACCTGCTGGAAGAGTCGGAGCGGGCGGAAGCCGCGCGCCGCGAGACCGGCGAGCGGATGAAGCGCGCCACGCAGTACGAATGGCAGTCGTGGGGACTGCAGATGGGATACCGCTACGACGACTCGCCGCTTTGCGCGGCGGACGGCACGCCGCCGGTTCCCGACGAATATTCGCGCTATGAGCAGACCGCGCGCCCGGGCGCGCGCGCGCCGCATGCCTGGCTCGCGCCGGGGCGCTCGACCCTCGATCTGTTCGGCAGGGGGTTCGTGCTGCTGGCGTTCGACGATGGGGCCATGGCCGAGGCGGGCGGGTTCGTGCGCGAAGCGGATCGCCGGGGGATGCCGCTGGCGGTGCACCGGATCGACTCCAGGCAGGCGGCCGAGGCGTATGGCGCGGCGCTGGTGTTGGTGCGTCCCGATGGCCACGTGGCGTGGCGGGGGGCCGACGGCCGCGCCGCGGCCCGGATCGTCGATATCGCGCGCGGCGCGCATTGAGGAGGAAAACGACATGTCGAAAATATGGGACCCGCTCATTCCCGAGCGAGACCGGGCCGCTTCCCGGCTGGCCGGCTTTGGCCGGCCATCGGGGTTGGGCCGCCGCCCGGCGCTGTTGATCATCGACGTGCAGTACCGCACGGCCGGGACGAGGCCGATGCCGTTCGAGCAGGCCGTCCAGGAGTTCGCCACGTCCTGCGGCGACACCGCCTGGCGGGCCATCGAACACATCGCCGGATTGCTGGCCCTGTTCCGCGCGAAGAACTGGCCGGTGCTGTATCCCCACGTCGCACCCAAGTTCGGCTTTGACCAGGGCCGATTGACCGAGAAGGTGCCGACCATGATGCAGATCCCGGCCAAGGGCTACGAATTCGTGGAGGCCATCGCGCCGCGCCCGGGCGACGTGCTGCTGCCCAAGAAGCATCCCAGCGCATTCTTCGGCACCCCCCTGGCCAGCTATCTGGTCAATACCGGCGCCGACACGCTGGTGGTGACGGGCTGCGCGACGTCGGGCTGTGTCCGCAGCAGCGTGGTGGACGCGTTTTCCTACAACTACCGGGTGGCCGTTCCTTCGGATGCGGTCTACGACCGGAACCAGGCTTCGCATGCCGTCAACCTGTACGACATGGCGGAGAAGTACGCGGACGTGATGGATACCACGACATTGCTGGCGGCGCTCGACGCCTTGGCGCCGGCGGCAGCAGAGGAGGAAGCGAAGTGAAGAAGTTCGAACACGGCAATGATCGCTACGACTACAGCGCCATCGTTACCCGGCCGGTCTACGACTGGCCCGAAGGGCGACGGCTGGCGGTCTATTTCGCCCTCAACATCGAAGGCTTCGAGTTCGGCCGCAACCCCGGCAATGATTTCACCTCCATGCCTGCGGCGCCCTATCATCGGGGCTACGCCTATCGGGACTACGGCAACCGCGTGGGCGTCTGGCGCATCCTGAGGGAGTTCGAGTCGTTCGGGTTTCCATTGGCCGTGCTGGCCAATGGGTCGGTCTACGACGTCTGCCCGGAGGTCCTGGAGGCCTGCCGCCGGCGCGGCGACGAGATGGTCGGGCACGGCCGCACGAACTCCGAGCGCCAGGCGGACATGTCGCCGGACGCGGAGCGGACCATGCTGGGCGAGGTCAGGTCGCTGTTCGAGCGGCATGAGGGCAAGGCGCCGGCCGGATGGCTGGGTCCGTTCATCTCGCAGAGTCCGAACACGCCGGAACTGCTCAAGGAGCTGGGGTGGAAATACATGCTGGACTGGTGGTTCGACGACCAGCCGATGTGGTTCCGGACCAAGCATGGCCCCATTCTTGCCGTGCCCTATCCGTCGATGGAACTCAACGACCTGCCCGCCTACGTGAATCGCGGAGCGAGCGACGAGGAGTTCACGCGCATGGCCATCGATGCGTTCGACGAGCAGCTCCAGGAATCGTCGCAATACCCGATGGTATATTGCCTGTCGCTGCATACGTTCCTGACCGGGCAGCCCCATCGCATCAGGCAGTTGCGGCGGATACTGTCCCATATCGCCTCGCAGCGCCACCGGGTCTGGCTGACGACACCCGGAGCGATCGCCGAGCATGTCGCGGGCCTGCCGCCGGGTGTGGTTCCCATCCGCTGAACGGGACGCCCAGGCCCCAAGCGCGCATCACTCTCCGTCCCGGTGCCCAGCATGGACATACGCCAGATACGCTGCTTCGTCGCGCTCTATGAAGAGGGCAGCATTACGCGCGCCGCCCGCCGGCTGCATGTCGTCCAGCCCGCGATCAGCCAGCAGATCAAGCGGCTCGAGGCGCATCACGACGTGCAGTTGTTCAGCCGCGATCCGCATGGGGTGACGCCCAATCCCCTGGCGCACGAGTTCTACCGGCACTGCATCCGCGTGCTGACCGAACTCGAACGCGCCGGGGCGGTGCTGGCGAGCGGCGCGGACCGGTTCAGCGGCAAGATCCGGATCGGTGCGCAGGCGTCGTTTCACCAGTTCGTGATGGCGCGGGCACTGGAGGCCTTCCGCGAACGCCATCCCGCGGTCGAGTTCCTGTCCCGGGACGGATACCGCAGCGACCTGATCAGCTGGCTCATCGCCGGCGACCTGGAGTGCGCGCTGCTGAGCACCACGCAGGACCTGCTCAACATGCAGACCCGGGACATTTCCACCGAAGCGCTGGTGGTGGTCGGCCACCGGGATACCCTGGCGGACCGGGACCTGGTGCGGGGGAATGAACTGGCCGGGTTCCAGCTCGTGCTGCCGTCGCGCTACAAATCCATGCGCAACCTGATCGATGCCCAGTTCGGCCTGCAGGGGCTGGTCTTGCGGCCGCAATTGGAAATCGACTCCTTGCAGAGCCTGTTGCATGTCACGCTCAGGCCGGGCTGGCTGTCCATCATTCCGCCCATGGCCTTGTCGTCGGAGTTGTTCGGCGGCGCCTTGCGAAGCGTGGCCCTGGCCGAGCCGGCCATCCGGCGCAAGGTGGTCGTGGCCTGGCCGCGCCACAAGGCGTTGTCCGCGCCGGTTCACGGATTCATCGACATCCTGTCGGAGATCCTGGCCGGCATTCCCGGTGTGGAGATTCCGGGCAGCGGGGCCGCGCTGGCGGGGTGATCGCGGCGGGTCAGGACGGGGCCGGTCCGGTGGCGTCCAACGCCGCCTCGATGTCCGGCCCGATCGAGTCCGGCTTGTCGGTGGGCGCGTAGCGGGCGATGGGCGCGCCCGCACGGTCGACCAGGAACTTGGTGAAGTTCCACTTGATGGCCCCGGTGCCCAGCAGGCCGGGCTTGGCGCTCTTGAGCCAGCGGTACAGCGGATGGGCGGCGTCGCCGTTGACGTCGATCTTGGCGAACATCGGGAAAGTCACGTCGTAGTTGAGCTTGCAGAAGTCCCGGATGCTCTCGTTGCTGCCCGGCTCCTGGTGGCCGAACTGGTCGCAGGGGAAACCGAGGATTTCCAGGCCGCGCTCGCGGTAGGCGCGGTACAGGGCCTCCAGGCCCGCGTACTGGGGCGTGAAGCCGCACTGGGAGGCAACGTTCACCACCAGCAGCACCTTGCCGCGGAAGCGGTCGAGCGGCACGTCGCTGCCTTCGATGTCCGTGGCGGAAAAATCGTAAAGAGTCGTCATGGCGGGCTCCTGGTTGAACGGCGGGCGCGTGCCCAGGAGGGGCCGCGCCGTTTCATCGCGCGTCGGGACGTCGCTGGCCGCCGCCGGTGCAACGTGCCTTAGCGCACGAGCTGGTTGATTTCGATGATGGGCATCAGCACCGCCAGCACGATCAGCAGCACGAAGCCGCCCATCAGCAGGATCATCAGCGGTTCGAGCAGTGCCGTCAACGCCATGGCGCGCCGCTCGACCTCGCGCGAAAGCGTCTGGGCCGCGCGTTCGAGCAGCTCGGGCAGCGTGCCGGTCTTCTCGCCGCTGGCGGTCAGGTGCACCAGCAAGGGCGGAAAGGTTTTCTGCACCTGCAGGGCCGAAGCCAGCGACACGCCCTCGCGCACGCGCGAGGTGGCGTCGTCCACGCTGGTCCGCAGGCGGTCGTTGCCCAGCGTCTGGCGCGAGGCGTCCAGCGCCCGCAGCAGCGGCACGCCGCTGCCGGTCAGGATGGCGAGCGTGGAAGCGAAGCGCGCGGCGTCCAGGCCCAGGATGAAGCGGCCGGCAAGCGGCATCTTCAGCAAGCGGGAATGCCAGGCCAGCCGCGTGGCGGGCGCGCGCAGCATCATGCGCCAGCAGGCCAGCGCGGCAGCCAGGACGAGGGCGACCAGCCATCCCCAGCTGCGGACGAAGTCGCTCAGGCTCAGCATGACGCGGGTCAGCAAGGGCAGTTCCTGGCGGGCCTGCGAAAACGCGCTGACGACCTGCGGCACGACGTAGCCCAACAGGAAAATGACGATGCCGATGGATACCAGGGCGACCACGGCGGGATAGATGAAGGCCGTCAGGACCTTGATGCGCAGGGCGTTGCGTTCCTCGATGTAGTCGGCAAGCTTCTCCATGACGTGCGCCAGATCGCCGGATTCCTCGCCCGCCGCCACCAGCGCGCGATAAATGTCGGGGAAGTCGCGCGGCCGCGTCGCCAGCGCGTCGGCCAGCCGATGGCCGGCCCGCACGTCGGCGCGCACGGCGGACAGGACCTCGGAAACGTGCTTTTTCTCGGACTGCTCGGCCGTCGCGGTCAGCGCCGCGTCCAGCGGCAGGCGGGCCGCCAGCAGGCTGGCCAGCTGCCGCGTCGCCCAGGCGAGTTCCGAGTCGGACATGCGCGCGCCGAACCAGGCGCGCGATCCGCCGCCGCTGCGCTGGGCGCTGGCTTCTTCCACCGCGAGCGGCGTCAGCCCCCGCGCCCGCAACTGGGCGCGCGCCGCGCGCGGGCTGTCCGCGTCGATCAACCCGCGGTCGAGCTTGCCCAGTGCGTCGGCGGCTTCGAAGCGATACGAAGGCATGTCAGCCTTTCCTCCTAGACATCTCGTGTGACGCGGACGACTTCTTCGGGCGAGGTCGTGCCGGAGTCGATCCAGCGGTCGCCGTCCTGCCGCATGGTGCGCATGCCCGCGGCCTGCGCCGCGTTGCGCAGTTCCTGCTCGCCCGCGCCTTCATGGATCAGCTGCCGCTGCGCATCGTCCACGGTATAGAGTTCGTGGATGCCGGTGCGGCCGAGATAGCCGGTGTGGCTGCACGTGGCGCAGCCCACCGGACGGTACACGGCGCGGCCGTCGGGCTCGGTGTGCGATTCCTTGCAATCGGGGCACAGGCGCCGGACGAGGCGCTGGGCCAGCACGCCCAGCAGCGACGACGACAGCAGGAACGGTTCCACGCCCATGTCGGTCAGGCGCGTCACGGCGGACACCGAGTCGTTGGTGTGCAGCGTGGCCAGCACCAGGTGGCCGGTCAACGAAGCCTGCACCGCGATCTGCGCGGTTTCCAGGTCGCGGATCTCGCCGATCATGATCACGTCCGGATCCTGGCGCAGGATGGCGCGCAGCGCCAGCGCGAAGCTCATGCTGATCTTGGCGTTGACCTGGGTCTGGCTGATGCCGGGCAGGTCGTACTCGATGGGATCTTCCACCGTCAGGATGTTGGTGGTGGAGGCATCGAGCCGGCCCAGCGCGGCGTACAGCGTGGTGGTCTTGCCGCTGCCGGTCGGGCCGGTGACCAGGACGATGCCGTGGGGCTGGTGGATGAGCCGGTCCAGCTGCTTCAGCAGTCCGGCGTCCATGCCCAGGCGCGACAATTCGAGCCGGCCCGCTTCCTTGTCCAGCAGGCGCAGCACCGCGCGTTCGCCGTGGCCGGTGGGCAGCGTGGACACCCGTACGTCGATCGGGCGGCCCCCCACGCGCAGCGCGATGCGCCCGTCCTGCGGCAGGCGCTTTTCCGAGATGTCGAGGTTGGCCATGATCTTGATGCGCGAGATCAGCGCCGCGTGCAGCGCCTTGCGCGGGCTCACCACGTCGCGCAGCGTTCCGTCCACGCGGTAGCGCACCACCGAGTGGGTCTCGAAGGGCTCGATGTGGATGTCGCTCGCCCCGTCGCGCGCGGCCTGGGTGAACAGCGCGTTGATCATCCGGATGACGGGCGCGTCGTCCTGGGTTTCGAGCAGGTCTTCCACTTCGGGAATGTCCTGCATCAGGCGCGCCAGGTCGATCTCGTTCTCGGCCGCGCCCACCACCGCGGCGGCATCCCCGGTATCGGCGTAGGCCGCGGTCAGGCGCGTTTCCAGTTCGGCGTCGGAAATCCGCGCGATGCGCACCGCGCCGTGGCGGCGCTGGACTTCGGCGATGGCCCAGGCCGGCGTGCGCGGGCTGACCGTCAGCAGGTTGCCGTCGGGCCGCATGCTGAGCAGCGCCCGCTGCGCCCGGGCCCAGGAATAAGGCAGCGGGTTCATGGCCGTGTCACGATCTCGGCGGCGTAGCCCAGGTCGCGCAGGGCCGCCAGGGTGGAGTCCACCGTGACGCGGTCGCGCGCCACGCGCATGCGCACGTCCCAGCGCAGGGCATCGTCGTGGACCACGTAGGCGCTCATGCCCGCGTCGGCGACCCGGCGCGAGGCCAGGTGGGCCTCGCTTTCGGAAGGCGCGCCGAACACCTGGAGCACGATGGTCGGGTCGGTCGATTGCAGCGCCGAGACGTCGCGCGGGATCGTCGTGGGCGGCACGTTGCCGGCGCCGGCACTGCCGCTCTGGACGGGGTCGCCCACGCCGGGCACGCGCGGCGGCAACTGCGGCGCCTGCATGTCGGGCAGCAGCCAGTGCGAGCCCGGCTGCGCCTGGGCCTGCTGGGCGCGCATGTATTCGTAGCGGTCGATCATCAGGCTGCTTTGCGAGCCGCCTTCGCGTACCACGTAGGGCCGCAGGAACACCATGAGGTTGGTCTTGGTGCGCTTGCGGTTGTCGTAGCGGAAAAGGTTGCCCAGGACGGGAATGTCGCCCAGTCCCGGCACTTTTTCCACGCTGCCCGTGACCTGGTCCTGGATCAGGCCGCCGATGACGATGATCTGGCCGTCGTCCACGAGCACGTTGGATTCGATGGCGCGCTTGTTGGTGATGATGCCCGCGCTGTTGGACTTGCTTTCGTCTACGCTGCTGACTTCCTGGTAGATGCTCATCTTGACCGTGCCGCCTTCGGACACCTGTGGCTTGACCTTGAGCGTCAGGCCTACGTCCTTGCGCTCCACGGTCTGGAACGGGCTGACGGTGGAGGTGCTGCCGGTCTGCGCGTACTGGCCCGTGATGAAGGGCACGTTCTGGCCGATGATGATGCTGGCCTGCTCGTTGTCCAGCGTCAGCAGGTTGGGCGTGGACAGGATGTTGCCGCCGGCCTGGGTTTCGAGGGCGCGGGCGAGGAAGCCCAGGTTGGTGACCTGGCCGATGCCCGGAATGTTGACCGAGCCCTTGGCGATGCCGATGCTCAGGCCCTTGCCGATGGAGCCGATGTTCTGCGCCGCGCCGATGATGTTCGAGCCCGTGCCGCCGAAGCTGGTGCCGCCCACCACGGCGGTACCGTTGCCCGCGTTCAGGTTGCCGAGCCCGGTCAGCCACTGGATGCCGAATTCGGCGGCGGTTTCGGCCGAGACTTCGACGATCAGGCTTTCGACGAAGATCTGCGCGCGGCGCACGTCGAGCAGGTCGATGATCTCGCGCAGGCTGCGGTAGAGCGGCTCGGGCGCGGTGATGATCAGCGTGTTGGTGGTGGCGTCGGCCTGGACCGTCGCGCCGCCGCCGCTGAACACGGTCGAGCCGGCCTGGGTCGTGCCGCCCAGCGAGCCGGAACCGCCCAGCCCCGTTCCGCCGCCCAGGGCGCCGGAGGTGTTCGAGGTGTTGGAGTTGCCGCTGACGGACGAGGTGTTGTTGCCGGAGAGGCCGGTCGAGCCGCCCAGCCCGGCGCCGAGTCCGCCGCTCATCCCGCCGCCCAGGCTGCCCGTGCCGCCCATCGTGCCGGTGCCCGACTGCCCGGTCAGCACGCCCCGCAGCACTTCGGCCAGTTTGACCGCCTCGGCGTTGCGCAGGTAGACCACGTGCATGTTGGTGGCGCGGGCCGCGGGGTTGTCCAGCCTGGCGATCAGGTCGCGCGCGAGCTTGTTGCGCGCCGGGCTGCTGGCGCGGAGCAGGACGCTGTTGGTGCGGGGGTCGGCCACGGCGGTGATCCGCTGCGTGGCGTCGCCGCCGGTGCCCGGATCGAGCAGCTTGGTGACCAGCGCCGCCACGTCGGTGGCGATGCCGTACTTGATCTCGATCAGGTCGGTGGCGATGGCCGAGGGGGTATCGACGCTGGCGATGATGTTGGCGATGCGCTTCAGGTTGTCGGCGTAGTCGGTGATGACCAGTGTGTTGTTGCCCGGGTAGGCATTGATCGGGTTGTTCGGCGCGATCATGGGCCGCAGCACGGGCACCAGGTTGGTCGCGCTCTCGTAGTTGAGCTTGAACACCTGGGTGACGAGCTGGCCGCTGTTGGCGCCGGCGCCGCTGGTGACCGGGCTGCCCTGCAACTTGGCGTCGGCCTCGGGGACCACCTTGCTGACGCCGTCCACCTCCACCACCGCGAAGCCCTGCATGCGCAGCGCGCCCAGCAGCATGCGATAGGCGGTGTCGCGGTTGACCGGGTTCTCGGAGACCAGGGTCAGCTGGCCCTTGACGCGGGGATCGACCAGGAAGGTCTTGCCGGTGAACTGCCCCAGCGCGCGCACGACCGCGTCCAGCTCGGTGTTGACGAAGTTGAGCACCACGCCGTCGGCCGCCGAGGAGTTGGCGGCGCCGGCACCTGCGGCGGCGGCGCCGGCGGCGGGCGGTACGGCCAGCGCCAGCAGGGCCGAGGAGACCGCCACGGCCAGCGTCCGGGCCAGGGGCGCCGGTGCCGGTCGGTTGCGGAAAGAGGCTTGGTTGAGCATGGGCATGATGTTAGCGGCCGATTTGCAGGATGGAGTCGTCGCCCGAGCGGCGGCCGAGCGCCGATAGTGTGCTTTGCAGCGCGGCGCGGGCCTCGGGCGAGGCATTGGGGGCGGGGCGGGCAACCCCGTTGAAGCTGAAGCCGGTGCGCGCGGCCCAGCGGCCGGACCCTTCCATGGTCAGGGGGCCGGACAGCGTGGAAAGCGCCAGCGCGACGGCGCCGCCGGCTTCGCCGGTCAGGCGCGCGCGGTAGTGGCCGATGGGCCGGAGCAGCGACAGCGCGGTGCCGGCGTTGCTCCATTCGGCATCGAGGATCTCGCCGGCAGGAATGCCGCCGTTGAGCCGCAGGGACGGCCACTTGAGCCGCAGGTCGCCAGCGGGCCGCAGGGTGTTGAAGGGCGCCCCCAGTTGCTCCAGGGTGGAGGCGGGCAGCTTCAGGGTGCGGCCCGACAGCAGGAAACCGTTGGTCTGCAGGCGCAGGCCCAGCGGGCCGTCCAGCCAGGGGTGGCGGATCTCGACCATCGGGCCGCCATCCCATCTCGTCCGCCATTCGACCGGCGCCGGCAGTGTGCTGCGGGCTTCGGGGAAACCAAGCGCGAGCAGCGCGCTGCCACGCCAGACCGTGCCCGAGGCGTCGACCACGGCCACCGGCCACTGGGCCGGCAGGATCGCGATCAGCCAGCGGGCCGGCAGTACCGCCAGGGCGGCGGCCAGGGCCACCGCGGTGCACAGGAGGATCTTCAGCCAGGTACGCATCAGCGGGCCTGTCCGGTCGTGGCCGGGGTGAATACCAGGACGCCCGACGCCTTGCCCGTCAGCAGGCGGCCGTTGTCGTCCGTGGGGCGTTCCAGATCGGCCTGTGCCAATTGAAGGCGGGTGCGGCCTGGCACCGAGGCCAGCCACTGCATCAGGCCGGCGGCCTGGACCTGGTCGACGGTGACCTGCCAGGCCTCGCCGGTGGTCCCCGCCGGCGAGGCCGCGGGGGCCACCTCGGCGGCGAGGCCGGCGCGTTCCAGGCTCTGGGCCAGGGCCTGGCGGGTCTCGTCGGCCGTCATCCTGCCGCTGGTCACGCGTTGCAGGCCGCGCGCCTCGGTCGTCAGCGCGTCGACGCGGGCCGCCTGGGTGCGCAACTGCGGCAACTGCGTGCCCAGGCGGCTGGCGCGGGTCCAGGCGGGCTCGACGAACAGCAGGAATACGAGGGATGCGCCGGCCACCGCGCCGGCGATGCCCAGCAGGCGGCGTTCGCGCGGCGCGAGCCGGGCCCAGCGCCGCCCGGCGTCTTCGCCGAGCCGGGTGAGCGCCGGCGGCATGGAAAGCTTGAAAGCGGGCAAATTCATCGTCGCGGGTTGTCCTGTTGAATGCGCACGCCGCCGCCCTGTGGCGATGGGCGCGAGCTGCCGTCCTGGCCCGCGCTGGCGGCGGAGCGGATGGTCCAGACGCCGTCGTCATGCGCGACCTGCAGGCCCAGGCTCTCGGCGCGTTGCAGGATGGCCGGATCGATTTCCATCCGGCTGGCCGCCGGCGCGGGGGCGGGCGTGGCCGCCTGTTCCCGGCGCGGCACGAAGCGCCGCAGGCCATGCGTCGCCTGTTGCTGCGGCGCCGGGGTCGGGGCGGCGCCGGCCTTGGCGACCATGCCTATGCCGTCGTCCACCAGTTCCAGCTTCAGTTCGCCCTGCGTGTAGCGCAGCGCCACGACGTTGTTCGTGGCGGCCGGCAGCAATTGCGTGGTCGCCAGCGCCAGGGGCAGGAAATCGGACGAGCCGAATTCACCGCCCGCGGCCCGCAGCGAGTCGCGCCGCTGTTCGGCCTGGCGCAGCGGGTCCAGCACGACGGGAATGTCCGGGAAGGCCGCCTTGACCTGGGCGGTCATGCGCTGGCGCAGGCCGGCTTCCTCGCGGCCCAGCTGCCAGGCATGGACGTTCAGGCCCAGCAGCCAGACGGCGGCCGCGGCCGCGGCCCAGAGGGCCGGCTGGCGCCACGGCGAACGGCCGGTGCGGTGCGGCTGCAGATCGGCCAGGGCGAGCGACCAGCCCGGGGTGGCGCCCTGCCAGCGAGCGGTGGCGGGCAGGGGGCGGCGTTCGGTATCCGAGAGTTCGGGCCAGCCGGCGGGCGGCGGATCGATCCAGCCGACGACGCCGGGGGTGTCCTGTTCGAGCGCGGGTAGCAGCGCGGCCACCGCCGGATCGGCATCGGTCGTGGCGAAGGGGTCGATGGCCCAGGCCTGGCCGGTCTGCAGGCCGGTGCGTACGACCACGTGGTCGTCGCGCACCAGCACGGTCCATCCTGTTTCTGTCAGCGGCAGGGCCAGCGGGGCCGGCATCAGGACGTCGGCGGGCAAGCCGTTGTCGGCCAGCAGCCGCAGGGCGCGCGCCAGCGGGTCGCGGGCCGTCCATGCCACGGCGACGGCGCCGTCGCCGGTGCGGGCGCCGTGGGCGACGGCCAGGCTCTCGATATCGCCCAGCAGCATGGGTTCGACCGCGCCCGCGACGGCGGCCTGCAGCCGGTGGGTGGGCAGGGGCGGCACCGTGACGGTGGTCAGCACGCTGTCGGCCGGGTGCAGGATGGCCTCGACGCGGCTGGGCGGCACGGCCGCGGCCAGTTCGGCCAGCGGCAGTTCGCCCGTCCGCTGGACGGCATGCTGGCGGTCCAGCAGCGCGAACGCCACCCGCGAACTGGCATGCAGCATGGATAGGGCGGGTAGCTCTAGCCGCAACGTTGTCTTCAATTGGTCTCCCTCTTCCAGACCACGGTGGGTGAATTGGCATTGGCCCGCGAGACGAGCGCCTGCATCGTGACGGCGGCGCGCTCCAGCGTCACGGTACCGGAAACCATGAACCACTTGCTGGCGGTGACGATCTGCGCGTCGCTGATAGTAATGTCAGGATTGGCCAGGCGGTTGCCGAAATCGGCCCGGTCGTTGAACCAGGAGCCGGCGTTGCGCTGTTCGGTCAGCGCGCGGGCCTGCGCCAGCGACAGTCCCGGCACCACCGTCGCCAGGACCTCGGCCGGGGCCGTGTTGGCGTTGACGGCGGTGTTCTCGGGCAGCACCGTCACGTAGGGGCGCAGGGCCTCGATCGTTTTTTCGTCCACCTCGGTGATGCCCTCCAGGTCGTCCACCGTCCGTATCATCGGGGCCGAGGGGCCGCGGCTCTGCGCGGTGTCCCCGTTCTGGCCCGTGCCGGTTCCGGCCCCCGTTCCCGTTCCCGTTCCCGTGCCGGTTTCCCCGGAACCGCCCGGCACGGCCTGGGCGCTGGCGATCCGCACGGCGATCCGCGGCGCCAGGCTGCCGGGCAGGCCCAGCATCGCGCACAGCCGGTCCAGCGCGGCGATTTCCGCGGGTTGCGGCACGCCGGCCTTGGCCAGGTTGCGCAGGTTGTACTTGCCCTGCTCGTCCTCGATGCGGCCGGAGAACAAGGCCACCCTGTCGTCCCCGGGCCGGGTGATGCGGGTATCGGCCACGGGCGTGGCCCACAGCTCGCCCAGGCGCGTCGTGTTGTTGCGGCGGGCGTCTTCCCGCAGGACCAGGCGGGCCCAGTCCAGGCCGCCCAGCAGCAGCCAGCGCGCCTGGATGCGTGCCTGTTCGTTCTCGACGGCGCGCACCGACGCCGCCTGGCGCTGGAAGAGCCCGGTCACGAGCACCGCCACGGCGGCCACGATGAGCAGGGCGCTGATCACCGCCATGCCGCGCTGCCGGCGCGCCTTGCCGCGAAGGTCCGGGCGTCCGGTCATTCGAGCACCACCACGCGCCGATAGCGCTCCACGCGCTCGCCGTTCCGGCGTTCGGCCGATAGCTCCAGGCCGGTGAACGGGGTCCCGGTGGCGGGGAACGGTGTGTTGATCCAGCCCTGGCCGGGTACCCAGGCGCGTATGGCGAAGCGTGTCACGCCCCCTAGTATCGCCGCGCCGCCGCCCGCCGCGGGCAGGGGGTAGAGGCGCGCCGGGGCGCCGGCCGCGCGGCGCAGCACCGTACCGTCAAGGAACCAGACGACACGCTGCCAGCCCGCCGGGTCGGCCGCGTCGGCGCGGATGATCTCCAGCGTGGCGGAGGCGTCGGGCGTTTCCTTGATGGTGATGCGCAGGCTTTGCGGCAGCCGCGCGCCGGTGGCCGTGGCGGTGCCGGTGTCCAGCAGCGCGTCCGGCGCGCGCATGGCCAGGTCGCGCTCGAGCTGGCCCAGCATGCGGGTGACGTTCTCGACCTCGTCGGCATCGCCCGCCAGCCGGCGCTGCAGGGCGCTGACGTTCTCCAGGCCGCGCCACGAGATGATGGCCACCACCGCCATCAGGGAGATGGCGACGAGCACCTCGATCAGGGTGAAGCCGGCCTGCGCGCGTCGGATCATGGCAGCGCGCTCAGGAAGCCGTTGACCTGCGCCAGCACGCGGTCGGGATCGCCCTCGGGATGGACGCGGATCATCACCTGGCGGATGTTGGTGTTGTCGGAGTTGGTGAAGACCTGTTCGCACTGCATGGCCTGGCCGCCCTGGGGGCAGGCGACCATCTGGCGCCCCGGGCTCGGCATGAGGCGGGCCAGGCGCAATTCGGCCAGTTGGTTCTCGGCCTCGACCAGCGCCAGCGACTTGGCGCGCAGCGCGGCGTTGTTCTGCGCGATCAGGCCGACCGCCCGCACCGACGCGGCCAGCGCCACGCCCACGATGGCCAGCGCGACCAGCACTTCGACCAGGGTGAAGCCGGCGTCATTGGACCGCATAGCGTCCCGCCTCGTCGCGCAGGATGGTCACGATCGCATCGGCGTTGCGCAACCGGACGATGAGCGGACCCGGGATCCACTCCGATGTGAACACGGGCGGGCCGGGCGGCTCCACCTGTACGGTGACGGGGCCGTCGGCCCAGCGGCGCGGGCGCAGCAGTTCGTCGCGGCCGAAGGTGTCCAGCGTGGTGGTGGAGGTGCCGGCGGCCACGACCGCGCCCGGCGTCAGGGCACGGGCGCGCCGGACGAAGCGATAGCCCTGTTCGTCCGCCTGCCAGGTGATGCGGCGGCCGTCGGCCCGGACCTCGCCCTGGGCCACGGAGAACAACTGGGCCAGCCGTTCGGCGTCGTCCCGGAGCAGCTTGCGGCGATCGGGGAAGGCCCGGATGGTCACGGCCGCGGCGGCGATCCCGACGATCACGACCACGACCATCAGTTCGATCAGCGTGAACCCCCGGGCACGCCGGGGGCCCGCGCCGACCCCGCGGGCGGCGGTGCTGCGCCGGGGCTTAGAGATCCCAGGAACCGACGTCGGCATTGGCGTTTTCGCCGCCGGGCTGGCCGTCGGCGCCCAGCGAAAACACGTCGACGTCGGCGCCGCGTACGCCCGGGTTCAGGTATTGGTACGGATTGCCCCAGGGATCGGCGGGGAGGCGGTCGAGGTACTGTTTCCAGTTGGGCGGAACCTGTCCGGTCGCGGGCCGTTCGACCAGGGCGCGCAGGCCTTGCTCGGTCGTGGGGTAGCGGCCATTGTCGAGACGGTATAACTTCAATGCCTGCATGATGCCGGAAACATCCTGCCGGGCGGCAACGGCCCGGGCCTGATCGGGCCTGTCGAGCACCCGCGGCACGACCAGCGCCGCCAGGATGCCCAGGATGACCACGACGACCATGATCTCGATCAGGGTAAAGCCGGCCTGGCGCCGGGCGCGGATAGAGCGTGACCGTGTCACAGCGTAAACTCCGTGTCGTAATTTTTGCGGCACCTATTATCGCTGCTTTAGATGACAATTCATGATGTGGGTATCCCTGTCATATTCCGCCCGCAAAATGGACCATTTTGACCGGCCGCGCCCAAGCGGCCCCTGCCGGAGCCAGTAATGCGGGTAATCCCCAATCTCCCCCGATTGAGCACCTTCGTCGCGCTGCTCGTGCTTGCGGCGGGCCTGGGCGTGTGGGGAGCCATCCTGCTCGCGCCGTCTCCGCCGCCCGCTCCCCCCACCGCGGTGGGCGACGGTGCCCTGCAGACCGACACCGGCCCCGTGGCCGGCTGGTTCGGCACGGGCGCGGGAGCGAAGATCCAGGTGGTCGTGGCGGGCCTCATCGCCGCCGGGCCCAGCGGCTCGGCGGTCCTGGCCATCGACGGCCGCCCCGCCCGCGCCTATGCCGTCGGCACCCAGCTGGCCGAAGGCGTCACGCTGGCCGAGGTCCTGGGCGGTGGCGTGGTGCTGGACCAGGGGGGCGAACGCGTCGAAGTCCAGGCCACCAGGCTCCCCCCCGTGGACGGCATCCGCAGCGTCACCGCGCCGCGCTGAACGCGGACCACCACAAAGCGCCAGCCCTCGCCAGCCGTTTGTCTAGCCCAGGATGCGGTGGATCCGGCTTTGCCGGTCCACCCGCATCGCCCCCTGGGGGGGCGCGCGTCAGCGCGTAGGGGGGCTACAACACCCCGCGGCGCATCTGGTCCAGTTCGATCGATTCGAACAAGGCCTTGAAGTTGCCTTCGCCGAAGCCTTCGTCGCCCTTGCGCTGGATGATCTCGAAGAAGATCGGGCCGATCACGGTCTGCGTGAAGATCTGCAGCAGCAGGCCGCCGCCGGGAGCGCCGTCCAATAGGATCCGGTTCTTCGTCAGTCGCGCGACGTCCTCGCCGTGGCCCGGCAGGCGCTTGTCCAGCAGTTCGTAGTAGGTGTCGGGGGTGTCCAGGAAGACCACGCCCGAGGCCCGCAGGGCCTCGACGGTGGCGTAGATGTCGTCCGAGCCCAGCGCGATGTGCTGGATGCCTTCGCCGTGATAGAGATCCAGGTACTCCTGGATCTGGCCCTTCTCGTCGTTGCCTTCCTCGTTGATGGGAATGCGGATGTGCCCGCAGGGCGAGGTCATGGCCTTGGATTTGACGCCGGTGACCTTGCCCTCGATGTCGAAGTAGCGGATCTCGCGGAAATTGAACAGCCGCTCGTAGAAATCCGCCCATTCGGCCATGCGGCCCCGGTGCACGTTGTGCGTCAGGTGGTCGATCAGGGCCAGGCCGGCGCCGCGGTGGCGGGCGTCTTCGCCGGCGTGGGCCGGATCCAGCGGCTCGAAATCCACGTCGTAGATGTCGATGTCGCCGATGCCGCCCTTGCGGCCGTTCTTGCCGCGCCACCGGTCCACGAAATAGATCAGCGAATCGCCGATGCCCTTGATGGCCGGGATGTTGAGTTCCATCGGGCCGCTATGCCCGTCGAATCCCCAGGCCCCCAGTTCCAGCGCGCGCTTGTAGGCCGCCGCTGCGTCGTTCACCCGGAAGGCGATCGCGCAGATCGAGGGGCCATGCTGGCGCGCGAAGCGCTGCGCGAACGAGTCTGGTTCGGCGTTGACGATGAAGTTGATGCCGCCCTGGCGGTAGAGCAGCACGTTCTTGTGGCGATGGCGGGCGATGGCCTTGAAACCCAGCCCCTCGAACACCTTGCCCAGGGCCGCGGGGTCGGGGGCGGCGTACTCGACGAATTCGAATCCGGCTGTGCCCATGGGGTTGTCCCAGGGCTGGAAGGGGGTGGTCATGGCTGTCTCCGCTGTGGCGCTGCGCGCCTGATCGAAAGGGCTGTCAGACGGAATTGTAGGAATGATCGCGAGGCAAATGATTTCAAATATTGCTCATGAAGGCGATGTTTTTGAAATAAAATTGCTCTGTATATTCAATTTTTGGTCAATCATGCCCGAAGTCGAATTGGACCGCACGGATAGGCGGATTCTGGAGGAATTGCAGCGCGATGGCCGGCTGACCAACCAGGAACTGGCCGAACGCGTGGCGCTGTCGCCCAGCCCTTGCCTGAGGCGGGTCCGGCGCCTGGAGACCACCGGCGTGATCCGGCAGTACGTTGCCATCGTCGATGCCGAGAAAGTGGGGCTGGGCCTCCTGGCCTACGTCAGCGTGCGGCTCCAGAAGCATGTGGATGGCGGCCATGCGCCCATCGAGCAGTTCGCCCGCGACGTCCTGGGCTGGCCCGAGGTCGTGGCCTGCTACGCGATGACGGGCGACATGGATTACCTGCTGCGCGTGCAGGTGGTCGACCTCGCGCATTTCTCGCGTTTTTCCATGGATACCCTGATGAAACATCCGGCGGTCGTGGATATGCGTTCCAGCTTCGCGCTCAAGAAAATCAAGGACGTGCCGCAAGCCATCGGTCCGGCGAATCCGCGCTGAAAAGTACGATAGGATGCAAGCATGAGTACCGAGGGCAACCAGTTCAAGCTCGATCCCAAGAGCCGGATTTCGCTATATGTGCAGCTGGCCGACGCGCTGCGCAACAAGATCACGTCCGGCGCGTGGCCGGTCGGCTACCAGCTTCCCCGCTATGAAGTGCTGGCTGAACAGTACCAGGTGGCGCGCATTACCGTCCGCCAGGCCGTGAACGTGCTGGTCCAGGAAAACGTGCTGGTCTCGAACCGTGGGCGCGGCACCTTCGTGTGCGAGGTCCCGGGCGCGGCGCCGGGGCATCTGCGCACGCCCATTTCGGGCCTGTCCCCGCGCGCCGGCGGCTTCTCCATCGTCGTGCACGAGGTGGTGCGCGACGCCGTCCTGCCGCCGGAACTGGTCGCCAGCGGCAGCTTCTACGACTCCTACGTGGAAGTGATCAAGACGCACGTGCGGGAAGGCAAACCCATCGGGGTCTACAACATGTTCGTGGCGAGCCACCTGTACGCGCGCTTCCCCGACGGGGCCGCGGCCTCCGAACTGTTGCTGCAGCTCGCCCTGCAGTATGCCGAGGAAGACGTCGACCATTCCTACCAGACCATCAGCATCGAGACGGCCGACGTGGTGCTGGCCAGGAAGCTCGACTGCCCCTACGGCGCCCCGGTGGCCAAGCTGGTCCGCAAGTTGATGGCCACGGATTCGCGGGTACTGACGGCCGGCATTTCCTACTATCCGGGCGATGTGTTCCTGATGGACATCGTCATTCCCAAGGACGTGCTGATCGCCCACCGGCCGGCCGCGGTGCTGGCGCCCCGATAGCCGTCGTTCAGGCCGCGTCCACCTGCAGCAGCAGCTTGCCGCTGTGGTCGCCTTGCTCCATGTCGCGGTGGGCCTGGCTGGCCTGGGCGAGCGGATAGGTCTGGTGCACCCGGGTCTGGATGCGGCTGCCCACCAGCGGCCAGACGACCTTCCTGAGCGCCTGCGCGACGAGCGCCTTCCTGGCGGCCGGCAGGGGGCGCATCATGGCGCCGGTCACGCGGGCTTCCTTCTGCATGATGGCGCGCAGCGACAATGGCACCGGCGCGGTACCGCCCGACAGGTGCAGGATGCGGCCGCCGTAGGCCAGCGCGGCCAGATTCTGCTCCATGTGCCGTCCGCCCGACATGTCGAGGATCACGTCCACCGGCGTGCCGGCTTCCTGCAGCAGCTGCGCGAAGGGTTCGGTCTTGTAATTGAAGGCGCGGCGCGCGCCCAGGCTCAGCGCCAGGGCGCACTTTTCGGCGCTGCCGCTGGTGGCGTAGACCGGATGGCCCAGCGCCGACAGCAATTGGACGGCGAACACGCCCACGCCGCTGGTCGCGCCGTGGATGAGCACCGACTCGCCCACCTGCAGCGCCGCCAGGGAAAAGAAGTTGTACCAGGTGGTGAAGGCCGCCTCGGGCAGGCAGGCGGCCTGCTGCAGCGTCAGGCCGGCGGGAACCGGCAGCACTTGTTGCCAGTGCGTGGCGACATATTCGGCATAGCCGCCGCCGTTGACCAGCGCGCACACCTGCATGCCGACTTCCAGCCCGCGCGCCAGCGGTCCCACGGCATGCACCGTGCCGGAGACTTCCAGGCCGGGGATGTCGGATTCGTGGTCGTTGGGGCCGCGCGAACGCTGGCCGCAGTCGTGGCGGTTGACGCCGGCCCATGCGACCTTGACGACCACTTCGTCGGCGGCCGGCTGAGGGATGTCGCACCGCGCGGGAACCAGGACCTCGGGCCCGCCGGCCCGCGAAATGATGATCGCGTCTTGCTGCATGATGGGAGTCTCGAAATGGGGGGTCAGGGGGACAGCTCGGCTTGCAGTCTATCAAGTTCGTCGTCCCCGCATTGCAGCAGGTCGGCCAGGATCTCCCGCGCCTGGGACCCCAGGCCGGGACTGGGCCGGTAGGGGGGCGGTTCCTGGTCGAGGAATCGCAGCGGCGTGTCCGGCACCAGGATGCGGCCGTAGGCGGGATGGTCGATGTGGCGCAGCGCGCCGCGCGCATGCAGGTGCGGGTCGTCCACCACGTCCAGCAGCTCCTGTACCGGCGCGCAGGGCACGGTCCGCGCGCGCAGGCGGGCCAGCAGCTCGGCATTGCCCAGGCGCCGGGTGACGGCGCCCAGCGCCTCGTCCAGCTCGTCCATGTGGCGCGCGCGCGCATCGCGCGTGGCGTAGCGGGGATCGGCGGCCAGCGCGTCCAGGTCCAGCGCGGCCACCAGCGCGCGCCAGTGTTTTTCGTTGGTGGTGATGATGGCGACGTGGCCGTCGGCCGATGGATAGACGTTGTAGGGCGCCAACCCCATGCCGCCGTGCCGGTTGCCGGTGCGCTGCGGCCTGCGGTTGCCGCGGCGCAGTCCGCCCAGGTTGGAGGCCAGCGACGGATAGACCGCCTCCATCATCGAGACCTCCACGCGTCCGCCCGCGCCGGTGCGTTCGCGCCGCAGCAGGGCCGTGACGATGGCGCCGTACAGGTGGATGCCCGCCATGAAGTCGCATACGGCCGGGCCGGCCTTGACCGGATCGCCGTCCGGCTGGCCGGTGCTGCTCAGGACGCCCGACATGGCCTGCACCGCCAGGTCCATGGCGGGGTAGTCGCGATAGGGGCCGGTGCTGCCGTAGCCGGAGCTCGACGCGTAGATGAGCCGGGGGTTGGCCGCCATCAGCGATTCGGCGCCCAGTCCCAGCCGCTCCATGGCGCTGGGGGTGAAGTTCTCGACCAGCACGTCGGCGCGGGCGGCCAGCCGCCGCAGCACGGCGCGGCCGGTGTCGGTCTTCAGGTCCAGGCACAGCGAACGCTTGTTGGCGTTGAACATGGCGAACGGCACCGTCACCACGTCGTCGGGCAGTGTTTCGCGCTTGCGCAGGTGTTCGCCGCCGGGCGGCTCGATCTTGACGATGTCCGCGCCGGCCCGCGCCATCAGGAAGGTGGCGTAGGGGCCGTTGTAGATCTGGGTCAGGTCCAGCACCGTGATGCCGGCCAGGGGCTGGGGCATGCCGGCGCCCACGGGTGTACCCTCCTGCCGCTGCGCGACATCCTCCCCGTGAGAGGGCGCGCCGCCTCGGGGCGGCCGGGCGCGGGCACTCATGCGTGGCCCCCCTGCCCGGCGGGCTCGAAGCGCGCCACCGCGTAGTCGTCCTGGGCCTCGATCCGCAGGCGCAGCGGCATGTCGGCGCGCAGCGCCGGTTCGTCGCAAAGAACGTTGGAGATCATGCGCGGCCCTTCGTCCAGTTCCACGATGGCCACGTTGTAGGGCACGCGCGATTCGAAGGCCGGATGGTGGGCGCTGCGGTAGAGCACCCAACTGACGAGGCGTGCGCCGCCGGCCGCGGGCACGAAGCGGACGTCGTCGCTCAGGCAGTGCGGGCAGTGGTCGCGCGCCGGCAGCCAGCGGTGGCCTTGCCCGCATTGCTGGAACAGCAGCTCGCCGGCCTTCAGGCCATCCCAGAACGGGCGGTTGGTCTCGGTAATGTCGGGCTGGGGAAATTCGGTCATGGCTGGCTGCCTAGAATGAGCGTGCTGTGGGTGTGCATGGTGCCGCCCTGGTTGCTGACGAGGCAGGTGTCGGCGCCGGGCACCTGCAGCGTGGCCTGCCCGCGGATCTGCCGCACGCCCTCGATGACCAGCTGCATGCCGGGCATGCCGGTCTCGGACAGCAGGCCGCCGCTGGTGTTGAGCGGCAGGTCGCCGCCGGCCTCGATGCGGCCGTCGGCGACGAACCGGCCGCCTTCGCCCTTCTTGCAGAAGCCGTAGTCCTCCAGCGTCATCAGCGCGGTGATGGTGAAACAGTCGTAGATCTGAGCGACGTCGATGTCCTTGGGCGCGAGGCCGGCCATGGCGAAGGCGGTGCGGCCGGAGACGACCGCCTCGGTCGAAGTGAGCGTGGGCCGCTGCGCCACTTCCCACGAGGTCTGGCCCTGGCCGAAGCCCAGGATGGGGACGGCGTTCGGCACGCCCAGCGCGCGGGCGCGCGCCGCGCTCATCACGACCACCGCCGCGCCGCCGTCGGAGACCAGGCAGCAGTCGTCGCGGCGCAGCGGGTCGATCTGCATGGGCGAGGCCATGTAGTCGTCCAGGGAAATGGCGGCGCGCAATTGCGCGTTGGGATTGGCGGCGCCGTGGCGCCGGCAGGCCTTGGCGATGGCGCCGAGATCTTCGGGGCGCGTGCCGTGTTCGATCATGTGGCGGCGCTGGATCATCGCGTAGCCGGCGGCGGTGGAAAACCATCCGTACACGGCGTCGTCGCCGCGCGGCCGCGCGTAGACGGCGCGGTTGCCGGTGCGGGGGTTGTCCGCGTAGCAGACCAGGGCGGCTTCGCACTGGCCCGCCTCGATCGCCATGACGGCCTGGGAGATCAGCGCCACGTTGGCCGCGCCGCCCTGGTCCCAGGCCCCGCCCAGCTTCGGGCGCAGGCCCATGGCTTCGGCCAGTTTCTGGCCGTACATGAATTCGCGGGCCGAGGTCGGCACCTTGACGAACAGGGCGTCGATGATGTCCTTGCCGACGTTGGCATCGGCCAGTGCGTTGCGGCAGGCCTCGACATTCAGGCTGACGGTCGAGCGGCCGGGCAGCTTGCCGTAGCGGGTGTGGCCGATCCCGGCGATGACGTACTTTCCTCTCATGGGGTTTCCTGTGGCGTCAGCGCGCATTGAACCGGGCCGGACGCTTTTCCTTGAAGGCCTGGCGGCCTTCGGCGGCGTCTTCGGTGGCCGACAGCATGCGGTTGTACAACTGCTCCATGCGCAATCCGACGTTCAGGTCCATGCTGCCCGCGCGCAGGGCCAGTTCCTTGGCGGCCTGCACGGCCAGCGGGGCATTGGCGGCGATGCGCCCGGCGATTTTCAGGGCCTCGGACATCAACTGCGCGGGCTCGACCTGGCGGTTGATCAGGCCCCAGCGTTCGGCGGTGGCGGCGTCGAAGGCATCGCCGGTCAGCAGGAACTCCATGGCGATGGCGCGCGGCAACTGCTCGATCACGCGCTGCGTGCCGCCGTTGGCGGCGATCACCCCGCGCTTGACCTCGGACAGGCCGAAGGTCGCGTGCGGCACGGCCAGGCGGATATCGGTCGCCAGCAGCAGCGTCATGCCGCCGCCCAGGCAATAGCCGTTGACCGCGGCGATCACCGGCTTCCACATCTCCAGCCCGCGGTTGAGCAGCATGCCCTGCTGGGTCAGCCAGAACTCCGACAGCTGGGGCGGATTGCCGATGAAGGTCTTGAGGTCGGCGCCCGTGCTGAAGGATTTCTCGCCGGCGCCGGTGATGACGATGGCGCGCACGTCGGTGTCGTCGCGCATTTGCGCCCAGGCGTCGGACAGGCCCCGATAGTGCTCCGCGTCCATGGCGTTGAGCTTCTCGGGACGATTGATGGTGATGATGCCGACCCCGCGGTCGGTCTTCTGGGTGTCGATGGACATGGATGCTCCGGGGGGGGGGGGTTACTCGGGCTGGATGCCGGCTTTCTGGATGATCGAACCCCAGCGCCGGTTCTCCGAGTCCATGAAGTCGGCCAGTTCCTGGCGGCTGGTCCCCAGCGGCACCGCGTCCGATTCCAGGAAGTTGCGCTTCACGGTTTCGGTGCGCAGCGCATCGCGGAAGAGCTGGTTCAGGCGATCGACCACGGGATCGGGCGTGTCGCGCGGCGCCAGCACGACCAGCCACGAGCCCAGGTTGAAGTCCGCCAATCCGCTCTCTATAAGAGTGGGGGTTTCCTGCAGGTTGGGGGTGCGGGCCCGCCCGGTGGTCGCGATCGCCCGTACCTTGCCGCCCCGGATCAAGGGAGTGGCCGAGGTCGAGTCGGCGAAGATCAGGTCGATCCGCCCGCCGATCAGGTCGCCGATGGCCAGCGGGTTGCCCTTGTAGGGCACGTAGAGCATGTCGACGTGCTCGAGCTGCTTATAGAGTTCGGCGGCCACCCGCGAAGACGAGTTGCCGCTGCCGAAGGCCAGCGGTGTCTTGGCGGCGCGCGCGGCGCGGGTCAGGTCGGCGGCGCTGCGGATCGGCGAGTCGGCCCGTACCAGCAGCACCAGGGGGCCCTCCTTGAGCAAGGTGATGCCCTTGAAGTCCTGGACCGGGTCGTAGGGCGTGCGTTTGAACAGGAACTTGTTGGCCACGTGCGTATTGCTGGTCAGCAGCAGCGTGTAGCCGTCGGCCGGGGCGCGCATGACCTCTTCGGTGGCGATGAAGCCGTTGGCTCCCGCCTTGTTCTCCACGACCACCGTCTGCCCGGTGGCCCTGGTGATCTCCTGCGCCAGCACGCGGGCCGATCCGTCGGTGCCGCTGCCGGGCGGGAAGGGCACCAGGATGCGGATCTGGCGTTGGGGGAAATCGGCGGCGTGCGCCGCTGCGCCGGCACACGCGGCGACGGCGGCGATGCCCGCATACAGGACCTGGCGTATCCTCACGGAAGTCTCCTCGTTTTTAATAAGACCTAAAAGACTATATATGGACTTTTAGGCTTTTAAAACGAATGAATTCCTAGTGGAAACCCTGGGTTGGCCAACTCGAGTACCGCGCGGGGAGGCTGAGTTGACTTTCCTTTTTGGCTCCTTCATAATCTTTCGTTCCCCGGCGGAGGGGTGCCCGAGTGGTTAAAGGGGGCAGACTGTAAATCTGTTGGCCTTGCGCCTACATTGGTTCGAATCCAATCCCCTCCACCAAAAAGCTTTGCTTTCCGGTAGAAATTCGTGGGTGGACCCGCGACGTGGCCAGTAGCTTGGAGCGTGCTGTAACTCAAGCGGCTGGTCAAAATTTTGGCTGGAAGGTTTGGCGGCGGTGGGGTCCGCGGCAGTAGTGGCAGGCGGGTGTAGCTCAATGGTAGAGCAGAAGCCTTCCAAGCTTACGACGAGGGTTCGATTCCCTTCACCCGCTCCAACGAGGTCGTCGCAGGCGCCCGGGTTCCCGGTGAGTTGCCGGACGGTCCGGTAGTTGCAGTACAGAATTCGCCCATGTGGCTCAGTGGTAGAGCACTCCCTTGGTAAGGGAGAGGTCACGCGTTCGATCCGCGTCATGGGCACCAGTTTTTTTGCGGTTCCATCCGTTATAGCAGGCATCCAGAGGCGGGAGTCAGCCATGGCAAAAGGCAAGTTTGAGCGTACCAAGCCGCACGTGAACGTGGGCACGATCGGTCACGTTGACCACGGCAAGACGACGCTGACGGCGGCGATCACGACGGTGCTGTCGCGCCAGTTCGGCGGCGAGGCGAAGGCGTACGACCAGATCGACGCGGCGCCGGAAGAAAAGGCGCGGGGCATCACGATCAACACGGCGCACGTGGAATACGAGACGGCGACGCGCCACTACGCGCACGTTGATTGCCCGGGCCACGCGGACTACGTGAAGAACATGATCACGGGTGCCGCGCAGATGGACGGAGCGATCCTGGTGGTGTCGGCGGCCGATGGCCCGATGCCGCAGACGCGCGAGCACATCCTGCTGTCGCGCCAGGTTGGCGTGCCCTACATCATCGTGTTCCTGAACAAGGCTGACCTGGTTGACGACGCCGAGCTGCTGGAACTGGTGGAAATGGAAGTGCGGGAGCTGCTGAGCAAGTACGATTTCCCGGGCGACGACACCCCGATCGTGAAGGGTTCGGCACGCATGGCGCTGGAAGGCGACAAGGGCGAGCTGGGCGAGCCGGCGATCCTGCAGCTGGCGGCGGCGCTGGATTCGTACATCCCGACGCCCGAGCGCGCGGTCGATGGCGCGTTCCTGATGCCGGTGGAAGACGTGTTCTCGATCTCGGGTCGTGGCACGGTGGTGACGGGCCGTATCGAGCGGGGCGTGGTCAAGGTCGGCGAGGAAATCGAGATCGTCGGCATCAAGGACACGGTCAAGACGACGTGCACGGGCGTGGAAATGTTCCGCAAGCTGCTGGACCAGGGCCAGGCCGGTGACAACGTTGGTATCCTGCTGCGCGGCACCAAGCGTGAAGACGTCGAGCGGGGCCAGGTTCTGGCCAAGCCGGGTTCGATCACGCCGCACACGGAGTTCTCGGCCGAGGTGTACGTGCTGTCGAAGGAAGAAGGCGGCCGCCATACGCCGTTCTTCAACGGTTATCGTCCCCAGTTCTACTTCCGCACGACGGACGTGACGGGTACGATCGACCTGCCGAAGGACAAGGAAATGGTGCTGCCGGGCGACAACGTGTCGATCACGGTCAAGCTGCTGGCTCCGATCGCCATGGAAGAAGGCCTGCGTTTCGCCATCCGTGAAGGCGGTCGTACCGTCGGCGCCGGCGTCGTTGCCAAGATCATCAAGTAAGATCCTCACCCCGCGCTGGCGCGGGGTGTGTTGTAGTGAAGGTTAGCAGTTCCAGGGCCTCTCCTTAAGAATCCGGCCCTACCCAGGACGCCGTGGACCCGGCTCTGCCGGTCCGCCAGCGTCGCCCCTGGGGGAGCGCGAAGCGCGAGGGGGGGCTCCATTAGGGGAATAGCTCAATTGGCAGAGCGTCGGTCTCCAAAACCGAAGGTTGTGGGTTCGATTCCCTCTTCCCCTGCCACCTCTCCCGGAGCCATCGGGGTCTAGCCGGGGCTTCCAACAAAAGCCCGGCGCGGCGCCTCCAGCCCCGGTTGTTTTTGCAAGCACCGTCGCCGCCAGCAATGTCTGGCGCTGCCCGGACGAAAAGATGTCGAATCCAAACGTAGAAACCATAACTAGCACTGCCGACCGCATCAAGCTGGGCCTGGCCATCGCGGCGTTCGTCGCGGGGCTGGTGGGGTTCTACGCCTTGGCCAGCAGCCCCACGATCGCCCGGGTGGGCGTCATCGTCGCCGGTGTGGTCGTTGCCCTCGTGATTGCCTGGTTCAGCGAACCCGGGCGGCGCCTGGTCGCGTTCGGCCAGGATTCGGTTCAGGAAACGCGCAAGGTCGTATGGCCTTCCCGCAAGGAAACCATCCAGACCACGGTCGCAGTGTTCGCCTTCGTGGTGGTCATGGCACTGTTCCTGTGGCTTACGGATAAAACCATCGAGTGGGTGTTGTACGACCTCATTCTCGGTTGGAAATAACACGGCGGAAACAAGACGATGAGCAAACGTTGGTACGTTGTCCATGTCTATTCCGGCATGGAAAAAAGCGTCCAGAAGGCGCTGACGGAACGCATCGAGCGGGCCGCGCTGCAGACCTCCTTCGGTCGCATCCTGGTGCCCACGGAAGAGGTCATCGAGGTCAAGGGTGGCCAGAAGTCCATCACCGAGCGCCGTTTCTTCCCCGGCTACGTGCTGGTCGAGATGGACCTGACCGACGAAACCTGGCACCTGGTGAAGAACACCAACAAGGTGACGGGCTTCGTGGGCGGATCCGGCAATCGCCCCACGCCCATCCCCCAGCGCGAAGTCGACGATATCCTGTCGCAGATGGAAGAAGGCGTGGAGAAGCCGCGTCCCAAGATCCTCTTCGAAGTGGGCGAGATGGTCCGCATCAAGGAAGGTCCGTTCACCGACTTCAACGGCAACGTGGAAGACGTGAACTACGAAAAGAGCAAGCTGCGCGTGTCGGTCACGATTTTCGGGCGATCGACCCCGGTGGAACTCGATTTCAGTCAGGTCGAGAAGTCCTGATCAGATCTTTGGCCGGATGGGGCGCTACGGTCAGCGCCATCCGGCCCGCGGCGTTCGCGCCGCGGACAATCCCGACCGTCAACCCCGGGGAGCAGGCCTGAACGGCCTGCGAACGTACCCGCAAGGAGTCAAGCATGGCGAAGAAAATCGTCGGCTTCATCAAGCTGCAAGTGCCAGCTGGTAAAGCCAATCCCTCCCCCCCGATCGGTCCGGCGCTGGGTCAGCGCGGCCTGAACATCATGGAATTCTGCAAGGCGTTCAACGCCAAGACCCAGGGCATGGAGCCCGGTCTGCCGATTCCCGTGGTGATCACCGCCTACGCCGACAAGAGCTTCACCTTCGTGATGAAGTCGCCCCCGGCGACCATTCTCATCAAGAAGGCCGCGGGCATCCAGAAGGGTTCGCCCAAGCCCCATACCGACAAGGTTGGCTCGCTGACGCGCGCCCAGGTCGAGGAAATCGTCAAGACCAAGCAAGCCGATCTGACGGCTGCCGACATGGACGCCGCGGTCCGCACGATCGCCGGCAGCGCCCGCAGCATGGGCATCACGGTGGAGGGTCTGTAATCATGGCACGCTTGTCCAAACGTGTAACCGCGCTGCGCGCCAAGATCGACCGCAGCAAGCTGTATCCCGTCGCCGAAGCTCTGGCGCTGGTCAAGGAAACCGCGACCGCCAAGTTCGATGAATCCATCGACCTGGCCGTGCAGCTGGGCATCGACGCCAAGAAGTCCGACCAATTGGTCCGTGGCTCGGTGGTCCTGCCCGCCGGCACCGGCAAGTCGGTCCGCGTGGCCGTGTTCGCCCAGGGCGAGAAGGCCGAGGCCGCGAAGGCCGCCGGCGCCGACATCGTCGGCATGGAAGACCTGGCCGAGCGCATCAAGGCCGGCCAGATGGACTTCGACGTGGTCATCGCCTCGCCCGACACGATGCGTGTCGTCGGCGCGCTGGGCCAGATCCTGGGCCCGCGCGGCCTGATGCCGAACCCCAAGGTCGGCACCGTGACCCCCGACGTCGCCACCGCGGTCAAGAACGCGAAGGCTGGCCAGGTCCAGTACCGTACCGACAAGGCCGGGATCATCCACGCCACCATCGGTCGCGCTTCCTTCAACGTCGAGCAGCTGCAGAGCAACCTGCTCGCGCTGGTCGACGCGCTGAACAAGGCCCGTCCGACGACGGCCAAGGGTATTTACCTGCGCAAGCTGGCGGTGTCGTCCACCATGGGGGGCGGCGTCCGCGTGGACCAGGCCTCCCTGGCGGCCAGCCAGCAGTAATCGCAGGGCAACAGACTTTGGGCTGCACCGGGCGCGAGGCGATAGCCAAAAGCGCGGTGCTGCTGTCAAAGACCGCTGGAGTGAAACCGGAATCCCTGGCCCGCCAGGTACCCGGAGGATCTTAAAACCGCGACTCGCGGGCAGGCTGGAATGCTGCCCGCCCAAGCACGGATCCAGCGCAGACGGCGCTCCCAGGAAGAATTCTTTATCCAAAGAAATCGACCAGGTTCGCCGCATTCGGTTGACGCAAGGGGTGGTATCCCGAGCGTCTTATGATGGAGTGTTCAAACCGTGAGTCTCAATCGTCAAGAGAAAACGGTGGTCGTCGAAGAGATCTCGGCCCAAGTCGCCAAGGCTCAATCGATCGTTATCGCCGAATATCGTGGTCTGGACGTCGCTTCCGTCACCGTACTGCGCAAGCAAGCACGTGAATCGGGCGTTTACCTGCGTGTTCTGAAGAACACGCTGGCTCGCCGCGCTGTGGCCGGCACTCCCTTCGAGGGATTGTCGTCGCAGTTGGCCGGTCCGCTGATGTACGCCATCAGCGCCGATCCGGTCGCGGCCGCCAAGGTCCTGTCCACTTTTGCCAAAAGCAACGACAAGCTCGTTCTGAAGGGCGGTGCCCTGCCGAACAACGTCATGTCCGTCGATGGTGTCAAGGCCCTGGCCTCGCTGCCCTCGCGCGACGAATTGCTGGCGAAGTTGCTGGGTACCATGCAGGCACCCGTTGCGCAGTTTGTGCGTACGCTCAACGAAGTTCCGACCAAGTTCGTGCGTGGCCTCGCGGCCGTGCGGGACAAGCAGGCCGCTTAAGCGGCAAGGGGATGTTTCCCCTCGGAATTTCGCGATACGAAGCGACACCCAATACCTGGTATTAAATTCATTGGAGTTTTAAACAAAATGGCACTTAGCAAAGCTGAAATCATCGAAGCCATCGCCGGCCTGACCGTCCTGGAACTGTCGGAACTGATCAAGGATCTGGAAGACAAGTTCGGCGTGTCGGCTGCTGCCGCCGCCGTGGCCGTTGCCGCCCCCGCCGCTGGCGCTGGCGCTGCCGCCGCTGCTGAAGAGCAGACCGAGTTCAACGTGATCCTGGCCGAAGTCGGCGCCAACAAGGTCAACGTCATCAAGGCCGTGCGCGAACTGACCGGCCTGGGCCTGAAGGAAGCCAAGGACCTGGTCGACGGCGCTCCGAAGCCTGTCAAGGAAGCGGTTTCCAAGGCCGACGCCGAAGCCGCCAAGAAGAAGCTCGAAGAAGCCGGTGCCAAGGTCGAAGTCAAGTAATTCGATCTTTGCCGGTACCCGGTGGCCGCTAAACAACGGCCTCCGGGTTTTTGCGTTTTTGGAAAAGGGCTTTTAAAGCCTGTTTTCCGTGGCAATACGGCCGGTCCGCGCAGCTGTGCGCGCACGGATCGGGCGACGGATTTCCGGTGCGCAGGTGGGGATGATGCCGCCTGCGGACCAGAAACCCGTGCCGGGGAGCCCGGCAGGGGGGCACCGGCCCAGCCGGCGGGTTGCCCCATTTAGATTTCGAAGTCGTATTTTAGGACCACTACCCGTGGTTCGTGCAACCTGAGTCGGAGTGCTCATGCCCTACTCGTTCACCGAAAAGAAGCGCATCCGCAAGAGCTTCGCCAAGCGCGAGGACGTGCAAATCGTTCCTTTCCTGCTGGCAACCCAGCTCGAGTCCTATCGTACCTTTCTGCAGTCGGACACCGCACCCCTGCAGCGCAAGGAAGAAGGGCTGCAAGCCGCATTCTCCTCGATCTTCCCCATCGTCAGCCACAACCAGATGGCCAGGCTGGAATTCGTCAGCTACGTGCTGGGCGAGCCCGCCTTCGACGTACGCGAATGCCAGCAGCGTGGACTGACTTTCGCATCGCCCCTGCGCGCCAAGGTGCGCCTGGTCCTGCTCGATCGCGAGGCCAGCAAACCCACCGTCAAGGAAGTGAAGGAACAGGAAGTCTACATGGGCGAAATCCCGCTCATGACTTCCACCGGATCGTTCGTCATCAACGGTACCGAGCGGGTCATCGTCTCGCAGCTGCACCGTTCGCCGGGCGTGTTCTTCGAGCACGACCGCGGCAAGACCCACAGCTCCGGCAAGCTGCTGTTCTCGGCCCGCGTGATTCCCTACCGCGGCTCGTGGCTGGACTTCGAGTTCGACCCCAAGGACATCCTGTTCTTCCGTGTCGACCGCCGCCGCAAGATGCCCGTGACCATCCTGCTCAAGGCCATCGGCATGACGCCCGAGAGCATCCTGGCGCATTTCTTCTCGTTCGACAGCTTCGAGCTGGCGAGCGAGGGCGGCCTGATGGAATTCGTGCCCGACCGCTGGAAGGGTGAAGTCGCGCGCTTCGACATCAACGACAAGTCCGGCAGCGTCATCGTCGCCAAGGACAAGCGCATCAACGCCAAGCACATCCGCGACCTGGTGGCCGCGGAGACCAAGCGCATCTCGGTGCCGGAAGACTTCCTGCTGGGCCGCGCGCTGGCCCGCAACGTCGTCGATCCGGAAACCGGCGAGATCGTGGCGCACGCCAACGAAGAGCTGACCGAAGCGCTGCTGAACAAGCTGCGCGAGAACAACGTGCGCGAGATCCAGACGCTCTACACGAACGACCTGGACCAGGGCCCGTACATCTCGCAGACGCTGCGCGTGGACGAAACCACTGACCAGACCGCCGCGCGCGTGGCGATCTACCGCATGATGCGCCCCGGCGAGCCTCCTACCGAGGAAGCGGTCGAGGCCCTGTTCCAGCGCCTGTTCTTCAACGAGGAAACCTACGATCTGTCGCGCGTGGGCCGCATGAAGGTCAACAGCCGCCTGGGTCGCGGCAACGACATCACGGGCGCGATGACGCTCAGCAACGAGGACATCCTCGACACCATCAAGGTGCTGGTCGAGCTGCGCAACGGCCGCGGCGAGATCGACGACATCGATCACCTGGGCAACCGCCGCGTGCGCTGCGTGGGCGAATTGGCCGAGAACCAGTTCCGCGCGGGCCTGGTGCGTGTCGAGCGCGCCGTCAAGGAACGCCTGGGCCAGGCCGAGGCCGAAAACCTGATGCCGCACGACCTGATCAACTCCAAGCCGATCTCGGCCGCCATCAAGGAGTTCTTCGGTTCGAGCCAGCTGTCGCAGTTCATGGACCAGACCAACCCGCTGTCCGAGATCACGCACAAGCGCCGCGTCTCGGCCCTGGGCCCCGGCGGCCTGACGCGCGAGCGCGCCGGCTTCGAGGTGCGCGACGTGCACCCGACCCACTACGGCCGTGTCTGCCCCATCGAAACGCCTGAAGGCCCGAACATCGGCCTGATCAACTCGATGGCCCTGTACGCCCGCCTGAACGAATACGGTTTCCTGGAGACGCCGTACCGCAAGGTCGTGGACAGCAAGGTCAGCGACCAGATCGAGTACCTGTCGGCCATCGAGGAAAGCCGCTACGTGATCGCGCAGGCGAACGCCACGCTCGACGACGAAGGCCATTTCATGGACGACCTGGTGGCCTGCCGCCAGGCCGGCGAGACCATGCTGACCGCCGCCGAGAACGTCCACTACATGGACGTGGCGCCGTCGCAGATCGTGTCCGTGGCCGCTTCGCTGATCCCGTTCCTGGAGCATGACGACGCGAACCGCGCGCTGATGGGCTCGAACATGCAGCGCCAGGCCGTGCCCTGCCTGCGTCCCGAGAAGCCCGTGGTCGGCACCGGCATCGAGCGCACCGTGGCGGTCGATTCCGGCACCACCGTGCAGGCGCTCCGTGGCGGCCTGGTCGACTATGTCGACGCCGAGCGCGTCGTGATCCGGGTCAACGATGACGAAAACGCCGCCGGCGAAGTGGGCGTCGACATCTACAACCTGATCAAGTACACCCGTTCCAACCAGAACACCAACATCAACCAGCGCCCCATCGTGCGCCGCGGCGACATCATCGCCCGGGGCGACGTGCTGGCCGATGGCGCCTCCAGCGACCTGGGCGAACTCGCCCTGGGCCAGAACATGCTGGTCGCGTTCATGCCCTGGAACGGCTACAACTTCGAGGACTCGATCCTGATGTCGGAGCGCGTGGTGGCCAATGACCGCTACACCTCCATCCACATCGAGGAACTGACGGTCGTCGCCCGCGACACCAAGCTGGGCTCGGAAGAAATCACGCGCGACATCAGCAACCTGTCCGAAGGCCAGCTGAACCGCCTGGACGAATCCGGCATCGTCTACATCGGCGCCGAAGTCGAGGCGGGCGACGTGCTGGTCGGCAAGGTCACGCCCAAGGGCGAAACCCAGCTGACCCCGGAAGAGAAGCTGCTGCGCGCGATCTTCGGCGAAAAAGCCTCCGACGTGAAGGACACCTCGCTGCGCGTGCCCTCGGGCATGGTCGGCACCGTCATCGACGTGCAGGTGTTCACGCGCGAGGGCATCGTGCGCGACAAGCGTGCCCAGTCCATCATCGACGATGAGCTCAAGCGCTATCGCCAGGACCTGAACGACCAGCTGCGTATCGTGGAAAACGATACCTTCGACCGTATCGAGAAATCGCTGGTCGGCAAAGTCGTCAACGGCGGCCCGCGCAAGCTGGCCAAGGGCGCGGCGATCGCCAAGTCCTACCTGGCCGAGCTGGACCGCTGGCAGTGGTTCGACATCCGCCTGGCCGACGAAGGCGCGGCCACCGCGCTGGAGCAGGCCAAGGAGTCGATCGAGCAGAAGCGCCACCAGTTCGATCTCGCCTTCGAAGAGAAGCGCAAGAAGCTGACCCAGGGCGACGAGCTGCCCCCGGGCGTGCTGAAGATGGTCAAGGTCTATCTGGCCGTCAAGCGCCGCCTGCAGCCTGGCGACAAGATGGCCGGCCGTCACGGCAACAAGGGCGTGGTCTCGAAGATCACCCCGGTGGAAGACATGCCGCACATGGCCGACGGCACGCCCGTCGACATCGTGCTGAACCCGCTGGGCGTGCCCTCGCGGATGAACGTGGGCCAGGTTCTGGAAGTGCACCTGGGCTGGGCCGCCAAGGGCCTGGGCCAGCGCTTCAACGAAATGCTGGCCGAAGCGCGCAAGGTCGAAGTGGCCAAGGTGCGCGAGTTCGTCGGCAAGGTCTACAACACCACCGGCACGGCTGCCCACCTGGAAGAGCTGGATGACGACGCGGTGATCGAGCTGGCGCAGAACCTGCGCAACGGCGTGCCGTTCGCGACGCCGGTGTTCGACGGCGCCTCGGAAGACGACATCCGCGCGATGCTCGACCTGGCCTATCCGGATGAGCTGGCCGAGAGCCTCAAGCTGACCAACTCCAAGACCCAGGCCTATCTGTACGACGGCCGCACCGGCGAGATGTTCGAGCGTCCGGTCACGGTGGGCTACATGCACATGCTGAAGCTGCACCACTTGGTCGACGACAAGATGCACGCCCGTTCGACCGGCCCGTACTCGTTGGTGACCCAGCAGCCGCTGGGCGGCAAGGCGCAGTTCGGCGGCCAGCGCTTCGGGGAAATGGAAGTGTGGGCGCTGGAAGCCTACGGTGCCTCGTATGTGCTGCAGGAAATGCTGACCGTGAAGTCCGACGATGTGAACGGCCGTACCAAGGTGTACGAGAACATCGTCAAGGGCGACCACGTGATCGACGCCGGCATGCCCGAGTCGTTCAACGTGCTGGTCAAGGAAATCCGGTCGCTCGGGATCGACATGGACCTCGAGCGTAACTGATAGGAGTCGCCATGAAAGCGCTATTGGATCTGTTCAAGCAGGTTACGCAGGAAGAACAGTTCGACGCCATTCGCATTGGCATCGCGTCGCCGGAGAAGATCCGGTCGTGGTCGTTCGGCGAGGTGAAGAAGCCCGAGACGATCAACTATCGCACGTTCAAGCCCGAACGCGACGGGCTGTTCTGCGCCAAGATCTTCGGGCCGATCAAGGACTACGAGTGCCTGTGCGGCAAGTACAAGCGCCTGAAGCATCGCGGCGTGATCTGCGAGAAGTGCGGCGTGGAAGTCACGCTGGCCAAGGTTCGCCGCGAGCGCATGGGCCATATCGAGCTGGCCAGCCCGGTCGCTCACATCTGGTTCCTGAAGTCGCTGCCGTCGCGCCTGGGCATGGTCCTGGACATGACGCTGCGCGACATCGAGCGCGTGCTGTACTTCGAAGCCTACTGCGTCATCGATCCGGGCATGACGCCGCTCAAGCGCGCCCAGATCATGTCGGAAGACGACTTCCTGGCCAAGACCGAAGAGTACGGTGACGATTTCCGTGCGGTGATGGGTGCCGAGGCCGTGCGTGAACTGCTGCGCACGATCGACATCAACCGCGAAATCGAGACGCTGCGCGCCGACCTCCAGGCCACCAGCTCGGACGCCAAGATCAAGAAGATCTCCAAGCGCCTGAAGGTGCTGGAAGGCTTCCAGAAGTCCGGCATCAAGCCCGACTGGATGATCCTGGAAGTGCTGCCCGTGCTGCCGCCCGAGCTGCGCCCGCTGGTGCCGCTGGACGGCGGCCGCTTCGCCACGTCCGACCTGAACGACCTGTATCGCCGCGTCATCAACCGCAACAACCGCCTGAAGCGCCTGCTCGAACTGAAGGCTCCTGAAATCATCGTGCGCAACGAGAAGCGCATGCTGCAGGAAGCCGTCGATTCGCTGCTGGACAACGGCCGCCGCGGCAAGGCCATGACCGGCGCCAACAAGCGTCCGCTCAAGTCGCTGGCCGACATGATCAAGGGCAAGAGCGGCCGCTTCCGCCAGAACCTCTTGGGCAAGCGCGTCGACTACTCGGGCCGTTCGGTGATCGTGGTGGGCCCGCAGCTCAAGCTGCACCAGTGCGGCCTGCCCAAGCTGATGGCGCTGGAGCTGTTCAAGCCCTTCATCTTCAACCGCCTGGAAATGATGGGCCTGGCCACGACCATCAAGGCGGCCAAGAAGCTGGTGGAAACGCAGGAACCGGTGGTGTGGGACATCCTCGAAGAGGTGATCCGCGAGCACCCGATCATGCTGAACCGCGCGCCGACGCTGCACCGTCTGGGCATCCAGGCGTTCGAGCCGGTGCTGATCGAAGGCAAGGCCATCCAGCTGCACCCGCTGGTCTGCGCGGCGTTCAACGCCGACTTCGACGGCGACCAGATGGCCGTCCACGTGCCGCTGTCGCTGGAAGCCCAGCTGGAAGCCCGCACGCTGATGCTGGCGTCCAACAACGTGCTGTTCCCGGCCAACGGCGAGCCCTCGATCGTCCCGTCCCAGGATATCGTGCTGGGGCTGTACTACGCGACCCGCGAGCGGGTGAACGGCACGGGCGAAGGCCTGCATTTCATCGACGTGGCCGAAGTGCTGCGTGCGTACGAGAACAAGGCGGTGGAGCTGCAATCGCGCATCACCGTGCGCCTGAACGAGTACGAACGTGACGAGAACGGCGAATACCAGCCGGTGCTGCGCCGCTTCGAGACCACGGTCGGCCGCGCCATCCTGTCGGAGATCCTGCCCAAGGGTCTGCCCTTCTCGGTGCTGAACAAGCCCCTGAAGAAGAAGGAAATCTCGCGCCTGATCAACCAGTCGTTCCGCCGCTGCGGCCTGCGCGACACGGTGATCTTCGCCGACCAGCTGATGCAGTCGGGCTTCCGCCTGGCCACCCGCGGCGGTATCTCGATCTGCATGGACGACATGCTGATCCCGTCCGCCAAGGAAGGCATCCTTGCCGAAGCCAGCAAGGAGGTCAAGGAAATCGACAAGCAGTACTCGTCGGGTCTGGTGACTTCCCAGGAACGCTACAACAACGTGGTGGACATCTGGGGCAAGGCCGGCGACCGCGTGGGCAAGGCGATGATGGAACAGCTCTCGACCGAGCCCGTCGTCGACCGCCACGGTACCGCGACCCGCCAGGAATCGTTCAACTCGATCTACATGATGGCCGACTCCGGCGCCCGCGGTTCCGCGGCCCAGATCCGTCAGCTGGCCGGCATGCGGGGCCTGATGGCCAAGCCCGATGGTTCCATCATCGAGACGCCCATCACCGCGAACTTCCGCGAAGGCCTGAACGTACTGCAGTACTTCATTTCCACCCACGGCGCGCGTAAGGGCCTGGCCGACACGGCGTTGAAGACGGCGAACTCGGGTTACCTGACCCGCCGCCTGGTCGACGTGACGCAGGACCTGGTCATTACCGAGGACGATTGCGGCACCACCTTCGGCTTCGCCATGAAGGCGCTGGTGGAAGGCGGTGAAGTCATCGAGCCGCTGCGCGACCGTATCCTCGGCCGTACCGTGGTCGCCGACGTGGTCAACCCCGATACCCAGGAAACCGTGTTCGAAGCCGGCACGCTGCTGGACGAGGATGCCGTCGACACCATCGAGCGCCTGGGCATCGACGAAGTGAAGGTGCGTTCCGCCCTGACCTGCGAAACCCGCCATGGCCTGTGCGCCGCGTGCTACGGCCGCGACCTGGGCCGCGGTTCGCCGGTCAACGTCGGCGAGGCGGTCGGCGTGATCGCCGCCCAATCCATCGGCGAACCCGGCACGCAGCTGACGATGCGTACGTTCCACATCGGTGGCGCGGCATCGCGCGCGGCACTGGCCTCGGGCGTGGAAACGAAGTCCAACGGCACGGTGCGCTTCACCAGCGCCATGCGCTACGTCACCAACGGCAAGGGCGAGCAGGTCGCCATCTCGCGTTCGGGTGAAATCCTGATCGTGGATGACAACGGCCGCGAGCGCGAGCGCCACAAGGTGCCGTACGGCGCGATCCTGCTGCACGGCGACGGCGCCGGGGTCAAGGCCGGCGCGCAACTGGCCAGCTGGGATCCGCTGACGCGTCCGATCATCACCGAGTACGGTGGCACGATCAAGTTCGAGAACGTGGAAGAAGGCGTCACGGTGGCCCGTCAGCTCGACGAAGTCACCGGCCTGTCGACCCTGGTCGCGATCACGCCCAAGACCCGCGGCAGCGCCAAGCAGACCGTGCGTCCGCAGGTCAAGCTGCTCGACGGCGCCAATGAGGAAGTCAAGATCGCCGGTACCGATCACTCGGTCAGCATCTCCTTCCCGGTGGGCGCGCTGATCACCGTTCGCGACGGCCAGCAGGTCGGCGTGGGCGAGGTGCTGGCGCGTATCCCGCAGGAATCGCAGAAGACCCGCGACATTACCGGGGGTCTGCCGCGCGTGGCCGAGCTGTTCGAAGCCCGTTCGCCCAAGGATGCCGGCATGCTCGCCGACGTCACCGGCACGGTTTCGTTCGGCAAGGACACCAAGGGCAAGCAGCGCCTGGTCATCACCGATCTGGACGGCGTCAGCCACGAGTTCCTGATTCCCAAGGAAAAGCAGGTGCTGGTGCACGACGGCCAGGTGGTGAACAAGGGCGAAATGATCGTGGACGGCCCCGCCGATCCCCACGACATCCTGCGTTTGCAAGGCATCGAGAAGCTGGCGATCTACATCGTCGACGAAGTGCAGGACGTCTACCGTCTGCAAGGCGTGAAGATCAACGACAAGCACATCGAAGTGATCGTGCGCCAGATGCTGCGCCGCGTGAACATCGTCGATCCGGGCGACACCTCGTTCATCCCGGGCGAGCAGGTCGAACGCGCCGAAATGCTGAACGAGAACGATCGCGTCAATGCCGACAACCAGCGTCCCGCTTCCTACGAGAACGTGCTGCTGGGTATCACGAAGGCCTCGCTGTCGACCGACTCGTTCATCTCGGCCGCCTCGTTCCAGGAAACCACGCGTGTCCTGACCGAAGCCGCCATCATGGGCAAGCGCGACGACCTGCGCGGCTTGAAGGAAAACGTCATCGTGGGCCGTCTGATCCCCGCGGGTACCGGCATGGCCTACCATGGCGCCCGCAAGGAGAAGGAAGCCCAGGAGGCCGCCGAGCGCGAAGTGGTATTCGCCGACGTGGGCAACACCTTCGACGAAAGCGAAATCTTCAATACGCCCGCCGAAAGCGTAACGGCGTCGGAGCCCTCGGGCGACGAGCCGGCCGAAGGCGGCGGCCAGGAGTAAGCCGCATCGCGGCGGGGGCCTGCGGGACCTCGCCCGCGCAAGTGTCGAAAGCCTGAATCCGGGAAACCGGGTTCAGGTTTTTTTTTCGCGGGTGGCCGCCTCGATGTCCTGCATCAGGGTTTCGCACAGCAGTGAAGGCTGGGCGTCGCGCCGCAGGATGAAGCCGATGTCGCGCCCGGTGGGAGGCAGCTCGACCTCCAGTATCTTGACGGCGCCCGAGGCGATTTCGTAGGACAGGTATTCCGGCGATACCGCCGAGATCATGTCGCTGTGGCTGAGCAGTCCGCGCAGCAGCCCCAGGTCGCCCGCCTGCACGGCGACATGCGGGGCGGCCAGGCCGAGGTCGTGGAACAGGCCGTTCAGCAACTCGCGCGTGGGCGCGCCGCGATCTCTGAGGATCCAGGGGTAGCGGACGAGATCCGTGATCTCGATCCGCTTCCTGCCGCACAGCGGATGCCCGGCCCGGACCACGACGACCAGGCGGTCGCTGCCTATCACGCGGATGACAAAGTCGCGGTGTGAATAGTTGGCGTTGAGCCCGGTCAGGATGAAATCGATCTCGCCCGAATGCACGCCGGCGAACAGGATCTCGAAGGGCCCGTCCACCATGGAGATCTGCACGTTGGGGTGCCGTTCCACCAACGCCGCGATCGCCTGCGGCAGGACCCGCGTCCGCATCGACGGCAGGGCGGCGAACATGACCCGGCCGGTGATTTCGCCGCGCTGCTGCGCGATGTCGGCCTCGAGGTGGCGCAGTTCCGCCAGCACTCGCCGCACGCGGAACAACAGGAGTTCGCCGGCCTCGGTCACGGCCATGCCCTTGGCGGTGCGGCGGAACAGGCGCAACGCCAGCGAGGCTTCCGCCTGCCTCAGCAGGGCGCTGACGGCGGGCTGCGTCAGGCCCATCACCGCCGCCACGCTGGGCATGTGGCCCATCTCGCGCAGGCGGACCAGCGCCGTCAACTGGCGTTCTCCCACCAGCATGGAGAACAGCGGCGCGCCGGGCGAGACCCGGTAGGGCGCCAGTTCGGCGCAGGCCTGGCGCAGTTCGGCGTCGATGCGCAGGGCGCGGCGGTAGGCCGCGTCGCCGAAAGGCGTGGGTGCCATGCCGGACGACTGGCGTTCGAACAGCGCGGCCTCGAAGCTGGCTTCGAGCTGGCGGATGGAGCTGGCGACCGCAGAAGGGGTGCGCAGCAGGCGCCCGGCCGCGTGCGCGACGCTGCCTTCTTCCACCACGGCGATGAGCGCCCGCAGGTGCCGCATGTGGTTTCGTTCTTGCATCAGGAAATGCATCCGATAAGAAAAATTGCTGGCTCAGCAAGAATAACTTGGTCGTTTCATCGGGGGCAAGAACCTACAATCGCGCTTGACGCAGTCGTGACAATCCCAGGGGAGACCGCACTATGAAAGCCGCGATGAAGACGCTCTGCCATGCCGCCTTGTCCTTGTTTTTTATGGCTTCCATGGCCAGCCATGCCGAGGTCGTGCCCATCCGGGTGGGCCACGGTTCGTCCGCCGAGGAACCGCTGTGGACGATGAAGGCGTCGCCCGCCGTCACCCCCGGACAGAACCGCGACTACAAGCTCGAATACACTCTTTTCAGAGGCACCGATAAGCGTTTTCAAGCATTCGAGGCCGGCGAGCTGGACATTGCCACAGGCTCGGCCCACAGCGTCATGATGGCCGCGGCCCAGGGCATCAAGTTCAAGATTGTCGCGTCGCTGTCGCGCGAGGGCGGCCCCCAGGGCTTCGCCACGCAGTACATGGTGCTCGACAGTTCGCCGGTCAAGACCATCGCCGACCTGAAGGGCAAGACCGTCGGCATCAATGGCGCGCGCTCGTCGGCGGAAATCTGGGCCCGGCTGGCGATCAAGAAGCACGGACTCAATCCGCAGCGCGACGTCAAATGGGTGGCCGTTCCCTTCCCCGCCCAGGGCGAGGCGGTGCGGGCCGGCAAGCTGGACATCGGCGCCTTCCCGCAGCCCTTCGCCGCCTTCGAGGAGAAGCGCGGCGGCATGCGCACGGTCTTCACGTCGACCGACGGCATCGGGCAGCAGGAAGACCTGATGCTGCTGCTGGTCAAGGAAGAGTTCGCCGCCAGGCATCCCGCCGCGCTGCGCGCGTTCCTGGCCGACCTGGTCAAGGCCACCGATTTCTACGTCAACCATCCGCGCGAAAGCCACCAGCAATTGATCGACGCGAAATTCGTCAACATCCCGCTGGACGTGTCGCTGGGCATGCGCAAGTACCTGCATCCGCGGGACGGCAAGGTCGACCTGGATTCCATGCGCAGGATGGTGACCGAACTGAAGGCGTTCGGCTATCTGGACAACCTGGATCCCGCCAAGGTCGTGGATATGGGCTACCTGCCGAAATGAACGCCGCCGCGAGTACCAGCACCGCCGACTACCTGAAGGCGGAGGGCGTCGGCAAACGCTTCCTGCGCAACGGCCAGGCCGTGACCGCGCTGGAGGATTTCGACCTCTCCATCGCCGAAGGCGAGTTCGTCAGCATTGTCGGCCCCTCGGGCTGCGGCAAGAGCACCTTCCTGCACATGGTGGGTGGGTTCGAACCGCGCACCAGCGGCACGATCAGCCTGGCCGGCCGCCCGGTTTCGGAGCCGGGACCCGACCGGGGCATGCTGTTCCAGGACTACGCGCTCTTTCCCTGGCGCACGGTGCTGGGCAACGTGGCCTGGTCGCTGGAAGTGCAGGGCCTGCCCAAGCCGCGGCGCCTGGAGATCGCCCGCAAGTACATCGCCATGGTCGGGTTGGCCAGGTTCGAGCACGCCTACCCGGGCGAGCTGTCGGGCGGCATGCGGCAGCGCGTGGCGCTGGCCCGCACCCTGGCCTACGAGCCCAGGATGCTGCTGATGGACGAGCCGTTCGGCGCGCTGGACGCGCAGACGCGCGAACTCATGCAGGAAGAGCTGACCGACATCTGGCAGCAGGACCGCCGCACCGTGCTGTTCGTCACGCACGACATCGAAGAGGCCATCTACCTGAGCGACCGGATCATCGTTTTCACGGCGCGCCCGGGCCGCATCAAGGCCGACCTGCGCGTGGACCTGCCCCGTCCGCGCGGCGCGGCCATCCGCAAGTCGCCCCGGTTCATGGACTACCACGCCCGGATCTGGGACATGCTGCGCGACGAGGTCCTGCGCGCGCGGGAAGGCTCATGAGCGGCATCCGGACCGCTGCGGCGGGTGCCTGGCACCGTCCGCTGCGCTGGGTGGCGGGCTGGATCCTGCCGGTGGCGCTGCTGGTCGCCATGCAACTGGCGGCCGGCCAGCCCGGGGCGCCCCGCTATGTCGTGGCGCCGACCGACATTGCCGCCACGACCTGGGAATTGCTGGCGAACGGCGAGCTTGTCCGCGATGCGATGGCGTCGGGCGTGCGCTCCTACAGCGGTTTTTTCATGGGTGCGGCGCTAGGGGTCGCCATCGGCCTGCTGAGCGCGGTGTGGCGGCAGGCGCGGGCCTTCTTCGATCCGCTCGTCTCCACCCTGTACCCGGTGCCCAAGGTCGCGCTGCTGCCCGTCATCATTACCTGGCTGGGCTTTGGCGACGTTTCGAAGATCGCCCTCATCACGCTGGCCGTCTTCTTTCCCACCTTTATCAACACCCTGTACGGGGCGCGTGCCACCCCCCTGTCCCTGCTCTGGGCCGCGCGCAACATGGGCGCGGGCCGCGCCTATATCTTCCGGCGCGTCATCTTCCCGGCCGCGTTGCCGCAGATATTCACCGGCCTGCGCTCCGGCCTGGCGCTTTCGTTCATCGTGCTGTTCGCCGCCGAGATGGTGGGGTCCCACGACGGCCTGGGCGACATGGTCGTGCGGGCCGAGGAAGCCATGCGCTACGACTGGATGTATACGGCCATCCTGGCCATCGGCCTGATGGGCTTCGTCAGCGACCGCGTCCTGCTGGCCATCCGGCGGCGCCTGCTGGCGGACAAGTACCCCGGGGAGGCCCGCCATGGTTGAGCGTTTGCGTGCCGCCGCGCGGCAAGCCATGGCGCCGCTGTACCCGCTCGCGGTCCTGGCCCTGGCCTGGGAGCTGTTGTCCCGTTCGGGGTGGGTCTCGCCGCGGCTGATGCCCTCCGTCGTGAAGGTGGGGCGGGCGTTCGTGGAAGGGCTGGCCAATGGCGACCTCGTCTATCACGCGTCCATCTCGTTCTCGCGGGCCCTGAGCGGTTTCGGCCTGGCCATCGTCATCGGCGTGCTGCTGGGCGTGTTCATGGCGCGCAGCCGCTGGTTCGAATGGATGGTGGAGCCCATCTTCTCGTTCGGCTACCCGGTTCCGAAGATCGCGCTGTACCCCGTTTTCATCCTGCTCCTGGGATTCGGCTCGCCATCGAAGATCGCGCTGATCGCGCTGGAATGCACTTTCCCTATCGCCGTCAACACCTACTTCGGCATCCGCGCCGTGGCGCCGCGCCTGGTCTGGAGCGCCCGCAACATGGGGGCGGGGCCCGTGCGCGTCTTCCTGCGCGTGCTGTTGCCGGCGGCGCTGCCCGCCATCATGTCGGGCATCCGCGTCGCGCTGCCCCTGTCCATGGTGGTCGTGATCATCACCGAGATGATCGGCGACAGCACCGGGCTGGGCTACTACATCGCCTACGCGTCGGCCTCGTTCATGTATGCCGAGTCCTATGCCGGCGTGATCGCCGTGGCGTTGATCGGTTTCACCCTTGATCGCCTGCTCGTCGCACTGCGCGGCAGGATCATTTTCTGGGAGCCCGATGGCGCGGCCCAGACTTCCCGTCCTTCCCATTGAGGCTCCCGCGATGTCACTCGAAGAACAACTGGACCAATTGGCGACGGCCTGCCGCGTCCTGGAAATGGAAGGCCATGGCGACATGACCCTGGGCCACCTGTCGCTGCGCGATCCGCAGGGCCGCGGCTTCTGGCTCAAGCGCAACGCCCGCGGCCTGGGAGAGATCCTGTCCGCCGCCGATTTCGTGCTGGTCGGCCACGATGGCGCCAAGCTGGAAGGCGAAGGCGGCCGCCATTCGGAATGGCCCATCCATGCCGAGATCCTGAAGGCGCGTCCCGATGTCAATGTCGTTGCCCATACCCATCCTTTCCACGCCAGCATCCTGTCGTCGTTCGGCACCGCGCTGGCGCCCTTCACGCTGGATGCCGATTACTTCGACGAGCTGCCCTGCCACCGCGACGAAGCCGCGCTGCTCACGACCGGGGAAGAGGGCGCCGCGCTGGCAAGGACACTGGGATCGCATTTCGCCGTTCTGATGGCCAATCACGGCGTCACCTTCTGCGGCACGTCCGTCGCCCATGCCGTCTGCGTGGGAGTTTTCCTGGAGCGCGCCGCGCGCATCCACGTGCTGGGTTCGCAGATGCGCACGCAAGCGAGCTTCCCTGTCCCGCCAGTGCGGCAGCGCCGGCGCGAGCAGATCATGACGCCCGTCCACGTCCAGCATTCCTGGGACTACTTCGTGCGCAAACTCGCGTGGCAGGAAAAGGCGCGGGGCGACGCGGCGCTTTTCGCGTAGGGAGCCCACGGACATGGCCACGATCGAATCGCTGTACTCGTACCTGACGCCTCGCGACCGCGAGATCATCGAGCTGTCCGGCTACGGCGCCCGCATGGGATTCGGCGCGCGGCCGGCCCTGGTGATCGTGGACGCCACCTATGGATTCTGCGGCGACCGGCGCGAGCCCATCGCCGACTCTGTCCGCCGTTGGCCCAACTCCTGCGGCGAGGCGAGCTGGGATGCCATCGACCGCATCCGCGCGTTGCTGGACGCTTTCCGCGCGCAGCAGCGGCCCGTCATCTACACGCGGGGCGCGTATCGGGACGACAAATGGGACATGGGGTCGTGGCTATGGAAGCATGCCCGGTCGAGGCCCCAGGAAGCGCCGCCGCCGTCCGGCCGGCACCATGACGAGATCGTCCACGACATCGCGCCCCGGCCTGGCGACCTCGTCATCGGCAAGCAGAAGCCGTCGGCGTTTTTCTCGACGCCGCTGCAGTCCTATCTGACGTTGCTGGGCGCGGATTCGCTGGTCGTGGCGGGCGGCAGCACTTCGGGCTGCGTGCGCGCCACCGTGGTGGACGGCTTCAGCGCCAACTACCGCATCGCCGTTGCCGCCGATGCCTGTTTCGACCGCTTGCAGTCCAGCCACGCGATGAGTCTGCTGGACATGCATGCGAAGTATGCCGATGTGCTGGATACGGCGGAGATCGTGGGGCACTTCGGCGCGCCGGCCTGACCGGCGTTTCAATCCAGCGCGATGTTCAGCCGCTCGAGCACCTGCCCGAAGCGCCGGGTCTCGTCGGCCAGTTCCTTGACGTACCCGGCGCGGTCGAGCACATAGGGTTCGTAGAACATCGCGTCATAGCGCTTGAGGATGTCCGGTTCGCGCAGCACCTGAGCCACGTCGCGCTGGATCTTGTCGGCGACCGCCGCGGGCGTGCCCTTGGGCGCCAGCAGCGCGACCGAGCCCGCGAGGTCGAAGCCGGCTGGTCCGCCGGACTCCGAAATGGTGGGCACTTCCGGGAACCCCGCCAGGCGGCGGGGCGCGGAGACGGCCAGGTAGCGCACCTTGCCGGCGCGTTGCAGCGGACCGGCGCTGCCGCCGCTGCCGAAGGCCCAGGTCAATTCCTTGTTGGCCACCGCGGCATAGAGCTGTCCCATGTCCTTGTACGGGACGTGCATCATTTCCACGCCCGCGCCCTGTTCCAGCATGGCGCCGCCGATGTGCCCGGGGCTGCCGACGAACCAGGAGCCGTAGGTGACCGAGCCCGGCCTGGCGCGCGCCGCCTGGAGCAGGTCGCCGGTATTGCGGAACGGGCTGTCCACCGGCACGACCACGAAGAAGTAGTTGCGCAGCATGGGCGTGATGGGCTCGAAATCGCGCATCAGGTCGTAGGGCAGCTTCTTGAACAGATAGGGATGGGCGCTGGTCTGCGCGTTGTCCATCTGCAGCAGGGTGTGGCCGTCGGCGGGGCTGCGCCGGGCGGCGTCGATGGCGATGAAACCGTTGCCACCCGGTTTGTTTTCGACCATGACGGGCTGCCCCCATTTCTGCGACAGCCGGTCGGCCACCAGCCGCAGCGCGACGTCGGGTCCGCTGCCTACGGGAAAGGTCGAGACGACCCGCACGGGCCGGGCGGGGTAGTCCTGGGCGTGCAGCGGGGCCGTGCCGCCCAGGGCCAGGGCGGCGGTTGCGAGCGCGGCGGAAATGATGGGTGTTTTCATGATCCTGGTTCCGGAAAGTCGAGCCGTCTGTCGGTGGTGCTCGGCTGGGACTGTGCCATTGCCCCGCCCCGGCGTGGCATGCCCATAAGCGCTTTCGGACGCGGTAGAAGCATTTTGAGTGCCGGGGCGGCGACACATAAGCAGATTCGGCGGGCGAGTCAGGCTTTTGCATCATGGGGCGGGGCGCGCGATTCCATAATGGGTCCGGCGCCACGGTGGGTGGCCGCCATCCGGGAGATCGCCATGCCTGCCTGCCTGATACGTATCGTTGCCGTGGTGCTTGCATGCGTCGCGATAAACGCGCCGGCACAGGAGCCGGCCGGGTTCCCGCAGCGCAGTACCACGCTGGTGGTGCCGTTTCCGCCCGGCGGGTCGATGGACGCCTTGGCGCGTATCGTGGGAACCCATCTGGCCACGGCCTGGGGGAAGCCCGTCATCGTCGAGAACCGGGCGGGCGCGGGAGGGCTGATCGGCGCCCGCCACGTGAAGGAGGCGGCGCCCGACGGCTACACGCTGCTGGTCACCAATTCCGCCCTGGTGCAAGGGGCGGTTTCTACCGTGGCCGGGACGCCTCCCTATGATCCCATCCGCGATTTTTCGCCGGTGATGCACATGACGCTGGCGCCGGTGGTGTTCTGCATCAATCCCCGCCTGCCCGCCAACACACTGGCCGAGTACGTGGCACTGGTCAAGCGCGAACCGGGCAAGCATTCCTTCGGCTCGGGCGGAGTCAACCAGACATTGCACCTGTTGGGAGCCGTGTTCAACGAGGCGGCCGGTCTCGACATGGCCCACGTGGCGTTCAAGGGCGACGCGGCCCTGGTGGGGGATATCGTGGCGGGACACGTGTCCTCGGGTTTCGCCACGATCGCCACCGCCGGGCCGCTGATCGAGGCGGGCAAGCTGCGCCCGCTGGCGGTGGCGGGGCCGCGTTCGCCGCTGTTGCCCGGGGTGCCCGGCTTCGAGGAGGTGGGCTACCCCCAGTTGGGGGTGGTCGGATGGTTCGGGATGTTCGCGCCCGCGGGTACCCCGCGGGCCGTCGTCGACAAGATCGCGCGGCAGACCGGGGAAATCCTGAAGTCGCCGGACGTCTCGAAGCGCCTGACCGACATGGCGCTGACGCCGACGGCCATCGGTCCCGACGAATTCGGCCGCATCGTCGCCCGGGATCTGGGTTATTGGGATGGCGTGATGAAGAAGGTGGGGGAAAAATGACGCGGGCGGACCACATCCTGCTGGGGCAGGTCCTGACGCTGGACGATGCCGGCACGCGTGCCGAGGCGGTGGCCATCGCCGGTGGCCGCGTGGTGGCGACCGGCAGCCGCCAGGCCATGCTCGAGCTGCGCGGCCCCGCCACGCAGGTGCGGGATTTTCCCGGCGCCACGCTGATTCCCGGGTTCAACGACGCCCATGCGCACATGGACTCCATCGGGACCCGGCAACTGCGGCCCTCGCTCGAAGGCGCGCGCGGCATCGAGGACGTGCTGGCGCGCATCGGGGCGTTGGCCGCCCGCACGCCGAAAGGGGAATGGATCGTCACGCTTCCGGTGGGAGATCCGCCCTACTACTTCGAGGCCCCGGCCACCCTGCGCGAAGGGCGCCTGCCGAACCGGCACGAGCTGGACCGAGTGGCGCCCGACCATCCGGTCTACATACCCGCCCCCGGCGGCTACTGGGGCCAGCCGCCGGGATACGCGGCGATGAATTCCCTCGGGCTGCGGCTGAACGGCATCACCCGGGACAGCGCGCCGGCCTCGCCCAATACGGTGATCGAGAAGGACGCCCACGGCGAACCGCTCGGCATATTCGCGGAGCTGGGGTTCGTCAACGTGCTGGAGCCCGACCTGCTGCCGGCGGTGCCGCGCTTTACCTACGCGCAGCGGCGCGCCGGCATCGCCCGCGCGATGGATCTCTATCACCGCGCGGGCATCACCAGCATCTATGAGGGACACGGCAGCGCGCCGGAAGTGATCGCCGCCTACCGGGAGATGTGGGAGCGCGGCGACCTGACGATGCGCACCGCCATGACGGCCAGCCCGCGCTGGCGCGACGCGGGCGAGGCGGCGGCCGCGATGCGGGACTGGTCGCCGCTGCTCCGGGGGCGGGGCATGGGCGACGCCATGTTCAGGGTGTCCGGCGTTTTCATCGCCCATGGCGGCGATCCGTGCGTGCGCGCGATCCAGCATCGGGAGCTGGATTACATGGGGTGGTCGGGCTACGTGCAGCAGGTCAATTCGACCGAAGAGTTCGAGTCCCTGTGCGAGCTTGCCGGCCAGTACGATCTGCGGGTGCACACCGTGGTCTCGGACAAGCTCGATCGCATCGTGCCCGTGATGGAGCGACTGGCGCGGCGCTATCCCATCGGCGAGCGGCGCTGGGTGCTGGAGCACATCAGCCGGTCCTCGCCCGGGGACCTGGCCGCGTTGCGCAGGCTGGGCGTGGCCACCACGCTGATCCCCGCGCAGTATCTGTGGAAGCACGGGCGGCCGTTTCTGCGCGTCGATCCGCAAGCGCTCGATTATCTTTCGCCGGCGCGGCAGTTGTCGGAATTGGGCGTGCCCGTCGCGGCCGGCACGGACTCCGTGCCCTACGATCCCCTGTTCTGCATGTGGGCGATGACCACGCGCCGCGAGCGGACCACGGGCCAGGTCATGGGGCGGGGCGGCATGGTGAGCAATGATGTCGCGCTCCGGCTCGTGACCCGGGCCGGGGCATGGCTGACCTTCGAGGAAGGCGAGAAGGGGCAACTCGTGCCCGGCCATCATGCGGACATCGCGGTATTGTCTGGCGACCCGCTGGCGGTCGAGGGCGACGCGCTGCGGGAACTGTCGTGCGCGGCCGCGATGGTGGGCGGGCGCTGGGTGCACGGGGAGCGTTGATGGAGCAAGCCTTCGCCACGGCGGTGCAATTGGCGCGGCAACTGCGCGCGCGGCGCGCGGGCAGCCGGGAGTTGCTGGAGTACTACCTGGACCGGATCGACCGCTACAACCCGGCGTTGAACGCCGTCGTGGCCATGGACGTGGCGGGTGCGCGCGCCGCCGCGGACGAGGCCGATCGCGAGTTGGCGCGGGGTGGAGCCACGGGGCCGCTGCACGGGGTGCCGATGACCGTCAAGGAGTCCTTCGACGTGGCGGGACTGCCGACGACCTGGGGGGCGCCCGCCCTGCGCGGCAACGTCGCCCGCAGGGCGGCGGAGGCGGTCCGGCGGCTGCAGTCCGCGGGCGCCATCGTCTTCGGCAAGACCAATGTGCCGCTGATGCTGGCCGACTGGCAATGCGCGAACGAACTGTACGGCGTGACGACCAATCCCTGGGATCCGGCCCGGACCCCGGGCGGCTCGTCGGGGGGATCGGCGGCGGCGCTCGCGGCCGGGCTGACGGGATTCGAGTTCGGCAGCGACATCGGCGGGTCGCTGCGGGTACCGGCGCACTTCTGCGGGGTCTACAGCCACAAGCCGACCTGGGGCATCGTCCCGGTGTCGGGGCATGGCCTGGGCCCCGGTCCGGCCACGGATGTCTCGGTATGCGGGCCGATGGGGAGGGGGACGGCCGATCTCGAACTGGGCCTGCGGCTGACCGCGGGTGCCGAGGGCGCCGAGGCGCGCGGCTGGTCGCTGCGGCTGCCCCCCTGTCCGCGCGCCCGCATCGCCGATTTCCGGGTCGCCGTCCTGCTCGATGCCCCGCAGGCCGAGGTCGATGCGCCGGTGCGCGACGCGATCGAAGGCGTGGCCCGGTTCCTGGCGGGGGAGGGCGCGGAAGTGTCGTTCGATGCCCGTCCCGCCATCGACTTCGCCGGCGTCGCGCGCGACGCGACGCTGTTGATACGGGGCGCCCAGAGCGCCAGGCTGCCGGATGGCGAATACGAGCGCCAGCGGCGCCGGCGGGAGGCCGCGGCCCTCGACGACGACAGCCACGAGGCGGCGTACGCGCGCGCCATCGCGGCCACCCATCGGGAATGGCTGGGCGCGCACGCGCGGCGCCATGCCATGCAGCAGGCCTGGGATGATTTTTTTTCGCGGTGGGACGTGCTGTTGTGTCCACCCGCCTCGACGATCGCCTTCAGGCATGATCGGGTCCCGCCCAGGCACTTGAGGCTGGTGCCGGTCAATGGCCGCCCGCGGCCGTCCATCGAGCAGGTCTTCTGGGCGGGCCTGGCCGGTATCGCTTATCTGCCCGCGACCGTCGCGCCAGCGGGGCGCAGCCCGGAGGGATTGCCGACGGGGGTGCAGATCGTGGGGCCGCGCCATGGCGACCTGACCTGCATCGCGCTGGCGCGCTGGCTCGAGGCGGGCTTTCGCGGGTTCGAGCCGCCGCCGGGGATGAAGTGAACTGGGATTTTCCCTTTCCCTCGCAGCGCATGCCGGTGCTGGCCGACCACGTCGTCGCCACCTCGCAGCCGCTGGCGGCCCAGGCGGGCCTGGCCATGATGGCGCGTGGCGGGAATGCCGTCGATGCGGCCATCGCCGCCGCCGCCGTCCTGACCGTGGTCGAGCCGGTCATGAACGGCCTGGGCGGCGATACGCAGGTCGCGTTATGGGATGGCGCCGCCCTGCGCGGTCTTGTCGGCTGCGGCCGTTCGCCCCGGGCATGGTCGGCGGCGCGGTTCGCCGGCCGCGCGCGCATGCCTGCCGAGGGCTGGGATAGCGTGACGGTCCCGGGGGGCGTGTCGGCATGGGTCGAGCTTGCCCGCCACGGCGCGGCGCTGCCGCTGCGCGTCTTGATGGCGCCCGCCATACGCTATGCGCGGGAAGGCTACGCGGTGTCGCCCAACGTGGCGCGCCTGTGGGCGTCCCAGGTTGCCAGGCTGCGCGGCCAGCCGGGTTTTGCCGAGGCCTTCCTGCCGGGCGGCCGGGCGCCGTTGCCGGGTGAGCGGGTCCGGCTGCCCGAACTGGGCGCCACGCTGGCCCGCATCGCGGACAGCGACGGCGAGGATTTCTACCGGGGCGAAACCGCCGGGCGTCTGGCCGCGCACGCCCGCGAGCAGGGCGGCGCGATGACGGCGGAGGACCTCGCCGCGCATCGGGCGCAATGGGTCGAGCCCTTGCACATGGACTATCGCGACGTCCGCGTCCACGAACTGCCGCCCGCGTCCCAGGGCATGGCGGTGCTCATCGCGCTCGGGATCCTGCGGCATTTCGAGATGGGGCCGGCCACCGCGCCGGACCAGCGCGCGCATCTGCAGATCGAAGCGATGAAGATGGCATTCGCCGACGTGTACGCCCACGTGGCGGATCCGGCCTGCATGGACTGCCCCGCCGGCTGGCTGCTGGAGCCGGGCTACCTGGCGCGCCGCGCCCGGGAGCTGTCGCCCGGGCGGGCCGCCGGGTACGGCGCAAGACCCCTGCCTGGCGGCGGCACGGTGTATCTTGCCGCAGCCGATCGCGATGGCCGCATGGTTTCGCTGATCCAGTCCAATTTCCAGGGTTTCGGGTCGGGGGTCGTGGTGCCGGGAACCGGGGTGAGCCTGAACAACCGGGGGTCGGGTTTCGTCCTCGACCCGCGTCATCCCAATGCGGTGGCGGGCGGCAAGAAGCCATTCCACACCATCATCCCGGCCATGCTGAGCCGGGCCGGCCGGCCGCTGGCCGCGCTGGGCGTGGTGGGGGCCAACATGCAGCCCCAGGGGCAACTCCAGATCATCTGCGCCCTGGCCGACCTGGGGCTCAATCCGCAGGCGGCGCTGGACATGCCGCGATGGCGGATCGACGACAGCGGGCAATTGCGGCTGGAAGCCGCTTTCGATCCCGCCGTGGCCCAGGCGCTGGCCGACCGCGGCCATCCCGTGCAGCGGCGCGCGACGCACGAGCACCTGGATTTTGGCGGGGCGCAACTGGTGTTGCGGACCGGCGCCGGCTACCTCGGCGCATCCGAGCCGCGCCGGGATGGATTGGCCGCCGGATTCTGACGGCCCGGCGCTATTGCTTGAGATCCAGGTTCAGCTTCCGGATGAGCGTGCCGAACTTGTCGATTTCCGAGCGCTGGAAATCGGCCAGTTCCCTGGGCGTACCCGCGACCACCGTCACGCCGTCGCGCACCAGCGGGTCACGGACGGCCGGATCGGCGAAGATGCGGGCCGTCTCCGCGTGCAGCTTGGCCACGATGTCCTGCGGCGTTCCGGCCGGCGCATACAGGGCGAACCACAGCAGAAGTTCGTAGCCCGGCAGGCCGGCCTCCGACAGGGTGGGAAGCTCCGGCAGGGCCGGCGAGCGCTGCTGCGCGGTGATGGCCAGGCCGCGCAGCCGTCCGTCCTTGACCACCGGCGCCGACAGCGCGATGCTTTCGATCAGCATGTCCACGTGGCCGGCCATCACATCCTGCAAGGCCTGGGCGGGGCCTTTGGCCGGTACGTGCAGCAACTGGACACCCGCCATCGACGCCAGCATTTCCATGCCCAGGTGGCCGGTGGTGCCGATGCCGGCCGAGGTGTAGGTGAGCTTGCCGGGACTGGCCTTGGCCAGGGCCAGCAGCTCGTTCACGTTGCGGGCAGCCACGCCGGGGTTCACCATCAGCACGCTGGGAACCGCCGCGACCAGACTGATGGGCTCGAAACTGGAGACCGGATCGTAGGGCAGCTTCATGAAGGCGACATTCACCGCATGCGAGGCGTTGGCGCCCAGCAGGACGGTGTAGCCATCGGGCCGGGACTTGGCGACGTAGTCGCTGCCTATGGTGGCCCCGGCGCCGGGACGGTTTTCGACGACGACCGGCTGCTTCAGGTTCGTCTCCAGCCGCTGGGCCAGCACGCGGCCGATCCGGTCGGTCACGCTGCCCGCCGGGAACGGCACGACCAGCTTGATCAGCCGGTCGGGCCAGTTCGACGGCTCATTCGCGCGGGCCTGCGGCGCCGCCGCGATCAGGGACAGGGCGGCCACGGCCAGCAGGCAGGGGACGGTGCTGCGCAAACGTTTCATCCTGGAGCTCCTTGAGGGACAGGCCGGCACCGGGTACGCGCCAGCAATAGGGCATTCTCGGGCGGCTGGCGGCCCGGCGCGTCGCAAAATGGTTCTGCCGGCCCGCAATCTCCTTATGTCGCCCCGCCCACCGCATCCCGCGGCGCGCCATAAGCTTTTTAGGGCGTCAAAGAAGCATTCGCGGCTGGCAAGGGGCCGCCCGGGCGCCGAGAATAGGGGGACTCTCCGAGGACACCACGATGAAATTGTTTCCCAGCCTGCAGCTCCACATGCCGCAGATCGATCTGCAGGAAATCATGGAGCATTTGCGGCACACCGAAGCGCGGCGAACCTACCCGCTATGGCAGGAGGACGATTGCCTCTGCTTCATCGCCCGCGGCCGTGAATACCGCAGCGAATTCCACCTCAATCCCAGCCATGAAATGCAGTATTCCCTGAAGGGCGACCTGCACCTGCACTACCGCACGCCCGAGGGCGTGGAAAAGGTGGCGGTGGTCCCCGAGGGGCATTGCCTCTACCAGCCGCCCATGGTGCCGCATTCGCCCAGGTTTCCGCCCGATGCGTTCCAGCTGGTGGTCGAGCGCAAGCGCCGGCCCGGCGAAGTGGATCGCTTCCATTGGTTCTGCCCGTCGTGCGACAACCTGCTGCACGAGGAGACTTTCATCGTCAGCGACTACGGCACCGATCCCGTTTCGCGAGCCTACGACAACTTCTGGGGCTCGCTCGAATTCCGCACCTGCAAGAAGTGCGGCACCATCATGCCCGATTGCTGAGCAGGTGCGTTCATGAGCAACATCCTACGCACGCTGGCCGAGAAGGCGCAGCCGAACCATACGGCCCTGCTGATCGTCGACATGCAGAACGACTTCTGCGCCCAGGGCGGCTACCTGCAGCGCACCCGGGCCGAGAGCGGACGCAATCCCATCCGGGTGGACGAGAACGCCGTGATCGCGGACCGCATCGGCCAACTGGCCGCCGTGGCCAGGCGTTCCGGGGCGACCGTGGCCTGGCTGCGCTCGGTCTACGATTTCAAGTACCTGGCGGATGCCCACGTCGCCATGCGGGACGACGAGGGCTGCTGCATGGAAGGAACGTGGGGCGCCGATTTTTTCCGCATCCAGCCGCATGAAGGCGACGTGGTCGTCGACAAACACACGTTCAGCGGTTTCCACGAGACCGGCCTGCACGCGCAATTGCAGGCACGAGGAATCAAGACGCTGGTGATGACGGGCGTGGCCACCAATGTCTGCGTCGACTCCACCTTGCGCCATGGCTTCTTCCTGGGCTATCACATCGTCGTGGCCGAGGACTGCGTGGGCAGCGGCAACCAGACGGGACACGAAGGCACGCTGTCGACCGTCAAGGTCAACTTCGGCGAAGTCACGACCTGCGCCGACCTGCTGCAATTGTTCGACCAGCACGTTCGCGCCGGCGTTTCGCCGGTGCTCTGAGGAGTCTTTCCATGCGTCGCCTGTTCCTTTGCTGTGTGGCCGCCCTGGCCGCCGTCGGTCCCCTGGCGGCGCAGGAGTCTTCCCAGCGCCCAGTGCGCATCATCGTCCCCGTTCCCGCCGGGGGCGGGACGGATGCGCTGGCCCGCAAGCTGGCCGAGCGCATGGCCGGCACGCTGGGGCAGGCGGTCATCGTCGAGAACCGGACCGGCAGCGGCGGCCTGATCGGCGCCGCCGCCGTCGCCCGATCCAAGCCCGACGGGCATACGCTGCTGCTTGGCTTCACGGGTATCCTTTCCATCAGCCCGAGCCTCTACCAGAGCTTGCCGCTGGATCCCCAGCGCGAACTGGAACCGGTGACCATGCTGGTCACTTCGCCGCTGCTGCTGGTCGCCCGCAAGGGCGGGCCGATCGGAAGCCTGGACGACCTGCTGCGGCTGGGGCGCCAGGAGCCCGGGCCGAGCTACGGCACGCCGGGCAAGGGGACGTCCATGCACCTGACAGGCGAACTGTTGACGCGTACCGCCGGGATCCATTTCCTGCACGTTCCCTACCGGGGCAGCATCGATGCGCTGCAATCGCTTCTGGGTGGACAGATCGATACGGCCATCAGCGATGTGCCGTTCTATCTGCCCTATCTGCAAAGCGGCAGGATCCAGGGGCTGGGCATTACCGGGGCGCGGCGGCATCCGATGCTGCCGGACGTGCCGACCTTCGCCGAGCGGGGCCTGGCCCAGCTCGACGGTTTCGTGAGCTGGCAAGGCCTGTTCGCGCCATCGGGTACGCCGGCCGCCGCGCTCGATCGCATCCGTGGCGCGGCCATCGGCGCGATGCGCAGTCCGGAGTTGCGCGCTTTCATGGTCGGCCAGGGTTACACCGTGGACACGACCAGTGGCCGGGATTTCAAGCGATTCATCGTCGAGGACGCGGCGCGGTGGGGGCGGGTAATCCGGGAAGCCGGCGTGCGTATCGATCCGTGACGCGCCTTGTTGCGATAATGCCGCCATGAACGCGACCCCGGCTTCCGCCATCCTGCCATCCCTGTCTTTTCGCCTGGGAGATGTCTCGATCGCGCGCATCGAGGACTACCAGGGGCCGGGCCTGAGCAGCACCGGTATGTTCCCGGCCTGCCGTCCGGACATGTGGCTGTCCCATGCGTCCTGGCTCGTGCCGCATTTCTACGATCCCGCCACGGACCGCCTGCGCACCAGCATCCATAGCTGGCTGGTCACCACGCCCCGGCACAAGATACTGATCGATTGCTGCATCGGCAACGGCAAGCATCGTCCGTCCGACCCGCGTTTCCACATGCGCAACGAGCCCTGGCTGGAGCGCCTGGCCGCCGCCGGGGCCCATCCGGACGAGATCGATTTCGTGATGTGCACCCATTTCCATGCCGACCATGTGGGCTGGCATACGCGGCGGGTGGACGGCCGCTGGGTGCCGACTTTCCGCAATGCCCGCTATTTGTTCAAGCGGCAAGAGTTCGACCGCTGGGACGAGCGCCGGGCCGACCACGTGCCGCGCGAATCGCAGCGTTTCGTGTTCGCCGACAGCGTGCTTCCGGTGGTCGAGGCCGGCCAGGCGGTGCTGATCGACGATGGCCATGTCGTGGATGACAGGCTGACGGTCGAGCCCGCGCCCGGGCATACCGCGGGCAACGCGGTGATCCGCCTGCGGGCGGCGGGCGAGCGCGCCCTGTTCAGCGGAGATGTGATCCATCATCCGGTCCAGTTGCCCTATCCAGAGTTGTGCTCGGTGTTCGATGACGATCCGGCCCTGGCCCTGGCTACCCGCCGCCGGGTCCTGGACGCGGCGGCGGCCTCCGGCGACCTGCTGCTGCCTACCCATTTCGCCGCGCCATTCTGTTGCCGCATCGAGGGCGCGGGCCAGGGGTACCGGCCGCGCTGGCGCGCGGCCTGAGCGGGGGGCCGGGCTCGTGAGCATGCTCCACACCAAGCACCTGCGCCCCTTCCTGACCGTCGTGCGTCACGGCAACCTGGCCCGCGCGAGCGAGGAACTGCGCCGCGCCCAGTCGGCGGTGTCGCGTTCGGTGCAGGAACTGGAGAACCGGTTCGGCGTCGCCCTGTTCGAGCGCAGCGCGCGCCAGTGGTTGCTGACAGATTTCGGCCAGGCGTTGCACCGGCGGACCGAGCTGGCGTTCACGGAACTCCAGCAGGCGTGCGATGCCTTGTGCGCGCGCTATCCGGAGTCGGCGCCGCGGCTGCGCACCGCGCCGTTCTTTTCCCTGGCCGTGCACGAGCGGCGCCTGGAGCTGCTGTTCGCTTTCACCGAACGCAAGCACATCAGCACCGCCGCTGCCGCCGTGGGCGTCTCGCAGCCGGCCGCCAGCATGGCGCTGTACGACCTCGAGGCCAGCGTCGGCGTGCCCCTGTTCGACCGCGCGCATGCCGGCGTCGCGCTGAACGACAGCGGCGAACTGCTGCTGGCGCATGTGAAGCGGGCGCTGGCGCAGCTGCGCCTGGCCGGCACCGAGATCTCGGCATTGAAGGGCGTGATCGAGGGGCAGGTGGTGGTGGGCGCGCTGCCGTTCAGCCGCCCCTACGTGCTGCCGGTGGCGATCGGGCGCGTGCTGGCGCAGCATCCGCGATTGCAGGTGCGCACACTGGAGGCGCCCATGGATACGCTGGTGGCGGGGCTGAGGCTGGGCGACGTGGACTTCCTGGTGGGGGCCTTGCCGGTCGAGCCGCTCGAAAGCGCGCTGGTGGTCGAACAGTTGATGCGCGAGCCGATGGTGGTGCTGGCGCGACGCGATCATCCGCTGGCCGGGGCGGCCGAGCTGGACCTGGCCGACCTGATGGAAGCCGCGTGGGTGCTGCCCCGGCAGGGGACGCCCACCCGCGAGGCGCTAGGCGCCTGCCTGGCGCAGCATGGCTTGCCGGAACCGCAGGTGGCGGTGGAATCGTCGGATATTTCCCTGATCCGGGGGCTGCTGCTGGAGACCGACATGCTGTCGGCGGCCTCGCGCCAGTTGTTTCCCCACGAGCTGCGGGCGGGCATCCTGGTCGAGCTGCCCGTCGCGCTGGCGGGCACCGAGCGGTCCATGGGCATCCTGCGCCGCACGCAGGAGCATTCGTCGCCGGGCGCGCAGTTGCTGATCGAGGCGATCCGCCAGGTGTGCCGCGATGAACACCGCCGCGGGCAGGATCAGAGATCGGCGGCGGCGCGGCCGTAGTGGTTGTTGGCCTGCACCAGCTTGGAGAGCAGGCGCATGAACGTATCCTGGTCCTTCTTGCTGAGCGGCGAAATCAACCGTTGCTGGGCCCGCGTCATGCCCGCCTGCAACTGGCCCATGACGCGCAGTCCTTCCTCGGTGATGAAGGACTGCCGCGAGCGGCGGTCCTCGGGGTCGACGCGGCGGGTCAGGTAGCCTTTGCGTTCGAGCCGCTTGACGACGTCGGCGGTGGTGGTGCGGTCCAGGCCGAGCTCGTGGCCGATCGTCTTCTGGTCGCTGCCGGGTTGCAGGGACAGCGCGGTCAGGATGCCGTACTGGACCGGGGTGATCTCATGGCTGCATTCTTCGAAGAACATCGCATAGTGGATCTGGTTCAGCCGGCGGACCAGGTATCCCGAGCGCGACCAGAGCACCTGTTCGGCGGGATCGAAGGGAGGCGAGGAAGTGTCGTGGTCGTTGGGGTCCGCTTCGTCGTGGATCATCGTTGGGGGTGCTTCGCAGGTGTACCGGCACCGGTGAAAGCCGGTGCATTTTAATCAGTATACTGCGGACCGACCGGCGTCACCCCCTGGACCCATGGCTCGTGGCCGCCCCCAGGGCCTTCAAGATCTCGTCGCGGGGCAGGACGGCCGCGTACTTCTGCTGCATGTCGAACAGATTGGCCTCGTGCGGGCCGAGCGCGCGGTCGCCCACGCAGTCCGAGGCGACGATGGGGCGCAGGCCGTGGCACATGGCGTCCACGACGCTGGCGCGCACGCAGCCGCTGGTGACCGCGCCGGCCACGACCAGCGTGCGCACGCCGCGCTGCGTCAGCCATGCGGCCAGCGTGGTGCCGAAGAAGGCCGAGGGCAGCGTCTTGCGCACCACGAGTTCGCCGGGAGCCGGGGCCAGTTCGGGAACGATGGCGCTGGCGGGATCGTGTTCCTTCAGTTTCAGCAGGCCGGGCACCTTTTCGGTGAAGACGTTGCCATCGGCGTCGTCGTCGGCGAACACGATGCGTGTGTGGGCCACGGGCCATCCCAGCCTGCGGGCCTCGGCCAGCAGGACGGTGGTGCGCTCGATGGCATCGCGGATGTTGCCGCCGCCGAACATGGCCGGATCGGCGAAGCTGTTGACGAAGTCGACGATGAGCAGCGCGGCCGGACCCCGCAGTTCGAGGTCGGCGCCGAACCCCTGGCGCTGGTAGGTCGAGATTTCCTTGTGCATGATGGCTCCGGATCTAGTCGAGGACCTTGCCGTCCACGACCATGTCCCGCCCGTCCAGGCTGACGGTGCAGCGGCGCAGCGGGATGTCGATGTGGCAGGCGGTGGTGCGATTTCCCCCCGCTTCGTTGTTGGGACCGAGCGAGAACAGGAAGTTGCCTTCGAAGGCGCGGGCATCCATGCCTATGGTGGCCTCGCGGTCGTACAGTCCCAGTGTGGACCAGCGGGCGCGTGGCTGCAATCCCCAGCCTATGTGCGAGATGGCGTAGGCCTCGGGATCGTCGAAGGACGCCATGTAGTCGTTGAGCAGGTCGGCGGACAGGCCGCCCTCGATGCGCACGGCGTAGCCGTTCTCCACCGTGAGCGTGATGGGGTCGTCCACGTAGCATTTCTGGGGCAGGAGTATGTCGCCGCGGTCGATGACGATACGGCCGCTGGCGCCGCCCTCGTTGGGCCAGGTCAGGGCGAAGCCGCTGGGCCAGTGGTCCCAGCGGCCGGGTTCGTCGACGAAGCCGTATTCGCTGATGGCGGGGAACTCGCCCAGGGGGCAGCGCAGGTCGGTGCCGGCGGCCGAGCGCACGCGCATCTCGCCGGCGGCCTGGATGCGCGCGGCGGCGGCGGTGACGCGGGTTTTGTCCGCCTGGGTGGGGACCATGCGCATCAGGACTTCGGGCGGCTCGACCGCCAGCAGGATCTTGGTGCCCGCCTGCAGGATCTCATGCTGTTCGGGCGAGAACAGCAGGGTCATCAGGTCCAGGACGAGGTCGCTGGCCTTCAGGGCGGCGATGGCGGCGTGGTTGCCGGTCAGGGGCGTCGTGCCCAGGTAGGCCAGCGCGTCCCGGCTCAGGGCCTTGTCGCCGTTGACCGGCGGCAGGTCCAGCCGGTTGACGATGGCGCCCAGGGACTGCGCGGCGATGGTGGCGCACGACAGGGTCTGCGGATGGGTGGACGCGCTGGTCAGGATGGTCACGGTCTGCCCCGCCTCCAGGCGGGACAGCGTCAGCACCTGGCGCCAGGCTTCGATGAACGGATAGTCGCTGATGGCCATGGTCTTGCCTGTGGTCTGGAGGTGGGAGGGAGCTCAGATCGAAACGCCGAGGAACGTGCCGAAGGCCTGGTAGAAGCCTTCCTCGTTGTCCCACGGGATCATGTGGCCGGCGCCGGGCACGCGCACGGTCTGCATCGAAGCGAGCACGCGCCCGAACTCCGCGACATCGACGTCCTCGACCACGCCGCCCCGTTCGGCGGTCATCAGCAGGACGGGCTGCCGGATCGCGGGAAGATCGGCGTGGATGTCGTCGGTGTGGAAACCTTCGAAGCTGGCCAGCACCGCCTCCTCGTCGCAGGTGTGCAGCCATTCGGCGCGCAGGCGCAGTTGTTCCTCGGTCCAGGTCGGGCAGAATTCGCGCATGGCGGTCCAGTCCATGCCGGCGCGCGCTGCCTTCATCGAGTCGACGTACCAGGGAAGCTTGGCGGGGTAGGGACGGCGTCCGGGGCCGGAGACGGGCGGGTCGACCGCCACCAGGCGGGCCATGGCGGGCATGCCGACGCGCGCGGCGCGCAGGCCGATGCGGGCACCCATGGAATGGCCCACCACGCTGGCGCGCGACAGGCCCAGGGCCTCGGCCAGCGCGATCAGGTCCTCGGCCTGGGCGTCCAGGCTGTAGTCCAGGCCGGCGGCGGCGGTGGACAGGCCGCGGCCGCGCACATCGACGATGTAGGTATCGAAGTGCCGGCCCAGGCGTTCGCCCACGAAGCCCCAGGTGATGGCGGGGCTGGTGATGCCGGGAATGACGATGACGGGGTCGCGCGAGGCGCGTTCGCCGTCGGCGCCGCCGTAGCGCAGGTAGTGCTGGCGGATGCCGTTGGCGCGCACGTTGGCGCCGTGGAGGAAGTGGCTGTCGGTCATGAGGGGCTCGCTGGAAGGAATGGGCCGTGTCAATAGGCGCCGGACAGCAGCGCGCCGGCTCCCGGCACGACGCGTTCGAGGTCCAGGGCCTTGAGCATGGCATAGGTCGTGGCGATGGCGGCCGTGACGACCGGTTTGCCGGTCAGTGCCTCGACCTTGGCCACCACCGGCAGCGACGGCATCTGCACGCAGGCCGACAGCACGATGGCATCGACCTGGCTGGTGTCCATCTGCGCGACGATGGCGGGCAGGTTCTCGGGGTCGTGGCGTCCGACCTCGAGGTTGTCGGGGATTTCCAGGGCGCGGTAGTCGGCAACCTCGAAGCCCTCGTGGCGGATGTAGTCGACCACCAGGTCGGTCAGCGGCTTCATGTACGGCGCCACCACCACGATGCGCCGGGCGCCGATGACCTTCAGGCCCTCGATCAGCGCGCCGGCGCTGGTGATGACCGGCGCGTCGCCGCCGTTGGCGGCGGTATGGCTTGCCAGGCGCGCCTCGGACTGCCGGTGATAGCCGCGCCCCATCGCCATGATGGCGACCAGGCAGGCGTAGCCCAGTACGTCGACGCGCGCGTCGCTCAGTTCGACGGCGCAGCGGTCGGACTCGGCGTCCATGGCGGCAAGTTCTTCCTTGACCACGTGCTTCATGCGCATGCGGCTGGAGTGGAAGGTGAAGCGCTCCGGCCGTATCTGCTGGCGCGCCGTCAGCATGGCCGGAATCTCCGTTTCCATGGTGGTGTTGGAGCTGGGCACGATCTGCCCGATGCGAAACAGTGGCTTGGTCATGAGGGGTCTCCGTCGGGTTGGGTTCACAGGCCCAGGATCCGTGCCGCGTTGCCACGGCAGATGGCTTCGAGCTGGGCGGGTTCCAGGGGCGCGGTGTCGATGAAGCGGGCGGCGGCCTCGGTCGATTCGTACGGGTAGTCGACCGAGAACATCACGGCGTCCACGCCCATCTCGCCCACGGCGCCGACCAGCGTGGGATGCGAGCATACGCCCGAGGTGGTGATGAGCAGGTTGCTGCCTATGTATTCCGACGGGCGCCGCTGCAGGGTGATGCCGTAGGGGTAGGCGGCGAAGCGGCTGTCGAAGCGCCAGCGCTGGAAGGGCAGGCCCTCGCCCATGTGGCCCAGGATGACCTTGAGCCGGGGGAAGCGGTCGAACACGCCGCCGAACACCAGGCGCAGCGCGTGGCTGGCGGTCTCGACGCCCCAGCCCCAGCTGGCGCCGGCCAGCACCGGCGCGCCGTCCAGCGCATGCAGCGGCTTCCAGGGGTCGATGGGGTGCAGGTACATGGGCACGTCCAGCTCCTGCATCCGTTCCCAGAACGGGTCGTACTCGCGGCCCTCGTAGTAGCGGCCCAGCGTATGGCCGTTCACCAGCGAGCCCTTGAATCCGAGTTGCGTCACGCCGCGTTCCAGTTCGCGCGCGGCTTCGAGAGGGTCGTGCATGGGCAGCATGGCGAAACCGGCGTAGCGGTCCGGACGCCGCGCGATGCGCTCGGCCAGGAAGTCGTTGTTCTCGCGCGCCCGGCGCAACGCGAGGGTAGTGTCGGGCTCGGCCTGCACGCCCGGTCCGGACTGGGACAGCACGACCAGCTCGATGCCCGCCTTGTCCATTTCATCGAGCCGCAGCGTGTCGAAGTCGGCCAGCCGCTGGCCCAGTTCCTTCATGGTGGCCGGGTCGATGAAGTTCAGGAAGGCTTTCGAGTAGGCCTCGAAGCCCGGCATCATGAAGTGTTCTTCCAGCGCGATCTTGCGTAAGGTAGCCAATTTCATTCCTCCTAGACGGGGTAGACCAGGTCGTTGGCGATCACCGACGATTCGTGGATCACCTGCCTCTCCCGCAGCAGCAGCTCGTCGCCGTCGCGGACGAACCGGTCGTGGTAGGTGCCGGCCAGATGCAGCGTGGTGGGGCCTTCCACCAGGGTCTGGAGCAGCACGTAGTTGCATTGGGCCCAGATTTCCTGCCCGTCCTCGCCAACGATGCGGGGGGCGGACAGGAGGTGGGCCATGGTCCGGGGCGCGAACATCTGCGTGCGCGAGATCGCCACCGCGCGGTCGTGCAGCATGGGGCGCCCTTCGGCATAGACCAGCCCTACCGGCATGTCCAGCTCGGCGTTCTCGCGCGCGGTAATGCGGTAGACACAGTCCTCGGTGAAGAAGCGCGGCCATTCCTCGATCTGGCCGCTGTCCAGCACCGCGCAGTACTCGATGTTGAAATGCTCGACCAGCGGCCGCAATTCCGCCGCCCGCCGCGCGCCCACCCGGGAGGGCGCGTATCCTGAAAGCTGCAATGTCATCATGTCCTGATTCCTTATCCGGCGATCGGGCTGCTCCAGCCCATGACCTCTCGGTAATACTGGTACATGCCGCGTATGGCGGCTTCCGAGATCAGCGACGTGGTCGTGCCGACGTTGCCCGCGTCCAGTTTCACGACGTTCATGTCCAGGCTGCTGCGGCGCACGCCCTCCTGCACGAACTTCATGGCTTCGTTGTCCTCCAGGCCCAGGAAGCCCGCCGGCCCCATCAGGTTGCCCTGGCGCAGGCGGTGCCGGGTCATCTCGGGCGTGTCGTCCTCGTAGCCGAACATGGTCCAGGTCATCAGCATGCTGTGGGGGCCGTTGGGCACGATCTGCCGCACGCCCAGTGTGTTCATCTCGCGCTGTACGACCAGGTTGGGCCAGATGGTCTGCATCGTCACCGACCAGGGCGAGTCGAATTCCTTCACGAACTCCAGGAAGCGGTCGTCCTGCAGCCGCATGCCGTCGTGGAAGGAGCGCATCTCCTTCTTGTTCTCTTCGCTGACGGCGGCGTACTTGTCTTCTTTCTTGGCGGAGGCCATGGTGCCGTGCCGGTGGTGCACCGGGTCGGCGATCATGGCCGAGTCGTTGCCCGCGACCAGCAGGCCGAACACCACCAGGAACGAGTGCAGCAGCGTGGCGTGGTACGGGTCCTTCAGGTTCTCGTGGTACATCTTCCAGTTGCAGGGCAGTTCGTTCTTGTAATAGCCCAGGATCTTCAGCGGCTTGCCGGGGAAGACGACGTCGAAGTCCTTCAGGATCTCGGGCGTCAGGTATTCCTCCAGCGGCTCCACGTCGGCCGAGTATGACGCGAACACCACGCCGTGCCGGGTCGTGACGTGCAGCTTGAGCAGGCCGTGTTCCTCGTTGCGGAACTCGCGCGGCATGCCGCCCTGCTTGTTCACGCCGCGCTTGAAGGGGATGCCTTGCAGGTTGCCCTTCAGGTCGTAGGACCACTGGTGGTAAGGGCAGACGAACTCCTTCGCATGGCCCCGGCTGCTGCGGCAGAATTCCGCGCCCCGGTGCGCGCAGCGGTTCTCGAAGACGTGGATGCTGCCGTCGTCCGCCCGCGAGACCACGACGGGCACGGGGCCGACGTAGGAGCGCTTGTAGTCGCCCGGGTTGGGGATCTCGGCTTCCAGGGCGACGAAGTTCCACGCGCGGCCCTTGAAGATGCGCTCCATCTCGCGCTCGTATACCGATTGGCTGGTGTAGACCCAGTCGGGGATCAGGTGGTCGTCCGCCGGCCAGGCATAGTCGTCGGCGGGAGCGTTCTTGGCGCCGACCGTGTAGTCGAGGATTTCCTGGTTCTTGTACATCGTGCTTCCTTTCGTTCCGGGTCTAGGCGGACGCCGGGCCCAGGGCCAGGCGCGCAAGCTGTTTGGCGGGGATGCCGGCATCGGCCAGGGTTTCCGGCGCGCAGGCCAGGGAGCGCCCCAGTACGTTCCGGAAGGCGCGCAGGTCGCCGCCGGCATTGATGGCGATGGCGTGGACCAGGCGGTCGCCGTCGATGCCGAAGAGCATGGCCTTGCCGGGCTCCCGGCCTTCCGGGAGCGGGCCGCGCAAGTGGTAGGCCAGGCCGGGCGCGCCATGGCCCAGCATCTGGATGTTGCAGCCGAACTGATCGGTCCAGAACCAGGGCGGCGGGGGCGGTTCGGCGGCCTCGCCCAGCATCGCGGCCGCGGCGATGCGAGCCTGTTCGTTGGCGTTTTGCCAGGATTCCAGGCGGCGGTGCGTGCCGGTGGCGGCATCGAAGCCGCTGGCGCAATCGCCCGCGGCGTAGACGCCTTCGGCGCTGGTGCGGCAGCGCGCGTCCACCCGGATACCGCCGTTGGCGGCATCGATCAGCAATCCGGCTTCGCGCGCCAGCGCCACGTTGGGCACCTGGCCCACGGCCACCATGGCGAGTTCCGCGCGCAGTTCGCCCGCGTCGGCCAGCGTGGCGGCGATGCCGCCGCCGACGGCTTCCAGGCCCGACAACTTCGCGCCCAGGAGCAGGCGCACGCCGTGGGCCTGGACGCGCGTGGCCAGCCACCGCGATGCCTCGGGCGGCATCACGCGGCCCAGCAGCGCCGGTCCCAGTTCGATCACGGTCACGTCCAGGCCCAGCGCGCGGGCGGTGGACGCGATCTCCAGTCCCAGGAAGCCGCCGCCGATCACCAGCAGGCTGCGCGCGGTGCGCAGGGCCGCGCGCAGGCCTCGTGCGTCGTCAAGTGTGCGCAGGTAATGGACGCCCGGGGTGCCGGGGGGCAGGGCCGGCAGGACACGGACGCCGCCGCCGGTGGCGAGCAGGCAGGCGCGGTAGGGTTGGACCCCGCCGTCGTCCAGGTGCAGTTCGCGCCGCGCGGGATCGAGCCGGACGACGCGCCGGCCCCGTTTCAGCGCGAGGCCGGATTGGGCCTGGAAGGGCTCAGGCAGCAGGCCGATGTCCGGCATGCCCTCGTCGGCCAGCACGGCCTTGGAAAGGGGCGGGCGTTCGTAGGGCGCGTGGGGTTCGTCGCCGATCAGGACCAGTTCGCCCGCATGGCCAAGCTCGCGCAGGGCGCGGGCCGCCATGGCGCCGGCCTGTCCCGCGCCGACGATGACCAGGGGGGCCTCGCGGCCTTCGGCGGTTTCATTCGATGGCGACATAGACGGCCTCGTCTTCGACCTTGACGGGATAGATCCGGATGGGCTGCGTGGCCGGCGCGCAGCGCGGCTCGCCCGTGCGCAGGTCGAACTGCGCCTGGTGCAGCGGGCACTCCACGCAGCCGTCCTCGACATAGCCGTCGGTCAGCAGCGCATATTGATGGGTGCAGATGTTGTCGGCGGCGAAGAATTCGCCGCCGCTGCGGAACAGGGCGAGTTCGCGGCCGTCCAGCTTGAACGGCATGCCGGCGTCGTCTTCGACTTCGTCCACCGCGGCGATTCGTGTCCAGTTCATGATGTTTCCGTTGGTCAGTATGCTGAATTTCGTGTTGCGGCCCCGGGCACAGGGCCTGTGTGGATTAGCGGCGGCCGAACAGCCCCCCCACGCCTTGCTTGAATTGGGACCAGAACGCCTTCATGCCTATGCTCAGCATGTTCAGTTCCTGGGGCGGCGGCGCGGCGCGGCCCGCGCCCCGCCGGTTCTGGTTCAAGGCCTGCTGCGTGGCCGCCAGCACCGCCTGTGCCTGGGCCAGCACGGCTTGGGCCTGCAGCAGCAGCGCCTGGGCTTCGGGCGACGTTGGCGCGCTTCCCGCGGCGACGGCCGGCCGGGGCGCGCCGGCCTCGCCCTGCGCGGGGGCGGCGGTCGGCGCGGACACCACGGGCATGGCCGGTTCGGCGGCATCCGTGTCGTCCTGCAGGGACGCGGCCAGGTTGTGCTCGAACTGCTTGAGGATGTGGCCCGCGACCTCGGCGATCATGCCGCTGCCGCGTCCATATTGCGCCACCGCGCCGGACAACTGCAATTGGGTCGTGACGGTGACGTCGGTGCCGCCGCCCGCGGCGGGAACCAGGGCGAAACTGAATTCCGACTGGGCCGAGCCGCGGCCCTTGGGGTCCAGGCCGGAGCCGCGCAGCCAGGCGATGTGCTGCGCGTCGTCCTTGCGCACCAGTTCGGCCTGGCCGTCGAAGGCCAGCTTGATGGGGCCCAGCTTGACCGACACCGAGCCGAGGTATTTGTCGTCGCCCAGCGCTTCCTTGAGCCGGGCCCCGGGCAGGCACGGCAGGATGCGGGGAACGTCCAGCATCAGTTTCCAGGTTTCTTCCAGCGGCAGCGGGACGTGAAAGCGATTGGTGAATTCCATGGCGTCTGCGATCGGGGTCAAAGGTTGGCGCTCGGCGCCGTGGTGTCCAGGGCCGGCGGGTCGAGCAACTCGGCCAGGCGCACCGGGGTCAGCGGGAATTCGGTGATGCGCACGCCGTGGCCGTCCAGCGCGTGCTCGACGGCGCCGATCACCGCGGCGGCCACCGCCAGCGTCGCGCATTCGCCTATGCCCTTGACGCCCAGGGGGTTCAAGCGGGTAGGCGAAGGCTGGAAGATCACTTCGATGTCGGGGACTTCCGGCGCGGTGGGCAGCAGGTATTCCGCGAACGTCGTGGTCAGGGGCTGGGCGTTGTCGTCGTAGCCCATCCATTCGAACAAGGCGTTGCCGATGCCGTGCACCACGCCGCCATGGACCTGGCCATGCGCGATCTGCGGATTGATGAGGTTGCCGCTGTCCTGCACGGCCACGTAGCGCCGCACGTGGACAGCGCCCGTCAAGGGGTCGACCTCGACTTCGCAGGCGTGCGAGGAGCCCGCGTAGGCCTGGGCGTCGCAGTGGAAATGCACGGTCGCATCCAGGCCCGGATCGCCCGGGACGGGCAGCGCGTAGCCGGGCACGCCCTTGAGCAGCATGGCCAGCCGGGCCAGCGAGACGCGTTTGTCGAAGTCCGGGGTATGGACCTCGCCCTGGCTCAGCATCAGTTCGTCCGCGCCGACGCCCAGCACGGCGGCGGCCGTGGCCAGCGCCTTGTCCTTGACCTGGGCCGCGGCCTCGGAGACGGCCGAGCCGGCCATCATGGCCTGGCGGCTGGCGAAGCCGCCCATGCCATAGCCGGAGAGGCCGGTATCGCCCGCCGAGACCTCCACCGCCTGCGGCTCCACGCCCAGGTGCGCCGCGCACAATTGCGCCAGCGTGGTCTTGATGCCCTGGCCCATGGCCAGGGCGCCGGTATGGACCACGATGCGGCCGGACGGATGGACCTTGACACGGGCGGTCTCGTAGGGGCCGCGCCCGGTGGGCTTGACGCTGTTGGCCAGCGCGATGCCGCGCAGCAGGCCGGCGCGGGCCGAGGCTTCCCGCCGTTGCGCGAAGCCGTCGTAGTCGATGGCCCGGGCGGCGGTGGCCTGGAGCGCGGGGAAATCGCCGCTGTCGATGACCAGCGGCACGCCGGCGCGCGACTTGAGCGGCTTGGTGTAGGGAATCTTCTCCGGGGGTATGAGATTGCGCCGGCGGCATTCGAGCCGGTCGATGCCCGCGGTGGACGCCAGCCGGTCCATCATGCGTTCCATGACGAAGGCCGCTTGCGGATAGCCGGCCCCGCGTATGGTCGCGACCGGCACCTTGTTGGTATAGGCCACCTGCACGCGCAGCGAGAAAGCCGGTACGACGTAGGGCCCGGTCATGGACGAGGCGGCGTTGTACGGGACGTTGGTGCCCTGGGGCGTGTAGGCGCCGTGGTCGTGGACGAAGCCGCCCCGCACGCCGAGCACGCGGCCGTCGCGGTCGGCGGCCACCGAGATGCGCCAGAACTGGTCGCGCTCCTGGATGGTGGTCAGGAAGTTTTCGCGGCGGTCCTCCACCCACTTGACCGGGCGGTCCAGCGCTCGGGCGACGGCCGGCACCACGATTTCCTCGGGGTAGATCATGAATTTGGCGCCGAAGCCGCCGCCCACGTCCGGCGTGATCACCCGCAACCGGTCCTCGGGCTGGTCCAGCATGTGGGCGATGGTGTAGTGCAGTTCGTGCGCCATCTGGGTCGAGGACCAGACGGTCAGCATGCCGGTGGCGGGGTCGGGCATGGCTACCACGCCGCGCCCTTCCATGGGATGGCCGCAGCCGCGATGGACCCGGAAGTCGTCGTCCAGCACGATGTCGGCACGGGCGAAGGCGGCGTCGCAGTCGCCGTAGGCGAGGGTGTAGTCCTGCAGCACGTTGCTGGCCAGTTCGGTGCGCACCCGGGGGGCATCGTCGTGCACGGCCCGCCGGCAGTCCGCGATGGCGGGCAGGACCTCGAACTCCGCCAGCACGGCGGCCGCGGCGTCCTCGGCCTCGTGCCGCGTCCGGGCCACCACTACCGCGTAGGCCTCGCCCACGAAGGCGACCTCGTCGCCGGCCAGCGCGAACGGCGTGGTGTTCTCGGGCAGGGCCGCGAGCGGAAAGCCCAACGGCATGCGCCACGAGGTGACGTGCCCGAACAGGTCCTGGCGGGTATAGACCGCGACGACGCCGGGCATGGCGCGGGCCTGGCCCGCGTCCACCCCGTGCAGCCGCGCGTGGGCATGCGGGCTGCGCACGAAGCAGGCGTGCAGCGCATCGGGGACGGGGACGTCGTCCAGGAAGCAGGCCTTGCCCCGCAGCAGCGTATCGTCCTCGATGCGGCCGGGACTCGCGCCCATGCCGGGGATGGCGGTCAGTTGGCGCTCAGCGTGCATGGCCGCCTCGTTCACGCAGGATCTGCGCGGCGCGCAGCGCCGCCGCCACGATGTTCTGGTAGCCCGTGCAACGGCACAGGTGGCCGGACAGCACGTCGCGCACGGCGTCCTCGTCGGGGTCGGGGTTGGCGGCCAGCAGCTCGGACAGCGACATCAGGATGCCCGGGGTGCAGAAGCCGCATTGCAGCGCGTGCAATTCATGGAAGGCCTGCTGCAGCGGATGCGTGTCGTGCTCGCTGGCGGCCAGGCCTTCGATGGTGGTGATGGCGCAGCCCTCGCCCTGGACCGCCAGCATCAGGCAGCTGCGGGCAGAGACGCCGTCCACCAGTACCGTACAGGCGCCGCAGACCCCGTGCTCGCAACCCACGTGGGTGCCGGTCAGCTTCAGTTCGCCGCGCAGGAAGTCGGCCAGGTGCAGGCGGGGCTCCGCCATGCCCTGGCAAGGCTTGCCGTTGACGGACAGATGCACGGGGCGGGAGTTTTGCGTGGTTGCCATGGTGGATGTCATCTTGTTGCGCGTTCGAGCGCGCGGGTGATCGCGCGGCCGGCCAGCACCCGCGCCAGCCGCTGGCGGTACCAGCCGGGCACGTAGGCGTCGGAGCTGGCCTCCACCGCGCCGCACAGCGCGGCGGTTCGTTCGATGTCCGCCGCCTCGGCTTTCGTGCCCAGCAGGGCCTGCTCGGCCTGCGCCATGCGGACGGGCGCCGTCGATACGCCGCCCAGGGTGATGGAACAGCGGTCCACCCGCGCGTCGGCGCCGAAGCTCAGCAGCACGGCGGCCGAGGCGATGGCGAAGTCGCCGTGCCGCCGCGAGAATTCCAGGAAGCTCCAGCCATGTCCCGGGTCCCAGGGGCGCATCGACACGCCCACCAGCATTTCGTCGGCCTCCAGCGCCGGCGTCATGTAGCCGGCGGGAAAATCCGCCATCGCCAGGCTGCGCGTGCCGCTGGCGCTGGCCACGTGGACCTGCGCGTCCAGGGCCATGGCGATGGTGGGGATCTCGGCCGAGGGGTCGAGCTGGCACAGGCTGCCGCCCACGGTGCCGCGGTTGCGCGTCTGCCGGTGGCCGACGTTCAGGATCGCCTCGCGCAGGATGGGCAGCCGGTCCCGCACCATGTCCGAGAACTCGACGTCCCGCTGCCGGGTCATGGCGCCGATCCGGACCGAGTCGCCTTCGTCGCGCAGGTAGGCCAGTTCCGGGATGCGATTGATGTCCACCAGGCAGTCCGGGAACGCGAACCGCATGTTCAGCATGGCCATCAGCGACTGGCCGCCCGCCAGCACCCGCGCGTTGTCCGCGCCGGCCAGGCATTGCAGCGCCTCGTCCAGGCTGCGCGGCGCCACGTAGTCGACAGCGGGAGCTTTCATGGCGTGTTCAGATCTTCGACAGGTCGAGGGCCGAGGCGGCGAACAGTTCCTCGGGCGCGACCCGCCGGCGCGACAGGCCCTGGTCGTGGTGGTAGCGCGCGAAGGTCTCGATCACGTGATGGTTGGCGGGCAGGCCGTAGGGCCAGTAGTCCTCGCCCATCAGCGCCTTGGCCTCGTTGTGGTGGTGGACCATCCAGGGCAGGGTGACCGCCAGATGGCAGATCTCGTCCAGCTCCTTGACGGCCAGGGCCTTGGCCTTCAGGAAGGCCTTGTAGACGCTGACCGGCAGCCATGGGTTTTCTTCCACCAGCGACTTGCGTATGCCCACCATGTGCATGATGGGGAAGATGCGGGTGCGGCGGAAATAGTCCTTTTCGGCGTCGATGTAATCGCCGAACAGGCGGCCCACATTGGGGGCGCCGCGCAGGAAGCAGGACGGCGCGCGGGCGCCGATGTAGCCGTCGATCTCGCCGGACTCCAGCATGCCCGACAGGGTCTTGTCGTCGGGGATCTGCCGCAGGTCGATGGACGGATCCAGCTCGATCGGCGCGCGTTCGCCCCGCCCCGGTTCCTCGACGCCGCCGCGCCGCCACTTGATGTCGGCTGGCTTGACGCCGTATTCGTCCTCGAGGATGCCGCGGATCCAGACGTTCGCGGTGATCTGGTACTCGGGGACGCCTATGGTCTTGCCCTTGAGATCCTGCGGGCGCTGGATGCCGCGGTCGGTGCGCACGTAGATGCCCGACTGGCGGAAGACCCGCGACAGGAAGGCGGGCACCGCGACGTACTTGTTGTCGCCGCGCGCCGTGGTCATCATGTGGCTGCTCATCGAGATTTCCGTCACGTCGAACTCTTCGTAGCGGAAGGCGCGGTGGAAGGCCTCCTCAGGCTCCAGCGGCACGGCGCGCACGTTGCAGCCCTCGATGGCCACGCGGCCGTCGAACAGGGCCTGGGTGCGGTCGTAGTTGCCTACGGAGAGACTGATGTTCAGTTTGTTCATCGATTTTCCTTTTGGTGGATGCTCGGATTCTCAGTCCGCGCTCAGGCCGATCTTCTTGGCCAGCGCGGCAAAACGGTCGATGTCGTCGTTGACGATTTTCTGGAACGCGGCCGGGCCTTCGTCCGCGGTGGTGTAGCCCAGGTCCTCGAGCCGCTTGCGCATGGCGTCGGTCTTCATGATGGCCGACACCGTCTTGTAGATGTCCATCTTGACGTTGTCCGGCGTGCCGCCGGGAACCGCCAGCCCCTGCCATTGGCTGAGGTTGAAGCCGGGTGCGCCGCTCTCGGCCACGGTGGGCACGTCGGGCACGGCCTTCGAGCGGTCGCTGGAGGTGATGGCCAGCGCGCGCAGCTTGCCCGAGGAAATGTAGGTCAGCGCGCCGGAGATGGTGACTATCGCCAGGTCCACCTGCCCGCCCAGGACGTCGACCAGGGCGGGGCCACAGCCTTTGTACGGAACGTGCACGTTGTGCATCTTGAACTCGATGTTCATCATTTCGCCCGCCAGGTGCGGGTCGGTCCCGGCGCCGCAGGAGCCGTACGACAGCTTGGAGCCCGGCTGGCGGCCCACCTCCACCACGTCGGCCAGGGTCTTGAAGCGCGAGGACGCCGGCACCACCACCAGCATGGGAGCGTAGGCGACATTGATCACGGCCGCCAGATCCTTCTTGGGGTCGTAGCCCAGGTTCTTGTAGATGGCGGGCGCCAGGGAATAGGCGTCGTTCATCATCAGCAGGGAATGGCCGTCCTTGGGCTTGCCCGCGACGATGCGGGTGCCCACGGTACTGCCGGCGCCCGCCTTGTTCTCGACGATGACGGACTGCCCGAGCCTGCCGAGCTGGTCGCCGATGAGCCGGGCCAGCATGTCGACCCCGCCGCCCACGGCGTAGGGCACGGTGATCTCGACCGTCTTGACGGGGAAGGTTGGGGCTGCCTTGACTTCGGCCTTCGCCGCGGGCAGGAGGGCCGCGGCGAAGGCCAGGGAGCACAGCAGTTGGACGGGCATCTTGGTCAGCATGGGGAGCTCGCAGGGGTCGGGTTGATCGGATCGGAGTGGCGCACTGGATGTGTGCCGTGATGCACCAAAATTACTCAGTAGACTGATCAATATATTCACTGTACTGAGTATTTGGCCGAGCGCTCATTGGGGGAATCACCTAATGATGCGAAATGTTTGCCCCGGATGTGGGCGCCGACCGGTCATCGATCCTTCTGCGAGCAAGTTCCGGGCCAGATGGGGGCCGGCGGCGCGGGGGATGCGCCGCCGGATGGCGGGGGGCTAGCCCGCCTTGTACTGGGCCTCGATGCGGCGGCCGATGTCGGCGTCGACCTGCTTCCAGTAGTCGAACGCCCGCTCGAGCACCGGCGAGCGCACGCCGGATTTCAGCCCGCCCACCACGGTATCGACCAGCCGCTGGCGCTGCGCGTCGTCGAAGACGTCGCGCACCAGCGCGCCGGCCTGGCCGAAGTCGTCGTCGTCCTTGCGCAGCTTGTAGGCTTCCCGGACCAGGCTGGTGTCGACCTCCCAGCTTTCTTCCTGCGCCGCGCCGCCGTCGGCCCAGGCGCGTCCCGTGCTGTTGGGCGCGTAGGTGGCGGCATTGCCGGCGTGCTCATAGGCCATGTGGCCGTCGAACATGTAGGTGTTGACCGGCACTTTCGGACGGTTCACGGGCAACTGGTGGAAGTTGGTGCCGATGCGGGCGCGATGGGCGTCGTTGTAGGCGAAGGCGCGGCCCAGCAGCATCTTGTCGGGCGACAGGCCGATGCCCGGCACGGTATTGCCGGGCGAGAAGGCGGCCTGTTCGATCTCGGCGAAGAAGTTGACCGGGTTGCGGTTCAGGGTCATCACGCCGACCTTGATCAGCGGATAGTCCTTGTGCGGCCACACCTTGGTCAGGTCGAAGGGGTTGAAGCGGTAAGTCTTGGCCTCGGCATACGGCATGACCTGCACCGACAGCACCCACTTGGGATGTTCCCCGCGCGCGATCGCTTCGAACAGGTCGCGCCGGTGGTAGTCGGCGTCCTGGCCGGCGATGCGGGCGGCTTCCTCGTTGGTCAGGTTCTTTTCGCCCTGCTGGTTGTGGAAGTGATACTTGACCCAGAATTTCTCGCTCGCCGCGTTGACCCACATGTAGGTGTGCGACCCGAAGCCGTTCATGTGGCGCCAGGACTGCGGGATGCCGCGATCGCCCATCAGGTAGGTGACCTGGTGCGCCGATTCGGGATTGTGCGTCCAGAAGTCCCACTGCATGTGGGCGTCGCGCAGGCCCGAGTCGGGCAGGCGCTTCTGGCTGCGGATGAAATGGGGGAACTTGATCGGATCGCGTACGAAGAAGACGGGCGTGTTGTTGCCGACCAGATCGTAGTTGCCTTCGGTGGTGTAGAACTTCAGCGAGAAGCCGCGCACGTCGCGCCAGGTGTCCGGGCTGCCGGATTCGCCGGCCACCGTGGAGAACCGGGCCAGCATCTCGGTCTTACAGCCTTTCTGGAACAGGGCGGCCTTGGTGTAGCGGGAGATGTCCTCGGTGGCCTCGAAGACGCCGAAGGCGCCCGAGCCCTTCGCGTGGGGCTGGCGCTCGGGGACTTTTTCCCGGTTGAAGTGCGCCATCTGTTCGAGGAAATGCACATCGTGCAGGACCAGCGGTCCGTCGCTGCCCGCCGTCAGCGAATTACGGTCGCTGGGGGCGGGGGCGCCGGCGCTGGTGGTGCTGTGGCCGGGGAGGGGGGTCTTGTCGCTCATTGTGGGACTCCTGAATGGCGGTTGATGTTCGTGTCCAAGGACGCTTTCGGTCTTTGCCCTGCGAATGGCCCATCCTAGCCAAGAAGCCGTGACGGGGCGCACAAAGCCCGCCCTGCCTTGTGTGTCAAAATGTAACTTGATTGGGGCGGCGCGCCGCCGGTCAGGCGCACGCGTGCCAGCGCACCGTGCGCTCCACCGCGCTCCTCGGGGCTTTGTCCATGATCATGGCGATCGTCTGGCGCGACAGCTCCTTGCGCCAGGCGGCTTCGGCGCCATGCATGGCCGAGGCGATCGCACAGGGCCGGCGGCATTCGGCGGGCGGGGCCGCGCCTTCGCCGTTGCGCCGGATCTCGGTGCAGCGGAAAGCCGTCTCCTGGCCTTCGATGGCATCGACCACGTCCAGCAGCGTGATCCGCGCCGGCGGGCGGGCCAGCCGGAAGCCGCCCTTGGGGCCCGCCGACGACGCCAGGATGCCGGCCCGCGCGAGCGCCTGCAGCGACTTGTTCAGATAGGCGGCGGGCAGCCCGAACTTGGCCGCCAGCCTGGCGGTGGACACCACCTCGTCCTGCCCCATCCAGCCCAGGGCCACGCAGCAATGCAGGCCCCATTCCACGCCTTCGCTCATCCTCATGGTTCGTGCCTCGCAATGGATAATCCGGACTATATCCATCCAGATTATGATTGACCAGCGTTCCGAACGAGAGGGTCCGCAGGCCGCGCTCGGCGCAAGACATGTACGGCGGCTGCACGCTCTGCCTGGATCGCAACGGCGGCAAGCCGGCGGTGGCGCCGGACCCGCAGGGCACCCCGGGCCGGCTTCCCGTGGGGGAGTCGTGGTAACCTGTCAGGCAGCAAGATGGCTTTGCCATCGTTCCGGGTGTCCAGGTCATGCCAGCAGAGAATAGAACCGAGATCGAGCCGTTCGAGAAAATGGAGCGGCGCACAGCCGCCGCCTACGTGCAGGCGCAGTTGCAGAAGCGGATAGAAAGCGGCGCGTTCCGACCGGAAGAACGCCTGCCCTCCGAAGCGGAGCTGGCCAGCTCGTTCGGCGTCAGCCGTCCGGTGGTGCGGGAAGCCCTGATGTCCCTGCAGGCCCTGGGCTACACCGAGTCGCAGACCGGGCGGGGCACGTTCGTCGTGTCGGATCGCATCAGCGGCGCATTGATCTTCGGGCGCTACACCCCCGCGCAGATACAGGAGGTCCGTTGTGCGCTCGAGGTTCCCGTGGTGCAACTGGCCGCCGTCAAGCGGACCGAACAGGACATAGGCGTCCTGGCTTCGCTGCTCGGCCGCATTGCCGAAACCAGCGATCCGGACCGCCGCAACCAGCTCGACATGGATTTTCACGTGGCCATCGCGAACGCCTCGGGCAACCCTCTCTTCGTGATGTTGATCGAAGAGATGCGGGGCATCCTGGAGGACTACACCAAGGAACTGACCAAGGCGCCGCACCGGCGCGGCGAGGCCAGGACGGAGCACGCGGAGATCTACCAGGCGATCGTGCGGCGCGATCCGGCCGCGGCCGGCCAGGCCATGGCCAGGCATCTGGAAGCGGGCGAGGCGGTGTTCGGGGGCGGGGCGTCCGCGCTGTCGCGGGTCGCCGCTCCGGACGGTTCTCCGGCCTGACGGGGCCGCGGGCGGCTCAGGCCGGCTCGAGCCGTGCGATGGCCAGCGCCAGCGCCTGGGCCCGCGGCACCAACGAGTCCAGCCGGCAGTATTCGCGGTCCGTATGGACGTGTCCTCCCACCGGGCCGACCGCACACAACGTCGGAGCGCCCACCGCCGAGGTCAGGCCGCTGTCGGCCGAGCCGCCGGTGTATTCGCCTTCGACCGAGAAGCCCGTCTCGCGCGCGGCATCCTGGTAGCGGGCCAGCACGTCCAGGGTCATGGCCGTGGTGGCGAGCGGCAGGAAAAGGCCTTCGCGCACGATCCTGCCGCAGGTGCAGGCGGGCGATTCCTGTTCGATGATGCCGGCGATCCTCTGCCGGAGTTCGGCGCGATCCACGCCATCGGGAAAGCGCACGTCGAGCTGGCCCCGCGCGAAATCCGCCACGGTGTTCACGGACATGCCCCCCGACACGGTACCCACGTTGGTGGAGACGCCTCGCCCGGGATCCGCCAGTCCGTGCAGGGCCATGGTCTTGCGCGCGAGGGCTTCGATGGCGCTGGCACCCTGCTCGGGATTGACGCCGGAGTGGGCCGCTACGCCCCGGATCTCGAAATCCATGAACAGCGCCCCCTTGCGGCCGGTCACCACATTGCCGGTGGGCCGACCCGGTTCGGCATTGAAGACCGCGCGCGCTCCCCGGGCCATGTCCTGGGTCAGGCCGCGCGAGGCGGGGGAGGCGATTTCCTCGTCGCCGGTGAACAGTACGCGCAGCGGCAGCGGGTTGCCGCCGACTTCGGCGAACGCGCGGACCACGAACAGGTTCATGACCAGGCCTGCCTTCATGTCCGCCACGCCGGGGCCGTAGGCGGTGCGGCCGTCCACCCGGAATGGCCGGGCCTGCGCCGTGCCCGGGGGAAAGACCGTGTCCATGTGGCCCAGCAGCAGCACATGTCCCTGTCCCGCGCATGCGCCGGGCAGCTCCCCGCTGACGCAATCCCCGTGTTCGGGCAGGGGGTGGCGCACCGTGGCGATGCCGGCCTCACGCAGCGCGGCTTCGAGCCGCAGTCCCACCTGGTCCACGTTTCCCTTGTCGCTGCTGCCGCTGTCCATGTTGACCAGTGCTTCCAGCAGTTCCAGCATCGCGGGTTCACGCCGCCGTAGCCAGTCGGCCAGTGCCCGTTCCTGTGTCGCCTTCATGGGCGGTTTCCTTCATTCGATCCGGATGTTGGCATTGCGGATGACGTGCTGCCACCTGTCGATCTCGCCCTTGATGCGGGTCCGGAATTCCTCCGGCGAACTCGGGGCGACGGAGAAGCCCACGTTCAGCAACTGCGTCTTGACCTCGGGCATGGCCGCGGCTTTCCTGATGGCCGCGTTGAGCCTGTCGATGATGGGCCGCGGCGTGCCGGCGGGCGCCAGGATTCCCGATACCGTGTCGCCTTCCAGGCCAGGCGTGCCTGACTCGATCGTGCCGGGGACGTTGGGCAGGATCTCGCTGCGTTCCTTGCTCAGCACCATGACGGGTTTGAGCTTGCCGTCGCGTATGAAGGGCAGGGCCGAGGGCAGCGAGGTGAAGACGATGGGCGTGTCCCCGGAGACGGCGGAAGCCAGCAGTTGCGGCGTGCCGTTGAAGGGAACCGTGGTCAGTCCGTCCAGCTTGTAGGTCAGCTTGAACAGCTCGCCGTTCAGATGGGGGGTGGAGCCTATGCCGGGGTGGGCGTAGCTGTACTGCGTGGGGTGGGCCTTGATGAGATCGATCAGGCCCTTGGCGGAGTCCACCTTCATCTGCGTGTTCACGCTGACGATGTTGGGCGAGGCCGCCAGCATGGCGATGGGCTCGAAGTCCCTGAGCGGATCGTAGCCGACGTCGCGCACGTACAGGCTGGGATTGATGATGAAGCCGGTGCTGATGACGTGCAGCGTGTAGCCGTCGGGCGAGGCCTTGGCGACCCGGGCCGCGGCGATATTGCCACCGGCGCCCGGCACGTTTTCCACGATGAAGCTCTGGCCGAGGCTTTCGCCCAGTTTCTGCGCCATGACGCGGGCGATGATGTCCGCCGGGCCGCCGGCGGTGAAGCCGACGACGATGCGCACGGGTTTTTCGGGATACTGGCCGGCGGCTTGCGCGGCTATCGGTATCGCGGTGGGCAGGACCAGCACGGACAACAGATGCGAGAGGCGCGGTTTCATGTTCATCGCTCCACGGAAAGGGACGTCGAGACGGCAGGAAGGGCGGGACTCAGCGGACGACGGTTTCGCCCAGGTTGACCACGGTCGTGTAATCGGCCGAAGCGATGCCGCGCGGTCCCATGCCGAGGACGGCGCGTTGCGCATGGACCGCCGAGGCCGGGGCGCGTCCGTCTGCGGGCGCCAGGCGCCGGCCGGCCGGCGATGCGGCCGGCGCGTCGCGCAGGTAGTCCAGGATGGCGCCGCAGAACAGGTGCAGGTCGCTGGGCAGGCGCGAGGTGATCAGGTTGCGGTCGCGTACGACGGCTTCGTCGCGGTAGCGTCCGCCCGCGTGGATCACGTCGTCGCGGATCAGCGCGACGCAGGTGACGTCCCGGTCCTTGGCGATGCCGGCCGAGGCCAGTACCCAGCCGGCGTGGCAGATGGCGGCCACCAGGTTGCCGCGTGCGTCCATGTCGCGCACGAAGTCGATCATCGCCTTGTGCCGGCGCATGCCTTCGGGGGCGAACCCGCCCGGAATGACGACGGCATCGAAATCCCCGGCGGTCACGTCCGCCACGGCCAAGTCGGGCCGGACGGGGTAGCCGAGCTTGCTCGCATAGACCTGGTCCCGGGCGGGACCGACGACCAGCACGTGGGCGCCCGCTTCGCGCAGGCGCAGCAAGGGGTGCCAGAGTTCGAGTTCCTGATACTGGTTCTCGGCCAGGATGGCGATGCGGGCTTCGCGGGGCAGGGCGAGGGAGGACGTGGCGTCCAGCGCGGACATGAGCCGGTGTCCCCAGGCGGGCAGGTCGTCCGTGCTGGCGGCGGTGATCGCGCCATCCACGGCCTTGCCCAGCAGGGACCGGCCTTCGGAGACGGCCGCCAGCAAGGCGCCGGCCTGGGCCGCCTCGTCCAGGAATGCGCGCAGGACGGGGTCGTGCCCCAACGCGCCGGTGTTGCCGCCAGGGATCACGACGGCGGCGAAGTCCGCTCCCGAAGCCCCGGCCACGGCCCGGTTCGGCACGACCGGATAGCCCAGGCGGCTGTAGGCGGCATCCTGGCCCGCCGTGCCGAGCACCACCACTTCCCGCCGCGCCTCGCGCAGCCGCAGGACGGGATACCAGAACTCCAGCTCCTGGAAGCCGGGATAGAGAAGCACTGCGACGGGTTTACTCACGGATCACTCCCTACGGAATTAGTTGTAAGGCTGTAAGATAGGTTGTACTCTATCCATCCATCAATGCTTTGGCAATGTTTTTCACCGATGCATCCGGTGTTTTTAATCAAGCTATTGATTTATAAGAATAAATTTTTATTCTGGAATTCATTTTGAGGTAAGGCCGGAGTGAGGCAGGGGCGGAGTGCCCCCTTTCGGCCCATTGTTGTTGCACATAGCTGTATGACAGGATGGGCGATCCCGGCAGGATCGCTTTTTTGGACAACCCGTGGAGATGGCAATGAAGAAGATCAGGACCGTGACGGGCGATGTGCCGGTCGATCGGATGGGCGTGACGTTGACGCATGAGCATCTGCTCTACACCTATCCGGGCGGCGAGCACGACCACCGGTCCAGCTATGTGCTGGAGGATGCCGTGGCGCGGATCTCGGCCGAACTCAAGGCGGGCATGGATGCATACGGCTACGGTACCCTGGTCGACATGACGCCGGCGGAGGTGGGCCGCAATCCCGAACTGATGAAGCGGGTTGCCGAGCGCACGGGGGCCAATATCATCGCCGTCAGCGGCTTCTTTCCCGAGCGCATGGGCATTCCCTACTGGTTCCGGCGCCAGTCCGTGGACGAACTGACGGACTTCTACTACCGGGACCTGACCGAGGGCATGGTGTTCGCCGGCGCCGCGACCGGCATCAAGGCTGGGGCGATCAAGATCGCCACCGGGCAGGAAAGCGTGCATCCGGCCCCCAGTCCCATGGGGCCCAACGGGCGCCGCATCCACCAGTACGAAGACAGGTTGATCCGCGCGGCCGCCCGGGCCCAGCGCAAGACCCTGTGCTGCATCAACACTCATACCGACCCGATGGACTATACGGTGACCAATCCGGGGGTCGAGCAGCTCGAGATACTGGAAGAGGAAGGCGCGGACCTCGGCAAGGTGATTGTCGGCCATGCCTTCGTCGAGCCGCGGGGCGTCGAGCAGATCGAGGCCATCGTGCGGCGGGGCGCGACCGTGCAGGTGGATCACATCGGGATTCCCTGGCGCTTCGACGGCGACGAAGGCCTGGACGAGTCCATGGCCGGGCTGATGCAGGTCCTGGCCGACAAAGGCTACATGGACCAGATGGTCATTACCTACGACCGCTGGTTCTTCAATCCGCGGGGACCCGCCACCCAGGAGAATCCGCAGTTGCTGAACCAGGGCGTGGGCCTGGGGTACATCTTCGAGACCTTCGTGCCGCGGCTGCGCGGCAAGGGCTTCACCGATGCCGACGTCCACCGCATGATGGTCGAGAATCCGCGCCGGCTGCTGTCCATGGATTCCCTGTAGCAGTTTCCGTCCGACCAGGAGAAAGGCATGTCCGACAATCCCGTGGTGGATGGTTTCTCGGCGCAGGAACTGCGCCAGCACGTGGTCGCCACGACCGAACGCTACCCGACGCGGCTCGCCGGTACCGAGCATGTGCGGCTGACCGCCGAATATTGTGTGGAGGCGATGCGCCGGTCGGGCCTGGAGGCGGCGGTGCACAGCTTTCCGGGGCTGGTGAGTTTCCCGCGGGAAACCCACGTCGACCTGGCGGGACCCGGCGCCCGGCGCGTGCGCGCGATGACGCTGGGCCACAGCGCGCCCACTCCCGAGGCTGGCGTCGAGGCCGAGATCGTCGACGCGGGAGGTGGATCGGCCGCCGATTTCCGCAGGCTGGACGTGGGCGGGCGCATCGTACTCGTCGATACCCTGTCGGGCCCGGGGCGCCAGGAAAAGCAGCGCCTGGCGGCCCTGCACGGCGCCGTCGGCTACATCGGCATCAACTGGGGGCATCCCGCCGACGAGACCCTGCCGTACGGTTCGGTCAAGCCGGGCTGGGGCAATCCTTCGCCCGCCTCCACGCGGGGAGAGGCGGCCGTCCTGCCGTGCGTGGGCGTGTCGCGGGCCGAAGGGGAGCGCCTGCGGGCGCGGCTGCGCGAGGGGCCGCTGCGCGCGTGCCTGCACACGCGCGTGGCCAACCCCTGGCGGCCGGTCCAGGTCGGGGTCGGCACCTTGCGGGGCCGGACCGACGATTTCGTCCTGGTGGGTGGGCACATCGATTCGTGGGAAGGTCCGCAGGCCACCGACAACGCCACCGGCATGGCCTGCATGCTGGAGCTGGCGCGGGTGTTCGCGCCGCACCGGGGAAAGCTGCTGCGCGGACTGGAATTCGGATTCTGGGTCGGGCACGAGACGGGCACGATGATCGGCTCGTCCTGGTACGCGGACCGGCATTGGCGGCGCCTGCAGCGCCATGCGGTCGCCTATCTCCAGATCGACCAGCCCGGTTGCGCCGGCGCCACCCAGTGGGGAGCCACCTCGAACACCGAGTTGCGAGGGTTCCAGGAACGGGTGGACAAGCAGTGGACCGAGGGGCGGCCGTGGTCCTGGCGCCGGGCGCTGAAGATCGGCGATACCTCGTTCTTCGGCGCTGGCGTGCCGATGCTGAGCGGCCTGGCCACGTTCGACGCCGGCACGCTCAGGCAGACGGCCAACGCCACCCTGGGGGCCTGGCATCACACGGTCGAGAACACGCTGGACAAGGTCGACTGGGACGCCCTGGCGATGCACCTGCGTGTGTATGGCGCCTACCTGTGGGAGTTGTGTACCGCCCCCATCCTGCCGATGGCGTTCGGCGGCGTGGCCGAGGAAATCGTCCGGCGCCTGGATGAACTGGCAGGCTCGGGGGCGCCGCTGCCCCTGGATGAGATCGCGGCGGAGGCGCGCCGGTTCCAGGCCGGAGTCGCCCGGCTGGACGCGTGGATCGAGGCGGGCGGCGCGGCGGCCCATGCGGGCGCCGTCAATGCCAGCCTGAAGCGGCTGAGCCGCCTCCTGATTCCCGTCACCCATACGGTCCGGGGGCGCTATGGCCATGACACGTACGGGCTGAGCGCGCAGACCGCGCCGCTGCCCGGACTGCACGGCCTGGGCGACTGGGCGGCGGAAGCGGCCGGCACGCCGGAGTGGGTGGGACAGGAGATCGACTTCCTGCGCCAGCGCAACCGTATCGGCGATGCCCTGGCCGAGGCGGTCGGCGAGATCGAGCGGTGCCTGGGGGCCGCGGGCTGAGGCTCGTGGCGGGCCCCGCCCGGCGGGGGGGCGGTGGTTCAGGGATCCAGGCGGATCGATTTTTCCCGCGCGATGGCGGTCCACTTGCGTATCTCGGCCTCGACGGTCTCGCCCAGCTTCTTCGGCGCGCCGCCAGCCGGGTCCAGGCCCATGGACGCGAGGCCGGCGCGGGTTTTCTCGTTCGCCAGCGCCTGGTCGACCGCCCGGTTGAGCCGGGCGACCACAGCGTCCGGCGTTCCGGCCGGCGCGAACATGCCGAACCAGGTCAGCGCCTCGTAGCCGGGCAGGCCCGATTCGGCGATGGTCGGTGTGTCCGGAAAGGTCGCCCAGCGTTGCGCGCTGCCTGTTCCCAGTAGTTTGACCTTGCCGCTGCGGATGAAGCCCAGCGCCGTCGGCCCGTCGATGGTGAACTGGATCTGGCCGGAGATCAGGTCGGTCATCGCGGGCGCCGACCCCTTATAAGGGATGTGGTTGGCCTGGATGCCCGCCGCGGACAGGAACATTTCGATGGCGAGGTGATTGATGCTGCCGAGTCCGTACGAGCCGTAGGCCAGTGCGCCGGGCGAGGCCTTCGCCGCGTTGATGAGATCCCGGACGGTGCTTCCCTGGAAGCCCGGCGCGGCGATCAGCATCAGCGGCGATGTCGCCAGCAGCGAGACCGGGCGGAAATCCTTGATGGGGTCGTAGCTCAGCTTGGTATAGACCGCGGAGTTCGTGCCGTGGGTGCTGGGCGTGCCGATCAGCAGGGTGTAGCCGTCGGGTTCGGCCCGCGCGGCGCGCGCCGTTCCTATCATGCCGCCAGCGCCCGTGATGTTCTCCACGACCACGGGATGGCCCAGGTCGGCGCTCATCTGCTGGGCGAACAGGCGTCCGACGGCGTCGGCGCCGCCGCCGGCGGCAAAGGGCAGGACCAGCCGGATGGGCCGGTTGGGGAAGTCTCCCTCCTGCGCGAGGGCCGGCTGGAGGGCCAGGGCAGTGGCCAGAACCGCCCCGCTCAAGGCTTTCGGTGTCGTCATCATGGTTCGTTCTCGATACATGGGGCCATCGGAAACGGGCGGGCGGCGCGCGGCCGTCAGTCCGTCTGGAAGCGGTCGAGCAGGCGGACGGCGTTGCCGCGCTCGATCGCGGCCACGCTTTCCGGGTCGAGTGCGAGCCCATGGAGGCCTCGCACGGTGTCGAGGCTGCGGCGCAGCGGGGCGTCCGTGCCGAACAGCAGCCGCGAGGCGCCTACCGTCTGCAGCATGGAGGACAGCCCGACCGGGTGGGCGCGCAGCGCGATGTCGTAGTGGAACTGGCGCAGCGCGGCGGGCAGGCCCTGCGGCAGCAGGCGTGCGCCGTCGGGGGTGACCGCCAGCATGCGTTCGAAGTGGTCGGCCAGCAGCGGCAGCACGCCGCCGCAATGGGCGAAGATGAAGCGGATGTCGGGGCAGCGCCGCACCGTGCCGGAAAAAATCAGGCTCGCCAGCGTCCGCGTCGTATCCACCGGGAACTCCACGACCCAGTTCTGCACGCCTGGAATCAGATTCACGCAGCAGTCCGGCGCGGTGGGATGGACATAGACGACCGCGCGGCGGCGGTTCAATTCGTCCAGGACCGGCGCGAACGCGGGGTCACCCAGCCATTTGCCGGCGTAGCTCGTCAGCAGGCCGATGCCGTCGGCGCCCAGGGTGTCCAGCGCATGGGCGATCTCGGCCAGGCTGGCGTCGACCTCGGGCAGGGGCAGGCTGGCGAACAGGCCGAAGCGGCCGGGATGGTCGCGCATCATGGTGGCGCCGAATTCGTTGCCCGCGCGGGTGGCTTCCCGCCGCGCGGCCGGCTTCATCGCCTCGAAGGCGGGGGCCGTCAACGAGGTCATCGCGGTCTGAATGCCCGCCTCGTCCATATCCTCGATGGAGCGCATGGGCGTCCAGTCGGCGGCGGGGCCGCGCGCCAGGTAATGGTCCTGGGTGCCGAGCCAGGACTGGAACGACGGTGGGAACAGGTGATGATGCACGTCGATGCGATGATGGCAGGCGCATGGCATGGTTGAATCAACCTTCTTGGATGTAAGGCTGTAAGGCAGCCTGGTTGAAGTTTAGGCGTTTGCGCAACGAACGCAATCGTTTTTTGAGAAAATCGGGAATTCCCTGGGCCCCGACCGCGGGGACGGGGGCCGCGCCTACGTAGAGCATTGACAGCCTGTTTTTGGCCGCGTTATTATGGCAAGCTCTCTGGAGTCGGCTCGCCCGGGCCGCGCGTTCTTTGATGTGCAGAATTGCAATATCCGGCAGGCACAATCGCTCGGATGTCCCGCAAATCCTGCCTTTCTCAAGAGCCGCGTCGCGGCGTTCCTCCCCCAGCAGGTTTTCATGCCGCACGATCGTGCGGCCCGTGCATGTTCCTCTTCCGGTTCGCCCCGGTAGCGGCTTCCTGCTCGGGGCCGCGCTGCCGGACGGCTTGTTGTAGACGTCTGGGCCTTGTGACGTAGGCCGCAGACCTAACCAAAAGACCCCAAAAGGTTACGGAAGAGGGCTTATGCCAACTATCAGCCAACTCGTGCGCAAGCCGCGCGAATCCAGCCACGCCAAGAGCAAGTCGCCCGCTCTTGAAAGCAGCCCGCAGCGTCGCGGCGTTTGCACCCGTGTCTACACCACGACCCCCAAGAAGCCGAACTCGGCTTTGCGTAAGGTTGCCAAGGTGCGCCTGACCAACGGTTTCGAAGTCATTTCGTATATCGGCGGCGAAGGTCACAACCTGCAGGAGCACTCGGTGGTGCTGGTGCGCGGCGGCCGGGTGAAGGATCTCCCGGGTGTGCGCTACCACATCGTCCGCGGTTCGCTGGACCTGCAAGGCGTGAAGGATCGCAAGCAGTCCCGCTCGAAGTACGGCGCCAAGCGCCCCAAGAAGGCCTGATCCCCGGGTCTTGCCGCTTTACCCGTTGCGTTGCCGCGTCCTGGTCTGCAGGGGCGGCACGAGTAAGGGGCCCGTCGGGGCGCAAGCCCACCATGACAGGCCACGGCCGTCGGCGAAAGCCCGCGGTTCAACTGAAGACATAGGAAGTAGAAATGCCTCGTCGTCGCGAAGTACCCAAGCGTGAAATCCTGCCCGATCCCAAGTTCGGCAGCGTTGAACTCGCCAAATTCATGAACGTCGTCATGCTCTCCGGCAAGAAGGCCGTTGCAGAGCGGATCGTTTACGGCGCCCTCGAACAAATCCAGACCAAGACCGGCAAGGACCCCATCGAGGTGTTCGGTCAGGCGATCGGCAACGTCAAGCCCATCGTCGAGGTCAAGAGCCGCCGGGTCGGCGGCGCCAACTACCAAGTGCCGGTTGAAGTGCGCCCCGTGCGCCGCCTGGCCTTGGCTATGCGTTGGGTTCGCGAGGCCGCCAAGAAGCGTGGCGAGAAGTCCATGGACCTGCGCCTGGCGGGCGAGCTGATGGACGCGTCCGAAGGTCGCGGCGGCGCGGTCAAGAAGCGCGACGACACGCACAAGATGGCCGAGGCCAACAAGGCATTCAGCCACTTCCGCTGGTAAGCGGCACTCTTCGTTTCTCAAATGGCCCGCGGCCGATCGCCGTGGGCCAACCAGTCCAGCCACCAAGGAAATCCGATCATGGCCCGCAAGACCCCGATCGAGCGCTACCGCAACATCGGCATCTCTGCGCACATCGACGCAGGGAAGACCACCACCACCGAACGTATCCTGTTCTATACGGGCGTCAACCACAAGCTTGGCGAAGTGCACGACGGCGCCGCCACGATGGACTGGATGGAGCAGGAGCAGGAACGCGGCATCACGATCACCTCGGCTGCCACCACCTGCTTCTGGAAGGGCATGGCGGGCAATTATCCCGAGCATCGCTTCAATATCATCGACACCCCGGGGCACGTGGACTTCACGATTGAAGTCGAACGCTCCATGCGCGTGCTCGACGGCGCCTGCATGGTGTATTGCGCCGTGGGCGGCGTGCAGCCCCAGTCGGAAACCGTCTGGCGCCAGGCCAACAAGTACGGCGTGCCCCGTCTCGCGTTCGTCAACAAGATGGACCGGACCGGCGCGAACTTCTTCAAGGTCTACGAGCAGATGCGTCTGCGCCTGAAGGCCAACCCGGTTCCGCTGCAAGTGCCGATCGGCGCCGAGGATGGCTTCAAGGGCGTGGTCGACCTGGTCAAGATGAAGTCCATCCTGTGGGATGACGCCACCCAGGGCACCAAGTTCGACTACGGCGACATTCCCGCCGAGCTGGCCGATACCTGCAGCGAATGGCGTGAAAAGCTGGTCGAGGCCGCCGCCGAGTCGTCCGAAGAGCTGATGAACAAGTATCTGGAGTCCGGCGAGCTGTCGGAAGCCGAGATCAAGTCCGCCATCCGCCAGCGCACCATCGCCGGCGAGATCCAGCCCATGCTGTGCGGCACCGCCTTCAAGAACAAGGGCGTGCAGGCCATGCTGGACGCGGTCATCGATTACCTGCCCTCGCCGATCGACATTCCGCCGGTCGATGGTACCGACGAGAACGAGCAGCCCGTGGTCCGCAAGGCGGACGACAAGGAAAAGTTCTCGGCGCTGGCGTTCAAGCTGATGACGGACCCGTTCGTCGGCCAGCTGACCTTCATCCGTGTGTACTCGGGCGTGCTGACTTCCGGCGACACCGTCTACAACGCGATCAAGGGCAAGAAAGAGCGCGTCGGCCGTATTCTGCAGATGCACGCCAACCAGCGTGAAGAAATCAAGGAAGTGCTGGCGGGCGACATCGCCGCGGCCGTGGGCCTGAAGGACGTCACGACCGGCGAAACGCTGTGCGATCCGGACGCGATCGTCACGCTGGAAAAGATGGAGTTCCCCGAGCCCGTGATCGCGCAGGCCGTCGAGCCCAAGACCAAGGCCGACCAGGAAAAGATGGGCATCGCCCTGAACCGCCTGGCCGCCGAGGATCCCTCGTTCCGCGTGCGTACCGATGAAGAATCGGGCCAGACCATCATCGCGGGCATGGGCGAGCTCCACCTCGAAATCCTGGTCGACCGCATGAAGCGCGAGTTCGGCGTGGACGCCAACGTGGGCAAGCCCCAGGTGGCCTACCGCGAAACCATCCGCAAGGTCTGCGAAGAGTCCGAAGGCAAGTTCGTCAAGCAGTCGGGCGGACGCGGCCAGTACGGTCACGTGGTGCTGAAGGTCGAGCCCCAGGAAGCCGGCAAGGGCTTCGAGTTCGTCGATGCGATCAAGGGCGGCGTGGTGCCTCGCGAATTCATCCCGGCCGTGGAAAAGGGTTGTGTCGACACCCTGCAGGCTGGCGTGATGGCCGGCTATCCGGTGGTGGACGTCAAGGTCACTCTGTTCTTCGGTTCGTACCACGACGTGGACTCGAACGAAAACGCGTTCAAGATGGCCGCTTCGATGGCTTTCAAGGACGGCATGCGCAAGGCCAGCCCCGTGCTGCTCGAGCCCATGATGGCCGTGGAAGTCGAGACCCCGGAAGACTACGCCGGTACCGTGATGGGCGATCTGTCCTCGCGTCGCGGCATGGTCCAGGGCATGGACGACATGGTCGGCGGCGGCAAGGTCATCAAGGCCGAGGTTCCCCTGGCCGAGATGTTCGGTTATTCCACCTCGCTGCGTTCCGCGACCCAGGGTCGTGCGACGTACACGATGGAATTCAAGCATTACGCGGAAGCGCCGAAGAACGTCGCCGACGCAATCATCAGCGCCCGCGCCAAGTAATTGGCGGCAGGCAAATAATCGTTAAATCTCCAGGCAAACTGCAGGAAGAGAGAACATGGCAAAAGGCAAGTTTGAGCGTACCAAGCCGCACGTGAACGTGGGCACGATCGGTCACGTTGACCACGGCAAGACGACGCTGACGGCGGCGATCACGACGGTGCTGTCGCGCCAGTTCGGCGGCGAGGCGAAGGCGTACGACCAGATCGACGCGACGCCGGAAGAGAAGGCGCGGGGCATCACGATCAACACGGCGCACGTGGAATACGAGACGGCGACGCGCCACTACGCGCACGTTGATTGCCCGGGCCACGCGGACTACGTGAAGAACATGATCACGGGTGCCGCGCAGATGGACGGAGCGATCCTGGTGGTGTCGGCGGCCGACGGCCCGATGCCGCAGACGCGCGAGCACATCCTGCTGTCGCGCCAGGTTGGCGTGCCCTACATCATCGTGTTCCTGAACAAGGCTGACCTGGTTGACGACGCCGAGCTGCTGGAACTGGTGGAAATGGAAGTGCGGGAGCTGCTGAGCAAGTACGATTTCCCGGGCGACGACACCCCGATCGTGAAGGGTTCGGCGCGTCTGGCGCTGGAAGGCGACAAGGGCGAGCTGGGCGAAGCGGCGATCCTGCAACTGGCGGAGGCGCTGGATTCGTACATCCCGACGCCCGAGCGCGCGGTCGATGGCGCGTTCCTGATGCCGGTGGAAGACGTGTTCTCGATCTCGGGTCGTGGCACGGTGGTGACGGGCCGTATCGAGCGGGGCGTGGTCAAGGTCGGCGAGGAAATCGAGATCGTCGGTATCCGGGACACGGTCAAGACGACGTGCACGGGCGTGGAAATGTTCCGCAAGCTGCTGGACCAGGGCCAGGCCGGTGACAACGTTGGTATCCTGCTGCGCGGCACCAAGCGTGAGGACGTCGAGCGGGGCCAGGTTCTGTGCAAGCCGGGTTCGATCAAGCCGCACACCGACTTCACGGCCGAAGTGTACGTGCTGTCGAAGGAAGAGGGCGGCCGCCACACCCCGTTCTTCCAGGGCTATCGTCCCCAGTTCTACTTCCGCACGACGGACGTGACGGGTACGATCGAGCTGCCGGAAGGCAAGGAAATGGTGCTGCCGGGCGACAACGTGTCGATCACGGTCAAGCTGCTGGCTCCGATCGCCATGGAAGAAGGCCTGCGTTTCGCCATCCGTGAAGGCGGTCGTACCGTCGGCGCCGGCGTCGTTGCCAAGATCGTTAAGTAAGACCCCCCCTACGCGCTTACGCGCGCCCCCCAGGGGGCGGGACTGGCGGACCGGCGGAGCCGGATCCGCTGTCCCCTGGATCGGGGTCGTGGTAGTGCGGAAGGTGTGGTTGTGGTGCCTGCGGTATCTGACTACTACCGAGGCGAGGTTTCCTCGCCTCATCGCTCTTTAGGATATTTCATGAAAAAGCAGAAGATTCGCATCCGCCTCAAGGCGTTCGATTACAAGCTCATCGACCAGTCGGCCGCCGAGATCGTCGAAACCGCCAAGCGCACGGGTGCCGTGGTCCGTGGTCCGGTTCCCCTGCCGACCCGTATCCGCCGCTACGATCTGCTGCGTTCGCCGCACGTCAACAAGACGTCGCGCGACCAGTTCGAGATCCGCACCCATCAGCGCCTGATGGATATCGTGGATCCCACCGACAAGACCGTGGACGCGCTGATGCGCCTGGACCTGCCGGCTGGCGTGGATGTGGAAATCGCTTTGCAGTAACGTAGTATTTGCGCCCGGGGCTTGAAAAAGCTGCCGGGCGCAGGCTATACTAGCCGGCTAGCCCGTGGGTAAACCCCATGGGCTTTTGGCACGTGTTTTCCGGCGGGGGCTTCCCGGCGTTTTTCCGGATCGTGCCGCCAGCAATCCTGATCGCATCAATGTAGGCGCAGCGCCTCTGGCGTTGCTGTCCGGCGCCGCACTTCGGTGTGTCGCCATTTTTAGCCCCGGCCAATCGTAGTCGGGAATGGAGAAAACGATGTCGACCCAATCGACGGCCTCCACGCCAGCCGCATTCCGGCTCGGCCTGGTGGGTCGCAAGGTTGGCATGACCCGCATTTTCACGGACGATGGTGAATCCATCCCCGTGACCGTGCTGGACGTGTCGAACAACCGTGTGACCCAGGTCAAATCCCCGCAAACGGACGGTTATGCCGCCGTTCAGGTCACGTTCGGTACGCGCCGTGCTTCGCGCGTCACCAAGCCCCTCACCGGCCACTTCGCGAAAGCGGGTGCCGAAGCGGGCAGCGTGCTCAAAGAATTCCGCCTTGATCCGGCCAAAGCGGCCGAGTTCGCTCCGGGCGCAGTCATCACCGTGGAATCTGTCTTCACGGTCGGCCAGAAGGTCGACGTGACGGGCACGACCATTGGTAAGGGCTTCTCGGGCGCGATCAAGCGTCACAACTTCTCGTCGAACCGCGCTTCGCACGGTAACTCGGTATCGCACAACTCGGCCGGCTCCATCGGTATGGCGCAGGATCCGGGCCGCGTGTTTCCGGGCAAGAAGATGGCCGGCCATTATGGCGACGTCACCCGTACCGTGCAGAACCTCGACGTGATCCGCGTGGACGCCGAGCGCGGCCTGCTGCTGGTCCGTGGCGCCGTCCCGGGCCATGCCGGCGCGAACATCGTCGTTCGTCCCGCTGTGAAAGGAGCCTGAACATGGCAGATCTCAAGCTCCTGAATGACCAGGGCCAGGTCGCTGCGACCGTCAGCGCCCCCGATACGGTCTTCGGCCGCGAATTCAACGAAGCGCTGGTGCACCAGGTCGTTATCGCCTACCAGGCCAACGCCCGCAGCGGCAACCGCGCCCAGAAGGATCGCACGGAAGTCAAGCACTCCACCAAGAAGCCCTGGCGCCAGAAGGGTACCGGCCGCGCTCGCGCCGGTATGACCTCGTCGCCGCTGTGGCGTGGGGGTGGTCGCATTTTCCCGAATTCGCCTGAAGAAAACTTCAGCCAGAAAGTGAACAAGAAGATGTACCGCGCCGGTGTGCGGTCGATCTTGTCGCAGCTGGCCCGCGAAGACCGGATCGCGATCGTCGAGAACTTCGTGGTCGATTCGCCCAAGACCAAGGCGGCCGCCGACAAGCTCAAGAACCTGGGCTTGAACTCGGTCCTCATCATTACCGATACGGTTGACGAAAACCTCTATCTGGCCACGCGCAATCTGCCGCACGTGGCGGTGGTCGAGTCCCGTTATGCCGATCCGCTGTCGCTGATCCACTACAACAAAGTGTTGATCACCAAGCCCGCGATCGCTCAGCTCGAGGAGATGCTGGGATGAGCAACGACCGTCTGCTCCAGGTTCTGCTGGCTCCGATCGTCTCTGAAAAGAGCACGTTCATCGCCGACAAGAACCAGCAAGTGGCTTTCCGCGTCCTGCAAGACGCCACCAAGCCGGAAATCAAGGCTGCCGTCGAACTGCTCTTCAAGGTGCAGGTCGAGTCCGTGCAGGTTCTCAATACCAAGGGCAAAGTCAAGCGCTTTGGCCGCTTCATCGGTCGCCGCCGCAACGAGCGCAAGGCGTACGTGTCGCTGAAGCCGGGTCAGGAAATCGACTTTGCGCAGGAGGTGAAGTAAATGCCCCTCGTCAAGCTGAAGCCGACTTCCGCCGGTCGCCGCGCGATGGTGAAGGTGGTTCACCCCCACCTGCACAAAGGTCGCCCGCTCGACAGTCTGCTCGAAAAGCAGATGCAGAATGCCGGCCGTAACAACAACGGCCATATCACCACGCGTCACCGCGGCGGTGGTCATAAGCAGCATTATCGTCTGGTCGATTTCAAGCGCACCAAGGACGGCATCCCGGCCAAGGTCGAGCGCATCGAATACGACCCCAACCGTACGGCGCACATCGCTCTGTTGTGCTATGCCGACGGCGAACGTCGCTACATCATCGCCCCGCGCGGTCTTGAAGTCGGCGCCACGCTGGTGTCCGGTAGCGAAGCGCCCATCCGCGCTGGCAATACCCTGCCGATCCGCAACATCCCGGTCGGTAGCACCATCCACTGCGTGGAAATGATCCCCGGCAAGGGCGCCCAGATGGTGCGTTCGGCGGGTGGATCGGCCGTGCTGCTGGCTCGTGAAGGTACCTATGCCCAGGTTCGCTTGCGTTCGGGCGAAGTCCGCAAGGTGCACATCGAGTGCCGCGCGACCATCGGCGAAGTCAGCAACGAAGAGCATGGCCTGCGCCAGATCGGCAAGGCTGGCGCTACCCGTTGGCGTGGCATTCGTCCCACCGTTCGCGGTGTTGCCATGAACCCGATCGACCACCCGCACGGTGGTGGTGAAGGCCGTACTGGCGAAGCCCGTGAGCCGGTCAGCCCCTGGGGCACTCCGTCCAAGGGTTTCAAGACCCGCCGCAACAAGCGGACGAGCAATATGATCGTCCAGCGGCGCAAGAAGAAGTAAGCGAGGCGAGCCATGTCACGTTCTATTAAAAAGGGCCCGTTTGTCGACCTGCACCTTCTGAAGAAGGTTGAGTCGGCCACGGCCGGAAAAGACAAGCGCCCGATCAAGACCTGGTCGCGTCGTTCCACGATCCTCCCCGAGTTCATCGGTCTGACGATCGCGGTTCACAACGGTCGCCAGCATGTTCCCGTGTATATCAACGAGAACATGGTCGGCCACAAACTCGGCGAGTTCGCGCTGACCCGTACGTTCAAGGGTCATGCGGCGGACAAGAAGGCCAAGAGGTAAGCGCGATGGAAACCACTGCGATTGTTCGTGGCGTACGCGTGTCGGCCCAGAAGGCCCGTCTGGTCGCGGATATGATCCGCGGCAAGTCGGTGGCCCAGGCCATCAACATTCTGACGTTCACGCCCAAGAAGTCCGCCGGCATCATCAAGAAGGCGGTCGAATCCGCCATCGCGAATGCCGAGCACAACGACGGTGCCGATATCGACGAGCTGAAGGTGAAAACCATCTACGTCGACAAGGGCACGTCGCTCAAGCGTTTCGATGCCCGCGCGAAGGGCCGGGGCGTCAAGATCGAGAAGCAGACTTGCCACATCGTGGTCAAAGTCGGTAGCTAAGGAGCCACGATGGGACAGAAAATTCACCCGACCGGGTTCCGTCTCTCGGTCAGCCGCAACTGGTCTTCGCGCTGGTTCGCCAGCGGAAGCGCCTATGCCGGCATGCTGGCGGAAGACATCAAGGTCCGCGAGTACCTGAAGAAGAAGCTGAAAGGCGCTTCGGTGGGCCGCGTGATCATCGAGCGTCCGGCCAAGAATGCACGCGTCACGGTTTACTCGGCTCGTCCGGGCGTCGTGATCGGCAAGAAGGGCGAGGACATCGAGATCCTGAAGGCTGATCTGCAGCGTCTGATGGGCGTGCCCGTGCACGTCAACATCGAAGAAATCCGCAAGCCGGAAGTCGATGCCCAGCTGATCGCCGACTCGATCGCCCAGCAGCTCGAAAAGCGCATCATGTTCCGCCGGGCGATGAAGCGCGCCATGCAGAATGCCATGCGCCTCGGCGCCCAGGGCATCAAGATCATGAGCGCCGGTCGCCTGAACGGTATCGAGATCGCCCGTACCGAGTGGTACCGCGAAGGCCGTGTGCCGCTGCACACCCTGCGCGCCAACATCGACTACGGCACGTCCGAAGCCGGTACGACCTATGGTCTGATCGGCATCAAGGTGTGGGTCTACAAGGGCGACACGCTGGGCTCGGCCGAGCTGGCCGCCGCCCCTGAAGCAACCAAGGACGACGAGCGCAAGCCGCGCCGCGGCCCGCGCAACGACCGTCCGGGCAACAACCGCCCCGGCGCCGGTCGTGGTCGTGGCGGCCGCCGGCCCGAAGGTGAGGCAGTTGCTGCTGCCGCGCCCGAGGGTGGTGCCCGGCGTGCGCCGCGCAAGCCGGCTGCTGATGCGGCCGCGCCTGCCAAAGACGGAGAATAAGCATGCTGCAGCCATCGCGCAGGAAATACCGCAAGGAACAAAAGGGCCGCAATACCGGCCTGGCTACGCGCGGCGCCAACGTTTCGTTCGGCGAGTTCGGTTTGAAGGCCACGGGTCGTGGTCGCCTGACTGCTCGCCAGATCGAATCGGCCCGTCGTGCCATCACCCGCCACATCAAGCGTGGCGGCCGTATCTGGATCCGCGTCTTCCCGGACAAGCCGATTTCGCAAAAGCCGGCCGAAGTCCGTATGGGTAACGGCAAGGGCAACCCGGAGTACTGGGTCGCCGAGATCCAGCCCGGCAAGGTGCTGTACGAAATGGAAGGCGTCAACGAAGAACTGGCGCGCGAGGCGTTCCGCCTGGCGGCTGCCAAGCTTCCGATCTCGACCGTCTTCGTGACGCGTCATCTCGGAACGTAAGGAGATAGCAATGAAGGCAAGCGAACTCCGTTCGAAAGACGCCGGCGAGCTCGGTAAGGAGCTCGAGGGTCTGCTTAGGGCTCAGTTCAGTCTGCGCATGCAGCTGGCTACCCAGCAGCTTTCCAATACCAGCCAGCTCGGCAAGGTGCGTCGCGACATCGCGCGCGTCCGTACCGTGCTGCGCGAGAAAGCCGGGAAGTAAACATGAGCGAAACCAACCTGAAGCGTACGCTGACCGGTCGTGTGGTCAGCGACAAGATGAACAAGACGGTAACCGTGATGGTCGAGCGGCGGGTGAAGCATCCGCTGTACGGCAAGATCGTCGTCCGGTCCGCCAAGTACCACGCTCACGACGAAACCAACCAGTACAAGACTGGCGATCTGGTCGAGATCTCGGAAACCCGTCCGGTTTCCAAGACCAAGGCCTGGTCGGTGGTCCGTCTGGTCGAAGCCGCCCGGATCATCTGAGCGCGCTTTACTGACGCCGCGAGCGCGTTGTAGAAGAAACCGCCCGAGTCGCAAGGCTCTGGCGGTTTTTTTCGTCCGTGTCGTCGGTATTCGCGCGAGGGTTTTGCCGCGCGAAGGCACGGACCTTGCTTTTTGCTCGGGCATACCGTGCCTGAGCGGCCAGTCAGGCGCTCAGCCTGGAGCCCGGCAGCACGATCTGCGTCCCGTATCGGGGCATCGCGCACCAACGATAGGCGTTGCGCACCACGTAGTTCGATCACTACAACTCTTTCGTTGGAACCGCGATATCCGCCACCACCTGGTCGACTTCCTGGTCGGCAAGGCTACCAAGAAGGAGTCCGTCGCATCATGATGTCCCGCGTCGAAGTGACCGAACTGATCGTTTCCCGCAAGATCGAGAAGAAGCTCGGCTGGGCCGAGATCGCCAAGGTGCTGGGCCAGAGCAAGGAGTGGAGCACCGCCGCGCTGCTGGGCCAGATGACCCTGACCGAGGCGCAGGCACGGGCCGTCGCGAAGCTGCTGGACCTGCCCGACGAAGCCGTCCTGCAACTGCAGGTCGTGCCGTACAAGGGATCGCTGCCGACCGCCGTGCCGACCGACCCGCTGATCTATCGATTCTACGAACTGGTCAGCGTGTACGGCACCACCTTCAAGGAACTGATACACGAGGAGTTCGGCGACGGCATCATGAGCGCCATCGATTTCAAGATGGACCTGTCGCGCGAGGCCGATCCCAAGGGCGATCGCGTGCAGATCGTCATGAGCGGGAAATTCCTGCCGTACAAGGCCTACTGACCGTATCCGCGCGCGCCGGCTATCGCAGTTCGAAGCGTTGGCTCCGGACTGCCCGCGAATCCAGCCCGATCTGGACTTCGAACTCTCCGGGCTCCGCCACATGTTCCAGCCGGGCGTTGAAGAATTTCAGGTCTTCCTCCCCGATATCGAACTGGATGACGCGGGATTCGCCCGGCGCGAGGGAGACCCTGCGGAAATCCCGCAGTTCCTTGACCGGACGCACGACCGATGCGGTTTCGTCGCGAAGGTATAGCTGGACGACGGTTTCTCCCGGGCGCTGGCCGATGTTGGCGACCGTCGCCCGTGCCGCCAGGCGGCCGCCGCGCTCCATCCGGGTGCTGCTCAGGGATATGTCGGACACCGTGAAGTCGGTATAGCTCAGGCCGTAGCCGAACGGGTAGAGCGGTCCGTTCTTTTCCTCGAAATACTGCGAGGTGTAGTTGCCCGGCTTGCCCTCGACGAAGGGCCGGCCCACGCGGGGGTGGTTGTAGTACGTCGGGATCTGGCCGATCGAACGGGGAAAGGAGATGGGCAGCTTGCCCGCGGGGTTGTAATCGCCGAACAGTACGTCGGCGATGGCGTGGCCGCCCTCGGTGCCGCTGTACCAGGTCTCGAGCAAGGCGTCGGCGTTGGCGCTTTCCCATTGCAGGTCCAGTGGCCGGCCATTCATCAGCACCAGCACCAGCGGCTTGCCGGTGGCCTTGAGCGCGTGCAGCAGGGCGCGCTGGCTGGCGGGGATGTCCAGGCGCGTGCGGCTGGAGGATTCGTGCGACATGCCGCGCGATTCGCCCACCGCCGCGACGATCACGTCGGCCTGCCCGGCGAGGCCGACCGCCTCGGCGATCATGTCGGCGGGCGGACGTGAATCCTGGAACACTTCCTTGCGGTCCCAGTTCAGGAAGTTCAGGTAATCGACGACGCGCGGGTCGTCGGTGACGTTGGCGCCCCGCGCGTACAAGAGGCGTCCCTTGCCGCGCATCGCCTCTTCCATGCCTTGTCGCAGCGTGATCGAGGACTGGCCCTTGCCTGCCGCCGACCAACTGCCCATCATGTCCAACGGCGAATCGGCCAGCGGTCCCACCAGCGCGACGGCGGCCGTCCTGGCCAGCGGCAGGGCCTGATTGCGGTTTTCCAGCAGGACCAGCGCCTTGCGCGCCAGCTCGCGCGCATCCGCGCGATGCATGCGGCCCTCGGCATAGAGATCGGGCGGATCGTCGACGGCGGCGCCGATGCGCAGATAGGGGTCGTGGAACAGGCCCATGTCGTACTTGGCGCCCAGCACGTTGCGCACCGAGCGATCGATCTCGGCGACGTTGACCTCGCCCGACTTCACCAGGCCGGGCAGCTCCTGGAGATACAGGGTGTCGGCCATGCTCATGTCCACGCCGGCCCTGATGGCCAGCCGCGCGGCCTCGCGCCCGTCGCGCGCCACGCCGTGGCGGACCAGTTCGGTGATGGCGCCGTGGTCGCTGACGGCAACGCCCCGGAACCCCCAGTCCTTGCGCAGAAGGTCCTGCAACAGCCAGGTGTTGGCGCTGGCGGGGATGCCGTTGATGGAGTTCAGCGCCACCATCACGCCGCCGGCGCCGGCATCGATGGCCGCGCGGTAGGGCGGCAGGTAGTCCTGATACATGCGCAGCGGGCTCATGTCGACGACGTTGTAGTCGCGGCCGCCTTCGACGGCGCCGTATAGCGCGAAATGCTTGACGCTGGCCATGATGCTGTCCGCCCGTGCCGGTGACGGGCCCTGGTAGCCCTTGACGGTCGCCTGCGCGATGCGCGAGACGAGGTAGGGATCCTCGCCGAAGCCCTCCGAGGTGCGGCCCCAGCGCGGATCGCGCGAGATGTCCACCATGGGCGCGAAGGTCATGTCCAGGCTGTCGGCGGCGGCCTCGATGGCGGACACGCGCGCGGCGCGCTCGATGGCGCCCATGTCCCAGCTCGACGCCAGGCCCAGGCCGATGGGGAAGATGGTCCGGTGGCCGTGCACGACGTCATAGGCGAAGAACAGCGGAATCCGGAGGCGGCTCTTCCTGGCGGCATCCTGCATCATGCGGTTATCGGCATGGACCACCGAGTTGAACGTCCCGCCTATGCGGCCAGCGGCGATTTCCCCGGCGATTTTCTCGCGCGGCATGTCGGGGCCGATGCTGATCAGGCGCAATTGGCCGATCTTCTCGTCCAGCGTCATCTGCGACATCAGGTCGGCAATGAAGGCCGGCTTGTCGTTCAGCAGCGCCGGGTCGGGCGCGGCCCGGGTGCCCGGAGAAAGCAGGACGGCGCACAGCCCCAGGGCGAGCCGCGCGGCCATCGGCCCTGCGGCGCGGGCCATCCCGCGCGGGACGCGGGGCAGGGAGAGAGGGAGGTTGCGGAGAAGGCGGAATCGATGGGAAGAGCTTGGCGCCAAGTGGTCGTCCTCCATGGGGCGGGCCTGGGGCGCGGCGATGCGGGACTCGCGGTGCCGCGGAGGGTCGCCCGATTGTACGGGCGCACCGCGCGATTCTGCGCCCGCGCGCCCTGGCGCGGCGGCCGGCTGTGATACTTTCCGTTTCGCCCGGACCGCGCGGGCGGTGGCGCGCCAGACGGCTTGTTACAACCGCGGCCGTCCAGCCGGCCACGGCAAAGGAATCATTGGGCCTTGCCGTGGTCGTAACCCGACTCGGAGTTTCATCGTCCACATCGTTCCAGGGAGAAAGCAGTGGGTTTTGCAGACGTAGCCAGCTTCGCGCGCAACAGGTTCGCGCCTGCCGCGCTCGGGATCGCCACGGTCTTGTTGTCCTTGCTGGGCGCGGCCGCGGCGCACGCCTTTTCGCTCGACGACGTGACGGCGCGGGCCAGGACGCTTGCCGACCACGCCTACCAGGCGCCGGTCAGCAACCTGCCGCCGGCCTTCAGCGCGATGCAGTTCGCCGACTATCTGCGCATCCAGCCGCGCCGCGACCAATTCGAGTGGCACGATCGCGATACACCGTTCAGGCTGGCGTTCTATCACCAGGGCATGCATTTCTCCACGCCGGTCGGCATCAACGAAGTGGTCGACGGCCAGGTCCACGAGATCAAGTACGACCCCGCCAAGTTCGATTTCGGCGGACTGTCCTTCGACGCCGGCGCGACGCGCAACCTGGGTTACGCGGGCTTTCGCGTGCTCTACCCCATCAATCGCGACGGCGTGCACGACGAGATCATGAGCATGTTGGGCGCGAGCTATTTCCGGGTGATCGGCAAGGGCCAGGTGTATGGCCTGTCGGCGCGCGGCCTGGCGCTGGACACCGCGTGGAAGGATGGCATGGCCGAGGAGTTCCCGCGCTTCCGAGAATTCTGGATCGAGCGGCCCAGGCCGCAGGACCGCTTCCTGGTGATCTACGCGCTGATGGATTCGCCGCGCGCCACCGGCGCCTACCGCTTCGTGCTGCGCCCGGGCGAGGACGCGGTGCTGGACGTCGAGTCGCGCGTGTTCCTGCGCGGCCAGATCAACAAGCTGGGCGTCGCGCCGCTGACCAGCATGTTCCTGTACGGACCGAACCAGGGCGTGCGGGGCAACAACTTCCGTCCGGCGCTGCATGACTCCAATGGCCTGGCGATCCATGCCGGCAGCGGCGAATGGCTGTGGCGGCCCCTGAACAATCCGCCCGCGCTGTCGGTCAGTTCCTTCCAGGTGACCGATCCCAAGGGCTTCGGCCTGCTGCAGCGGGGGCACGAGTTCTCTCGCTACGAGGACCTGGCCGACCGCTACGACCTGCGTCCCAGCGCGTGGATAGAGCCCAGGGGGAACTGGGGGCCGGGCAAGGTGGAGCTGGTCGAGATCCCGACGGCGGACGAGACCAATGACAACATCGTCGCGTTCTGGACGCCCGACGTGCTGCCGCCCAAGGGACAGCCCATGCGCCACGACTACCGCATCCACTGGACGATGAACGAACCCGCGCTGATCGAGAAGGACGTGGGCTGGGTCAAGCAGACCTTGCGCACCGACGGCGAGATCCGCCAGGCCAACCTGATCCGCCACCTGGACGGCAGCACGGCCCTGATCGTCGACTTCGAGGGGCCGGTGCTGGCGCGGCTGCCGTCCGACGCGTCGGTGGGCGCCGAGGTCAGCGTGGGCGACAACGGCGAGTTGATCGAGAACGTCCTGCAGCGCAATCCGGCCATCCAGGGCTGGCGCCTGACGCTGCGGGTCAAGGTCAAGGATCCGAAGCGGCCGGTCGAGATGCGCGCCGCGCTGGTCGAAGGCAGCCGGGCATTGACCGAGACCTGGAGCTATCAACTGCAGGCGCGGTAATCTGGAGGGTCCGCAAGCCGAGTTTCCCGACGGACCCACCATGATCATCAAGAACCAGGAAGACGTCACCCGCGCGGTGCTGGCCGAGGCCGCCCGCGCGCCTGATGCGCGATTCCGCGAGATCCTGTCGGCGGGCATCCGCCACCTGCATGCCTTCGCGCGCGAGGCGCGGCTGACCGAATCGGAGTTCCACCAGTTGTGCGGGGTGATCGCGCGGCTGGGGCAAGCGACGACTGCTTCGCACAACGAGGTGGTGCTGGCGGCCGGTTCGCTGGGGCTGTCCTCGCTGGTCTGTCTGCTCAACAACGGCGACGGTGGCCAGACCGAGACCACCGCCAACCTGATGGGGCCGTTCTGGCGGATGGGGGCGCCGGAGACCCCCAGCGGCGGGTCCATAGTGCGGTCTCCCACGCCGGGCGATCCGGTGTTCGTCCAGGCCTGGGTGCGCGACCGTGAAGGCCGCCCGGTCGAAGGCGCCGAGGTTGATGTATGGCACAGTTCGACCGAAGGCTTCTACGAGAACCAGGATCCGGCGCAGGGCGACATGAACCTGCGCGGCAAATTCGCCACCGACGGCGACGGCCGCATCGCGTTCAGCAGCATCAAGCCAGCCGGCTATCCCATACCGGTGACCGGCCCCGTGGGCGAACTGATCCAGGCCCAGGGCCGGCACAACATGCGTCCGGCCCATATCCACTTCATGATCCACAAGCCGGGCTTCAAGACCCAGTTCTCGCAGGTCTATTCCAGCGACGATCCCAATCTGGAGACCGACGTGCAGTTCGGCGTCACGCAGGCGCTGGTGGGGCGGTACGTGCTGCACGACGGCGCCACCGAGCCGGCGCCCGATCCGTCGGTGCGGGGCAAGTGGTATTCGATGGACCACCATTTCGTGATCGAGCCCGGCGAGGCCAGGCTGCCCCGGCCGCCCATCACCGGCAAGGCGGACGGCGAGCGGCCGGTGCCGACGGTGCTGGCGCGGCGGCCCTGACGGCCGTCCCGGGATGAAAGCACGCTCCTGGGAGGGCGCCGCCGCGTAGCGGCATGCTTCGTCACAGGCTCTGTTGCGCGGGACCGATGGCGGGCACCGAGGCCGGCATCCGGGCGCTCCACAGCGCCAGCAGCAGGCCCACGCCCGTGAGCGCGGCGCCGGCCCAGCCCACCGACCGCAGCCCCAGGCCCGACAAGGCCAGGCCTCCCGTCCACGCGCCCAGGGCGTTGCCCAGGTTGAAGGCGGCGATGTTCAGGCTGGAGACCAGGGTGGCGCCGGCGGGGCCGGCTTGCTGCAGCACGCGCATCTGCATGGGGGCGACGGTGGCGAAGGCCACGGTGCCCAGCGCGACGGTGTAGGCCATGGCCACCAAGGGCTGGGCGAAGGCCCAGGGGCCGAGTGCGAGCGCCGCCATCAGTCCGGCGGTGGTCAGCAGCAACGCCGGCATGACGCCGCGGTCGGCCATGCGTCCACCCAGCAGGTTGCCGGCGGCCAGGCCCGCGCCGAACAGCAGCAGCGTGACCGCGACCAGGTTGTCGCTCATGCCGGTGACCTGCCTGAGCAGCGGCTCGATATAGGTATAGAGCGCGAACAGGCCGGCGAACCCGAATACGGTGACCCCCAGCCCCACCCAGACCGGGGCGCGGCCCAGCACGGCCAGTTCCTGGCCCAGCGGCGAGAGCGGGGGGCGGCCCTGGTCGCGTGGCACGAACAGGGCCAGGATGGCGTAGGCGGCCACGCCCACCGCGGCCACCGCGATGAACGCCGAGCGCCAGCCGAAGTGCTGGCCGATCCAGGCCCCGGCGGGAACGCCCAGCAGGGTGGCCAGCGTCAGGCCCGAGAACATCAGGGCGATGGCCGAGGCGCGTTTGTGGGGCGGAACCAGGCCGGTCGCGACCACCGCGCCCACGCCGAAGAAGGTGCCGTGCGTGAGCGAGGTCAGCATGCGCGCGGCCATCAGCCAGCCATAGCCGGGCGCCGCGGCGGCCGCGACGTTGCCGGCGATGAAGATGAGCATCAGGGACAGCAGCAGCCGCTTGCGCGGCCAGTTGCGGGTCAGCAGCGTCAGCACGGGCGCGCCCACGGCGACACCGATCGCGTAGCCCGAGATCAGCGTGCCCGCGGTGGGAAGGGTGATGCCCAGGTCCGTGCCGACCTGGGTCAGCAAGCCCATGATAATGAATTCCGTGGTGCCGATGCCGAAGGCACCGGCGGCCAGCGCCAGAAGAGAGAGTGGCATGGTCCATGTCCTGTGAACGGATTGCGTCCGGGAAGCAACACTGTGGGACCTGGCCCGATCTTTGTGTAGCTGGAATAATGGAACGACATTTGTTCCTTCAAGGAAAAGGATGCCGTCTTTCGACAAGACCGCCCGGAATCGCGCCGCGCCGGCCCCGGCGGACGCCAACCGGTCGGGCGAACTGGAGACCTTCGTGCTGGTGGCCGAGCGCGGCAGCCTGTCCGCCGCCGCCCGCAGGCTGGGTATCTCGCCTTCGGCGGTGAGCAAGGTGATGTCCCGCCTGGAGGCTCGGCTGGGAGTGCAATTGTTGCAACGCAGCACGAGACGGATCCTGCTGACGGCGGAAGGCACCCAATACTATGAGCAGGGCAAGCGCGTCCTGGCCGACCTGGACGAGCTGGAGACCTCGGTGGCGGGGCAGGCCGAGCCCCGGGGCCTGGTGCGCATCACCGCCAGCACGTCGACCGGACAAACCCTGCTGGGCCCGCTGGTCCCCCGCCTGCTGGCGGCGCATCCCGGGTTGAGGCTGGATCTCAGCTTTACCGACCAGGTGGTGGACCTGCTGGAGGCCGGGGTCGACATCGCGATCCGCTGGGGGCGGCTGCCCGTCTCGGACGTGGTGGCGCGGCTGCTGGGCCGCACCCGGCAGGTCGTCGTCGGCAGCCCGGACTATCTCGCCGTCCACGGCACCCCCGTCCACCCCGACGACCTGGGCGCGCATCTGCGCCTGGGCTGGAACTACCGGCGCGAGGTGCCGCGCTGGCCCTTCGAGGTGGCGGGGCGGAGGGTCGAGGTGGAGATCGGCGACATCGTCCGGGTCAACGATGGCGAAGTGATGCGCAAGCTCGCCCTGAGCGGGGTGGGGCTGGCCCGCCTGTCGGTCTACCATGCGTGGGAAGACTTGTTGGCCGGACGCCTGGTGCCGGTGCTGGAGTCCTGCAACGCGGGCGACCTGGAACCCATCCATGCCGTCTACGTGGGCAAGCCCGGCCGGCTGCCGCCGCGGACCCGGGCAGTGCTGGATTTCCTGCAGGCCAACGTCGACCTCGGATACGCGGAACGCACGCCCCCGCCCCGGGTCTCGTCCCGTCCCGGATGAGCCGCCGGGGTGTGGGGGATATCCCGATAAAAGGCTTGCTAATTGATGGTTGGCCGGGTATGATGGCAGGCTTACTTCTGGGTTTTTGCTCCAGAAGTGGGTAGTGTCAGAAAAGTAAGTGGCCTGGCATCGCATCCTTGCGGTGTCCGCTTCGGAATTTCAACCCAGGGTGCGCAAGTCGCATTGCCGCCTGACGGGACCAAAACTGATCGGAGGGTCTGGCGCTTGCGTCGGGCATTTCGGGTTAAGTTGGAACAGGGTAAACCATGATTCAAATGCAGACCACGTTGGACGTGGCCGACAACACCGGTGCGCGCTCGGTTATGTGCATCAAGGTGCTCGGCGGCTCCAAGCGCCGCTACGCCGGCATCGGCGACGTCATCAAAGTGAGCGTCAAGGATGCGGCCCCGCGCGGGCGCGTGAAAAAAGGCGAAATCTACAACGCCGTGGTGGTTCGTACCGCCAAGGGCGTCCGTCGCAAGGACGGTTCGCTGATCCGTTTCGGTGGCAATGCCGCCGTATTGCTCAATGCCAAGCTCGAGCCCATCGGCACTCGCATCTTCGGACCCGTTACGCGTGAACTGCGTACCGAGCGTTTCATGAAGATCGTGTCGCTGGCGCCCGAAGTGCTGTAAAGGGGCCGCGATGAACAAGATTCGCAAGGGTGACGAAGTCGTCGTCCTGACCGGCAAGGACAAGGCCAAGCGCGGCGTCGTGCTGAGCGTTGCCGAAGACCGCGTCCTGGTCGAAGGCATCAACGTCGTCAAGAAAAATGTGAAGCCGAATCCGATGGCCAACCAGCCTGGCGGCATCATCGACAAGACCATGCCCATCCACGTGTCCAACGTGGCGATTTTCAACTCCGCCACCGGCAAGGCCGATCGCGTGGGCGTCAAGAAAGTCGACGGCAAGAATGTGCGCGTTTTCCGTTCCAATGGCGAAGCCATTGCGACGAAAGCGTAAGCGGGAGCAAACATAATGGCCCGTCTTCAAGAGTTTTACCGCGAGAAGGTCGTTGTCGACCTGACCAAGCAGTTCTCGTACAAGAGCGTGATGGAAGTGCCCCGCATCACCAAGATCACCCTGAACATGGGTGTCTCGGAAGCGGTTGCCGACAAGAAGGTCATCGAGCACGCCACTGGCGACCTGACCAAGATCGCCGGCCAGAAGCCGGTCGTGACCAAGTCGCGCAAGGCTATCGCCGGTTTCAAGATCCGCGAGAACTATCCGATCGGCTGCATGGTGACCCTGCGTGGCGCCCGCATGTACGAATTCCTCGATCGCCTGATCAGCGTCGCGCTGCCGCGCGTGCGCGATTTCCGTGGCGTGTCCGGCCGTGCTTTCGACGGTCGCGGCAACTACAACATCGGTGTGAAAGAACAGATCATCTTCCCCGAGATCGAGTACGACAAGATCGACACGCTTCGTGGGCTGAACATCAGCATCACGACCACGGCCAAGACCGATGAAGAAGCCAAGGCGCTGCTGTCGGCCTTCCGCTTCCCGTTCCGTAATTAAGGGGTGAAATAGTGGCTAAGCTTTCACTCATCAACCGCGATATCAAGCGTGCCAAGCTGGCGGCCAAGTATGCCGCCAAGCGTGCCGCGCTCCAGGCTATCGTCGACGATGCGTCCAAGTCGGACGAAGAACGTTACCAGGCTCGGCTGAAGATTCAGCAACTGCCCCGTAACGCCAACCCCACCCGCCAGCGCAATCGTTGCGCGGTGACCGGTCGCCCCCGTGGCGTGTTTCGCAAGTTCGGTCTGGCTCGTAACAAACTGCGCGAGATGGCTATGCGCGGTGAAGTTCCGGGCATGACCAAGGCCAGCTGGTAGGAGAGTCATTCATGAGCATGAGCGATCCGATCGCCGATATGCTGACGCGCATCCGCAATGCGCAGCGCGTAGATAAGGCGTCCGTGTCCATGCCCTCCTCGAAGCTGAAGGTGGCGATTGCCACCGTGCTGAAGGACGAGGGCTACATCGACAGTTTCGAGGTCAAGGCCAATGATGGCAAACCTGAACTCGAAATCTCCCTGAAGTACTACGCCGGCCGTCCGGTCATCGAGCGCATCGAACGCGTCTCGAAGCCTGGCCTGCGTATCTACAAGGGACGTCATTCCATTCCCCAGGTAATGAACGGCCTGGGCGTGACCATCGTGTCCACCTCCCGTGGCGTGATGACCGATCGCAAGGCACGCGCCAATGGCGTGGGCGGCGAGGTCCTCTGCTACGTGGCGTAAGGAGTCGACATGTCGCGTATAGCTAAATATCCCGTCGAGCTGCCCAAGGGCGTCGAAGCCACGATCGCCGCTGACCAGATCACCGTCAAGGGCCCCCTGGGCACGCTGGTCCAGCCTCTGACCGGTCAGGTCACGATCGCGCTGGATGCCGGCAAGCTGACTTTCGTCGCTGCCAACGACAGCCGTGAAGCCAAGGCCATGTCCGGTACCGTCCGGGCACTGGTCAACAACATGGTGACCGGCGTCAGCAAGGGTTTCGAGCGCAAGCTGACCCTGGTTGGCGTGGGCTACCGTGCCCAGGCGCAGGGCGATGCCGTCAAGCTGCAGCTCGGCTTCTCGCACGATGTCGTGCATCAGATGCCTGCCGGCGTGAAGGTTGAGTGCCCCACGCAGACGGAAGTGATCGTCAAGGGCGCCAACAAGCAACAGGTTGGTCAGGTGGCCGCAGAAATCCGCGCCTACCGCTCTCCCGAACCCTACAAGGGCAAGGGCGTGCGCTATGCGGACGAGCGGGTCATCATCAAAGAGACCAAGAAGAAATAAGGCGGGCAAGGACGAATCATGGACAAGAAGCAAGCTCGTTTGCGTCGTGCGGTACCTACCCGCCGAAAGATCGCCGAGTTGCGTGTGCATCGCCTTTCGGTGTTCCGCACCAACCTGCACATCTACGCAAACATCATTTCGCCTGAAGGCGATAAGGTGCTGGTCAGTGCCTCGACCGTCGAACCCGAAGTCCGTCAGCAACTGGCTGGCGATTCGGGCAAGGGCGGTAACGTGGCCGCAGCAACCCTGGTGGGCAAGCGCGTGGCCGAGAAGGCCAAGGCCGCCGGTATCGAGACCGTCGCGTTCGATCGCAGCGGTTTTCGCTACCACGGCCGCGTCAAGGCCCTGGCTGATGCCGCGCGTGAAGCCGGCCTGAAGTTTTAAGCGAGGATTACATGGCCAAGATGCAAGGTAAGAATGCAGCGGCTGAGGAGCGCGACGACGGTCTTCGCGAGAAGATGATTGCCGTCAACCGCGTCACGAAAGTCGTGAAGGGCGGTCGTATCCTCGGTTTCGCAGCGCTGACGGTGGTCGGCGATGGCGACGGTCGCGTCGGCATGGGCAAGGGCAAGGCCCGGGAAGTCCCGGTCGCCGTCCAGAAAGCCATGGAAGAAGCCCGCCGCAAGATGGTCAAGGTGCCGCTGAAGAACGGCACCCTGCACCACAACGTGGTCGGCAAGCACGGCGCCTCGACCGTTCTGATCTCGCCCGCCGTCGAAGGTACCGGCGTGATCGCCGGTGGCCCGATGCGCGCGATTTTCGACGTGCTGGGTGTGCGTAACGTGGTGGCCAAGAGCCTCGGCTCGACCAACCCGTACAACCTGGTCCGCGCGACGCTCAACGGTCTGAGCGCAAGCTCGACTCCGGCCGACGTCGCCGCCAAGCGCGGCAAGTCGGTCGAAGAGATCCTGGGGTAAGCCATGACGACGAAGAAAAACGTCAAAGTGACGCTCGTGCGTTCCCCCATCGGAACGCCCGAATCGCACCGCGCCACGATCCGTGGCCTGGGGTTGCGCGGCCTGAACAGCTCGCGCGTCCTGGTCGACACGCCCGAAGTGCGCGGCATGATCCGCAAGGTGTCGTATCTGATCACCGTGTCGGAAGCCTGAGAGGTCTAGCATGCAACTCAATACGCTCAAGCCCGCCGAAGGCGCCAAGCACGCCAAGCGCCGTGTCGGTCGTGGTATCGGCTCCGGCCTCGGCAAGACCGCCGGTCGTGGCCACAAGGGACAGAAGTCCCGTTCGGGTGGCTTCCACAAGGTCGGTTTCGAAGGCGGCCAGATGCCGCTGCAGCGCCGGCTGCCCAAGCGCGGCTTCAAGTCGCTGGACCAGCACCTGTATGCGCAGGTCCGCCTGTCCGAACTGCAAGCCCTGCCGGTCGACGAGATCGACGTGCAGGCGCTGAAGCAGGCCGGCGTGGTCGGCCAGCAGGTCCGCTACGTCAAGGTCATCAAGACCGGCGAGCTCACCCGCAAGGTGGTGCTCAAGGGCATGACGGCGACGGTCGGTGCCAAGGCGGCGATCGAAGCCGCCGGCGGCTCCCTGGTCTGATAACCGAGGACTGAGCTTTGGCTAATGCGAACGCACTGGGCAAGACCGGCAAGTATGGCGACCTGAAGCGCCGGCTGGTCTTCCTGTTGCTCGCCCTGGTGGTGTACCGGATCGGTACGCACATCCCTGTTCCCGGGATCGATCCGGTCCAGTTGACTTCCCTGTTCCATCAGAACCAGGGCGGAATTCTGGGCCTGTTCAACATGTTCTCGGGCGGTGCGCTTTCGCGTTTCTCGATCTTTGCATTGGGGATCATGCCGTATATCTCGGCGTCGATCATCATGCAGCTGATGACGGTCATCGTGCCGTCGTTGGAAGCGATCAAGAAGGAAGGCGAGGCCGGGCGGCGCAAGATTACGCAGTACACGCGCTACGGTACGCTGGCGCTGGCGCTGGTGCAGTCGGTAGGCATCTCGGTCGCGCTGGAATCGCAGCCCGGGCTGGTCATCGATCCTGGCCTGATGTTCCGGGCCACCACGATGATTTCGCTCGTCACGGGAACGATGTTCCTGATGTGGCTGGGTGAGCAGATCACCGAGCGGGGCCTGGGCAACGGGATCTCGATCCTGATTTTCTCGGGTATCGCGGCTGGACTGCCGCACGCGTTGGCCGGGCTGTTCGAGCTGGTCAATACGGGTGCGATGGCCGTGCTGTCGGCGTTGTTCATCGTCGTGCTGGTGGTGCTGGTGACGGCTTTCGTGGTGTTCGTGGAACGCGGACAGCGCAAGATCGTCGTCAACTACGCCAAGCGCCAGGTGGGCAACCGGGTGTATGGCGGACAAAGCTCGCATCTGCCGCTGAAGCTGAACATGGCCGGGGTGATTCCGCCGATCTTCGCATCGTCGATCATTCTGTTCCCGGCTACGGTGGTCAGCTGGTTTTCGAGCGGCGACGGACTGCGCTGGCTGAAGGACCTGGCCGCCGCGTTGTCGCCCGGGCAGCCGCTGTACATCACGCTGTATGCCATTGCGATCGTGTTCTTCTGCTTCTTCTATACGGCGCTCGTGTTCAATAGCCGCGAGACCGCCGACAACCTGAAGAAGAGCGGCGCGTTCGTTCCGGGTATCCGTCCGGGCGAGCAGACCGCGCGGTACATCGACAAGATACTGATGCGCCTGACGTTCTGCGGCGCCATCTACATCACGTTGGTGTGCCTGCTGCCGGAGTTCCTGGTCCTGCGGTGGAATGTGCCGTTCTACTTCGGTGGTACGTCTTTGCTGATTATCGTTGTGGTCACGATGGATTTCATGGCCCAGGTGCAGGCATACGTGATGTCGCACCAATATGATTCTCTGCTCAAGAAAGCGAACTTCAAGGGCGGAAATCTACCGGTGCGGTAACGAGAAAATGTCCAAAGACGACGTTATCCAGATGCAGGGCGAGGTCGTGGAAAACCTGCCCAATGCGACGTTTCGTGTAAAGCTCGAGAATGGCCATGTCGTCCTGGGACATATCTCGGGGAAAATGCGGATGAACTATATCCGCATCCTGCCGGGGGATCGTGTGACAGTCGAACTGACGCCATACGATCTATCGCGAGCAAGAATCGTGTTCCGCTCGAAGTAAGCCTCGGGCTTGCCGGGTAAGAATTAGGAGTCAATCATGAAAGTAATGGCATCGGTCAAAGCAATTTGCCGGAACTGCAAGGTCATCAAGCGCAAGGGCGTAGTGCGGATCATCTGCACCGACCCGCGCCACAAGCAACGTCAGGGCTGAGCCTAGGCTCGGTTCTACGCTAAAGGTATTCAAGGAAACGTTATGGCCCGTATCGCTGGCATCAACATTCCGCCGCATCAGCACACCGAAATCGGTCTGACGGCTATCTTCGGCATCGGCCGTTCGCGCGCTCGCAAGATTTGCGAAGTGGCCGGCGTCGCCGTCGACAAGAAGGTCAAGGATCTGAACGACGCCGAACTCGAGCGGATTCGCGAACAGATCAACACCTTCACCGTCGAAGGCGATCTGCGTCGTGAAATCCAACTGTCGATCAAGCGTCTGATCGACCTCGGCTCGTATCGTGGTTTCCGCCATAAGCGCGGCCTGCCCGTGCGTGGCCAGCGGACCCGCACGAACGCTCGCACCCGCAAGGGCCCGCGTCGCGCCGCTGCCTCGCTCAAAAAGTAATCGGCTGACAGCCAGTCAAGGATTCAGAAATGGCGAAATCCCCGAACAGCGGCGCCCAGCGCGTTCGCAAGAAAGTCAAGAAGAACGTCTCGGACGGCATTGCGCACGTTCACGCGTCCTTCAACAACACCATCATCACGATCACCGATCGCCAGGGCAATGCCCTGTCGTGGGCGACGTCGGGCGGCGCAGGCTTCAAGGGCTCGCGCAAGTCCACCCCGTTCGCGGCCCAGGTCGCGGCGGAGTCCGCTGGTCGCGTGGCGATGGAATACGGCATCAAGACGCTGGAAGTGCGTATCAAGGGCCCCGGCCCCGGCCGCGAATCGTCGGTTCGCGCCCTGAACGCCCTGGGCATCAAGATCTCCAGCATCGCCGACATCACGCCGGTGCCGCACAACGGCTGCCGTCCGCCGAAGCGCAGAAGGATCTAGGCCCCTCCCTACGCGCTTCGCGCGCCCCCCAGGGGGCGATGCGGGTGGACCGGCGGAGCCGGATCCACCGCATCCTGGATCGCTTGGCTCGTTGCCCGTTGGGCAACGTTGCCTAGGGGGCCGGGGCAAAGCGCGGTAGAATGGTGGGCTTTGCTGTTTGCAGTACGTAGTTTCATTGTTTTATGGGGGCGCAGCCGGCATGGGTCGGGTGCGCCGAGTAAGACCACCGTTTGCCGCGTTCTGGTTCATCGAACGTAAGAGACCAAGGCAAACTCCTCGCCATGCGTGTGCATGGCCTGACAGAGAAAAGGATACATCGTGGCACGTTATATTGGCCCCAAATGTAAGCTTTCCCGCCGCGAAGGCACGGACCTCTTCCTGAAGAGTGCCCGTCGTTCGCTGGATTCCAAGTGCAAGCTCGAGAGCAAGCCCGGCCAGCATGGCCGCACCTCGGGTGCCCGTACCTCGGACTACGGTCTGCAGCTGCGCGAGAAGCAAAAGCTCAAGCGCATGTACGGCATTCTGGAAAAGCAGTTCCGCAAGTACTTCGAAGAAGCCGAGCGCCGCAGGGGCAATACCGGCGAAAACCTGATCCAGCTGCTCGAATCGCGCCTGGACAACGTGGTCTATCGCATGGGCTTCGGCTCGACCCGCGCCGAAGCGCGGCAGCTGGTCAGCCACAAGGCGCTGATGCTGAACGGCCACACCGCCAACGTGCCGTCCATCATCGTCAAGGCCGGTGATGTGATCACCGTCCGTGAGAAGGCCAAGAAGCAGTCCCGTATCCAGGAAGCGCTGCAACTGGCCTCCAGCCAGGGCATGCCGCAGTGGGTCAGCGTCGACGCGACCAAGCTGGAAGGCACGTTCAAGCAGGCTCCGGATCGCGCCGATGTCGCCCGCGACATCAACGAATCCATGGTCGTGGAATTGTATTCTCGCTAAGCGTTTTTCGCTTCGCTCAGCCGCGCTGGACCAGCGCGGCTTTTGGCTTTCAAGGCGGTCCGCTTCCGCGGGCCGCGGCAACACCCCGCAATACCGCTTTTTTCCCAGCCTTATCGGTGTAACGAGCCGAGGGTATTGATAAGGAAGATTCATGGCGAATGCCGCATTTCTGAAACCGCGCAATATCGACGTCGAGACCATCGGCTCGAATCATGCCAAGGTGATCATGGAGCCGTTCGAACGCGGCTACGGTCATACCCTGGGCAACGCGCTGCGCCGCATCCTGCTGTCGTCCATGGCGGGTTATGCGCCGACCGAAGTGCAGATCACCGGTGTCGTGCACGAATACTCGGCCATCGATGGCGTGCGTGAAGACGTGGTCGACATCCTGCTGAACCTGAAGGGTGTGGTGTTCAAGCTGCACAACCGCGACGAAGTCGTCCTGACCCTGCGCAAGCAAGGCCCCGGCGTGGTCACGGCCGCCGATATCGAGATCTCGCACGATGTCGAGATCGTCAATCCGCAGCACGTGATTGCCAACCTGACGGACAACGGCCGCCTGGAAATGCAATTGAAGGTGGAAAAGGGCCGCGGCTACGTGCCGGGCAACCTGCGCAGCTTCGCCGATGATCATTCCCGTGCCGTCGGCCGCATCGTGCTGGACGCCTCGTACAGCCCGATCCGCCGCGTCAGCTACACGGTCGAGAGCGCTCGCGTCGAGCAGCGTACCGACCTGGACAAGCTGGTGCTGGACATCGAGACCAACGGCGTGATTTCGCCCGAGGAAGCCGTGCGCCAGTCGGCCCGCATCCTGATGGACCAGTTGTCGGTGTTCGCCGCGCTGGAAGGCTCGACCGAAACCATCGAAGCGCCCGCCCGTGGCACGCCGCAGATCGACCCGATCCTGCTGCGCCCGGTCGACGACCTCGAACTCACGGTTCGTTCGGCCAACTGCCTGAAGGCCGAGAACATCTACTACATCGGCGACCTGATCCAGCGTACCGAGAACGAATTGCTCAAGACCCCGAACCTGGGTCGCAAGTCGCTCAACGAGATCAAGGAAGTCCTGGCTGCCCGCGGTTTGACCCTGGGCATGAAGCTGGAAAATTGGCCCCCTCTGGGCCTGGAAAGGCCGTAGGGGTCCCCCCTACGCCCTACGGGTGCCCCCCAGGGGGCGGCACTGGCGGACCGGCAAAGCCGGATCCGCGGTGCCCTGGGTAGCGGAGCTTCTTTCGTTACGTAGTTGTCGTACCAACAATTTTTCCACCGGCCCGCGGCACTTTGCCGATAGAAGAGCTGGAAACCCCGCGGCATCGCCGCTTTTAGATTCATAAAGGAAGTCATCATGCGTCACCGTCACGGTCTCCGTAAACTGAACCGCACCAGCAGCCACCGTCTGGCCATGTTCCGCAACATGGCTGTCTCGCTGCTTACGCACGAAGCCATCAAGACCACCCTGCCCAAGGCCAAGGAACTGCGCCGCATCGTCGAGCCGCTGATCACCCTGGGCAAGGAACCGACCCTGGCCAACAAGCGCCTGGCGTTCGCCCGCCTGCGCGATCGCGACCTGGTCGTCAAGCTGTTCGCCGAAATCGGCCCCCGCTTCAAGGAGCGCAACGGTGGTTACACCCGCATCCTGAAGATGGGTTTCCGCCAGGGTGACAACGCTCCCATGGCCTACATGGAGCTGGTCGACCGTGCGCCGGAAGGCGAAGCCGTCGACGCCGAGTAAGCAAGGCGGGGCCTGGGCCCTGTCGAGTGTCCGGTTTCATGAAAACTGCGAGCTTGTCTCGCAGTTTTTTTTCGTCCGGTGTAATGTTGTCCGCACTCGCGAACCACACCGAAAAGGGCATGCCATGGCTCGTCTGACTGCGCAGGACTTTGACCCCCGTCTGCTGGAGCTGTACGACTACTATGTCCACGGCAGGATCTCCCGGCGGGAGTTCCTGGACCGGGCGGCCAGGTACGCGGTGGGCGGCCTCACCGCTGCCGGATTGCTGGCGTCGCTGAGTCCCGACTACGCCCTGGCCGAGCAGGTATCCTTCACGGATCCGGACATCGTTGCCGAGTACATCGGTTATCCGTCGCCCAAGGGTCATGGCACGGTGCGGGGCTACCTGGCGCGGCCGGCCAAGGCGGCGGGCAAGGTGCCGGGCGTGGTCGTGGTGCACGAGAACCGGGGCTTGAATCCCTATATCGAGGACGTCGCGCGCCGGCTGGCCAAGGCGGGTTTCCTGGCGTTGGCGCCCGACGGCCTGAGTTCGGTGGGGGGATATCCGGGCAATGACGACAAGGGGCGGGATCTGCAGCGCCAGGTCGATCCGGCCAAGCTCATGAACGATTTCTTCGCCGCGGTCGAGTTCCTGATGCAGGGCGACAGGACGACCGGCAAGGTGGGGATCACCGGCTTCTGCTATGGGGGCGGCGTGGCCAATGCCGCCGCCGTGGCGTATCCCGAGCTGGCCGCAGCCGTGCCCTTCTACGGCCGGCAGGCCAGCGCGGCGGACGTGCCGCGCATCAAGGCGCCCCTGTTGTTGCACTACGCCGAGAACGACAAGGGCATCAACGACGGCTGGCCCGCCTACGAGGCGGCGTTGAAGGCCGCCGGCAAGACCTACGAGGCCTACGTCTATCCGGGCACGACCCACGGTTTCCACAACGACTCCACGCCCCGCTACGACGAGGCCGCGGCGAAACTGGCCTGGGACAGGACGATCGCCTGGTTCAAGCGCTATCTGTTCTAGGCTGCATCGACACTCATGAATGTCCGGGATCGGGTTCTTGAATCGTCCTTGACCGGTGGGGTGGGGCGGCCCGCGTTGGGGCGCAGCGAAGCCGGTCCCGCTGCGCGGGACTTCCCGGAGTTGGCGCGGTTGGCGGGGCGGGCGTGAACTCGCGCGGGAATAGCCCCCCGGCCCCGGTGCCCCGGACAAGACCGGGTAAAGAAAACGAATGTCGATTTAGCCCAGGGCCTGTCATCGTTTCGCGCGGCTTTCGGCGAACTCGAGCATGGCTTCGACCATGCGTCGCAGGTGTGGTTGTACGCCGCGCGCCACGTCGGGCAGATAGTCGAAGGGCAGGTGTTCCTGCATGTAGCTGCTCTGCGTCATTTCGAGTTGCACGGCATGCACGTTGTCCGCGGGCAGGCCGTGATGCCGAGTGATATAGCCACCGGTGAAGCGGCCGTTGAGGACGCTGGTGAAGCGGTCGGCCTGCCTGGCGATGGCAAGCAGGCGATCGGCCAGCGCGGGGTCGCAACTGGTGCCGTTGCCCGTGCCCAGGTTGAGGTCGGGCAGCCTGCCTTCGAAGAAGCGCGGCAATACGGAGCGGATGGAATGCGCGTCCCACAGCGCGGCTACCCCATGCCCGGCGCGCAGGCGCGCGAGTTCGTCGGCCAGTTGCGCGTGATACGGTTCCCAGATGGCCTCGCGGCGCGCGGCGATCTCGGCCTCGTCGGGCTGGTCGGCCGCGTCGGCGTAGATCGGCGTGTCGTCGAAAGTGTCGACCGGGCACAGGCCGGTGACGCTCTGGCCGGGGTAGAGGCTCGCGCCGTCGGGCGTGCGGTTCAGGTCGATGACGTAGCGCGAATGCGTGGCGACGAGCACCGACGCGCCGAGTTCATCGGCGAAGTCGTACAGGCGCTCGAGATGCCAGTCGGTGTCGGGAACCTGGCGTGCCTCCTCGGTGAAGCGCGTGGCCAGCGCGTGGGGCACATGCGTGCCCACGTGCGGCATGGAGATCAGCAGCGGCCGCGTGCCGCGGCGAAAACGAAAAGGCGCTTCGGTGGTGGTAAAGGTCATGGCGGTCTCGCGTGAGGGATGGCGCGCGCTCAGGGCGCGCCGTTGAGCAATTGCCGGCGGGCCTGCCGGAAGCCTTCGCGCGCGGCGTGCCGTTCGGCGTGGGCGGTGGCGTGCACCCGTACCTGGCCACCGACGTACACGCTGTGGATCGCGTTCGTGCGGTGGCTCGCGAACACATGGGCCGACAGTGCGTCCGGCCCCGAGAGGCCCGCGATCGCCGGATGCGACGCGTCGAGCACGACGGCATCGGCGCGCTGGCCCACGGCGAATCCCGCCACGGGCCGGCTCGCTGCCTGCGCGCCGCCCTGCACGGCGGCCAAGGTCATCGCGGTGGCGACCTGCGGTTGCCGCGGCGTGGCAATGACGTTGCGGCGGCGGGTGGACAGGCGCTGGCCGTACTCCAGCATCATCAATTCCTCGGCGGCGTTCACGCCGATGTGGCTGTCCGACCCCACGCCCCAGGCGCCACCCGCCGCCTGCCAGCGGCTCCAGTCGAAGATGCCGTCGCCGAGATTGGCCTCGGTGGTCGGGCACAGCCCGGCGACGGCGCGGCTGGCGGCGCCGAGGCGGTATTCGTCGGCGTCCATGTGCGTCGCATGAACGAGGCACCAGCGTGCATCGATCCGCGCGTGGTCCAGCAACCAGGCGACGGGGCGCTGGCCGCTCCAGGCCACGCAGTCGTCGACTTCCTGCGTCTGCTCGGCGATGTGGATGTGTATGGGGGCCGTTGCGTCGATGGCGTCGAGGCCGGCCAGTGCGTCGCGCAGCGGATCGGGCGGCACCGCGCGCAGCGAGTGCGGCGCGAGACCCAGGCGCGCGCCTTGCGCCTCGCATTGCGGCTTGAGGCGCTCCAGCAGCGCGAGCATGCTGTCGGTGGTGCGAATGAAGCGGCGCTGGTCTTCGCTCGGCGGTTTGCCGCCGAAGCCGCTGGTCTGGTAAAGCACGGGGAGCAGCGTGAGGCCGATGCCCGCCCGTCTTGCCGCGCGCATGACGGCCAGTGCCAGTTCAGCGTCGTCGGCATAGGCGCGGCCGTCCCGGTCATGGTGCACGTAGTGGAACTCGCACACGCTGGTATAGCCGGCTTCGAGCATTTCCACGTACAGACCGAAGGCAATGGCTTCGAGCTGCGCGGGGTCCAGTTGCAGCGCGAACCGGTACATCAATGCCCGCCAGCTCCAGAAGCTGTCCTGGTCTCGCGCGCGGAATTCGGTCAGGCCCGCGATGCCGCGCTGGAAAGCGTGCGAATGCAGATTGGGCATGCCGGGCAGCAGGGGACCGGCGGCGACGTCCACGCCGGCGGGGGCGCGTTGGTCTGGCAGCACTTCGACCAGCGTGCCGTCCCCGCTCCAGCGCAGGAGCACGTTGCGCGCCCAGCCGGCGGGCAGCAGGGCATCGGCGGAGAACAGGGCATGGTTGCGGGAGGGGGCGGTCATGGACGAAGGGATCGATGAGTCGGTTGAGTTCGGGAGCCGGACGGCATGTTGCTCAATTCCCGCGTGCCACGCGGCCCTGGCGCACGATGGTGCATTGGGGCCGGCTGCCGAGCCAGTAGGCCAGTTCAGCCGCGTCGCGCAGTTTCCAGAGTACGAAGTTGGCTGGCCGGCCCGCGGCCAGCACGCCGTGCGTGTCCTGCAGGCCCAGCGCGCGCGCGGCGTGGCGGGTGATGCCGTCGAGGGCTTCGGGCACCGTCAGGCGGAACAGGGTGCAGGCCATGTTGGCCATCAGCAGCAGGCTCAGCGCGGGCGAGGTGCCGGGGTTGTGGTCGGTCGATACGGCCATGGGCACGCCGGCGGCACGCAACGCTTCGATCGGGGGTAGATGTGTGTCTCGCAGCGTGTAGTAAGCGCCGGGCAGCAGCACGGCCACGGTGCCGGAGGCCTTCATGGCATCGATGCCGGCCTGCGAGAGATGTTCGATGTGGTCGCACGACAGCGCGCCATGACGCGCGGCCAGCGCGGCGCCGCCCATGTCCGACAGTTGCCCGGCATGCAGCTTGACCGGAATGCCCAGCGACCGCGCGGCCTTGAATACGCGCTCGGTTTCTTCGAGCGTGAAGGCGATGCGCTCGCAGAAGGCATCGACGGCGTCGATGAGTCCTTCGGCGTGGAGCGCGGGCATCATCTCGTTGCAGACGAGGTCGATGTACTCGCCGCTGCGGCCCGCGTATTCGGGCGGCAGCGCGTGCGCGCCAAGGAAGGTGGCCCGTACCGTCACGCCATATGCCTGCGCCAGCCGTCGAGCCACGCGCAGTTGCTTGCGTTCCTGTTCGAGCGACAGGCCATAGCCTGACTTGATTTCGATGGCGCACACGCCCTCGGCCAACAACTGCTCCAGGCGCCGGGAGGCACTGGCGAAGAGTTCATCCTCGCCGGCCTCGCGCGTCGCGCGGACGCTGGAGGCGATGCCGCCCCCCGCCCGCGCGATTTCCTCGTAGGTCGCGCCGGCCAGGCGCATCGCGAATTCGTTGGCGCGCTGGCCGCCGTAGACCAGGTGGGTATGGCAATCCACGAGGCCCGGAGTAACGAGCGCGCCGGCACCGTCATGGCGCGGGGCGCCGGCATGTTCGGCGGGCACCGCGCCGGGAGGGCCTATCCATTGGATCCGGCCGTTGGCCACGACCAGGGCGCAGGGTGCGCCATCGATGGCGCGCAGTTGCGTCCACAGGCCGTCGGCGGAAGGTAGCGTGTCGAAGGCTTGCATCTGACATCCTTGAGTCCGTCCGGACGTTGTGCGGCCGGATGGCTGTTTGACTATACGGCTGCGCCGGCTTCCGCCGGGTGCCACGCCACCGCCAGCAGTGCCGCGCCGGCCTCGGTACCGCGCAGCGACCATGCGTGATCCTCGCCGCTCCACCACAGGCCTTGCCAGGAAGCCAGCGTTTCGCCGTCGGCCCGCCATTGCCCATGCACGGCCAACAACAGTCCGGCGGGCGCGGCGGCCAGCTCGGCCGCGCCGCGCAGAACACGCAGGTCGGCACGCACGCGGCCGCGCCGGCTCATGATGTTGAAATCGCTGGACTCGCCACCGAGCAGCGCGCAGTCGATGGGAAGTTCCCCGTTGAAAGCAAAAGGCTGCAAGGCTGCGTCGAGCGGGTGATCGATGCCCGGCCCTCGCAAGCGCACGCCGTCTCCATCGAGCAGCGTGATGATGCGGTCCACCCCCGCGAAGGTCGAGAAGGGGCCGCTCGACGCGATGGAGGCGATGGACACGCGCCAGTCGAAGGTATCGAAGCCCGCCCCGGGGGGCCAGCACGCGATTTCGCGCGTGCTGCCGGCGCCGTTCTTCCACGGTGCCGGCTTCGCGCAAGCTACGTCAAAGCGATGCTTTGCCATGGTCGGGTTCCTGATCCAGGCGGGTGTCCGAAGGGCTGCCGGCGTCAGTTCGGTTCGATGCCCGCTTGCTTGACGACAGGAATCCACCGGGCGGTCTCGGATTTGATGTGCTGGTCCAATTCCTCGGGGGTGCTGCCGACCACGAAGGCGCCCATGTCGTCATAGCGTTTCTTGAAATCGGGACTTTGCACGATATCGTGGAATTCCTTGGAAAGCCTGTCGATGATGGGCCTGGGTGTGCCTTGCCGGGTGACGACGGCGTACCATGAGGTCACTTCGAAGTTGGGAAAACCGGCCTCGGCCATGGTCGGTACGTTCGGCAGCCAGGGGACGCGCGAGCGGTAGGCCACGGCCAGGGGCTTGATCTTGTTGCCCGCGATCTGCGGAATGGCGGTGGTCACTTCGTTGAAGCCGAACTGCGTGGTGCCGCCCAACAGGTCGTTGAGCGCGGGCGCGACGCCTTGGTAAGGCACGGCCTTGAAGTCGGCGCCGGTCTGCGTTGCCAGCATTTCACCGGCCAGGTGCGAGTAGGCGCCAAGCGTGACGCCGAAGTTGGTCTTGCCAGGGTTCTTCTTCGAGTACTCCACCAGTTCCTTGACGCTGTTGACCGGCAGGCTGGGGTGGACGAGCAGCACTTGCGGCGTGTTCACGAGCAGGGAAACGGGCGCGAAGTCTTTCTCCAGGTTGTAGCTCAGACGTTTGAACAAGGCTGGCTGCACCGTGAGATTGGAGGCGGGCGCCAGGACCAGGGTGTAGCCGTCGGCCGGCTGGCGCGCGGCATAGTCGAAGCCGATGTTGCCTGCCGCGCCGGCGCGGTTCTCGACCACCACGGTCTGCTTCAGTCGTTTGGACAGTTCCTCGGATACTTCGCGTGCGATCTTGTCCGTGATGCCGCCGGGCGGGTAGGGCACGACCATGCGAAGCATCTTCGATGGATAGTCGTCGGCCCACGACGCGGTAGCGGCCAGCGTGGCGGCCAGGGCAATGGTCAGTCGAGCAGCGTGGCGCATGGTGACTCCATGGAGAGTTCAGGTTGAGACCGGGCAGAGCAACGCAAGAACGGGAGCGGGGTGGTGGCTGTCGCCACGTTCACCACTTGGGGTGTCCGGGATGGAACACCGGTGTGACCAGGAAACGCCGGGCAATGTCCAGATAGCCGGGGTAGAAGAAATGATCGTTGTCCTCGAGCAGCGCTTCCCGGTCGCGCTGCCAACGCGCGTGGATGCGATACCAGGGCAGCGTCGGCTGCTGGTGGTGGACCAGGTGCAGGTTGTTGTAGAGAAAGAGAACGCCCATCAGGTGGTTGGATTCGACGATGGCGGTGCGTTCCATCGGCCGATCGCCCCAGCGGTGCTCGGTGAAGGTGCGCAACATGCCCCACGACATGCCTGGCCACGCAAAGCATACGAGGTACATCCACAGCGGCATGCCCGCCACCTGCGTGACCCAGTACAGCAGCAGGCCGACGCAGACCGCGTGCACGATCCAGTGTCCGACGTGGGAGAAGTCCCCCGCGAGCAATCTGGCGGCTTCGCGCCTGACCAGCTTGTAAAGGCGCACGAAAGGCCCGAACACAAGGCGGCAGGCCAGCGTCTGGTTGAGCATCAGCAGCGCCTTCTTTATCCTGCCCAGGTGCTGCCAGTCGCCGGCAAGCCGGTAGTAGCTTTCGGTGTCGCGCTGCGGATGGGTGAGATGGAAATTGACGTGATGCGTGCTGTGGCTGCGGTTGTAGAGCGGGTAGGGCAGCCAGAGTCCCAGCGGCGGCCAGACGAAGGCATTGCGCAGCCACGTGGGCCAGTTGCGCATCGCATGGATGCTCTCGTGTTGCAGCGAGAAGTGCCACTGCACGACATAGCCGCCCAGCAAGAACAGCAGCCACCCCGGAATGTAGGCGTGATACCAGACCAGCGCTACCCAGCTTGCATACAGCACCAGGCCGAGCAGCACCGTGGGCAGCTCGTAGCGGTCCCAGAAGGGCATCGCCGCGACACGGGAATTGCGATCCATGGCGGTGTCCCTCAGCCGTCGATCATCGGCAGCTTGAGCCCGAACTGTCCGGCCGTCCGCACGGCGAGCTCGTAACCGGCGTCGGCGTGGCGCATCACACCCGTGCCGCAGTCGTTGACCAGCACGCGTGCCAGTCGCTTGTCGGCGGCCTCGGTGCCGTCGCACACGATCACCATGCCCGAATGCTGCGAATAGCCCATCCCCACGCCGCCGCCGTGGTGCAGGCTCACCCAGGTCGCTCCGCCGGCGGTGTTGAGCAGCGCGTTCAACAGCGGCCAGTCGCTGACGGCATCGGTGCCGTCCTTCATGCTTTCGGTCTCGCGGTTGGGGCTGGCGACCGAGCCGGTGTCCAGGTGATCGCGCCCGATCACGATGGGCGCCTTGAGCTCGCCCTTGCGCACCATCTCGTTGAAGGCCAGGCCGGCCATGTGGCGTTCCCCCAGACCCAGCCAGCAGATGCGCGCGGGCAGGCCCTGGAAACTGATGCGTTCCCTGGCCATGTCCAGCCAGCGGTGCGTATGCCTGTTCTCGGGGAAGAGTTCCTTGATCTTGGCGTCCGTCTTGTAGATGTCTTCCGGATCGCCCGACAGCGCCACCCAGCGGAACGGGCCCTTGCCCTCGCAGAAAAGCGGGCGGATGTACGCGGGGACGAAGCCGGGGAAATCGAAGGCATTCTTCAGGCCTTCGTCGAAGGCGACCTGGCGGATGTTGTTGCCGTAGTCCACCGTGGGGACCCCCATCGCGTGGAAGTCGAGCATGGCCTGGACGTGCGCCTTGCAGCTTTGCGCGGCGGCCTTGGTGAGGAGGGCATGCTGCGCGGGATCCGCCATCGCGGCCTTCCACCGCTCCACGCTCCAGCCCACGGGCAGGTAGCCGTTGATCAGGTCGTGCGCCGAGGTCTGGTCGGTCACGATGTCGGGCCTGGGGACACCCGCGCCGCCCGACTTCACCCGCCTGACGAGTTCGGGCAGCACCTCGGCCGCATTGCCCAGCAGCGCGATGGAGACGGCCTCGCCTTTTCCGGTGTGCTGCTTGATGAGCGCGAGCGCGTCATCGATGTCCCTGGCCTGTTTGTCGACATAGCGAGTGCGCAGGCGAAAGTCGATGCTGCTTTGCTGGCATTCGATGGTCAGCGAGCAGGCGCCGGCCAGCGTGGCTGCCAGCGGCTGTGCGCCGCCCATGCCGCCCAGTCCGGCCGTGAGGATCCACTTGCCCGTGAGATCGTTGCCGTAATGCTGGCGGCCCGCTTCAACGAAAGTCTCGAAGGTGCCCTGTACGATGCCCTGGCTGCCGATGTAGATCCAACTGCCGGCGGTCATCTGGCCATACATGAACAGGCCTTTGCGGTCCAGTTCATTGAAGTGTTCCCAGTTGGCCCACTTGGGCACGAGATTGGAGTTGGCGATGAGCACGCGGGGGGCGTCGGCGTGGGTCTTGAACACGCCCACGGGTTTGCCGGACTGCACCAGCAGTGTCTCGTCGGCTTCCAGGTCCTTGAGCGAGGCGAGGATCTGGTCGAAGCACTGCCAGTTGCGCGCGGCGCGGCCGATGCCGCCGTACACCACCAGCGCCTGCGGATTCTCGGCTACGTCCGGGTCCAGGTTGTTCTGGATCATGCGAAACGGTGCCTCGGTCAGCCAGCTCTTGCAGCTCAGGTCGGCGCCGCGCGGCGCGCGGATTTCGCGCGTGGGGTCAAGGCGGGGGTCGGCGTCCTGGCGGAGCATTTTCTCAGGTGCGTTCATGGTCGTCTCCGTGATTGGTGCGGGAACTGAGCGATGGGCCGCTCAGCGGCCGAAGCGGATGCCGCGCTCGCGGCCCATCTGCCTGGCGATCAGCAGTTGCAGGATCTGGCTCGTGCCTTCGTAGATGCGCAGCAGGCGCGCGTCGCGATACATGCGCTCGATGGGGTACTCGGCGATGTAGCCGGCGCCACCGAAGATCTGCACCGCGCGATCGGCCACGCGGCAGACCATCTCGGACGAGAAATACTTGGCGCCCGCGGCCTCCTTGACGGCCGATCCCGTCGCGTCGATGCGGCGCGCGGCATCGAGCGTCATGGCGCGCGCGGCCTGCACGTCGACCTGCGAGTCGGCCAGCATGGCCTGGATCAGCTGGAAGTCGATGATGGCCGAGCCGAACTGGCGCCGCTGCGCGGCATAGGCAATCGCCTCCTCGAGCATGCGATCGGCCATGCCCACGCCCATCGCGGCGATGTTGATGCGGCCATGGTCGAGCGTACGCATCGCGGAGCGGAAGCCCTGGCCTTCCTGGCCGCCGACCAGCCGTTCGGCGGGCACGCGTACGTTGTCGAAGATGACGTCGGCCACCTGGGAGCCGCGATGGCCCATCTTTTTCTCCGGCTTGCCTACGCTGACGCCGGGGGCGTGCCGGTCGACGAGGAAGGCGCTGACGCCCGCGGCGCCGGTGGAGGCCGGGTCGGTGCGCGCCATGACGGTGAAGAGATCGGCGCGCGTGGCATTGGTGATGAAGCGCTTGCTGCCGTTGATGAGGTAGTCGCCGCCATCACGCGTGGCACGCGTCGTCAGCCCACCCGCGTCGGAGCCGGCGCCCGGCTCCGTCAGCGCGAAGCAGCCCACCAGCTCGCCCGTTGCCAGGCGTGGCAGGAATTCGCTTTTCTGCTCTGGCGTGCCGTCCAGGGCGATGGCGCGCGAGCCGATGCCCAGGTTGGAGCTGTAGATGTAGCGGAAGGCCGGCGACGAGGTGCTGATCGCCATCTGGAAGCGTGCCTGCTGCTCGGCGGTGAGGCCGGCGCCGCCGTACTCGGGCGAGATCGACAGGCCGAAGAAGCCCATGGCCTTCATATCGTCCACGATGTCCTGCGGCACCGCGTCCTCTTCCTCGACGCGCTGCTCCATCGGAACGAGGCGCTCGCGCACGAAGCGCGCGACTTGTTCCATCAGGGCGTCGAAGCTCTCGTCGTCGACATGTTGCGTGGCTGCGCTCATCAGATCAGTCCCTCGTTCCTGAAGACCAGGATGTCCTGCTCGGCAAAGCCGAGTTCCCGCAGGATGGCCTGGGTATGGATGCCCAGCTCGGGGGCGGGGGCGGTGCCGCGTCGCGGCAGGTTGCCAAAACGTACGGGTTGTTCGACGTGGCAGGCCGTGCCGCCGCCGTCGAGCTCATGCGTGCGGACGAGGCCGCGCTCCGTCGCATAGGGCGTGGCGACCGATTGGCGGACATCCAGCACCGGCGCGGCCGGCACGTCGTGCGCCTGCAGCGCGGCAACGGCCTGCCCGACGGTCATCGCGCCGGACCAGCGTTCGATGGTCTCGGCCAGCGCCGCTTCGTTCTTCTTGCGCAGTGCATTGCTCGCGAAGCGCGCGTCCCGTGCGAGGGCGGGCTGGCCCATCGCGTCGGCCAACTGCTGGAACAGCTTCTGGTTCGCCACCGCCAGGACGTACATGCCGTCGACCGCGCGAAAGGCGCCGAAGGGGGCGGAGTTCAGGTGGCGGTTACCCACTCGCACGCATTCCGCGCCGCCGGCCACCACGCGTGAGACAAGCGTGGGCATCATGCTGACCAGGCAGTCATACATCGCGATGTCCAGATGGCGCCCGCGGCCCGTCTGGCTGCGTTGCCACAGCGCGGCCATGATCCCCCACGCGCCGAACATGCCGGCCGAGACGTCGGCCAGCGACTCCCCGACCACGGTGGGCGGTCCGTCGGGATGGCCGTTGGCCGCCATCAACCCGCTCAAAGCCTGGATGATGGTGTCGTAGGCGGGCCGGTCGGCCCATGTACCCTGCTGGCCAAAGCCCGAGATGCTGCAGTAGATCAGGCCCGGGTTCAGGGCCGAGAGCCGTTCATAGCCGATGCCCAGCCGATCGGCCACGCCCGGCTTGAAGTTCTCGACCACCACGTCGGCCCACGGCGCGAGACGGTCGATGATGCGTGCGGCCGACGGACTCTTGAGATTCATGCGCAAGCTGTGCTTGCCACGGTTCACGAACGCGAAGTTGGTGCTGCGGCCTTGGACCTGGAAGCCCATGTGGCGATAGTCGTCGCCGTCGAAAGGCTCGACCTTGAGCACTTGCGCGCCGGCGTCGGCAAACATGGCCGTGCAGAAGGGACCGGCCAGCACGCGCGTGAAGTCCAGTACTTTCAGCCCGGCCAGCGGCGGATCGTCGTGCGTCGGCGTGTTCATCGGGCCGTCTCTTCTGTGAGGGAGAAGCCGCGCCGTTCGGACTCGGCCTGGCGTTCGGCGAGCACGCTGTAGTCGGACGCCCGCACCTGGGCGAAGCGCGCCAATTGCAGCTGCTGCATGGCGGCGCGGCAGACCTCGTCCTCGTGCGCCGACAGCAGCGCCGTGCGCGCACGAGCGGCCTCGTCTTCGGAGCTGCCCGGCGATGCGACCAGTACCGGAATCGGTGAAGCGACGGTGGTGGCGACGGTGCGCAGCGGCGCCATGATCTGTGGCGCGTGCCGGCGCAACAGATCGAGGACATAGCTGTCGACCACGCCGAGTTCGGCCCGGCCTTCGGCAACCGCCTGGATCACGGCCATTGGCGTGGGCGTGGGTTGTCCGGCGCGGATGAAGGGCGATACGCCGGTCGCGCCCCGCAGGGTGAGCAGGTGATGGCGCGGTGCGTTGTAGCCCGAGTTGCTTTCGGGCAGCATGTGCGCCAGGCGCGTGCCCGCGGGGACCGAGGCGAGATCCGTCATCGCGCCGTCGGCGCGCGCGATGAATTCCGTGAAGTAGATCGGCCGGCCTTCATAACGCGGCGCCGAGGGAACGGGGGCCGCCAGCAGGATGGGGCGCGGCGTTCCGGTGATGAAGGGCAGCCCGCACATGAACACACATGCGTTGTCGCCGCGGTCCCAGAGGCTGCGCATGGGGGCGGGAGCCACGTGCGGCTCGTAGTCCCACGCGAGGCTCGCGCGCTGGCCGACACGCAGCAAAAGGGTGCGCCAGGCGTCGGTGATGGCCGGTGTCAGCGCATACATGCGCGCGTTGCAGATCACGCGTACACCAGCTTCTGGCCGATACCCATCGCCTCGCCCTTCTTGAGCAGGGCGTCGCCGAGGGCAATGTCCGACAGCGACAGGCCGCGATGCCAGAACAGGTTGGTCTCGTCGTCGGATTGGCGCCCGGGCTTCCTGCCAGCGACGATCTGCCCGAGTTCGGCGTGCAGCGTCTGTTCGGACAAGCGGCCGGTTTCCACGTGGCGGCGCAGCGAACCCAGGATGCCGCCCTTGCACTGGCCCCAGTCGTCGACCACCAGTTTGTCCATGATGTCGGTCAGCGAAAGCTCGACCGCGCTCATGGTGCCGTAGGGAACGACGAAGGCGCCCTTCTTGATCCACTCGGTCTTGAGCAGCGGTCGGGGGGCATCCAGGCGAGAGGCCTCGACCACGATGTCGGCGCCTTCGACGCAGGACTGCCAGTCCTCGGTCACGGTGATCTTCTTGCCCAGGTCTTTCTCCAGGCGGGCGGCGAACGCGTTGCGGCTTTCGGGGCGACGCGAGTGGACCCGGATCTCGTCGAAGTCGAACAGGCGATCGAGCAGGCGAACGTTCCAGTAGGACGTGCCGCGCGCGCCGACGTGGCCGAGGATCTTGCTGTTCTTGCGCGCAAGGTGCTTGGCGCCCAGCGCGGTCACGGCACCGGTGCGCGCATCGGTGATGAAGGTCGCGTCGACCACGGCGACGGGAATGCCGGTGCGCGGGTCGAACAGGTTCAGCATTGCCATCTCCGATGGCAGGCCCTGCTTGTAGTTGTCCACGAAGTCGCCCACGATCTTCACGCCGGCCAGGTTCAGCGGCGCGACATAGCCGCGCAGCACATTGAAGTGCCCATTGAAGGCGGGGTCGGGCATCAGGTGCATGCGCGGTTCGATCACCGTCTGTCCGTTGCCCTGCGCGCGCAGGCCGCCCTCGACCGCGGCAAGGATTTCCTCGTCGGTCAACGCGATGCGTTCCACGTCGGGGCCGTTCAGGTAGGTCATCGAGATCGACTTCATGTGCTTGTGCTCCGGCTTGCGATTGATGAAGTGGTGTATACCAATTTACGCGAGAGCGGCAACGGGAGTCAATGTGCTTTGCACGGCAATTCCCAGGGGTTAACCCAGGGGCCGGGCAGGGACCGGTACCCTGCGCGCCGGGTGTTGGCGGCGGTTCCGCGCTCGCGTTTCCCCGGGTATGGGGCCGGGGATGGCAGGTTGCGCAGTTGTGGCAACATGGCTGTCGCTTGAATGTGGAATGCGCGCTTTGTGGGAGAGACCAATGTCGCTGAATGCCTCCGGTCAGAAGACCGGCTATTCCGAGGTGAAGGCCGAGATCCGCGCAATGATCGAACGCGGCGGCTGGAAACCCGGGGTCAGGCTGCCTTCCGAGCGCGCGCTCGAAAGCCAGTTCGGGTGCGCGCGCCTGACCGTGCGGCGGGCATTGCAGGAATTGCAGGCGGAAGGCCTTATCGAGCGCCGCCACGGCTCCGGATCCTACGTGGCGGACCTCAACTCAATCTCCAATGTCCTGATGGTCAAGGACGTGCATCAGGAAATCGTGGAGCGCGGCCATCGCCACAGCAGCAAGGTGCTGTCCAGGCAAAAGCTGCGCGCAAGCGCCGCCATCGCGGATGCGATGGGCCTGGGGCGCCAGTCCGACGTGTTTTATTGCGAGGTCCTGCACTTCGAGAACGGCGTGCCCATCCAGTTCGAAGAGCGTTTCATCAATCCAGAAGTGATTCCGGATTTCCTGGACCTGGACCTGGACAGCCATACCGCATCGAGCTACCTGTTTGCGCGCGCGCCTCTCACGGCGGCCGAACAGGTGATCGAGGCCGTCAATGCCGAGCCGGCCGTGGCCCGGCTGCTGGGCGTGGCCGACGGCGCGGCCTTGCTGCGCGTCTCGCGCCGCACGGAGTCGCAGGGCAGGGTGGCCTCGGTGGCACGGCTCTACCATCCGGGCCACAGCTACCGTTTGATCGGGGCTTTCTCCAGCGCGGCCTAGGCTGAATCGACATTGATGTTCTTTACCCGGTCTTGTCCGGGGCACCGGGGCCGGGGGGCGGGCGTGTCGCAAGCGAAGCCGGTCCCGCTGCGCGGGACTACCCGGTGGGGACAGGGTGGCCGGGGCGGGCGCAGAACTCGGGCGGGAA